>JACMLJ010000064.1 GCA_014379625.1 Ferruginibacter sp. | reverse complement strand
TTGATGGCTGGTATTTTTCTACCAGTTCTTTCATCTGGGGAATATTATGATCTGCTATCATTTTATCCGCCGGGATTTTATACTTGCTAATTATTTCATCCGGCAAATAATATCCGTTAAAATTTCCGGCGCGCTGTGTAGGTGTGCTCTCCCATTCTATCAGCGAAAAATACAAGCCCATTTTTAACCCATTGTTACGCACCGCTTTTGTAAGGTCGCCCACTAAATCCCTTTTGGGCCCAACTTCCATAGCATTCCAGTTTTTTGAATAAGGGCTGCTACTGGGCCATAGCGCAAAACCATCATGATGTTTAGAAGTAAGTATTACATATTTAGCGCCTGCATCTTTAAAGAGCTGCGCCCATTTTTCGGGCTGCCACAACTCCGCTTTAAACAGGGGAGCAAAATCCCGATAGGGAAAATCTTTTCCATATACCCTGTCATGAAAATCCCGGCTGGGCCCTTTTTTACTCATAGCCAACACTTCGTACCATTCAGCATAACAATCATACACAGAACCTTCCCTGTTAATATGAATGTACGACGGTACCGAATAAACCCCCCAATGAATAAACACACCAAATTTTGCATCCTGAAACCATTGCGGCACCGGACGGCTGTCTATTGATTCCCAGGTTGGCTCATATTTTTTTTGACCTAATGCAGGAAAAAAAATAAAAGAAAAAAATATTGCCCCAAAAAATCTTTTCATGCTATAAGATTTAAATTTTTATTGGTACTGTTTTTATAATTACTTGTTTTAGATATAGCTTTCAAAATTATCCATTTGTTTCTATGAAAGCCCTTGCAGGAATCGTTTAATCGCTCCCCTTATTTCAACAAGGAGGTTCGATAACCTGTAAAATCATTTATAAACCTACCCGGGTATGAGATGTATACTTTATGAAGGCCTTTTTATCAGCTAAAAATATGATAATTTATGTTGCATCATTGGCTGCTTCATCGTATTGCTTTTAGAAATCAACACATTTTATTTTATTGCCAACCTGACTTTCATCATGCCTACATTGCCAAAGCCATCATGCCAGAGCGGTTCCACTTTATCAGGGTTGTTGCCATCAAATGCGGTAAAATAAATGGTGTACAAATCTTTCCCTTCCCTGATCAGGCAAAGTGGTGTACGGGTGTTCTTTATCCACCCCGGCGCATTTTTAATTTTAATTAGTTGCTCTTTGCCCCAATGGAATCCATCCTTTGAACATGAATAAGAAATTTCCTGCTCATTGGCTCCATCATACACAGCGATGTACAAATCAGGTGCTATTTTAGCAGCAATACAGTTTTCAACAAACTCCGGATCCATCTTCAAAGGGTTAAGTTCCGGCTGTCTTATCCATTTACCTGTCAATCCATTTTCGGATTTCATCAAACCATTATAAAACACATTCTTTGCATTTGGATTGATTGTGGCGGCTGCCTCTACATGTTCGGGTACACTGTTGCTGCCGTAAAATGCCCACCAGCTTTTGCCAACCCTAAAAGGAAAAAAAGAAACAAACTCACCAGGTCCCTCCCACCAGTCTGGTTTTTTATCAACATCTAACCATCCTCCTTCAGTGTATGGCCCTGCAATGCCATTCCGCCCTTTCACTTTGCTATCGTGCCTTAATATGCGGCCGGTCATATTATAAACGTTCGTTGCATTTGGCTTACGCCTATATCCCACATTAAATACACTCCATACGTTTCTTTCTACATCAAATACTGCCATGGGAGACCAGGGTGACATCCGGTGAGTAGTATCCCACCAGTTGCGGTTTGTTTCGGCAATGATTCCTTTCTTTTCAAATCTAATTCCGTCTTTGCTACTCCATATTGCCATCCTTACCGCTGCTGTTTTTGGAGTATCAACTACTTCAGTGGTAAACAGGTAATAAACGCCGTTTACTTTGTGCGCTGTGCCACCTTCAAAGCCAAACTTCACATCCTTCGCCCCATTGTGGCCTTTTCCTATAATCGGGTTTGGATGGATCGAAACAAATTGCAATTCCGCCAAAGGCTTCTGAGCCAGCATTGAAAAGGGAATAATAAGTAGTGCAAAAAGAGGGAATTTTTTGTAGTTCATACTATATGCTTTAAGTTATTTTTCATTATTGCCATTGTTTGTAAATGCATTTTATTGTAGAATGAAAAAGCGTTATTTTTTATTGTTTTCCAACAGATACATATAGCCAAGCAAAGCGCCCCAGTGATAAAAATTATCACTTGTGTTTTGTGCTTCACCAGGTAAACGGCCTACACCCGAAGCATGATAATTTTCATTCACACTTTTTGAAGCACGCCAGTTTATTACTAACAAGGCATTCGATTTTTCCACCAGTTCTTTGGTTACACCAGGAAAATTATATTGCGTTAAACCTTTGTACACTAAAAAATTTAA
>JACMLJ010000063.1 GCA_014379625.1 Ferruginibacter sp. | reverse complement strand
TCGCCACTGCGGTGGCTCATAATGGTATTAAGGCCGTTTTGCTGAGCCATACTTACGGCATTGATGGTTTCTGTAAGCGTGCCGATCTGGTTTACCTTCACCAGTAATGCGTTGGCGATTTTTTCATTGATACCTCTTTCCAGGCGTTCTACATTTGTAACAAAAAGATCATCACCCACTAACTGGCACTTGGTTCCAACTGATTCCGTCAGCATCTTCCATCCTTTCCAGTCATCTTCCGCCATACCATCTTCAATAGAACAGATAGGATATTGCTTTACCCAACTGGTCCAGTAAGCAACCAATTGTTCACTCGTCATTTTCTTTCCGTCACTTTTGTGGAAGATATATTTCTTTTCCTTGGCATTCCATAATTCACTATTTGCCGCATCCATAGCAATCATTATCTGGCTGCCTGTTTTATAACCTGCCACCTGGATCGCTGTCAATACGGTTTCAATTGCTTCTTCATTGCTTTGAATGTTTGGAGCAAAGCCACCTTCATCACCCACATTTGTGCTAAAACCTTTTTTCTTTAGTACCACTTTTAACGCATGAAAAATATCCACACCCCATTGAAGTCCTTCACTGAATGAAGATGCTCCAACCGGCATTACCATAAATTCCTGGAAATCTATTTTATTATCAGCATGGGCGCCACCGTTCAAGATATTCATCATCGGTATCGGCAAAATTTTCGCATTGGTACCACCTATGTAACGAAACAAGGGGAGACTGGCTTCCAGCGCGGCAGCTTTTGCAACCGCTAAACTAACCGCCAGCATTCCATTAGCGCCTAATTTGCTTTTATTGGGAGTGCCATCCAGTTCGATCATCAGGGCATCAATACCCGTTTGGTCTGATACATCAAAGCCCAAGAGGTTCTCCGCTATAATGGTGTTTACATTTTTAATCGCTTTTAATACTCCTTTGCCACCAAATAATTTTTTATTGTTGTCTCTTAATTCCATGGCTTCGTGAATGCCGGTGCTGGCCCCACTTGGTACGGCAGCGCGGCCGAGATTTTCATTTTCTGTTAATACGTCTACTTCTACTGTTGGATTGCCGCGACTATCTAAGATCTGACGGGCAAAAATGCTTGCGATGTAACTCATGTTTGTTTATTTTATTGATTAAATTAATTATTATGCTCCATTGAAGTTAAATTTCTAAAGATATCCTCGAGGCTATTGCTTTCACTATGCAAAGAAACAATGTTCAGGTTGTTGTCTAAACATAACTCCAGCAATTGCTTTCTAACACTGTCAGGCTGGGTGGTTTGCAGTTTAAAGTTTGATCCCGACGAGGCTTCCGGCCATCCCTGTTTTTGTATTTGTTCTACCAATGTGATGCTGCTGATCGTTTTAAATAATTCCGGTGCCACCATTTCTTTGAATGCCACCAGCACAACCGACAGGTTATTACTGACTTTTTGCAGATTACTTAATCTGTCGTCGGCAACAATGATGCCTTTATTAATTATGATTACCCTGTCGCAAATGGCCTGTACTTCCTGCAAAATATGCGAGGAGAACAAAACGGTTTTATTTTGCCCGAGGTTTTTGATTACCTCCCTGATCTCTGCCAGTTGGTTGGGATCCAGTCCGGACGTAGGTTCATCCAATATCAGTACTTCCGGGTCGTGTATCAGCGCTGCGGCTAACCCAACCCGTTGCTTATACCCTTTACTAAGCTCACCGATCTTTTTATTGGCTTCGATGGTTAAGCCCGTTATTTCAATTACGCTGGCTATCGCCTGCTTCGGGTTTTTTATTTTGTGAACAGCAGAAATAAATTGCAGGTACTCCCTTACATACATATCAAAATAAAGTGGGTTGGACTCGGGCAGATAGCCTATTTTCTTTTTCACAGATAAGGAATTGCCGCTCAGTTTATCGCCTGAAACTTCTATTGATCCTGCATCAGCTTTTAAATATCCGGTAATCATTTTCATGGTTGTGCTTTTTCCGGCTCCATTCGGGCCTAAGAAACCCACGATCTCACCCTTGTTGATGGAAAATGTAATGTCATTTACGGCTTTCTGAGTACCATACATTTTACAGAGGTGACTAACGATGATTGACATGTAGAGATGATTATGCAAAAATAAAAACGCCGGTTTTAAAAACCCGACGTTTACTTTATGAATTCGTTATTTTTTTTCTTCGCTATTATCAGGTCCATGTTTTGACCTGTTAGGTTGATTAGCACGATTTTGAGCCGGCCTTTGGGGCTGCCTGTTTTGCTGTCCCTGCCTGTTGCCTGTTGCCTGGTTTGGCCGCTGCTGCCCCTGGCCTTCACGATTGAGTGGAGGCCGCTGCTGATTTTGCCCGTCCCGGTTTTGCGGAGGTCTTTGCGGACTTTGTACCCCCCTATTTTGCGGTGGCCTTTGTTGACCCTGCCCATCGCGGTTTTGTGCTGGCTTTTGCGGGCCCCTGTTTTGATGGTTATGCCCCTGTGGCCCTGATCCTCGTTGGTCGTTTCCAGCCGACCTGTTTCCCTGGGAAGGCCCCTGTTGCTGGCCTCTTTCATTATCCCTTCTTTTTCGGCTGGTTTTTTCCAGGCTTTTTAAACTTATTTGCCCTACCACATCCACGTAGGTGGGTTCAATTTCTATGGGCTTTTTGCTTACCACTTCTACCGTTTCCAGTTCTTCCGGCTTGATACCCTGGCGATTAAGTGCCTTTATTTTTTGAACGCTTTCAATAGTTAAGGGATATTGTTTATTGCTATCGGGCATAGTGTACCACATCAGGTTGCGAAAAATATCTTTCTTTACCAAAAACGCCCGGCTCTTGGCAACTTCAATCATATCACAATCATCCGGAAAATTTTGCAGGGCATCTAAGTAAGTATCAAGTTCATAATTTAAACAACATTTCAGCCTTCCGCATTGCCCGCTAAGCTTGGTTTGGTTGATACTTAAATTTTGATATCGTGCCGCATTTGTATTTACACTTTTAAAATCCGTGAGCCAGGTGCTACAGCAAAGTTCTCTTCCGCAACTGCCAATGCCGCCCACTTTGCCAGCCTCCTGACGGGCGCCAATCTGTTTCATTTCCACTTTTACTTTAAACTCACCGGCATATATTTTAATCAGTTCCCTGAAATCAACCCGGTCGTCCGCAATGTAAAAGAAAGTTGCCTTGCGGCCGTCCGCCTGAATCTCTACTTCTGCAACTTTCATATCCAGGTTCAATTGTTTGGCAATGGCCCGGCTGCGTATCATTACGTCTTTTTCCCTGGCTTTTGTTTCCTTACATTTACTTAAATCGGTTTCACTGGCCCTGCGTAAAATTTTTTTTATATCAGGGCTTTCTTCCCTGATATTATTCTTTTTTAACTGTAAGCGTACCAGCTCGCCGGTCATATTTACATTACCCACATCAAAACCACTTACACCCTCCACTGCAATCAGGTCTCCCTTTTCAAAGAAATGAGTAGTGGTATTCTTAAAATAATCTTTACGGCTGCCGCTGTTAAAACTAACCTCCACTATTCTACAGCCGCTCTCAGGATCACTAAAAGGGAGATTGGCCAGCCAATCATGCACATTCATCCGGTTACAACTTCCACTTGCGCAACTTCCATGACTTTGGCATCCCCCGGGGGTGCTTCCAGATCCACAACTTCCACATGCCATATTTAGCCTGATTAAAAAATTAAAAAATTAAAATCTCATGAAAGAGAAAAAGTGATTTTGGAGATGTGGGCACTGAATTATCCGGTATCCGAAATAGATAATCTTGCCCGGTTATTCTCTTTGTCCAACTTCACTGGCAACCTGTTCCTGCTTTTAGGGTTACCTGCCTCCTATATGTCATCACCCTGCAACCGCACGACCAATGTACATTTCCGGTTTTAATAAACTGTTCAGCGTGCCTGAATATTATACAATTTTTATCAGCCAGATGTATACATCAGTTCAATAAATGTATTCAGTATAAAATAGTTCAGGTAAAAAACCAGCGTCAGATCATACAATGATGTTAGTATAGCGGAGAAGACGTTTCATAAAGCAAACCCCCAACTCCCGGCTCCGGTCCCTTTTCCTCAATTCATCAAAATTAGCGAATTGTTGGTAATAATATGATACAACTTGATAGAGAGGGCGTGGAACAGCATTTTACCGTTGGCGTTGCGTTCAATATAATAACTGGCTTTATCCAATTCATGTACGATCGCTTCCTGCTGGTGGATATTGCAAAGCTTGTTTAACCGTTGAGCAAAGTCCTTTTCATTTGCCGCGATAGAAAAGGCATCCGTGGCATTCCCATTAACAACGCTGATCCTGATCGCCTGTTCCAGTAAATGGGTAAAATATTTCAGCAATTGCTTTTGTCGTTCCCTGCCCTGCTTACTCATTTCTTCTATCCATTTCACCTGCCCTGCCAGGTTTTTTTTTGAGATCAGATTCAGCCAGTCCCTCAAAATTGCCTGCCAGTCATCTTCCACCTGTTGTAGTAATTGTAAAGCTTCCCTGTAATTACCTTCACTTAAAGAGGCAATCTGCCGGGCCTTTTCCACCGGCACATCCGGCTTAAGCGCCAATGCTGATTCAACATCCAGGTTAGTAAGCATAGGAATTTTCACCAATTGGGTCCTGGACAAAATAGTGGGTAATATGAGGTCTTCATTTTCCGCCACTAATAAAAACAAGGTATTTGGAGGTGGTTCCTCGATTAGTTTTAATAGCTTGTTGCCATTTTTAGTGAGGTATTCCGGCATCCATATTATTAATATTTTATATTCACTCTCAAAACTTTTTAAGCTTAGTTTTCGGTTAATATCATTGCATTCTTCGGCAGTGATATTGCCTTGTTTGTTTTCGGCGCCAATAAATTGCAGCCAGTCATACACATTTCCATAAGGTTGAGTTAAAACAAACTCTCTCCATTTGGTGATGTAATCAGTACTGACAGGTTCATCGTTTGGTTTTCGGGGAATAACAGGGTAAGAAAAGTGAATGTCCGGATGGATAAGTTGACTGGCTTTTATGCAGGCGGTGCATATACCGCAGGAATCAACAGCAAAAGGGGGTTGAAGAATATCGGGTAAGGGCTCTCCAAATAGTGATGCGGCCGGTGTGTTTTTTATTGTGCCATTCACATTTTCACAAACTATGTATTGCGAAAATGCCAGCGCCAATGACATCGCTCCACTTCCTTCTTTACCCAAAAATAATAAAGCGTGGCTCAGCCGGTTATGCTGTACCATTTGTATCAATTGTTCTTTGATCTCTTTTTGTCCTATAACTTTTTCGAATTGCACGGTGCAAAGTAAAATAAAAAAAAACATCCGGACCTTTAATAAAGCCGGATGTCTTCTGTAAAGTTTATTAAGTTATAGTTTACTGGTCAGTTCTTCACTCATTGGTGTAACCTTACTTTCAAATTTGGCGATTATTTTACCTTTTTCATCTAATAAAAATTTATTGAAATTCCACTTGATTTCGGCATCCAGTACGCCATTCTCTGCTTTATTGCAAAGCCATTTGTAGATGGGCGCAGCGTCATCTCCTTTAACGGAAATTTTGGCGGCCATGGGAAAACTAACCCCATAATTTTTTTTGCAGAATTCTTTTATTGCTGTATTTGAACCCGGTTCCTGGCCGCCAAAATTATTTGCCGGAAATCCTACAATCACCAACCTGTCTTTATATTTTTCATAGAGCTTTTCCAGTCCCTCGTACTGTGGCGTATACCCACATTCGGAAGCAGTATTCACAATAAGAATTTTTTTCCCTTTGAATTTAGCGAAATCTATGCTGCTGCCATCCAGCGCCTCTACTTTAAAGTCGTAGATAGAGTTTGCGGTTACCTTTGCAGGCATCGTAATTTCATTGTTCATAAATGCGCTTTTGGTTGGAGCTATACCCCAGGTAAATACGGTAGTGATCAGTATTAGTTTTAACATGATTATATTTTTGTTGATTAACGAATAAGATTTGATTTTGTTGAAATCAACCCGGGGGAACCCAATTTTTTATTGCTTCTCATAGCAACCGAGGTCGGGCAAGCCATTATTCCGATTGTTGCCGTCCAGGTCTTTTAAAAATCCGGTAGCCACTCCCTTATTGATTCCCGGGGCCAGGTTGTTTTTAGTAATACGAAAATCATAATAACGTTTTGACAGATCAATACTATCAAATAATGGATCCTGGTTTTTGACGGGAGCGGTAAAAATACTGTTGCCAGGGTCAGTTTTAGCCTTGTATAAACACCTGTCAAATTCCACTTTGAAATTATTGGTTCCCTGCTTACCTGTGGTGATCTCATTATCCAATGCGTTGTTTTCGCCCCAGAATAAGCAATTTCTAAAAATGGCATTTAGATCAGCCGTTAAGGTTGTTCCATTTTGTATTGCAAAATTATTTGCGGTAAGCACGGGATTTTTATGGTCAATATAAGAAGAATAGGCAGCTACCGTGCAATGGGTAAAAATATAATCACCTCCGTAAATGATATTAATATTTTTACCACAATTACTAATTAAACTATTATCTGCCTGTAAACTGCTGTTTACACAAAGTATCCCGGCATCATAAGCGTTCTCAATTACACACTGGCGTAGAATTATTTTTGGATTTGCATTTCCGGATGGTTGTTCAGTAACCACAGCCTGGTAAGCATTTTTTACAATTGCATGGATCAGTATATTATTTTTACTGCTACCCCTGAAATAAATTCCGGGCCAGCCCGCCGGCAGGTCACGGTAAACCTCATCGAGCCTGTCGCCTGAAAAGACAACTTTTTGCTGTGGTGTTCCATTAATAACCAGGCTGCCATCGATAATAAACGGGGCGTCGGCATGTGCGTATATTTTACAACCAGGCGCTATGGTAAGTGTGGCATTTGTATCAACTCTTAAACTGCCTAAAATTACATAAGGCAGGTTATTGGTCCAGGTAATATTTCCCTGAATTATCCTGTTGCGCAAAAAATTTGCATTTTGTCCAAATGCTTCTAATTGAACAAAACGGCTATTGCCATTATACATTATCTGAATACTATCCCTAACTATGAAAGGTAAGTTAGCGGTGTTGGGATTAATATTGACGGAAACAAATACATAAATGCTGTCCTCCGCGGCTATTTCAATATTATTTATTTCGGACGAAGGGATACCATTTACATTTATTTTAAATGCAGACGCGGCGCCCCCCATTAATTTGAGCTTACTCAGCCGAAGTTTTTGAGTATTAAGATTACTGATCTTAAAGGATTGGGTGATGGTTCCAACGCTTGTAAAAACCGTATCATACTTTAAACTGTCTGCACTGGTAGCGATTCTTGCATCACTGCTGGTAATGAAGGAATCTTTTTTACAGGAGTTGGTGCCAGTGAGCAATAATCCCGCTGCGATAAACAAAAAGAAGATATTTTTCATCATAACAAATTTACAGTAAACAAATTTGGTACAAATATTATTTAAATTTAAAGCTACCCGACCGTAGTTAAATAGCCCTTTATAATTGGAAACAAAGCGATACGGCCGATCTGTATAAGATTTCCTTCAAAATTACTCCCCGTTTTTAGTGATGCGGGCCACAACATAGGTGATTGCACAGGATGCCGGTAGTTTGCATTTTTGCATTGTCAAACAATCAACCATATTTAAAATTATTAAACATTTAAACCTTTCTTTTTTATGAAAAAGATGATGAACACAGTTCCTTTTAGGATGCTCGCTGCATTTACAATGGCGGGGGTGCTGGTGCTTTCCACCAGTTGCAACAAAGATGATAAGTACAACAATACCCCGCTACCCGGTCTGCCAGTGGCAACGGTATTGAAATCATCCGGCGATAGTGCCGCTATCATCGGAACCATCAACCAGTTCCGGTCCATACTGGGTGATTCGCTCAATGCTGTACCGGGTAAAACATCCGGTCGCCGTGAAGTAAACTGGGATGGGGTGCCGGCCAATCTCACTAACAATGAGTTGTTTCCGCTCGATTTTTTTAACCTAACCGATCCTGCAGGGGCAAACGGAAGGAAAAGAGGTTTGCTGTACCTTAATACCGGATCGCCATTACGCCTCGACAGTAGCAATTTTGCAGAGATTGATGCGGCGCATGCCAATGAGTTTGTTCCATTCAGTAAAAAGAAAACAATCATTGCTGCCAATTCAAATACCTCTGAAATCGTATTTAAGGTAGCAGGTACCACTACCGATGCTTTTGTAAATGGATTTGGAATTATTTTTACCGACGTGGATGATGCCAACTCTACTTCCCTGGAATTTTACAATGGCAACAAAAGCCTGGGGATATTTAAAGCTCAGCCTAAATCGGTAACCGGCAGCTTCTCCTTCCTGGGTGTACACTTCGCCACCGAAAAAGTTACCAGGATAAAAATTACTGCAGGAAACAGCCATTTCGCTCCAGGTATAAAGGATTTGAGCGATGGCGGAAACAAAGATCTGGTGTCTTATGATGATTTCTTTTACGATGAGCCTAAGCAACTTCAGTAGAGTTGATTATATTTTTCAGGATACAATGCGCAATGTTTTTTTGAATAAGCCAATGCTGTGCTCTCATCCTTAGTATAATCCAGACACTCAAACAATATTATCCGGTCAGGCCTCCCCGTCTGACCGGTTACTTCTTTTGGGGGTCGGAAGATAGTTAGTTACATCACAAATTCGGGAGGGGGTTATTTTATCGATAAAATCAGCCAACTCTTTCGTAATTTTTCACCATGAATGCCGGGAGAAAAAAATGGATCCTTTTATGGGTAACCTTTTTTGGGTTACTTGCCTGCTATGCACAAAAACCGGTATTGTATTTTAAACGATTGAACCGTGCCAATGGCTTATCCAACAACAAGGTGAATTGTATTTTGCAGGATAAAAGGGGCTTTACCTGGATTGGGACTGATGACGGATTGAACCGGTATGATGGAAATAATTTTATCGTTTTTAAAAATATCCCCGGCCAGTCTTCCTCCATTTCAGGAAATACCATTACCGGTCTTCATGAAGACAGTGAGGGGGTAATGTGGATAGCTACCGCCGATGGAGGCATTACCCGGTATGACCACCGGATGCAACCGGATAAAAAATTTCATCAATTTAAACACCACCCCGGCAACAGTAACAGCATCCCTGTAAATATTATACATGCAGTAAAGGAAGACCGGAACGGTTACCTGTGGCTTGCAACCGGCGGCAAAGGTGTGCTGAGGTTTGATAAAAAAAAAGAACAGTTTGTTCAGCTTGCGGGTATTGGTGTGTGGACCATTTACGATTTATGCTTTGATAAAAATGGGCTGCTTTGGGCCGGTAAAGAAGGGGGAAGTATTGTACAGATAAATCCCAAAAATCTCCAATGGAAGACAGACCCGCGATATACAAATTTGTATGCAGCATTGCCGCATGTGGTGGTTACCAGTTTGTTCAAAGATAGTAAAGACCATATCTGGTTTGGCTCCTGGGATAAGGCTGTTTACCGTTTTAATGCTGTCACAGGCGCGGAAGAAAGCTTCGTTTTTGAAAAGGATAACCCCTTTTCATTTGGTACCGATGAAGCCATTGCTTTTAATGAAGATAACCAGGGAAGGATATGGATAGGAGGAAAACATTTTGGATTGTATATGTACGATCCCGCGACCGGCAAATTTTATAATTACCGCTACCATGCTGCTAAAGAAGGCACACTGAGCAGCGATAGGGTAAATTGTATTTTTATTGATGCTGCAGGCATAGTGTGGCTTGGCACCAATAATGGCATAAGCATATTTAATGCGGCACAGCAACAATTTGAACAGGAGTTTTTACCATCCTTCAGTCAATCCAATGGTACCCCTTTGTTCATCTATGATTTTCTAAAAGATAAGCAGGGAGTTTTATGGATTGGCACCAACAAAGGGCTTTACCGGAAAGGAATGGATGGCCGCTACCAGTACAAAAAAATTAGCTTCCGGGGATCAGCATTAAGTATAACGAAGTTTTATGAAGATGATGATGGCACTTTATACCTGGGAACAGATTATTCTTTGTTCCGGTATAATATTGCATCATCCACCGTTTCTCTTTTGCCGAATACAGAAAAAGACCAGGTGATGAAGAAGCTGATAGAATCACGGATTGTTTCAATGGTAAAAGATACGATTGATGGTCACCCGGTGTTGCTTACTGCGCCTTTTGGCCATTTCCTGTCTTATTATGATTTTACAGACAAGCGCTGGATATCAAGGAAAGACAGTGTGAGAAAAATATTGACCCGGTATAAAATTAAGGATAACCTTATCCGTAAAATTATAAAGACCAGCAATGGCCATTTATGGCTGGCCAATGTAAAGAACGGGTTGATACTATTGAACAAAAACGGGCAGGGAAATAGTACTTATATTAATGACCCATCGCAACAAAACAGCATCAGTAACAATAATGTTTTTGATGTAAAGGAGGATAGTAAGGGTAACTTATGGGTCAGCACATTTGGCGGGGGATTAAATTATTTTGATACCCGGAAGAAAGCATTTAACCATTATGGATCAGTCAACAATCTTTTGGAAGGATTGGAAATAGACAAGGATGGAAATATATGGAGTATCAGTAATGGCGGCCTGCAAAAATTTGATCCGCGAACAAAATCATTTACCTATGCGGGTTTACCTGATGTGGAGAAAACCGGTGGTGTAAATGGCTTTATCTACAAAGACACCGATGGTAAAATGTACGTTGCCGGGGCAGGTTATTTTATCGCTTTTGATCCCCGGCAGATCGTTGTACAGCAAAAACAGCCGGAAGTGTTTTTAACCGACTTCAGTATTTTTGATCGCTCTTTTTCTCATTTGCTGATGAAAAAAGAAATAGCGCTAAACCATACACAGAATTTTTTTACTATTCATTTTGCCGCTCCGTTTTATTCAGCTTCGGCGCCATTACAATATGCTTATATGCTGGAGGGGGTAGATAAGGATTGGATCAATGCCGGGACATCTACCCTGTCACCCTATACCAATCTAAATGGGGGCGAATATACCTTTAAGGTAAAAGCAACTGCAACACCCGGAACCTGGAGCGACAAAATAACCACCATCAGGATACGCATTATACCACCTTTCTGGAAAACCTGGTGGTTTTTTGTAATCGCAGTTGTTTCACTTGCGGGTATTGGTTATGGCCTTTACCGTTACCGCGTCAATGCCATATTAAAGCTACAGGCGGTCAGGAATAAAATCGGGCAGGATTTGCATGACAGTTTGGGCTCTACACTCAGCAGCATTTCAATCTATAGCCAGGTAGCCAAAATTTATAATGAACAACAAAGATCGTTGGATCTAAAATCCACGCTTGAAAAAATAAGTATGGCATCAGGCGAAATGATCAGCGAAATGGCTGACATTGTTTGGGTCATCAATCCAAGCAACGACAATATGGCTGTTATTTTACAAAGGATGGAATCATTTGCCCGCCCCCTGCTTGCAACACAGGAAGTACACTTTCATTTTACCTACGATGAAACTATAAAATATCTTCATTTGGAAATGACTAAGCGGAAAAACTTCTACCTCATCTTTAAAGAAGCAGTTAATAATGCAATGAAATATTCCGGTTGCAGGAATTTATGGGTGAATTTTAAGCAGGATAATCATCAATTAATATTAACAGTAAGGGATGACGGTAAAGGGTTTGATAAAGCAAAGGTAAAAACAGCCAATACATTGTCGGGTAACGGATTGCTTAATATACAACAGCGGGCAAAGGATATGAAAGGCAGTTGCGTGTTAGAAACGGAACCTGGCAGGGGCACCACCATGGTGCTGCAATTTCCTATCCCCTGATTCGGGGATTGCGGGTTATTAAAAATATAAGTAATTTACATAAAAACTTCTTATGAGTTTACGCATTGCCATTTTTGATGATAACAAAAATATCCGGGAAAGTATCAGTCTCTTGCTAGCCACTGTTCCCCATTTTGAGGTAGTAGGATCGTTCAGTCATGTACTGGATTGTATTGAGGATGTACAGGCTTGCAGGCCGGATATTGTATTGATGGATATTGAAATGCCCGGAATGACTGGCATTGAGGCAGTTTCATTATTAAGCAAGGAATTTCCCCAGGTACTGGTATTGATGCAAACAGTTTTTGAAGACGATGAACGGGTATTTGATTCTATCTGCGCCGGTGCATCGGGGTATATTTTAAAAAACTTTATCAATACCAGGTTAGTTGACTCCATCAATGAATTACAATATGGCGGCAGCCCTATGAGTCCTTCAATTGCCCGGAAAGTAATGAACAAAATGCAGTTGGTTTCGGCCCTTATTAAACCGGAAGAAGCTCCCGATTACCGGCTTACTGCCAGGGAAAAAGAAGTACTTACCTGCCTGGTAAACGGGTTAAGCTATAAAATGATCGGCGCTGAGCTCACTATCAGTTATGAGACAGTCAGGAGCCATGTAAAAAAAATATATGAAAAACTACATGTAGCCTCTCTTACAGAAGTAGTGGCCAAAGCTATCCACCAGCGGATCGTTTAAGCGCAAGCTGCTTTTAAATAAAAAATAAAGGTTGGTGATTGTCTCCCTCATCCATCTGTAAGCTATGCCTGAAACCAAGGTTGCTGATGACTTTCTACTGATAAATCCGGTCTGTACTATTGCTATTTAAATGCCATTGCCAATGCAGCCATACTCAATTTTACTTCGGCGGCCTGCATTATTGTTTGCCCGCATGCTTCCATTGTAGCGCCGGTGGTAATTACATCATCAATCAATAATATATTTTTTCCACGCATTTTTTCCGGGTCATTTACCGTAAAACTATCCGCTACATTTTCCCATCGTTCTCTCCGGTGTTTTTTTGTTTGTGTTTCTGTAAACCGCTTCCTGGTTACATTGCCCGATAAAACAGGAACATTCAATATAGCCGACATGCCCCTGCATATTACCGTTGCCTGGTTATATCCTCTTTTCCTTTCCTTGTCCGGGTATAAAGGAAGGGGTATTAAGTAATCTATGTTTTTAAAACGATTGCTATCCAATAAACTTCTGCCCATCAACTCCCCGAGGTAAATACCAATCTCCTGGTTACCCTTATATTTTAGCTCATGAATGAGGTGCTGGATCAACGACTCTTTGGCAAAATAAAATTCGCTATGTGCTGCAACCAAAGGAATTCTTCCCCAGAAGATTTTTTCAATAGGGTTATTGGCATGCCGGGCAAAATTGGTATATGGTAAATTGACACTGCAACGTAAACAAAGAAAATGATCGTCCTGCAACAGATCGCTTCCACAACCGGTACATACATGCGGGAAGAAAAGATGGAGGGTATCGGAAAAAATTGTTTTTAATGATTGCATGTATAAATATATAAAAAATTCCCCCCAACCATAAAAGAGAAAAACAGGTTCACTAAATTCCGATGCGTCAAAATTATCTGGTTTCCACCTGCGGGCCGGGTATCTGCTTATTTTATGTGATGGGACTGGCTTTAAAATAAATACTGGTACAATTCTTCCACCTTTGCGAGGGGCACCACTTCAATAGTAAATTTTTGTTTGCCGAACGATTTTGTATTGTACTTACTTACAATGATTTTCTCAAACCCTAATTTTTCCGCCTCGGCTATTCGTTGTTCGATCCTGTTAACGGCCCTTATCTCACCGCTTAAACCTACTTCGCCCGCAAAACAATAATGCTGGTTAACAGGTGTATCTTCAAAACTACTCAGTAATGCACAAACGATGGCGAGGTCGATGGAAGGGTCTTCTACTTTTATGCCGCCGGCGATATTTACAAACACATCTTTAACACCAAAATGAAAACCGCCCCTTTTTTCAAGCACGGCCAGTAATAGTTGGAGGCGGCGCAAATCAAAACCGCTTACTGTTCGTTGCGGGGTACCATATACACTTTGTGTTACCAGGGCCTGGCCTTCTATTAATAAAGGGCGCATACCTTCGATGGTTGCCGCTATGGCGATACCACTTAGTTGTTCTTCCTTTTGTGTAATTAAAATTTCTGATGGATTACTTACCGCCCGCATACCTTCATTCGTCATTTCATAAATACCTAATTCAGCAGTAGAGCCGAACCTGTTTTTCAATGTTCTTAAAATGCGGTAAGCGTAATGACGGTCGCCTTCAAATTGCAACACGGTGTCCACCATATGTTCTAAAATTTTTGGCCCGGCGATAGTACCATCCTTAGTGATATGCCCAATCAAAAAAACCGGGGTGAGCGTTTCTTTTGCAAAGCGTTGCAGTTCCGCGGCGCATTCTCTTATCTGGCTTACGCTGCCGGCCCCGCTTTCCACAAAAGGTGATTGCAGGGTTTGTATTGAATCCACAATCACTAACCGGGGTTTCAGTTTTTTTATCTCCTGGAAAATGGTTTGTGTATTGGTTTCAGTTAGTAAGAAAAAGGAATCACTTTTAATGCCGAGCCTGTCGGCACGCATTTTTATTTGTTGTTCGCTTTCTTCGCCGCTGATATATAATGTAACAACATCCTCCAGTTGCAACCCGATTTGCAAAAACAGTGTTGATTTGCCAATACCAGGTTCACCGGCTATCAAAACAATGCTACCCATTACAATGCCACCACCCAATACCCGGTTTACTTCAGCATCTTTTGTGATGATCCTTTTTTCTTCCGCACTGCTTACGTCATTGATGGAAACGGTTTTCAATTTTCCAAGTCCATTGTATCCCTTCCATTCATTGACTTCTTTTTTATCATTGCCTTTTACAATTACTTCTTCTATAAATGTATTCCAGTTATTACAGCCAGGGCATTTCCCTACCCACTTGGTACTTTCATAACCACAACTCTGGCAAAAGAATGCCGACTTTGTTTTGCTCATGCTGTAAATGTAAATTAGAAAAAGGGAAAAAGGGAAAGCAGAAATTTAAAGACGGGCGAACGATAAAAAATTATCACCCGCTTCAGTTTGAATGAAATAAAAACAGGCCTCAAATGTAGTTTTCAATAATTTGAAAGCGCCTGAATACCGCTTTGATTTACACAGGCTATAAAACTTTTTACGATAAAAAAATAGTATAAAAGAACAAAAGAATGACTCATACAAAGTAAAAGGGTCAGCATTTCTGCTAACCCTTTGTACTTACTAACCCATTAAATTCTATTGCTAAATTACAAATTGCCCCCACATAAAAAAATAAATTTTTTGTGATGTTAATAAGTTTATGACTAAAAAACGGTTAGGATCAAGGCAAATGAAATGATATCAACCACTTATTTATCAATTGATTAAGATGATATTGCAGATGCAAAACGTTCCTATATTCCCGTTGAAAAATAAAAAGTAACACACAAAATTAATTTTGTTTATAAAATAAACTACTTTATGTTTGTGTCTTATTTATAAAAAATGAAACAGCTAATAATCATCGCTTTACTACTGGCAATAGTCAAACTGAATGCCCAGGTTAGTGTATCCGGACGTATTACAGATAATAAGAATAAATCCATTTCAGGAGTAAGTATCACATTAAAAAACAGTTATGATGGTGCAACGAGTGATTCTGCCGGTGCATTTTCTTTTTTAACCACAGAAAAAGGAGCGCAACAGTTGGAAGCCAGTTTTACCGGTTATAATCCCATATTACAAACTATCAATATAGGATCGGAACCTGTTATTGCGAATATTTCTCTAAAGGAGCAAATTACAGAATTAAAAGCTGTTGTAATTTCAGCAGGTTCTTTTGAAGCAAGTGATAAAAATAAAGGAGCCGTACTCAACTCGATCGATATTGTAACAACACCAAGCGCCAACGCCGATATAACCAGCGCCTTTAAATCGCTTCCCGGCACACAGCAGGTAGGTGAAAGCGAAGGTTTATTTGTAAGGGGTGGTACGGCAACAGAAAGTAAAATTTACATGGATGGGAACCTGGTAAATAATTTCTTTTACAGCAGTACTCCGGGAATTGCAACAAGGGGGCGCTTTAATCCTTTCTTATTTAAAGGAACCGTATTTAGTACAGGTGGTTATTCTGCTTTATATGGGCAGGCGCTTTCTTCGGCGCTTATTTTAGAGAGTAATGACCTCCCCGAAAGGACCGAAGCGGATTTTGGTGTTTCCGTGGTAGGGCTTGGTGGGGGTATTCAACACTTGTCAAAAGATAAAAAATCATCCTGGGGGGTTTCCTATAATTACGCAAATTTGTGGCTGGCATTTAATGTAATCAAGCAAAAACAGGATTATTACCAGATACCCGTTGCGCATCAAACCGATGCCAATTTTAGAATTAAAACCAAAAAGGGAGGGTTTATTAAATATTATGGCTATTTAAGCACTAATAAAGTTGGCTTCCGCAATCCGGATATCGATTCAGTGGTATTGAAAAATGCTTTTGCCATACAAAATCTAAACACCTATCAGAATATCAACTGGAAGGACCAGCTCGGAAAGGGCTGGAGAATAAATACCGGCCTGAGTTTTAGTACCAATAAAGATGACATCACCAATGAAATGCAGGATGCCGGCAATCAAAAACTAACCATTACCAGTCCGGCCTTTTACTCTTTTAAAAATTTCTCGCTGCTAAATATTGCCCGGTATGCACAGGCGAGATTCGTGTTAGAGAAAAAAATAAAGGGCTTAACGGCTGTCCGGTTTGGCAGTGATTATTTTTATAGCAACGAAAAATCTACCTACACTTTATTTGATGGGACAAAGTATGACGAAAAAGTTACGGATAAATTATTTGCGGGCTTTGCTGAAACTGATATTTACGTTACCAATAGCCTGGCTGCTAAAATCGGTACCCGTTTGGAGCATTCCGCCATTATAAAAAAGTGGAATATAGCGCCCAGGATCTCACTGGCGTACAAACTTGCAGATAAAAGCCAGGCATCTTTCGCATACGGTATCTTTTACCAGAACCCCGAAAGAAGATTGCTACCCGGAGCCGCCGGAATCGATTATTCAAAGGCTACCCATTATATTTTTCAGTACATCAGGCAGACAAAGGATTTTACGCTGCGAGCGGAATTGTTTTATAAAAAATATGATGACCTCTATAAAACAGGGCCGGGTAATAACGGGAGGGATTTAGCCGCTAATAACAATGGATATGGCAAAGCCAAAGGAATTGAATTTTTCTGGAGGGATAAAAAAACAATTAAAAATGTTGATTACTGGTTCTCTTATTCGTACCTAGATACCAAAAGAGATTTCCTGAATTATCCCTCGGCAATACAGCCTTCCTTTGCAGCCAGTCATACCGCGGCTTTTGTATTTAAACGCTTTGTATTGCCATGGAAAACAGGATTTAACTTTAGTTACAATTTTGCAACAGGCAGGCCATATTACAATATCGCTTACGATAATGTGCAAGGCAAATATACCATCGCCGACCAGGGCAAAACGATCAACTACAACAGCATGAGTTTTAGTATAAACTACCTGCCAAATCTTGGAAAAACAACTGCTAAAACATTTGCGGTATGGGTGCTGGGTATTAACAATGTGCTGGGCCAAAAACAGGTGTACAGTTACAATTACAGCAATAGCGGCAGGAAAGAAGCGGTAACGCCACCGAGTAAACGATTTGTTTTTATCGGCTGCTTCCTGAGTTTTGGAATAGACAGGACACAGAATGCGATCAATAATAATTTGTAAGCACCAATGTGAAAATGTGAAGATTTGACAATATGAAAATGAACTCACCCGGGTTAGTAATAATACTATCAATGACTAAAACTAAAGTCAACGCCACATATACATTAAACCGAAAACAAATTAAAACCATTTAATCATGTCAAACTACAAACCGGTCCCGGAAGGAAAAGATCCCATACTTTGGGAAATAGCTCAAAAAAGAGCCAGCTTTAAAAATCATGCAATTGTTTACGTAATTGTAAATGCATTTTTATGGGCGGTATGGTATATTACTGCCGGTCAAACTAACCAGGGCGAAGGAGGTAGTTATCCATGGCCAATCTGGACTACTTTAGGATGGGGCATTGGTATTGCTTTTCATTATGCCGCCGCATACGTATCCCCGAAAGTAAATGCTACTGAAAGAGAATATGACAAATTAAAAAACAAACAATAAACTCTAACATTTCAATTATTAAATATGAAAAAAATAATGTTGTCGGCACTCATTTTTTTACTCTCCTCTTTACTCTTTGCCCAAAGCGAAAAATTTACGGCGGCGATGAAAAAAAACCTGGCGGAATTGGATAGCAGCTTTAAAAATCCACCTAACCTTTTAACGGTTGCCAATAATTTTGAAAGGATCGCCGCTGCCGAAAAAACGCAATGGCTACCTTATTATTATGCTGCATTTTGCCAGGTAAATTATGGTTTTATTCAGCAGGATAAGGCAAAAACAGACGGATACGCTAATAAAGCAAACGAACTGATTGCCAAAGCCGATTCTTTATCTCCCAACAATTCTGAAATTTCCTGTATTAAGAGTATGATTGCAAGCTGCCACATGATGGTAGATCCCGCAACACGCTGGATGGAATATGGAAAAGAAAGCAGCAGCAACCTGGACGCGGCTATAGCCCAGGATGCGACCAATCCGCGTCCATATTATTTGAAGGGGCAGGGATTAAGGTATACACCCGAGCAATTTGGCGGTGGTTGTAAAACTGCAAAAATTGAATTACAGACAGCTCTTGATAAATATACTGGCTTTAAACCCGCCGGAGAATTGCATCCAAACTGGGGCAAAGAACAGGTGGAGAAATTACTAAAAGATTGCCAATAAAAACCATTACTGGTTTTTAATCGCACCATGCTTTCAATAAAAAACTGAATATTATGGAAGAAGAAAATTTTTCTCCCCGGGATAGTTTACAGGTCATTCAATCTATGATTGATAAAACAAAAGCCGAGCTAAGTGAAAACAGCATATATTTTTTATTATGGGGCTGGCTTGTTTTTACCGGCTGTCTTTTGCAATATTTTTTACTCGTAATCATAAAAACACCCTATCATTTTCTTGCATGGCTGGTTATTATTCCCGGGATTTTATTTTCAATCTTTTACAGCATAAAATACAAACATGAGCGCAGGGTAAAAACTTATATCAGCGACAGCATGAGCAAATTATGGACGGGTATGAGCATTTCTTTTATGGCGCTGTGTTTTATTTTGACTAATATAGGATGGCAGCACGCTTTTCCCATTTATATACTTTTTTATGCTACCGGTACTTTTATAAGTGGCGGAATACTTCAGTTTAAACCATTGCAACTGGGAGGAATTATCTGTTGGGTATTAGCAGTGGCATCAACGTTTGTAAATTACCAGAACCAGATATTATTTACAGCCGCAGCTATCCTTGTTAGTTACCTCGTGCCTGGTTATTTGTTGAAAAAAAAAGCTTACAATAAATAATCTGTCAATAGGTGGTAATAAAAATGTAATCAGGCCCCGGACAACAGGGCGTTATTTTAAGCATCAATTAAAAATTAAAGCGAAAGATGAAAGTTTACCATGTTTGACGAATTGGATCCCATATTACACTCACAGTTAAGGTTAGCGGTAATGAGTTTACTGATCGGCGTCAGGGAAGCTGAATTTACTTTTTTGAAGGAAAAGACAAACGCCACTGCGGGTAATCTTAGTGTACAGATCAGCAAACTAAAGGATGCCGGTTATATTGATGTGGTGAAGCAATTTAAAGATAATTATCCCCAAACCATCTGCAAGATCACTAAAAAGGGAATTGATGCATTTGAAATGTACGTAAGTGCATTACAATCTTATATGAATCCATAATCGGCTAATCCTGCTAATACGGCGGGGGAAAAGTGTATTAAAACGTTCACAATGCCATGCGGGTATAATAAAAAAGCCCTTCTGTTAATAGAAGAGCATTTCCTTTGTGCCTGGTTATGGATAAGTTTAGCGAAGATTTTTTATCGCGCCGGGTTTACTGACTTAAAGTGAGCAAAGCCAGTCTGTCAACCCCTAACCTGCTGCCTGCAAATCTTTAAATACAATCATTTTATTTCCAGATCAGCAAACCTTTGGTATATGTTTCATTATTTACAATTAATCGCACTGTATATGATCCTTCGCTTAAAAGGATGGCATTTTTGAGTGGGATAATATTTATACTACTCCTTACCTGGTTTGTTTGCTGCCAGACAATTTTCCCTGATTCATTTATTATGGTAATTGAAGCAGCTCCTTCTTTGTGAGCAGTAAACCGTAACAGCATTTCACCCGAAGCACGGTTGGTCCCTATGCTTATTTCTTTCTTTACGTTGCCATTTTTTGTTTTACTGAAATTTGTTAAAGACGTACTGTAGGCGGGTAATGCTGATATCGCGATTAAGCAAAGGACTGTTAAAGAAAAAATTATCTTTTTCATACTGTGGTTTGTTAAATGAGTGTAGGTAAGCCGGGATGATTAGTATAACCAAACAGTTTATTGCACGGTACAAATGGATGTGAAGTGTATTTTTCCGGAGGATTGAGATCAATAACTTTTACTAAAATTTATTAGCGAAAGGCAAAGTGGTTTGATGGAGAATATGTGGTAAGCAATATTCGGCAGTAAAAGTAATGATTTAATTTGAATGGCAATTTTTTTTATTTAAGGACTCAAAAAAGGGCGCTGATGCTTTGTATAAATGAACAATTAGTTGCCGTATCCGTTTTATCTTTGTCAATATAATAATACATGTCATCAATTATCAGGGTAAGTCATCTCTCCAAACAATTTAAAGATACCAGGGCTGTGGACGATCTTTCATTTACAGTAAATGAAGGAGATGTTTACGGTTTCCTAGGCCAGAATGGCGCCGGCAAATCTACAACAATACGTATGTTGCTTAGCCTGGTAGCGCCTTCGGAGGGAGAAATCAATATTTTCGAAAAGAAATTAAGCACACACCGGTCTGAAATACTCCGGCAGGTAGGTGCGGTGATTGAAAAGCCAGATTGCTATAAATATCTTTCCGCTTACGATAACCTTTCCATATTTGCCAGGATGAGCGGGATGAAGGTGAGCAGGCAATTGTTAATGAAGCAATTGCAAATGGTGGGTCTTGCTGACAGGGCCGGAAGTAAAGTAAAGACATTTAGCCAGGGTATGAAACAGCGTTTAGGCATTGCTGTTGCATTGGTACATGATCCTGCTTTAATTATCTTAGATGAGCCTACCAATGGGCTGGATCCGCAGGGTATTGCCGATATGCGCAACCTTATATTGAAGTTAAGTAATGAAATGGGTAAAACGGTTTTAATCTCCTCACACCTTTTAAGCGAAATAGAGCTGATCGCCAACCGGATGATCATTATTCATAAAGGAAAAAAAATGGTGGAAGGAACCGTGGCCGATTTGCTTGATCCCGCCCACTCACTGATACAGGTTGAAACCGATAACAATGCTGCTGCAAAAGAAAAACTTAAACAAACCAACTGGGTTTCTTTTTTACAGAACGATAAGCAACTGCGGTTAATGATGAATAAGGAAGAAGTACCCCGGTTAATCAGCGACCTGGTTGCGATGGAGGTACAGCTATTGTCTGTCAGTTCAAGCCATTCGCTGGAAAACTATTTTTTATCACTTACAACCCTGCCAGGCTATGTTGAACCTTTTGCGAATTGAGTTATTTAAAATCTCCAGGCGGCCCCGTACCTATATCGCGTTTGCGGCTATTGCAGCGATCGTATTTATTTTTCAGTTTGCGTTTAAGGCAGATGGGGAAAGCTATATGAACCTGATGCTGCAAAGCGTGAAAGATACTTTTGAATTTGAAAAAGTAAGGGCCATCAATGGTTATTTTATGTGTTATATCATCCTCAACACCCTGTTGATACAGGTACCTATACTTGTAGCATTGATAGCGGCGGATTCCATTTCGGGCGAAGCAAATATGGGCACACTGCGATTGCTGATCTCAAAGCCAATCAGCCGTACACAATTGATATTGGTTAAATTTGCCGCCGCTACCATTTTTACCATTTTATTGTTACTGTGGATGGCGATCACTTCATTGGTTTTCAGTTTATTGATATTTGGAGCCGATGATATGCTGATCTTTCGTTCAAAGGGTGACGAATCACAAATTTTACTCATCACAAAAGACGATGTGATCTGGCGTTACCTTGCAGCATTTGCTTATGCCACAGTTGCGCTTACGGTGATTGCGGCACTGTCGTTGTTTCTGTCCATATTCGCGGAGAATTCAATCGGGCCAATCATTGCTACAGTTTGTATCGTGATTGTATGTACCATCATATCAAATATTAATGTGCCCATCATCGATAAAAATGTAAAACCATTTCTCTTTACATCGTACCTGGTAGGCTGGAAAGGATTTTTTTATATTGCTACCACCGATGAAGGCGTACCAATAAAAGGCAGTATTGAAAACTGGACCGCAATCAGGAACAGTTTATTGATCCTGCTGCTGCATATTGGTATATTGGTTGCAGCTTCGGTTATTGTTTTTAGAAAGAAGGATATTTTATCTTAAAAAAATTATTATGGTAAGGATGTTAAAATGGATATTGCCGGCGGTTTTTATTTTTGTCGGGGTTTCCGGCAAAACCCAGGTGGATGCAAATGCATTGATAAAAAAAGTAAGCGCTACAATCGATAAGGTAAATAATTATGAGGCCAGCGGGAAAATGAAAACCAATGTTACCTTTTTGAAAGTTCCGGAATCTGTTGTAAAGATTTATTTTAAAAAACCCAATAAGCTAAAAATAAAAAATGAAAAGGGGATCTCGTTTGTACCCAAAGGTGCGGTAAGCATCAACCTGAGTAATATTATCAATGGAGGAAAATACACTGCCCTTGATGCAGGTACTGATAAGATAGGCAATATCTTGGTGAGGGTGATAAAATTATTACCTGAAGATGATAATGCCGATGTGGTATTGTCAACCGTGTATATTGACGAAGCTAACCTTGTAATAAAAAAAGCGAAAACCACCACCAGGGAAAATGGCAGTTATCAACTCGAAATGACCTATGGTAAATACATCGCTTACGGGCTTCCTGATAAGATCATATTTACTTTTAATACCAAAGATTATAAACTGCCCAAAGGCGTTACGTTTGATTTTGATGATGGTGCAGCAGTAAAAAAAACAACTCCTGAAACCCTTAAAAAAAACCAGGGAATGGCCGAAATTACTTTTGATTCCTATATCATTAATAAGGGGGTTCCGGATACCGTTTTTTGATGAGCTGTGTACAATTGACTATCCATCAACCCGGCACGCACCTGAATACTGTTACCGGTTTTTACATGGCCCAGGTCCGAAGCCCGATCCAGCCATTTTGCCATAGAACTGCCGTAATCAGGCACAAAGAAATAGCTGTTATCAATAAATAAACCCGGAACCAGGGCCTGCCAGGTTTGCGAAATGACCTGATTGAAATAAGTAAACCTGCAACCGAAATAATTCCAAAAGCAGTTGTGCCGCAAAAGATAACTATCGTGCGGAAATTAACCGTTGCCAGCTCACTTAATTTGTAACTATATTGCTGTACTTCAAACAGGTTTAGTATTGCCCATATTAATAGCCACACACCAGTCATAGGAATAATAGCAGGAATCAAATCTCGCCGGGAGATTTTGCCCATCATCGCCCCGATGAGTGAAATGATCCCAAGTAGTATAGCCGACAAAGCAAACAATATGGCTACAATAATAATTACCCTTTTGAGCAATGCCCAAAAGTTGGAGGTTTGCTCATAATAGTTTCCCCCGATCATCATTATATTTTTACCGTCATCATTTTTAGTAAAAAAAATTAAAGGCATATTCATGCCCTGCATGGCAAAAGTCATTGGTGCGGTTTGTACTAATTCCGACGGATCTCCAACCAGTGGCTTCAAATATAATTTGTTATTTTTAAAATAAATGTTGGGTGCCGATTGTAATTTATCAATAAAACCCGAAAATATAAACCTGGGACTTTCAAACTGGTAACGTCCTAAAAATGGTGCTATCGCCTTTTTGTTGATTGGTTGAATCAGGAGTTTTTTCCCGGGTAAATTTTGTTCCAGGTAATTAACAATCAACTCCCCGATACGGTAATTGTTATTGTTGCAGTTAGAGGCAATTACAAAACCCACTCCCAATTCGCGGTTATATTTAAAAGACGAGAAGCAGGTTCCGGTTAAGCCGTCATGACCCCTGTATGAATATTTAGCATAGGCATAAAAAGTATTATCATTTGCTAAGGCATAACCATTTTTTTGCCCATTCCCGGCAGCTAAGGAACTGTGCGTGGTTTCAATCTCGTTAATGATACCAGGCGGATAAATGCTGTTTCCGTTGTGAAGAAAAAACTGCAAAAATTTTACCATATCCGCAGCACCAGACCATAATGCACCCTGCGCCCCGCTCAATAAAGTCACCTGTTTTACAGGAATGGTTCGCCCGTTTTTTACTATATATTCTTTTACATCATTTTGAGGAAACCGGCTGTTTACATTAAAGTTGGAGTTTATCATCCCAAGTGGGTTCAGGATATTTTCAGCCAGGTATTGATCATATGGCTTACCAGACAGTTTTTCAATAAGGTAACCAAGTATAGAATAATTTGGGTTCGAATAGGCATATCTTTCTCCTGGTTTCCAACGGCATATCATGGAATTTTTTTGAACCAGCATCATTTCAATTCCCTTGTTCTCCTGCGCATCTGCTGCATACAAACGGTTGAGTTTCATGTCATCGAATCCGGAAGTATGTTCTAATAAGTGGATGATCCGGACCGGGTTGGTGGTTTCCCATTTATTTTGAAAAGGCACTTCGGAAGCTATTTTTTTCAATTCATCATCCAGTTTCAATTTCCCCTCTTTCACCAATTTCATTATGCCAAGCGCCACAAACATTTTGGTGATGGATCCCATCCGGAATAATGTATTTTCGGTCACCTGGCGGTTGGCTTCCAGGTCTGCGTACCCAAAACCACCGGAATAAAGCACCGAATCTTTTGTTGCAATACCCAGCATCAATCCTGTAATATGTTCCTGCTTAATGATTACGGCAATTGAATCAGTCAGTTCCCTAATACTATTAACAGGTGCAGGGGTTTGCGAAATTGAAAGCCCAGCAAATAACAAAAAAAAGAATGAAAGAATAATTGTCTTCATTAATTTATTTTACAAATTTTTCTAGCTGGTATAAATGTAAATATAAAAAAGACTGATATAAATTTAAAAATTATTGCAGTGTTTTGGCAGCTTATTCCTTCAGGGTTTGACGCAAATGTTTAAAAGGTTTACGGAATTAATTTTATTTGTGTACTGCCCGCTGCGTACTACTCCGGCACCTCGGTTATTTTTTCATCAATTGCATTGGCAACAATGGCTTTACTTATTTTTTTCAGCGGGTTCTGCCGCTGCGTTTCATATTCCTTACGGCTGTTGATAATATCGATGCATTTAAAAATAGCTTCCCTGAAAGAAGATTCATCAGCCTGGTTTTTGCCGGCAATATCAAATGCAACACCATGATCTGGTGAAGTGCGAACACCGTCCAGGCCTGCTGTATAATTCACTCCTTCTCCCAATGCCAATGACTTAAACGGTATTAAACCCTGGTCGTGGTACATGGCTAATACTGCGTCAAATTTTTCATAGCTACCCCTGGCAAAAAATGCATCCGCACTGAAAGGGCCAAAACAAAAAATGTCTCTTTGCTTCGCCTCTTTAACAGCAGGTTTTATTATTTCCTCTTCCTCCTTACCTACCAGGCCCTCATCACCTGCATGCGGGTTAAGACCCAACACCGCAATTTTTGGTTTATCAATACCAAAGTCTTTTTTTAGCGAGCTGTTGATCAATTGTAATTTACTGAGGATAGCTTCCCTCGTAATCAATGGCGCAATATCTTTTACGGCAACATGTTCGGTAAGTAAAGCAACTCTCATATTTTCCGCTACCATGAACATTACCACATCAATCACCCCAAATAAGTTTTTCAGGTAGGGGGTATGGCCGGTAAAATTAAATTCTTCAGACTGGGTATTTTTTTTATGAATGGGGGCTGTTACCAATCCATCTATTTTTCCATCCTTTAATGCCTGCGCAGCGGTAACCAAACTTAGTACCGCATATTTACCCCCCAGGTCGTTCAGGAGCCCGGGTGTAATGGCCACTTCGTCTTCCCAGGAATTATACAGGTTTACCTGTTTGTGATTAATGCGGCTTGAATCTTTAATATTTGAAAAATTAAAATTCACATCGGGAATTGCCTTCCGGTAAAAGTTTAAAGCTTTATTGCTGGCAAATAATACAGGGGTGCAAATTTCAAGCAGGCGGATATCACTAATTGTTTTTATGATTATTTCGAGGCCAATGCCATTGATATCGCCACAGGATAAACCAATGACAGGTTTGTTTTCAAATGATAAGCTCATATAATTAACATATTAAAAAGTAAAAATACAACTTCTTACGTGAAAAGCACCCCATCCATTTCTGCCAGGGGCAATGATTAATTTAAGAATAATTTCGCCCTTCGGGTGGTTTATATATTTCAATTCATTCCTTTCTACAATGAATATCAGCCTTTTTTCAGGCTTTAATAATCCCAGAGGCCTGCCTGAACGGGACGGGCAGGGATGTTATTATTATAGAAATTGAAATACAAAATACAAATCAAAACCCCGGAGGGCAATGTCGTTTAGTTAAGCCTGAAGGGCTTTAATTTGAATAGTCGCCGGTTTCACCGACGGAAGAATAAAGTAACCAGATAGCAACCCCTTCGGGGTTGAATTTTATTTCGCCGTCTGTTTTCATTTGTTCAACTCCGAAGGGGTTGTTGTCCGCGGCTATATTATCCACGGGTTGCACCCGTAGCTATTCAAATTTTACCCTTTCAGGGTAATTCAACCTTAACTAAACGACATTCCCCATAGGGACGAAATTAGCAGGATAAGAATCCTTTATTTAATGATTGCCAACCGGGACGAAATTTCAAATGTTCACATAAGAAGTCACTTATAGATAGAGGACAGGAATTGGCGCTTATATTTTACTTATTATGTATTACCAGCAACAAAATTAAGCAACTGAGCGATTTTTAAATATGATATTTAGCGTTTTCCTTTAGTTTTATACACCAGGCCGGATAATCTATATTTAAGGAGAACATTATTTCCGGTCACCGGGAGCCATCAACAGCTTGATCAAATGTTCTGCTTACTTTTGCCCTTATGTTTAGAATTAAAAAATCATTAGGCCAGCATTTTTTAAAGGATGAGACCATCATTCAAAAAATCGTTGATGCAGTAAATGAAGATCCCTTTATTAATTTACTCGAAGTAGGCCCGGGAGGCGGGGCTTTAACGAAGCACCTTATAAAAATACCCGGTATTAATTTTAAGGCAGTAGAGCTGGATGATGAAAAAACCGCCTACCTTATAAAAACATATCCCGTACTGCAGGATAAGCTCATCATGCAAAGTTTTCTGGATATGGATGCACCCTTTGATGAACCATTTACGGTGATTGGTAATTTTCCTTATAATATTTCTACCCAAATTTTATTTAAAGTATTGGATTGGAAGGATAAAGTGCCGGTGGTGATCGGAATGTTTCAAAAAGAAGTGGCGCAGCGTGCAGCGTCGGGGGAGGGAAATAAGGTCTATGGTGTATTAAGTGTATTAATCCAGGCTTTTTACGAAGTGGAGTATTTGTTTGATGTAAGCAACCAGTCATTTAATCCCCCGCCCAAAGTACAAAGCGGTGTAATAAAACTTAAAAGAAAAACCACTGATTTGACAGTAAAAAGCGAAAGGGCTTTTAAAGTATTGGTAAAAACGGCGTTTAACCAGCGCCGTAAGACCCTGCGTAATGCGGTTAAAAGTTTATTTACCGCCGAAGTTTTGCAGAATGAATTATTCAACAAACGTGCGGAAGCATTAAGTGTGGAAGATTTTGCCGCCCTCACCTTTAAAATGAGTTAATCTATGAAAGTCAGAACAGGTTGTTTTTGGGCAATTATTTCAATTTTTTTTGTCTCTTGCTACACTCCGCATTATATGTACAGCCCGCCTGCCCAGAATATACCTGTATTGGTTAAGAAAGGGGACAGTAAGCTTTCCGCCAATTATTCTTCAGACCTGTCAGGTAACCCTTTTAACAGCGGTAGTTCTGGTGGCAATAAAAAAAACAGCAAGGGTTTTGATATACAGGGCGCCGTAGCAATCACCAATCATTTTGCTATACAGGCAAATTACTTCAACCGTACTGAAAGGAACAGCGGAGGCGGAAATAATGCAGACAGCGCTGTTATCAGTTATAAAAGAAACCTTACTGAATTTGGCATTGGGTATTTTAAGTCGGTACACCGGCGCGACAAAGTGATGTTCCAGCTATTTGGTGGAGTTGGTAAAGGTACATTCAGTTTTATAGACAGGGGCAAAAACCGGAACGGCTTTTTATTTATAAATAATCATGAGGCTGATGTATTCAAAGTTTATATACAGCCCGCGTTCCTTTTTCGTATACGGGATAATTTTTCCATGTCAGTTTCATCCAGGCTCAGTATCATCAGTTATAGCCATATAAAAACGGATTATACAGAAACAGAATTGTATGATTACAAGTTGAGTGACCTGTCCAATGGCGCCTATGGTTTTTGGGAGCCCGCATTCACCAATACTTTCGGTTTTGATAAATTACCCGGCCTTAAGTTTGAATACCAGCTTTCCACTGCCCTCCTGTTAAGCGAACGCAGGATCGATTACCGTTCATTTAATTTTTCTTTGGGTATATTACTTGATATTCCTAAGCTATTTCAGCCTGCTCCGGGTAATTGATGAAAACCTACAACGGTAAATTTTCTTTTGGCTATCGGTAATTTTAATGTATTGCTTAAATGTTGAATTATTTATGAGTTTTGCGCCGCCAGATAAAATTCGTATTGTAACTGCCGCAGCCTTATTTGATGGTCATGATGCGGCCATTAATATCATGCGACGGATACTGCAGTCAAAGGGAGCTGAGGTTATTCACCTTGGCCACAACAGGAGTGTGCTTGAAATAGTGGAATGCGCCATTGAAGAAGATGCCCAGGCTATAGCCATCACCAGCTACCAGGGCGGGCATGTGGAGTTCTTTAAATATATGAAAGACCTGCTGGATGAAAACGGGTGCAGCCATATAAAAATATTTGGTGGCGGTGGAGGTACCATTTTGCCGGTTGAAATTGAACATTTGCATAACTATGGCATTACCAGGATTTATTCGCCCGATGACGGAAGACAGATGGGTTTGGAAGGGATGATAGAGGACCTGATTAAAAAAGCAGGCATCCACACCCCAAGCCCCCAGTCTACAAAAGAAAAAGCCCCCCTGCCCACCGAAGGGGGATTCCCGGACCCCGCTGATGCGGATCTTTTTGCATTGGGTGAAAGTAGAGATATAAAAAAAATTGCAAAAGCTATTACACTTGCTGAAAACGGACGGGATTATTCAGCGCTCACGGCCCAGTTAAAAACAGTTTCCCTAAAATTGAAAAGGGACAAGAACCCTGGTTCGGAGGGCAGGGGGCCTGTTCTTGGCATCACCGGCACCGGTGGCGCAGGAAAATCTTCTGTTACTGATGAAATTGTTCGACGCTTTTTAAATAATTATACAGATAGAACCATTGCAGTAATATCAGTTGACCCCAGCAAGAAAAAGACAGGCGGCGCTTTGCTGGGCGACCGGATCAGGATGAATGCCATTTCATCTCCCCGGGCCTATATGCGGAGCCTCGCTACACGGGAAAGTGATAAAGCATTAAGCCGGTATGTGCAGCAGGCGATCGATATTTGCAAAGCGGCGGAATTTGATTTTATTATTTTGGAAAGCGCCGGGGTTGGGCAAAGTGATGCGTCGATCCTCGACTTTGTTGATGTAAGTATGTATGTGATGACACCCGAGTACGGGGCGGCTTCGCAATTGGAAAAGATCAATATGCTTGATTATGCAGATGTGGTATGTGTTAATAAATTTGATAAAGCAGGGGCGCAGGATGCGTTACATGAAGTATGCAAGCAATACAAACGCAACCATAATTTGTGGAACGCTAAAGATGATGAGTTACCGGTTGTAGGGACGATCGCGGCGCAATTCAATGATGACGGTATAAATGAATTGTTTGAAAGGCTGATGGAAAAAGTGGCCGAAAAAACCGGGGTGCAATTTGATGGCGCTATCACACACCATGAACATACAAAAAATACCAGCAGCCAGTCCACCATCATACCGGCTAAGCGTGTACGCTACCTGGCGGAAATAGCGGAGGAAATTGAGCGCTACAATAAACTCGGGGATGAGCAGTCAGCTATCGCCAGCAAACTTTACCAGTTGAACGGTGCATTGCAGCTATTGAAAGAAAATATTGGCAAATGGTCTAAAAACGATGATGCAATGGATGGATTGGCCGTAGCCAAAACGGAGCTGGAGAAACAATTATTTCCGGTATGCAAAAAATTAGTAGAGGAATGGGAACAAACAAAAGCCCGTTACCGGAAGGATTTTTTTGAGTATGATGTGAGGGGGAAGATCATAAAGCAAGCGCTGTATTTTGAATCATTGTCGCATACTCGCATCCCCAAAATTGCAGTACCAGGGTTTAAAGACTGGGGGGATATTTTGCGCTGGCGCATACAGGAAAATTTTCCCGGAAAATTCCCCTACACCGCCGGTGTGTTCCCATTAAAAAGGGCAGAGGAAGATCCTACCAGGATGTTTGCAGGTGAAGGGGGACCGGAAAGGACCAACAGACGTTTTCACTATGTAAGTTTTGGACAGCCTGCAAAAAGATTGTCCACCGCATTTGACAGCGTAACATTATACGGCGAAGATCCTGCGCATCGCCCGGATATATATGGCAAAGTAGGCAATAGCGGGGTTAGCATTGCAACAGTGGATGATGCTAAAAAACTATATAGTGGCTTTGATCTCTGCGATCCGAAAACATCGGTAAGTATGACGATCAATGGACCGGCACCCATGCTGCTGGCATTTTTTATGAATGTGGCCATCGATCAGCAATGCGAAAAATATATTCTCGAAAATAATTTAAGAGAAGAAGTAAATAGGCTCATTGAATCAAAATTCGATATTGAAACCCTGCCAAGATATATAGCTGAGGATGGCGGGCCAATACACCACACGCAATTGCCAAAACTTACCGGCCCTGCTGAATATTTCAATAATACGCTTACTGCAGGAGAGGCCAGCAATACCCCTTCGGCGGCGGGGGCGGCCGGTCTTCTTCCTGAAGGCAATAATGGGTTAGGCTTACGTTTACTGGGTTTAAGCGGCGAGGATGTTTTACCAAAAGAAGTCTACGAAAAGATAAAGGCAAAAGCACTATCTACCGTACGGGGCACTGTACAGGCAGATATTTTAAAGGAAGACCAGGCACAAAATACCTGTATTTTTTCAACGGAGTTTGCTTTAAAATTAATGGGCGATGTACAGGAATATTTTATCGAAAACCATGTGCAGAATTTTTACAGCGTAAGCATCAGCGGTTATCATATTGCTGAAGCAGGGGCGAATCCCATCAGTCAACTGGCATTTACCCTGGCAAACGGCTTTACGTATGTAGAATATTATTTAAGCAGGGGGATGCAAATAGATGACTTCGCGCCCAATCTCTCTTTCTTTTTCAGCAATGGTATGGACCCTGAATATAGTGTCATCGGCAGGGTAGCGCGCCGGGTATGGGCCAAGGCCATGAAACATAAATACAATGCCAACAGCCGAAGCCAAAAATTAAAATATCATATACAGACCAGTGGCCGAAGTTTGCATGCACAGGAAATTGATTTTAATGATATCCGCACCACGCTACAGGCATTATATGCAATTTATGACAACTGTAATTCCCTGCATACTAACGCTTACGATGAGGCGATTACAACGCCTACCGAAGAGAGTGTCCGAAGGGCGATGGCCATTCAGTTGATCATCAACAGGGAATTGGGCACAGCGAAAAATGAAAACCCTAACCAGGGTTCTTTTCTTTTAGAGGAGCTGACTGATTTGGTAGAAGACGCTGTGATGAAGGAATTTCACCGGCTTGCAGAAAGAGGGGGAGTGTTGGGTGCCATGGAAAGGATGTACCAGCGAAATAAGATACAGGAAGAAAGTTTATATTACGAAACACTCAAGCATACGGGCGAACTTCCCATTATTGGGGTAAATACTTTTCTGAACAAAAATGGTAGTCCTACCATATTGCCCACAGAAGTAATACGAAGTACAACTGATGAAAAAGAAACCCAGGTAAAAACAGTGCATGCTTTTCATGAGCGGCATGCTGCAAAAAGTGCGGATATGCTGAACCGCCTGAAACAGGTGGCTGTAAGTAATGGCAATTTATTTGCAGAATTAATGGAAACGGTAAAGTATTGTTCGCTGGGCCAGGTTACCAATGCATTGTATGCTGTGGGCGGGCAATACAGGCGGAATATGTAATCTGGCAAAGCTTTGCGCAGCAATATAAAGCAGTAGCATCATTGTCAAAGTCGCATTGTTTTAAAATGATCACTTCATTATTTACCATTCCATTAAAAGGAAAATTCCTGTGTAAAAGACAAAATAGTTGCAAAGCGGAAGCAGGCTAAGAATAACAGGCCAGGAATAAATTGAAAGAATTAAGCAGATCGTTCACTAAGGCACTGCCCGGAGCATTCTGGTCGTTGGTAGATTTGAATAGTAACTGCACCCGCCGAATCAATGCTGAGGCAGAAAGGCCTGACAGGATTGTAACAAATATGCCACCCGTCCACCCTCATCGTTTGTAACCGCTGATGGGATGCTATCAAATTTATCCATTACCGGTTGGCGTCCTTTCATAATAAGGAACCTCATCATGGCTGGTTGCTTCCTGCTGGTTCCAGTAAGCCTGAGTGACAACATGCCCGCCCGGTGCATGTAGTGCCCGGCCGAAAATTGCATTGATCACATTAAAAGTATAATCTGTTACCCCAACTGTAAAAGTTTCGGGCGCAGGAGGGGGAGGCGGCGGTAATGGCGGCGGTTCTGCACCTTCCGCAAGTTTTACCACCGGGACCGGGGCAACCTTTGCAGGCGGCGATGGAACCACTTCAACCGTAAATTTATTGTACTCCAATAATTGTTTTAAAAACGCTACCCTTTCGGGTTTTACATTCTTTTCCACGATGCCGCACTTTACGCCATTCAGTTCTTCAAATTCGTGATTTTTATTGATAGCCATTGGTTGGGGGGTTGATGGTTGGTCGTTGATGGTTGGTTGTTGGTCGTTGGGGGTTGATCGTTGGTTGTTGGGTGTTGGTCGTTGATTGTTATTTCAAATCGGCCTTTTGGTTATAATTAATAAAGCCATTTAATACCTGTAATGATTTTTCGAACGAAGGGATAATTTTATTAAACTCCTCCTCAGTAATTATTTCAACCATTACAGCAATATTCAATAATGTTTCCATTTCATACAATGAACCCCGTGAGATATGCAGGAATTGTAAAGTATCTTTTTTATATTGTCTTCCTAATCCTTCAGCAATATTTGAAGGAACGGAGACGGCAGATTTTTTTAGTTGAGAAGTTAAACCATACAACTCCTCCTTTGGAAATTTTTTAGTTAACAAATAAACTTCTTTAACTAATTGCATAGAAAACTTCCAAGCATCTAAAGTTTTATAATTTGCCATAAGATTTTATTCTATTAAATTATGATTTTTTACATCAACCATCCCCCACCAACGAACAACCATCAACCATCAACAACCAACAACCAACCTACTTTACATACTAAGATTAACAATATAATCATACACCCAACTCAATAACCCTACTAACACAATGCCTGCTCCGCAAATAATCATCCCCAGTTTGGTGGAAGGATGCATATTTATCTTTTCAATGGGCTGTTCATTTTTATCCATGAACACCGCCCTGATCACCCTGAGGTAATAAAATAAAGAAACGATCAGGTTCAATGCGGCCACCGTAATAAAAAAGTAACTGCCCCTGGATGCACCCGCCGTGATTAAAAATAATTTACCGAAAAACCCGGCAGTGGGCGGGATGCCGGCTAATGAAAACAATGCCAGTGCCAGTATCCAGCTTATGAATGGATTGGTTTGGTACAAGCCTTTGTAATCATCAATGCGCTCCTTACCGGTTTGTTGCGATATAACACCGGCCACCCCAAAGGCGGCGAGATTGGAGAAAGTATAGATCAAAACAAAATATACCACCGAGGAGATGCCCTCTATTGAATTACTGCTGATACCCACCAATATAAAACCCACCTGCGCAATGGATGAATAAGCCAGGAACCGTTTGATATTTTGCTGCCTTAATGCAAACAGGTTACCAACCACCATCGTGGCAATGGATAATATCATCACCATATTGTACCACACCGCATGCATGGGGCCAAATACTTTGTACAGTGCGGTAAGCAATATAAATGCAATGGAACCCTTTGAAATAACCGATAAAAATGAGCTGACTGCAATGGGTGCGCCCTCATACACATCGGCGGTCCATAAATGAAAAGGAACGATGGACAACTTAAATGCGAAAGCGGCAAATAAAAACACAAAGGCTAATATTTGCAGGGGACTGCCATCCAGCAATGCCGGCATTTCGGTAAAACTGATGGTGCCGGTAGCGCCATAGATAAGGGAGATACCAAATAATAAAATGCCGGAGGAGAAAGCGGATGATAAGATCATTTTCATGGATGCCTCCGAAGATAGTTTTTTCTCCAGGTCGAAATTGGCCATGGCCGCTACAGGAATTGTTGACAATTCAAGCGCTAGGAAGAACATCAGCAGGCTACCGCTGGAGATCATAAAAAACATACCCAGCAAAGCAGAAAGCATGAGCATAAAAAACTCCGGCATATGCTCACTCTTCTTTAACCAGTCTGCGAATAGTAAAGAAATCAGGTATACACCCAGGCTCAAAATGCTTTTCTGAAAAGCCATCAAAGCATTGGTGGTAAAAGCGCCGCCAAATAAACTACCTGCTTCATTAAATAAGAATCCGGCGATAAAATTAGCCAGTAATAAAAATTGCACCAGCGATAAAAGGCGGTCATTTGTCATCTCCGTTCCTACCTTTATAAATAACAGGAGGAAGATGATGAAACTGATCACCAGTTCGGATTTCATTAATATCAAAAAGTCGTTCAACATACGTTTAAAATGTAGAATGTTTGCCCTATCCCCCCGAAGAGGGACATGGGGTTGAATTAAGATAACACCGGCCTTACTAAAATTAAACAGGTACCCCTGCCAGGTTATTCCTTATTATTTGCCTGCCACTTTATTCATTATTATTTCCGCAGCCGGACTAACCAGGTCATTTAACCAAAACGGGGCAACACCAATCGCAATAATCCCTGCAATTAAAATTACCGCTGCCAGTTTTTCATTCCATTTAGCATCCGCTAAATTGGCATACTCTGCTTTTATAGGACCCATGGCTGTTTGCCCGATCGCTCTTAGGATATACACCGCCGTTACTACAATGGACATACAGGCCGCGATGGTTGCAATGCGATGAAACCAATCAGGATGCTGCCAGGAGCCCATGAGGATCGTCATCTCGGCAACAAAACCACTCAATCCCGGCAATCCCAGTGAGCACAATCCAACAATAAATAATACAGTAGTGATAAAAGGCATTACTTTGAGTAAGCCGCCCATTTCATTTACCTGCCTGGTATGCGTACGTTCGTAAATCATACCGATGACGGCGAAGAAAAGGGCCGTCATTAACCCGTGCGATACCATTTGCATTACGGCCCCCGTGATGGCCGTTTTGGTTAACATGCCAATACCCAATAAAACAAAACCGCAGTGGCTCACTGAAGAATATGCGTTGATATATTTCAGGTCCTTCTGCATCATGGTAGCGAAGGCACCGTATAAAATGGCAATGGTTGAAAGAACGATGATAATGTCGGCATATTCCTTTGCGCCATCCGGCATAATATAAGTGGCTACCCTCAAACAACCATATCCCCCCAGTTTCATAGAGATGCCTGCCAGGAACATGGATCCCGCAGTTGGCGCAGAAGAGTGACCATCGGGCACCCAGGTATGAAAAGGAAACAAGGCCGTGAATACCCCAAATCCAACAAATAACAAGGGGAAGCAAATTTTTTGCACTTCAACAGGAATATTTAACTGCGATAGTGTCATTAAATCAAAGGTCTTTTCCGGGCTGCCAAAATAAACACCCAGCAAACCCACTAACACCAACGAAGAGCCGCCCATTAACATCAGGGCAAGTTTGTTGGCTGCCTTTTCTTTATTGCCGCTTCCCCAGATGCCGATCAGTAAATATTTCGGTATCACTGCAATTTCAAGAAAGAAGAAAAGAATGAAGAGGTCGAGCGACATAAAAAATCCATAAGCCCCCAGGCTCAGCAGGATAAGCAGGAAATAAAACTCCTTCGTCATCTTTGTAACATTCCACGAAACCAGTACGCCGGCTACCACCACGAATGCGGTTAATAATATCATAGCTACCGAGATACCATCTACGCCTAAGTGGAAACTAATATGCAAAGCAGGAAACCAGTTGTATTGCAATTCAAATAACATTTGTGCTTCATTGCCTCCTGCCCTTTCATTGCGAAAGGCGAAAAGCAACACAAATGCCAGTGCAAATTGCAGGGTTGAACCAATCAATGCGGTCCACTTCACCTGTTGTGCGTTCCGCATCAGCAGTATGAGTACTGCGGTTAGCAGCGGTAATAATATCAGTAATGTTAAGTTCATTTATTGGTTTTTATCTCGCCCGCCGCCGGTCTTCGGCAAGCTCAGGATTTCGGGATTCAAACCCGGTAGCACAAATTGTTCTAGCTATCCCGGAATTGGCCCCCAGGTTTAAATAGTTTGCTTTAACCAGGCGCTTCATTTTTATTTCCATACATAAATAAAAAGTACGGCAAGCCCAATTACCCCGGCTAAAAAGTAAATGGCGTATTGCTGTACTTTGCCGGATTGAAATCCTTTTATTTTTTCTGAAATTACCTGCGTGGTATTTCCTGTACCGATCACCAACCCGTCTACCACATTTTTATCAAACCAGGCAGCAGGCCTTCCTATCAAATTGAACAATATCTTTTTTGTAATAAACAAATACAATTCATCCACATAAAATTTATGGTAAGCAGCTTTGTAAAAACCATTCAATGACTTGGCAATAGCGGCAGCCCTGTCATTTTGCTTTTTATACAACCACATCGCCGCAAATATGCCGACCAACCCTATTGCAACCGGGGCGATAGAAAATTCCAGGTGAAAGACCGACTCCGGCCGTTTACCATCGGAACTAACAAAATTTCCAAAAGGAATAAATCCTGCGGCAGCGGCTCCAACAGCTAATAAAACCAATGGTACCATCATAGCAAAACCTCCCTCTCCATGATGTTCGCCGTGAACAATAGCTGATCTGTTCCAGAAAATACGGAAATATAAACGGAACATATAAAACGCGGTCAACCCGGATGTTACCAATGCCATCCAGTAAATACCGGCATTGTGGTGATAGGCTGCTAATAATATTTCTTCCTTGCTAAAAAAACCGGCAAAAGGTGGTACACCAGATATTGCCAGGCAGGCGATTAAAAAACTGATATGCGTAACGGGTAAATATTTTCTAAGTCCACCCATCTCTTTCATTTCATTGCTATGAATAAAATGGATTACCGCACCTGCCCCCAGGAACAATAAGGCTTTAAACATGGCATGTGTAAAAAGGTGAAACATGGAGGCGGTAAATCCTAATCCGTTCTCGCCACCCTGGCCGGACACACCCAATGCGAACATCATAAACCCTATCTGCGACATGGTGGAATATGCCAATACCCTTTTAATGTCGGTTTGTGTGCAGGCTATTACGGCGGCAAATAAGGCGGAGATAATACCTGTGTAGGCAACAATATCCAATGCCGGCGGCGACATACTGAAAACGGGAAATAACCTGGCTACTAAAAATACGCCGGCCACTACCATTGTTGCGGCATGTATCAAAGCAGATACCGGTGTTGGTCCTTCCATTGCATCAGGCAACCAGATATGAAGGGGAAACATGGCACTTTTACCCGCACCCCCGATAAACACCAATACCAGCGCCCAGGTTAACGCAGATACGCCCAGGAAGGAGGAAGTGATTGCCGATTGAAATTCCGGCGCCGAAGCGCTTGTTAACCGCTCAATAAGTGTATTAAAATCCAGCGTGCCTGCATAAAAGGACAATATCAAAATTCCGATGAGGAAGCCGAGATCGGCAAAACGGGTAACGATAAACGCTTTTTTACAGGCGGCCACGGCACTGGGCCGGTCGTAATAATAACCAATCAGCAAAAAGGATGATACGCCAACCAGTTCCCAGAAAAAATACAACTGGAAAATATTCGACGACATTACCAGGCCCAGCATAGAAAAAGTAAAGAGGCCCAGGAAGGCGTAGTAAGTAGGAAACCTTTCTTCTCCCTTCATATAACCCAGGCTATATATATGTACCATCAAAGAAATAAAACTCACCACTACCAGCATCATCACCGAAATAGGATCGAGGATGATCCCCATATCGATGGAAACACCCGGTGAAAACTGGAGCCATGTAAATTGCACGGGTATTATTTTTTGATACACCCCATCTACTTTACCAAACTCAAAGAAATAACCATAAGCTGTATACAATGATAAAGCAGTTGATACCAGTAAAAGGGTCGTACCGATAATGCCGGAAGAATTTTTTACATATTTTCTGCCAAATAAGCCCAACAGTAAAAAGCCGGCCAAAGGCAGCAATGGGATCAGCATTAATGACCAGCCTAAATCCCATCCCGGCGGAAGTACCTGCAGTATCGGTATGTGCAAAAAATCATTCATGGTATTGTATATTGTTCTTCGCTATATTTTCCCCCTGGAAAAAATAAATCCAAACTTTTAAAATTTCAACTCTTCCGTATTCTCTACATCAATGGAATGGTGGCTCCTGTATAAATTTATAATAATGGCAATAGCAACCGCCGCTTCCGCCGCTGCAATGGCAATCACAAAAATGGAAAAGAATAATCCATCTAATTTGTTGGGCCATAAATATTTATTGAACGCTATAAAATTCAGGTTCACACTGTTTAACACCAGTTCCACACTCATCAGCATGGTGACCAGGTTTCTCCTGGTAAAAAATCCAAACACACCGATAAAAAACAGGGCGGCGCTAATAAATAATAAATGGTATAATCCTGGCTCCATCATATTGTTGCGGGTTTTGAACGTAAGGCAATTACAATGCAACCAATCATTGCCGCCAGCAGTAATATACTCACTACTTCAAAGGGCAGGGCAAATCCATTGTCTTCAACGCCAAGCATCTGGTTGCCAATATTCGATACACTCGGTAAAATAGGTTCGTCAGTTGTTTTTTTGAAAGTATGCTGGTACAATTGCAGCATCGTTAAGGCAAAACCACAAAAGGCCGCCAGGGCTGAAAATAACTGCCTTCCCATTTTCTCTTTGGGTAATAATTCCCCTGCCTGTTGGGTTAAAAAAATGGAGAAGATGATGAGTACGGTAATACCGCCAACATACACCACTATCTGAACGGCTGCGATAAATTCATACTGCATCCAGAAATAAAGACCCGCGATTCCGATCAATGAAAATAAAAGAAAAATAGCCGCACGAAATATTTGCCGTGTAGTAACAGCCAGTACACCGCTCACTAAGGTAAGTGCTGCCAGCATGTAAAATATTATGGTTGATCCGCTCATTTAAGGGTTATTAATTTTGCCGCCAACACCTGAAGGGGAGTTTTGGGAGCGTATAATTTTATCGTATCAAATTAAAATTCACTTTTGTTGCACCGGCTGAATTTCCCTGGTCATCATTCTTGTGTCACTCACTTGTACCGCATACCATTGTGGAACTTTTCCCACATTCCTTATTTCCGATGGGCCTTACCCATCGTTTTGATATTTCGCCCTTCCAGGGCTTTGTTTGTATCTATTCGTTTTACATAGGGCGTTGCCCGACGCTACTGTATTGTCGCCCTTTCAGGACTATAAAATAAATTATCCCTGCGATGATGTTATCAAATTTCATTACCAATACCGACCTGGAACTCATACTCCGGCGACCAAAACAAATGGAGCAATGAGTTGAAAAAAGCAGACACCAGGCATCAAAAAATTATTCTACTCCTGCCCTGATATGTGATCCCGGCTTATTTAAAATTTTTGTAAGCTCACTCCTGTCGTATACGCTGTGTTCAAATGTTTGCGCCATTTTTATCGCGTCTGTCGGGCAGGCTACAATACACAGGTTGCACATCGTACACAATTCAAGATGATATACAAATTTGTCAAGGGCTTTTTTCTTTTTACCCTCTGGTGTAATATCAAACTGGGTAATGATCTTGATGGTGGCATTAGGACAGGCCAGTTCACAGGCGGTACAACCCGTACAGGCATGTTCATTATTTTCATCATGCAGCATCACCACTTCGCCCTTGAACCTGTCGGACAGCTTCAACGTTTCCCTGTTATCCGGGTATTGCTCTGTTATAATTTCTTTGTGATGTGTAAAATAATAAAGCGTACGCCGAAGGCCAACAGCGAGTGACTTTAATCCGCTAAAAACTTCTTTTATATATTTTATTATAAACATTACTTAAAGTGCTATCTATTTTTATTTAAAACTTTACAACCTAATATATTCCAGTAACAGCATACTATACAAATTAGATTCGCCCTTCAGGGGGCAGGGGGCTAACCTCAAAAATGCCAACCCAGTATCGCCATTAATGTTACCAGCAATATATTGAACATGCTGATCGGTAATAAAAACCTCCATTCCAGGTTAAGCAACTGATCGATGCGTAATCTTGGAAATGTCCACCTGAACCACATAATCAGGAAGATCAGGAAAAATGTTTTTCCAAAAAACCAGACACTGGAAGGGATATAATCCATTACATGATTGAAAGCATCCCAATGACCGATATGAAAAGGCATCCATCCACCCAGGAATAAAGTAGCGCCGATGGCACATACAATAAATACATTGATATATTCCGCTAAAAAGAACAGCGCGAATTTCATTCCTGAATATTCTGTGTGAAACCCCGCCGTCAGTTCTGATTCGGCTTCCGCCAGGTCGAATGGCGCCCGATTGGTTTCTGCCGTTACTGCTATGATAAAAATGATAAAGGAAATGATCACCGGGATATGTCCTTTAAATATCCACCAGCCATCTGCCTGGGAAAGAATAATATCATTCAGATTTAAACTGCCCGACAGCACCACAATGGCCAGGATAGATAACCCTGCCGATAATTCATAGCTCACTATCTGCGCGCCACTGCGCATAGCCCCCATCAGCGAATATTTATTATTGCTTGCCCATCCCGCCATTAAAATACTGATCACCATAATGGATGAGATCGCAGAAAAGTACAACACCCCGATATTCATATCCCATAGCTGAAAATCCTTTGCAAAAGCGATTGGTGCCATCAAAAGCATAGCCACCATCATGGCGATAAAAGGTGCGAAATTGAATAAGAATTTATCAGCGCCATCCGGGGTCATCCCTTCTTTAACCAGCAACTTCACCGTATCTGCGAGGGATTGTAACATTCCTTTAGGGCCAACCCGGTTGGGTCCCAGCCGTATCTGTATCCAGGCGGCAACTTTTCTTTCCATCAAAACCAACACCAGCCCAAGTACGGCAAATAAACCAATTACGCAAACACCTGCGATCATCATTTCAATGACCATCGTCCAGGTTGGATTAAAGATGTCCCTTAACCAGCTGTCTATAAATTTAGATATGTCAGAAAAGCTCAGCATCCAGCCCCCCCACCCCTAAAAAGGAGCATTAAAGAAGAACCTGAATTATTTGAAGATGTGTTCATTATTTTAAATTGTTATCTTTTTATTTTATCCTATCCAATAAAATCGAAAGCCAGCTATGCGGTATTTGCTGCAATGCTGTTCCCCCTTCAGGGGATAGGCGCTGGGCTGCCCTACCTGTCAATATCCGGTATCACTAAATCAAGCGTCCCCATCATGGCCACCAGGTCGCCTAACTTACTACCTCTTGCCATTTGATCCAATGCTGAGAGATTAGAAAAACCCGGTGAACGAAATTTAATTCTGTAGGGTGTGTTGCCACCTTCACTCACGATATATACCCCAAATTCACCCCTGGCTGTTTCCACCCGCTGGTAAAATTCTCCTTTTGGTAATTTCAGCACTGCTTTTGTTTTTGCCTGGAAATCACCTTCCGGAATAGTATCAATCAGTTGTTCAATTATCCTGATGGACTGGTTCATCTCCCTGATCCTAACCATGTACCTGGCAAATGAATCGCACCCGGTTTCCAGTATTTCATCAAAGTCCAGTTGGTCATATACTTCGTAAGGATACAATTTCCGGATATCACAGGAAACGCCGCTACCCCTTGCCGTTGGACCGGTGCAACCATAAGAGATTGCATCTTCGGCAGATAAATAACCCACTCCCTTCATCCTGTTCTGGAAAATAATATTACCGGTAACCATTTCATCGTATTCATGGATCTTCAGTTTATATAAGGTAATAAAATCCTTTACCCTTTTTTGAAAATCAGGATGAAGATCATACATCACACCGCCGGGAACAATATAATTCATGGTAAGCCTGGCCCCGCAGGTTTCTTCCATAATATCATTGATGGATTCCCTTTCGCGAAAGGCATGAAAGAAAGGAGTGAATGCGCCAAGATCCATTGCCATTGCCCCCCACCACAATTCGTGCGAAGCGATCCTGGTCAGCTCATCCATTAAAACACGGATCACTTTTGCCCTTGAAGGAATTTCTACCTGCAGGCCTTTTTCAACTACAAGTGCGCAGGCGTGGTTATTGATGTGAGCGGAAAGGTAATCCATCCGGCTGGTTACGTAAATGAATTGACGGTAGGTAAGACTTTCACACATTTTTTCAATAGAGCGGTGAATAAACCCCAGGTGGGGCTCCACTTTCTTAATGGTTTCGCCGTTAATAGTAAGTAACAGGTTCAACACACCATGGGTGGCAGGGTGCTGTGGCCCTACATTAATCAATACATCCCCTTCTACTGTTGTTCCTATTTCTTCAACCATATTTATCTATACCTTAAAAAGAATTTATTTCCAATGCCCCCATCCCGGGGTTAAAAACAGCCCGGAACATTTATAGTATACGCACTGTATATACCTTATGTACCTTATATACTTTATCTACTTTCCAATTATAACCTTATCATATTCACCGGGTCTTCAAAGTTTTTCAGCATTGGCCGCTTTCCTTCCCATCCATCCGGCAAAATTAATAAGCGCAGGTCTGGATGGTTGATGAAATCCACGCCAAACATTTCATATACTTCCCGTTCGTGAAAGTCTGCTGTTCTCCATATATCACTCACTGTTTCTATTGCAGGCTTAGCCACATCCAGCTTTGCTTTAATAACGATATTGTGTCGAAATTTGGTGGAATCCAAATGATACACCATGGTAAGATGTGTCTTCCAGTCGATACAGGTAAGACAAAAAAGATAATCAAACTGTAAAGAAGCGTCGAGCCGCAGTTGTTCTGCAAGCAATCGCCAGTCGGCAGGTTCCACATTAATATTGAGCCATTGCCCACCTTCCTCAAAACCGGTTGCAGGTAACAGTTCCGTAATTTTTGCTTTTAATGCGTCGTTGGTCATTTACTTTATATGCCTTATTTATTTTATTTACTTTTCAACTAATCAACTCAATCACCCACCCTTTATCTGCTCTCTCGTGAGCCCGCTCTTAATTTTTTCCTGTAAACTGATCAATGCGTGTAAAAGCGCTTCAGGTCTTGGCGGACAACCCGCAACATATACGTCTACCGGGATTACATGATCGGCGCCTTTTACAACGGAGTAGGTATTATAAAAGAAAGGACCGCCGCTGATGGCGCAGGCACCCATGGCAATAACATATTTCGGGTCTCCCATCTGGTCGTATAATCTTTTTAAAACAGGCGCCATTTTATTTACGATGGTGCCCGCGATTATAATTACATCCGCCTGCCTGGGCGAAGCCCTTGCCACTTCAAATCCAAACCTCGAAAAATCATATTTAGCACCAGCTACCGCCATGTATTCAATGCCACAACAACTGGTAGCAAAAGTGAGCGGCCATAACGAATTGGAACGTGCCCAGTTAATTACATCATCCAGCTTACTTAATACAATACCGCCACCGGGTGTTTCATGAACCTGGCCCGGGAAAGCCACGCCACCCGAAGGAGCTGTGCCCCCACCCCCCAAAGAAGGGATTGAAGAAGACCCTGAATTATTTGAAGTGTTATCCATTAATTTAGGCGTTCATTTTTTTAATTTAATCTATACCCCAATATCCAAATTACGATATAGCATTCTATGCCATTAGGTTTCCCCATTCAGGAGGCCAGGGTGCTACACCCACTTGAGCGCTCCCTTTTTATGTGCGTATAAAAAACCCATAAACAATATAAAAAAGAAAATAACGATCTCTACCAGCGCCATCCAGCCCACCTGTTTTGCAACCACCGCCCAGGGAAACAAAAACACCAGCTCTACATCAAATATCAAAAATATCAATGCAAATAAATAATATCCCACATTCAACTGGGTCCAGGTTTTCCCCTTCGTGGGAATACCACATTCGTAGGGCTCCCCTTTTTGAGGATTGGTAGTAGCTTTAGTAACAATTTTAGCGATCAAAATTGCAATGGTAGAAAATGTCAATGCAGCAAGAATCAAAACAATCATCGAAGTAGCACCCATAAAAATCAATTAATTTTATGAATAATCAGGGTCGCAAGTTACCAAAAAATAATAATATCAATCCGGGCAAATGGTACCGAACCAATCATAGGCAGAAATGATTTTAGTCATATTCTATTATTCGCATTCACCATATAAAAAATTATTGCCGGTGGATCATTACCCGTAAATTTCGAAGTGCACGGCTTTTTTATCATAGCCCATACCAACTATCCTTGTCCTCGCCTCGTCAATCATACCCTTCCATCCGCATAAATAAAATTTAGCAGGCTGCCTGTCAATGCATACTAATTCATATACGGCATGTACATAGCCCGAATAGCCATCCCATTGCTCCCGGGATAAAGTGGGGATATAATGAAAACCATGCATTTCCTTTTGAAGATTGCTCATCTCCTCATAATATAAAAGGCTGGATTTTGTGCGGCACCCAAATACGAGATAGATATTTTTATGGGGAATATTGTTGTTGTGGATATGATGGACCATGCTTCTAAAGGGGGCAATCCCCGTACCGGTGCAAATTAACACCAGGTCTTCATCCATTTGCTCTTTTAATGTAAATACACCCTGCGGCCCGCGAAACGATATTTCACTGCCCACCTTCACTTCATTAAAAAGGTAGGGTGTGCCGGCTCCATTATCATCCAGCACTATCACCAGTTCAAAGATATTGGTTCCATCGGGCCATGATGCAATGGAATAACTTCTCCAGCGTTTGTTTGGCTTTTCATGTACCGGAAGATCCAGCGTTACAAACTGGCCCGGGATAAAATTAAAAACTGTTAATTCCGGTACTTCGATCCAAAATCTACGGGTATCTGCAGTTTCGTTTTCTATCCGGGTAACTTTTCCAATACGCCAGGGTTGCAATGCCATAAAAAAATTTGAAACAACAATTTACAAAGAATGTGGTAAGCGGCTGGCATTATTTCAGGGATATTGCATTTTATATAATGATTCCCCGGATACTTCGGCGCCACCTTTTACAAATTACGCACTACATCCACATTCATATCACCTTCCCTTAATTTGCAATTCAGCTAAACCACTAACGGTAACGATTGCCCCGGGATGAACGCTGATACTTTTTATTGCGGCATTTGCATTGATGAATGGATAGGTATTAATTCCACCCGGTATAGTTACATCCGAGTATTGATCCGGCACCATACCACAACTCCAGTTAGTGGCCACAAACCAGTTGTTGCCCGTATTGCCATTCCATACATTTGTAAACCTCACCGCATTTTCATTACCATTTACGCCGTCTTTTACACAGCGGTATTTGTATCCTGAAAAGGTACCGGGCAAATTAATTAATTGCAATGCTGCAGTTTTGGTGCCGGCATAACGGGTACCGTCATTAATATTGGCATATCCTGAACCGTTGTCTTCCTGCCATTGATAGCTGGTTCCACCGGCAGCAACTGTAAAGAGAATAGTTTCACCCGGGCATACACCGTTTATTGCCGGTTTAATATTACCAGCACTCAACCAAAACTCACTAAAACTATTTACACTAAACTCGGCGTAGTAGCCATTGTCGTAAGGAACGATATCGGTTCCGGCAGGTAAAATATATTGAAATAAGCCGGTGCTGTCATCCTCCAATATCCCGTTTTCATCACCGGTATTACCACTGTATTTTGTAATCCCCATTTCATACGCATCGGCAGGTTTCGAACAAGAGTTACATCCGCCGGCATTGACCAAACTTTTCGCCTCGGACTCTGTAAAATAAAAACGTACCCCCACGTTTCCGGCTGCAGGAATGGCGGAACGAACCACGATATTCCGGTTAGCATAATATTGGTTATTGCTGTTACGCACTGCACCTGTAAAGGGATGCACCTGTATGGCAGTAGCCCCGAGATCTGCTCCATTTGAATTCAATGAAACCATTCTTTTACCGCCAGCAGAAAAATGGATCCAATTATTACCGCTCACATTTTGTGTAATACCGGTTACGGGCACACCTGTGTAAATAGGGGCTTTATCAAATATATGGATATCATCTATCCCAATGCCTTCTTCAGTAACCCCGGCATCGGTGCTCAGCACAAACCGAAAGCGGATAGTCGTGGCCGGTACCGGCAAATCAATACTCGCTACATGCCAGCTTGAATTATTGCCTGCCCAATTGATCAGTGATGTTTCATCATACCAGTTGGTGCCACTGCCAACCGCCCCAAGTTTTTGCCATACGGCGCCATTGGTAGAATATTCTACCCAGCTATAATCATAGTTCAGTTCAAGTTCTAAAATATGACTAAAGGAAAGCACCGGTTGTATCAACCCGGTAATATCAAAACAGGGAGAATATAAATAAGACGTTTCAACATCATTATAATTGCGGGTAAGACTGGTTACCCAGGCCCTTGTGCCGCTCGCTGCTTTATAAATGATGTTCTTTAGTGGTGTCCCCCATTTCCAGGAGCTATTGGTACCCTTTGTGTAAAAATAGCCGTCACTGCTCTCAAAATTTTGCAGGTAGGGATAACTGTTGATAACAGGACTATTGTGTATACTGAAATTCAAAATACTGTCATTGGCAGCATAGGTATCGGCCGGTAACTTCACCCATACGCTGATGTTATAGTCAATATAAGCCGAAAGGTCAGCCGTTTGAGCAAACACATAATCCATCGTTTGATCCGCCGCAATGGAAGCAATGTTTTCCGTAACCACCGTTCCCCCATTTACCTGGTAACTCACCATTAAATTATTCAGCGAAATGCTATTGTAATTTTTTAGCCGGATCCCGATGGGGCTGACCGAACCCAAAGAACAATCTTTGATGGCAGGTGAATTAATTTTTAATATGCCCACATCATTTAAAGCCTCATCCAGTGTAAGGTCATCGAAAGTGTAGCCATCATCCATATCAACAACTGCATTGGCAACATTGGCAGAAGTTCTTCCCTCCTGTCCTATTTTTACCTGGAATGTGGGGGATATGCTTTGCGGGGGAACAGCGCTGCCCATCACTTCATTAATATTAATGATGGCACGTTTCCAGGTTCCGAGCGCCGACTGGTTAGCAAAAAGGTCATAAGCCTGCACCCATGCGTCATTTTCACTACCCCTCACCCACACTTTATTTCCATTAGCATCATCCTGCCCATGATTTTTATAATAAAAATCCAGCCGCAATTGTTTTGAAAGGTAATTGGATAAATTATAACTGATCGTAAGGCTGTCGGCATTGGCGACATTATTATATGGTGTTTGATCAAGTGTCATCGCCCTGTTCCCGCTAAAGGCAAAGCCGGTATTTACAAAAGATCTCGCCCTTCCCCTTTCGCTGCCGGCTGAAAAATCAAGGCGCTTATTTTCACCAATGGCCATTTCCGAAAGCTTAAATTCCGCTACGGGGAAGGACTCAAAACCCTCTGTGACCGGCATGGAAGTTATCGCATCATTATTAATATACCGAACGGTTTTATAAGCAGTATCATTTAAATGATTGCCATCTGTTGCCAAACTGACCCATGATTTAAAATCATATTTAAACCCACCTGTAACTATTGGATAGGCGCCGGTAAAAGTATACACGAAATCACCGCCTGCAGCTATCAGCGTATTGACGGTCTCCGTAACAGTTGTATTGGCATAATGGTAGGAAACGCTGAAGGGCCCGCTTACCGGAACTGTCCCCAGGTTCCGGATCAGTATTTTTACCGCCTTAACTGCATCGCCTTCATTTGCAAAACCCTGCCTTGCACTATTTGGCTCCAGTATGCTGTCCACTTTAAGATCATTGTTAAAAGCTGCCAGCGAACAATCACCGGAGTTGGGCCGGGCGCTAACAGATAAAGAACGTCTTCCGGCAACCATTCCATTTTTAGCGGCTACGCCCAGCCAGGCAAGCTTATTTTTATTTAAACCTTTCACTAACCAGGAGATACCCGTAGTATTACCAATTAACTGCATGCTATCGCCCGCCAACTGCATAATATCATAAGAAGTAGCGCCGTTCACAGCTGCCCAGTCTAACTGTATGGCTCCTTCGCAAATATTGGTAGCAGTTACAACCGGGCTACCCAGAATGGTGAAACCAAAATCGCTCTGGTCAGTTAATACTGTGCCATTCCTGCTTACCCTTACCAGTGCCTGACTGGTATTGAGCCCAAGAGGAATACTCCAGGAAAATCTTCGGGCGGTAGCCGCAACATTATTATCAATCGTAACCCAGTTGAAGCCGCCATCCGCTGAATACTCAAGCGTAAAATCATTGACCTCATTTCTGTCAGCAGACCAGCGGATATTTTCCGTTTCACCAGGTACAAATTTTTCGCCGCCAAATGGATATTCTACGGTAATGGAGGGTTGTACTATTTCATAACTGATAATATACTCCTGCGAACCAAAGGGCACTGCAAATCCATTGACCTGGATGGTGTATGTGCCTGCAATAGGATTTTCAATGACTACCTGTTCTATATTATTTAAATGATCAATGCCTTCCACCGCAACATAATTTACATTAGCGGGTGAATTATTTAAAATAAGCGGATAGTGTAATATCGCTGAAGGTTCGGTAACCCTTATATCGAGGTCGTTCACCAATGAAACCCCGGCATTTACTGCCGCAGCAGGATCGGCCCAATACAATAATACTTTTAACCGCCTGGTATTGACAGGAACAGTAATAACATGTGTTGCGGTTCCACCGTTTGACACTGCATTGATGAAATAACGGTTACTGTCAACGGCTTCCACCGCCCGCCTTGCATTTATCAACCCAAAACCAAAAGTATAGTCAGGTCCAACGTTTCCGAGGTCATCTGCCGTGTTACAGGCCAATGCCTTCACAAGTGAACCCGGGGGATTGGCCCCTCCATGTATTTGCCTGAAGCGTTCATACATCAATGCCAATGCCCCTGTCACGGCCGGGGTAGACATACTGGTGCCCCAGTTTAATCCATAAGCATTATTGGTGGTTGTAGAGTTGATC
>JACMLJ010000062.1 GCA_014379625.1 Ferruginibacter sp. | reverse complement strand
GGGTCACGACGATTGGTAGCTGTAAGGGAGCGGCCGAATGTACGACATGCTTTTGATGCAGCAAGACTCATCCTGGCGAATGGAAGTATTCGGAACGAACTATTTTATGCCGGGTATGTCGCATCCCGGGAAGGGATTTTTGACGACAAGTGGATCAATAAGGAAACTCGTTTTTGGGGTAACTATTTTTCGTTTGCTTCACCATTAAAATTCCCTAAAACTGATCTTTATTATTTTGGTATTGAACGGCAAAATGCTGTAGCCGATGATGCCGTGGGTAGACAGGTAAGACAAAGCCTTGGTGTGAGATTTCACAATGAAGGGTCTTTTAGTTATGACATAGAAGGCGTATACCAGTTTGGAACTTTTAATGCTAAACGAATTAAAGCCTGGACGGCTTCAGCTAATTTAAATCGTGCATTTAAGAAACTGAAGCACGAACCCGAAATTGGTCTAAAAATGGATTATATCAGTGGAGATAGACTGGCAAATGATAACCGCATAAATACTTTTGATGCACTGTTTCCCAATGGCTCTTATTTTGGTTTGGGTTCTTTTGTAGGCCCTGCAAATCTCATCGACCTTCATCCCTCTTTCAGGTATCATTTTTCAAAAATTATAACCGCAAATATTGATTACGATATATTCTGGAGGGCCAGTACCGATGATGGTATTTATGGACCGAATGCAATGCTGTCCATTTCCGGAAAAAATATAGACAATCGTTTTGTCGGCCACCAACTTGGCTTTGACTTCAATATTGATCCAAATCGGTTTGTACATATGCAGGTCGATGGCATATACTTTAAGGCGGGTAGTTACCTTAAAAATGCAACAGCCGGCAAGGACCTGCTATTTTTTGCCTTTACCAGCACTTTAAAATTTTAAACACATTATTATGTTACCACCTGTTTTCAATGATGTAACAAGAAGAAGATTTCTTCAGCAATTGGGTTTTAGCGCGGCGGGTTTTTTAACAACGGCCATCGTTGGCAAACAAGCTTATGCAAGTTTTCATAAGGAGCTTAACGGAAACTTAGCTGTTCGCAAAAACATTGCTGCATTAGCTGCAGATGACCCTTCGGTAAAGTTGTTGAAAGATGCGGTAGCAATTTTAAAAAAGAGATCGCAAAAATCACCTCTTGACCCAACGGGCTGGTTGGCCCATGTATCTCAGCATGCGACTTTTTGCGCAACCAACTTATACGAAAACCAGGTGCACTACAGTTGGTTCCTTTTACCCTGGCACAGGGGATACCTTTACTCGTTGGAAAAAAAATTGCAGGAAGCGGTTCGTGAACCAAAACTTGCGTTACACTATTGGGATTGGACAAAAAATCCCGCCGTACCCAGCCATTACTGGGGCATCGATAATCCAATGAATAATGAGAGTCGTTTAATAGATCCAAAGGATCTCATTCCGAACGATTTCATCAATATTGGCGCAGCATTGCGTACGCCGGATTTTGAAAGTTTTGGAGGTTACCCGTTAGTAAAGAATTGGGACGATCAGCAACGGGATGGTATAGCAGAACAAACATTTCATAATAATTTACACAATTGGATAGGTGGCGATATGGCTTCATTTGATAACAGCGGAAATGACATGATATTTACAGGTCACCATGGCAATGTCGACAGGGTATGGGAAGCCTGGTTAGCAATAGATGCTGCTCATCAAAACCCTGGCCAAAACGATTGGAGAGAGCATACTTTTTATTATACGGATGCCAAAGGCCGGCCGCTGGATATTAAGGTGAAGGATTTAACGAACACAGAAAAGTTGGGCTATACGTTTGATAATCTTAATCTAAACCCGGTGTTTTGTAATCCACTGTTGGAAAATGATTGTCCGGCAATGATAGAAACTGACCAACATACCAAAATAACTGCAACGGTATTACCCAGCACTGGCCATAAAATATTTAATAACTCCGGCAGCAACAAATATGTAAGGGGGCAGTTACATTTTGAAAGAATAGAACTTCCTTATATGCCTTACTGTGCAAGGGTCTTTTTTTCGTACAGAGATGGCGATATGTATGGCGCACCCAATGTGCAAAAGTATGTTGGCACATTTACCATATTGCCAATTGGAAAGCCCTACGCCGGTGTACTACAGAAGGAAGTGTTCTTTCAAATTGAGTTGGATGCTGGCTATGCCAATCGGCTAAAAAATATAGAGCAGGTTGTTGTAACCCTGGTACCTGTTGCATTGCGCAATAGAAGTATACCCGAAGATACGATCAGGCTTCACTCCGTTAAACTTCAACTTAACAGATCATGAAAAAAGCATTAAATAAATTTTTGTCATTCTTTGTGATTGCCCTCACATTTAACATGGAGGCGTGCACTCATAAAGTGCAGGAAGAAGCGGAAGTAGCAAAACACCTTCCGCACTTCGAGCTTACCGACCAGAATGGAAATGCCTTTACAAATGCGTCTGTAAAAAACAAATATATCATCAGCGCTTTTTTCTTCACTGGATGCCCATCTATATGTCCTAAAATGACGACCCAAATGAAAAGAGTGGCAGCAGCAATTGGCAAGGATGAAAGGTTTTTAATTCTCTACCACTCAATAGATCCGGAACGGGATACGCAACAGAAATTAAATTTCTATACTTTAAAAAATAACCTGCCTGCAAACTGGAAATTACTAAGAGGTGATACTGGAAATATCTACATGCTGGCAAATTATTACTTGGTGAGGGCAGGCAGGGATAAAAATGATGCCTCAGGATTTATTCATAGTGGATCATTTGTTATGACTGATCAAAGCGGTATTCCAAATAAATACTATAACGGATTAGATAGCACCAGCGTTCATGAATTGATTCACGAAATAAAAAACTTAAAGAAAATATAAAAGATGAAAAATTTATTGTCAGCCATTCTTCATACAAATGTGAGCTCCTTGCAATTGGGTTTGTATCTTTTAATCTACCGTGTTACCATCAGCCTGTCTTTATTCTTCGTGCACGGCTTGCCTAAAATAGCTGATTTTGATGCGGAAGTGGCAAGCATTCCAGACCCGGTAGGAATTGGCCAATATCCAAGTGCGCTGATTGGGGTATTCGCAAACTTAGTATGCCCCCTGTTTATCTGTATGGGATTATTTACCAGGGCATTTATATTGCCCATACTTTCC
>JACMLJ010000061.1 GCA_014379625.1 Ferruginibacter sp. | reverse complement strand
GTTTTTGGGAATGGGTTTACGACGGCTTATTTCTTTTAATGCAATGGCGCCTCCAGTTTCATATAACTCCTTAATTCGGTAGAAGCTATCCCGGGAATAGCCATATAATTGGCAGGCTTCTGAGACGTTGCCTAATTTTTCCGCTAACTTGAGCAGTCCTAACTTGCTTTGGATTAATTTTGTTTCTGCATTCATTTCTGACAGTTTTTAAAGTGGTTAAATTGTGATTGTAGTTACTCCCAATTTAACCCAACTGTCAGATTAAGTCAAAACTATTTCAACTTAACTTAACGTCTGCTGTTCTTTTTCTTTTTTTGATATACTTTTTTCGCAATGGCAACTAAGCGTACGAATTCATTTTGAAGATATTCTTTTGGGTTATACGATTGCAAAGCAATGGTTTCGATTTCATTCCAGTTTGTACTCTTCGTATATTTCGATTGTCGGAGTTTCATTCCAAACATGGCTATTGCCGCAGCTAGCTGGTATTCTTTGTCAATTCCGGCAAATTCTTTAAAGTTATCTATGCAATTATAATTTACTTCCTTTTGTATTTTATTATTATTTAAACTATAGTTTAATGAAATTTGGGCAACGTGGTCATTTTCCGTTAAAAGGGCACTTGCTGTATCCGTTACTTGTGGTACCACCTCAAAAATGGCCATTAGGCTATTGCCGCTACCGATCTCCCCTCCCTCCAGGTCACCTGTTGTATCTGAAATGGCATCCTTTTTATTATCAAAGCCAATCAGGCGGTATTGTTTAATGATACGCGGATTAAAATGTACATTTAAAAATACATCATCCGCAACTGCAAAAAAAGTTTGCGTCACTTCTTTTACCAGCACTTTTTCAGCTTCCTTTATATCATCCAGGTAAGCATAATTTCCATTGCCTCTTTTGGCAAGTGTTTCCAGTTTCGAATCTTTAAAGTTTCCCATCCCTACCCCAAGGCAGGTAAGGTACACGCCTGTTTTCCGTTCCTGGGTAATCAAATCTTCCAGGGCTTTTTCCGTGGTTTCCCCCACATTAAAATCACCATCTGTAGCCAATATTACCCTGTTATTACCTCCGGGTATAAAATTTACCTTTGCTAAATTATAGGCCATTCTTATAGCTGACTCACCGGGTGTATCCCCTGCGGCGGTCAATTCTTCGATAGATTGGATGATTTTCTGCTTTTCTTCACCGCTGGTCGGTTGCAGCCAAACAGCAATTGTACCCCCATAGATTACTATGGATACAGTATCAATTGCCCGCAGGTTTTTGACCAGCATTTGAAATGCTGCCTTAACCAAAGGCAACCGGTTTGGCATATCCATACTACCTGATGCATCAATTAAAAAAACCAGGTTACACGGGGGTACACTATCCATATCGAGTTTGCGTGCATTGATATTCAGGTAAAGCAATTTATTTTTCTTGTTCCATGGGCAACCTGAATATTGTGATTCAATTTTAAAAACTTCATTTTTTTCAGGCGCTTTATAGTGAAGGTTAAAATAATTCAATAACTCTTCAATACGAACTGCATCCGGTGGCACTGTGCTGTTCATATTAAGGAACCGCCGGATATTACTATAGGAAGCTTTATTTACGTTAAGTGAAAAAGCGGTATTCGGAAATTTTACCGCGTTTACTTCTTCATTTTCCACTAATAAAAAATAAGATTCATCGCTTACAACCCAGTTAAATTTATAGGATTGTGTCTGGTCTTTTGTAATTGAAATCAAACTGTGACGGTGCTTACTTGCATTGGAAGATAAAGCCTGCATAGTGATATACTGAAAAATATCCGCATTTACCCCTACTGTTTTCTTTTCGTAACCGTCCAAACTTATTGTGATGGAATCTTTTAAAGTTCCTGTGCTGATACCAAAACCTCCTGATCTGCCAGAATAATAAATCATATGGTTGGAATGCAGTAGCATCCTCACGTTTTGAAGCGGAAGCTTTTTTTCATCCTGTATTTCGCCGCGAAGATAATATTGAGCGTTAATAGTTAGGACAAGGCAATAGGTTAAGGTATATGCAAATCGTTTTTTCAACAGGCTAAAGTTACGTCAAATAAAAATATACCATTTCTGCAACAAACCAATCATTCATCAATACAACAATTACTCTTCAATCAATTGGTATATTTCCGCCAGGTTTCGTCCCAATCCGTCAAAGTCGAGCCCAAAACCCAAAAGGAACTTATCTGGAACACTAAAGCCTAAATAATCAATTACTATCGGATGTTGTAGCGCTTCAGGCTTGTGTAATAATGCAGCGATTTTTAAAGTGGAAGGTTGCTGGATATACAACTGAGGTAAAAATTTATTGAGGGTATTACCCGTGTCTACAATGTCTTCGATGATTATCACATGCCGGTTAAGTAAGGGCTCATCAAGGCCAATAGAGGTTATAACATTTCCTGTTGAACGCGTACCCTTATAAGACGCTAATTTTATAAAACATATTTCAGCATCAATACTGATCTCTTTGAATAAGTCGGATGCAAACATAAATGAGCCGTTCAGGATAGCTATAAACAAGGGTCTCTTTCCTGCATAATCTGAATTGATTTCATTTGCTAATGATTTTATGCGCATTTGAATTTCCTTTGCACTAATATAGGGCTGAAATTTTTTATCATTAACCTGGATAACTGACATGAGGATTTTGGTTTTTGGTATCTTGTTAACTATTATGCTATGAAGGTGCGGCTTTTAATGGGTCAGATATGGTGGTACTTATGATCATTTATCGCAGCATAATCTTGCCGTGATTAAATATTTTATCACTCCATCTTCAACGAACTATTTTATTGTATTGTATAAATCAACTTTTTCTATTTTTTAGCTGCTTCTTACTGGCTGCGCCATACCCTTGACAATTGTCTTTAATTTTACACGCAGCATTATTTCTATTATTTACTTACAATCAATTGCTGTCCTACTTTTAGATCATCGGATACTAAATTATTCCATTCTTTCAATTGCTGCACAGTTACATTGTACTTCTTTGCAACCGTATACAAACCTTCCCTTGGCTGTACTTCGTAAATGATGGCTTTTGTTGTGCCGGTTCCATGCCGGATTATGTTCGCCTGGTCTGATTGGGCAATGGCTTTTAGGTACAATTTTGTTCCAGGGTATACATCTCCATCTTCATTCAATTGATTATACTCCAGGAGGCTTTCCAACTGTACACCATTTTTTTGAGCAACATCATAGAGGGTTTCCTTTGTTTGCACAATAACAAAATCCCTATCGCCATTTTTAGACTTCTTTTGCAAAAAGATTAGCTGGTCTTCTTCCAGTATCCCATCTTCTTCCAATTCATTTATATCCAAAAGCTTTTGCAAACTAATATTATATTGCGTTGCGATTGCTAAAAGTGAAGTACCCTGTAGGGCATTTATGCATTTACTTCCGTTTATGAAATTTATTTTGCCTCCATCTCCCGTTTGTGCCAGTACAGGCTGATCTTTTACATTTTCATTGACTGATGAAACAGCTGCGTTGTTAATTAGTTGCCCATCATTTTTTATAGTTTGTTCCTTTTCAAATATTATAGGGTCATCCTTATACTTGTCAGATTCAAACCTGGGTACATCAGCAGCCCCAGCAATTGAATACTGTTGCAAATTATATTGTTCAATATGCCTGATCAGAATAGTTGGATATTTTGGATTAGTGGCGTAACCGGCCTTTTTTAATCCATGTGCCCAACCTTTATAATCTGTAGGATCTAGATTAAATAAAAAGGAATAGCGGCCGCTTCCGCGTAAAAAATTACTATGGTCGCGGTAAGAATCTTCAGAACTTTTATAAGTCCGGAAACATTCACCTGGCGCATCGTCATCATGGGATACGGCGCCCGAAGTCCAGGTGCTTTTGCATTTAATACCAAAATGATTATTCGATTTTTTTACCAATACACTATTTCCACTTTCAGTTTCCAAAAGTCCCTGCGCAAGTGTAATTGCCGCCGGAACGCCCATGCGCCTCATCTCACGAATGGCAATATCCTTATACAGCAAAATATACTGCTCAGGCGTTAAAGTTTGGGTTTTTACTGACAATACAAAAAAACCGGAAATAAAAATCAGTTGAATTGTTTTTTTTATCATACGCTGTTTAATCATTTATTGTATAGGTATAAAGGTTAAAATGTTGATTGCATTGGTCTTTTAATTATTTTGTTAATTGCTATTGGCACAAACTTTTTACAATTTTCTGATTATTGACAATCCGTCCCGCATCGTTAATAATACCTGTTCTACCCTTCTATCATTTTTAACATGCATGTTAAAAGCATGGATGGCAATCGCATTCTTTCCATTAATAATTTCAGTTAAAACCTCGCCATGAAATAATACATTGTCGGCAATGATAAGACCATTTTGTTTTACACATGGCAAAATTAATTCGTAATAATCAATATACGCGGTTTTATCTGCATCAATAAAAACTATATCCCAGTTTTCATTTAACGCTGGAATTATATCTTTCGCATTGCCAATATGTAATATTATTTTTTCCTTATGCGGGGATTGCCGAAAAAATCTGTTTGCAGTTGCTGCATCATCCGCTCTTAATTCAATAGTATGTATCAGCCCGTCACTTTTCAATCCCTTTGCCAGGCACAAAGCACTATAGCCGGTAAAGGTACCGATTTCTAAAATTCGTTGCGGTTGTAATAAAGTACTTAAAATTGTTAAAAAACTCCCTTGTACATGCCCGCTAAGCATTTGTGCATGGGGGTGAGTTTGTTTTGTATGCACCGATACTTCCCGTATGAATTCATTTTCAGGAGAAGAATAGAAAGCGGCATATTGTTCCGCCAGGGGATGTACCAAATCCATACAGTTAAATTATGCCCTCTCTACAAAAGGTTTGGGCGCTGATATTGCCCATAAACCTGCAAAAGTAATCAGGCCGTTAATAATCAATAGTTCAATACCAATTTGGTATCCGTTAAACCAGTTCCTCGCATTCATGCTGATTATGTAAGATAAAACCGGGGCAATCAAACATACCACCGTTACAATCAGTGTGTTGGGCAGTTGCTTTTTTGTAAATATACCAAATGCAAATAAACCCAGCAATGGTCCGTAGGTATAGCCCGCAAGGTCTAATATCTTATCAATAATACTATTATCATTCAAAACTTTAAATACCATAATACAAATCAGAAAAATAATGGTAAACGAAAGATGCACGATTAAACGCAAACGTTTTTTTTGCTTTTCATTAAGGTCGTTTCTTTCCTTAAACCCAATTATGTCAATGCAGAATGAAGACGTTAAAGCAGTTAAAGCGCCATCTGCACTGGGAAATAATGCAGAAATAAGCGCTATAATAAACATAATTCCTACTGCCGGGGGAAAATAGTTTAACACAATAGAAGGGAACGCTTTATCGCCAATAACATTGTTGTTGTCTAAAAGAAAATGTTTGACTGTTTTTCCATTTACAACCACATCTTGGTAAAAAGCTCCGTTGGCATTGCCATATAAATACAGCAGGCCCCCCAAAAAAAGGAACAAGAATAACACAGATACCAAAATAATTGCCAGCGTTATTACATTTTTCTGAGAATCGCCCAAACGCTTTACACTAATATTTTTCTGCATCATCTCCTGGTCTAAGCCCGTCATGGAAATGGTAATAAATGCGCCCCCAATGATTTGTTTCGCAAAAAAACCTTTACTGTTAATATCTGTATTAAAGATGTTGAGGTAGCCTTTTGAAGAAAGCTGTGTTAAAGCCTCGCCTGTAGATAAATTAAGGTTATTTAATATATACGCAATACAAATGATCAACCCCGAAATCATCAAAGTGGTTTGTAATGTATCTGTATAAACAATTGTTTTTACCCCTCCTTCAAAAGTATACAAAAGGATCATCAGTAATATCACAGCGGCTGTAATTACAAATGGCACACCTAATCTGTCGAGTATGAAGAACTGCAAGATATTTATTACTAAGTACAAACGTGCAGTTGCCCCAACCGTACGACTAATAATAAAAAATAGCGCGCCTGTTTTATAGGCTACTTTTCCAAAACGCTGCAACAGGTAATTATATATGGAGGTAAGATTGAGGCGATAGTATAGTGGCAACAATACAAAAGCAATTACAGCATAGCCAATTAAATAACCGATGGCAACCTGCATATAGGCAAAACCCTTAAAGCCTTTGTCAGTTATATCGCCTACGGCACCGGGTACACTCACAAAAGTAACACCACTAAGTGAAGTACCAATCATACCAAAGGCAACCAACATCCAGTTACTGTTGCGGTTACCAATAAAAAACGACTCATTATTTGCATTTCGACTGGTAAACCACGCCACCAGTAAAAGCAGGATAAAATATCCTATTACAAATGAAAATAAAATAATCGGTGACATGCAATGGTTGGTTTAATTAAATTATGATTGAAAGTATAAAAAATCTTTGTGTCTTTGCATATAAATAATTGTAAAGATATATGGAGTTTAAATCGATCGCAGTTTTTTGCGGCAGCAAAACAGGTAATAACCAATTGTATATGGAGCATGCAACTGCCCTGGGATCTCTTTTGGCACATAAAAACATACTGCTAATTTACGGCGGAGGAAATAAAGGAATAATGGGTGCGGTCGCCAATGCGGTGTTGGAACATAAAGGAAACGTGATAGGAATTATACCGGAAGTGTTGCTGGGGTGGGAACAACAGCATGAGGGCCTGTCAGAATTGATAGTTGTCGAGAATATGCATATTCGTAAACGTATGATGTATGAAAAGTGTGACGCCGCTATTATTTTGCCGGGAGGTTTTGGCACCCTGGATGAACTTTTTGAAATGCTTACCTGGAACCAGTTGAGTATTCATGATAAGCCCATCTATATGATAAATACAGGTGGGTTTTACGATTCATTATTTGATCATATGAAAAAAATGGTACAGGAAAATTTTTTATACGGAAGTTTAAGTGATGCATTTACTGTGGTAAATGAACCACATGAAATTTTTGCTTCTGTATAATCTTATCTTCGCCCGTCCCCCTGGAATAATGCGATGTTGAAACCTGCATTAACAATGGGTATAGTTCGTTGCAAATTATCTACATAAGGAGAATTGGCAAGCTTTAGCACATCAAATGAAAGTGAAATAAAATAATAAGACTTATTATACTGTTCTCTTCCTGAAGCATATCCCACTCCCAATAATAAGCTGTTCACATCTGTTTTAAATTTATCACGGGGATTACCATTGACTCCCGGCAAATATTTTTGGGTTAAAAAATTGTGTTCAAACTGTGCCTGTGCAAATAAAAAATTTATCGGGAATACCCTTACAAATGCTCCCGGGCCAAGTATTGTCTGCCTTACCTTATCGCCATATACATCAACATCCCTTTGAGAAATGTAATTAAAATTAAGACTAACTGCGGCATCCAGCCATTTTGTGATACTATAACCAAAATAAGGACTAATACCCAATGCAGTAGTTCCATTGAAGAAGGAAACATTCACGTTGCCCCCCGTAAATAGGTTTTCCTTTTTAAACCCACCAGACTTTTCTTCCTTTTCATCTTGTGCTTTTACAATCAGGGCTAAATTAATTACTATTACTGCCAGAATTATTTTTTTCATTGTACTTGCTGTATTTAAAAATGTAATCGGTTGGGAAATAGAGAATGTTTTGCTTAATTCAATCAATTGTTATTTACCTTAAAATATACTTAGCCAGGAGTAGCTGTTTATAAATTGTTTGTAAAACTCGTATAAAATGGTCAGTAAATAAAATTCTTGAGAAATGGGCCATCTTAAAAAATGTTAAATTTTTTAAACCGCTTTAAAAAGTAAAAAGACAATTATATATTTGATACGAATGAATTCGTAAACGTTCTAAAACAACCTAAACCTAATTGAAATGAATCAGTTTATTCAAAATCGCAAAACAATAATTACCGCATTTACCGCATGCCTGTTCATTGGTAGTGTAACCATGTCGTTCCAAAACACTCCTTTCGGTCCGCTAGACAAATTGGATACGTTAAATGAACAACAGGATACCATACCAGAAAAGACAAGGGATAGTGAAGTGAAAATGAGTATCAGGGATTTTGATCAGCTCATGCTAAATATGGATAAAGAGATGCTTCAAATGCAGCAGGAAATTACAAAGATTGATTTTGATAAAATACATAAAGAAATTACTGCCTCGCTTAACAAAGTAGATTTTGATAAAATTAAAATGAACCTGGATAAAGCAATGAAAGAAATTGATTTTGGAAAAATAGAACAAGGTGTTAAAACTGCCCTGAAGGAGGTAGAATTGAATAAACTAAGCGAGGAGGCGAAAGTTTCTTTACAGGATGCAAAAAAAGAAATAGAAAAGATAAATCTTGAACAGGTAAAAAAGGAAATTGAAAAAGCTAAACTCGAAATTGAAAAAAGCAAGAAGGAAATAAAAAAGATCGATGTGGACGAAATAATGAATAAAGCCAACGTGGGCTTGGCTAAAGCAAAAGAAGAATTACATCTAACCAAAGAAATGTTTAACGAAATGGAAAAAGATGGACTCATCAGTCAAAAGGAAGGTTTTACAATTGAATACAAAGACAAAACAATTATCATCAACGGTAAAAAGAAAGGCGAAACTATCAGCAATAAGTACAGGCCGTATATAAAGGGGGATTATTTTAGAATTAAAATAAGCAAGGAATAAAAAAGGGCAAAAAGTATATCGTTGATGGAGGATTTTTTTTATAGTCAGAATTTAGGACAAAAAACCTGGCGGGTATCGCCATTATTTTCATTATAAAATCCTTTCTTAATAATATTAAATTCGTTCGCACCCTGGAAGTTATTGAAATTGCGCAGGGCTGAAGTTGTAGCATCGTAACTAAACGTAAAACGTATGTTTTTTATTTCAAAACCCACCATTGGTATAATGGCATCGCCGGCACGATAATAAACACCGGCAATTAACTGCGTCTCACCCCCCTCACCCGACAAATTATAATTGGCATTTAACCCTAAAACAAATTCACTTGACCGTGCCTGGTTAGTGTAATATATATTTGGGTTAATGATCACCCTGTCATTTACCTTTAATAATGCATTTAAAAATCCGATATGGCGCATGGGTATTTTACTGCTATCCGCTGAGCTGCTAAAAAATGTTTCCTGCGGACCATTTACATGGTGAATAGAATACCCCCCATTTATATAAATATCTTCAGATGGAAAATAAGCATAATTCAACCCTGCCTGGATATCCAGGTAACTAACACTATTTGTGTTAAGTACCACTGAGGAGGGCAATGAATTATCAAAGAATTTTCCATCAAACTGATCAGGAAAACTAAGTTTACTTACATCAATACGTTTATTTGCCCACCCAACATTAAAACCCGCGCTTAGCAGGCTGCTATTGCCTAACTGCTGGTGATAAGCGAGGGAGCCATAAATTTTTGTTGAGCGCAATCCGCCACTTCCGGCAATATCGCTTAAAATTAACCCTCCAAGCCCCAACCAGCCATTCTCAATTTGATTACGTAATAGTTGGGCATCACCAAAAATACTAATTGTTTTATAAGGTGATGACAAAATAGAAGAATATTGATTGCGATAATGGGCCCCAATCCTATAATCTGCATCAGGAATAAAACCTGTATTCGCCGGATTTGTTGTGAGCGGCGAATTAAAGAATTGCGAAAAATGAAGATCCTGGGCATGCAAGCCTGGTAAAGTGTGCAAACTGAATAATACCAGCAATAAAATTTTTGTATTTTTTTTCATTTCGAAATTAATATCTGCCAATTAAAAATAACATCTCAATAACAAATTACCAGAGTAAAGAAATATCACCGGTCTTTCTAAATTGCTTCCCATCCGTAAATTCAACATCCAACGTGTAGGTATACACATCCATAGGTTGTAATACACCTTTAAATGTCCCATCCCATCCCGATGCCTGGCTATTGCTCGAAAACACTTTTTGGCCCCATCGGTTATATATGTTCCAAACCATTTTTCCAATACCAAATCCTACCACCTTAACCACCCCATTCACACCAAACTTACCAGGGGTAAACGCATTTGGTACCGCAATTAATGGAAGTATCAATGCAGGTACGTCAAGGCAAAAAGTATCTCTGCATCCTGCAGCATTTATAGCAACCAAACAGGCATTATAAGTACCTGTGGCATTGTATTGATGACTTGGATTTGTTTGATCAGATGTTTGCCCGTCTCCAAAATCCCAAATATAACTAACAGCCCCAGTTGAAAAATTGTTAAAGTTCGAAGGTTTGTTTTCTTCAGCCGGATTGGGTGAAAAACTAAATCCCGCACTTGGAATTGCGAAAACAGTGATTGGAAAAGTGTAATTGTCTGTTCTGTTACATGTTGTGGTATCAATTGCAGTTAACCTAACAATATATGTACCTGTGTTCCCATAAAGGTGTGTGGGACTGACGTCGGTTGAAGTACTCCCATCCCCAAAATCCCAAAGAAAATCAATCCCACCCAGTGAAGTGTTGCTGAAATTTGCATTATAAGGTACGCAGCCTTTATCAGGAGTATCAAATCGAGCCTGTACATTAACAGCTAAACGAATTGTCTTCTTTGCACTATCAGGAGCATTACAAAAAGTTGTATCATCCACCAGTAATTTTACAATATAGGTACCAGGAGCCGCATAGGTATGAGTAGTGGTTCCAAAACCGGTTCTTTGAGGTGTACTGTTATCACCGTAGTCCCATACAAAACTGGTGGAAGAGTAATTGGGTAACACGGCAGTAGTGGTATTTTGAAACTGGAATGTCAGGCTTTGGCAGCCTCCTATTTTAGCGGGTATAAAATCCGGAGTTACAATATTATTTCCAACCCTCACATTTGTGTATGCGGTATCTGCAATATTACACGTGGCAGAATCAACAGATACCAATCTAACTCTATAGGTTCCCACAAGATTATAAGTATGGTTAACTGTATTTGAAGTCTGAATTACGTCTGGTGAATTGTCGCCAAAATTCCAAATATAACTTTTTCCCTTTGCCAAGGTATCCGTAAATGTAACAGTTAATGGCACGCAGCCTATAGTATCAGTCACACCGTTAATGGTAGCTTTAACACTAGCCCCGATACCGCCAAAATTCATTTCTATTTTAACTGCGGCTTCATTACAGTTATTGGATCCGTTTGTTGTAGCCCATACACCCGCAGTTGTAGGAAATACAACGGATGGATTATCCCTGTTTCCACAGTTTGCACATATAGCCTGGTAAATTATTCCATTTGCATCAAACCTGCTGGTTCCCCCATCAACATGGTCATCAAAACCCCCTCTTTGCCCATAAAAACTACCAAACAATTGGCTTACCGCATTTTTTTCCAGAACGAAAAAGTAAAAATCATTTCCATCCGTAGTAGATTGAACGGCATCGGCCGTAACAGGCAATCCACTTGTTCCGGCATTTGGATACCCTCTATCATGATTAAATTTTCCCCCCCAACCAGAAACATACACATTCTGGCAACGGTCTACCAAAAATGCGGTGATCGATAAATTTGGAATAGAAGAGTTGGTACCAAACACAGTTGAATACACAAATGCCGAAAGATCAGGCTGCAGTTTGCTGATAAACTGCTTCCCTCCCGGGTTACTAAAACTTGCATTACTAACTAGCCAACTGCCCGATGTAGTACCCGTAACATAAGGAAAACCAAATTTATCAAACTGAATACCATACACGAGGTCATTTCCCGATGTGCCTAAGTATGTCGTTTTTATTATTCCTGATCCATCTGGTCTGATTTGAGTTACAAACCCGTCTACGTCTCCATTCTGAAAAACAGGATTTATTGTGCCTGTTTTATTTCCGGGCAAATCCGTACTACTGGTGCCACCAGCTACATATAAATTACCTGTAAGTGGATTTATTGATAAAACAAAACAGGCATCACTACCATTACCACCAAAAAAAGTACTAAAAATCCTGGCGGAAAGATTAGCATTAAATTTCAAAATCACACCATCCTGCTTACCCCCACCCCAGGTTGACTGTATAGGAGATCCGGGGGTTACCGGAAAATTGGAAGATTGTGTACAGGAGGCTACAAAAATATTATTCGCCCCGTCCAATATGACTTCGCTCCTGGCGTCATCCCCATAATTTCGTCTCGTTGTTTCTGCTCCTTCCGGACTATCGAATTTCTTCCTGATATTTATCCCGTCATCTTTACTGCCTCCTATTGCAACAGAGCCTATTATTGAATTTCCAGAAGCGTTAAATTTAGTAACCACAATATCATAACCTCCAAGCGTATCCGTTCTCGGAAAAAGTGTCGGATAATTTTTTGTCGCGTCCGCAGGTTTTGAAAAAGAATTGGAACGGCCGGCTATTATCAGATTCCCCGCAGCATCACAAATCATACTATGAGGCTGCTCATTACCGCTTCCACCAATATAGGTAGCGTAAATTCTGGGATAACCACTTGAATGCAATTTAATAATGGCAATATCATAAGGGCCATTTGTATCTTCGTTCACACCTCCGTTAAAGGTTTGATCAAATGCTCCCGGAGATACAGGATACCCATTTCCGAAAGAGATACCACCTGCGAAAAAACTCCCATCCGGTCCGGGTGTTGCTGTATAACCCCAGTTGTCCGTAGTGCTTCCTGTAAATGATGCGAAAACTAATCTTGGATCGATTACAATGGTTTCATTTGGTAAATAATCTTTTATCTTAAATCTTACCACATTTTCTTTCACAACATATCTACAATCAAGTGATTGCCTGGTGCCATTTTGTATCTGATAAGTGTAAGGATACAATTCTTTCACCTCACCTACAGATGTACTTATTACCAGTTCTTTATTTCTCACCTCCAGTTTATCTACCCCCTCATACTTTAATGCTATATCATTTAAGTTGCCTCCCGGCCTTACAATTATATCATACTTTAAAGTCCCCGCATCGGTGTAATATCTTACATCGATATTGGGGTACATATTTTTATAGGTAATTGCCTGGTATATTTTACAATCCCCTTTCCATTTACTTTTATCATTTCCCAAAAAATAATTGTTATAAGTGGGCAAGGCTTTGTCTGGAGATATTGTAACACCTTTGGTTGCATTCAAAAAGCTAACCTTGTAAGCGTGGGAACGTAAAGTGACGTTTTTATTTGAAGGGAGGGTTGTTTTTGCAATATTGTTCAAACTGGATGCTGAAGGCGAATGATTATGCGATAACGCAGCTAATTTGTCCAAGTCTTCCGTGTTATGTTGCAAAACGGTGAATCCTTTCTGTTCAATAAAAAATGCACCCGTTGGAATATCAGCTTTGAAATTAACTTTATCATCCCACTGCCCTTTATTTTCAATAAACTGTAGCTGAGCCATCAATGGTGATAGCACACCAAAAATAAGTACAAAACAAAAAAGGCAAGCGGTGAATTTTATAAAATCTTTCAAGGAAGATATTTTTTACAATTTACTAAATGAAAACAATATAACAATGTAAAAGTTTAGTCAAACAATACTGAAAAACAATTACGAAATTTTACTCCATACTGTTTTTCCTTTCTGCAATTGAATATAATTTTTTATCGGCAAATTTTCTGCCAGACTTAAATCAGGATCAGTGTCAATAATTTGAATAGCGATAGTTTTTGCAACTTCTAGCATTACCCTGTCCTGGATTATATTAGCCAGTTTGAAATTTAATAACCCACTTTGCCGGGTACCCTCCGTATCGCCCGGGCCGCGTAGTTCAAGATCTTTCTCCGCTATCTTGAAGCCATCATTGGTAGCACACAAAACTTTAAGACGCTCCTTTGCGTCATTTGATATTTTATACCCTGTTAATAATATGCAAAAACTCTTTTCACCTCCCCTTCCTACCCTGCCCCTTAACTGGTGCAATTGAGATAAGCCGAATTTTTCTGCATTTTCAATTACCATAACTGTTGCATTGGAAACATTCACCCCCACTTCAATTACAGTTGTACTCACCATAATCTGTGTATCACCTGTCACAAACCGATTCATATTGGTTTCTTTCTGTACTGGCTTTTGTTTTCCGTGCACCATACTTATCCAGTATTTGGGTTCAGGAAAAAAAGATTTGACTTCTTCAAAACCTTTCATCAAATTTTCATAATCCAGCGTAGACGATTCTTCTATCAATGGGTAAACTATATAAACCTGCCTCCCTTTAAAAATTTCTTTTTTTATAAAATCCATCACCTGCGGCCGCTTGTTTTCAAAACGATGGATTGTTTCAATAGGTTGCCTCCCGGGGGGCAACTCATCAATCACGCTATAATCGAGGTCTCCATAAGCCGTAAGAGCCAGTGTTCTGGGAATCGGCGTTGCCGTCATTACAAGGATATGAGGAGGAAGCAAATTTTTCTTCCATAATTTTGCCCTTTGTGCTACTCCAAATTTATGCTGTTCATCAATCACCGCAAATCCAAGGTTCTTGAATTGAACCTTGTCTTCAATTACAGCATGTGTACCAATCAAAATAGACAATGAGCCGTCTTCACACGCTTTTAGAATTTCTCTTCTTTTCCTTATTACAGATGAACCAGTAAGCAATTTAACAGTAATGGGCATATCCCTGAGTAGATCCGAGATGCTATGGAAATGCTGATTCGCTAAAATTTCTGTTGGAGCCATTAATACACTTTGAAAACCATTATCAGCCGCAATCAGCATGCTTAGCAAAGCCACTATGGTTTTACCGCTACCAACATCACCCTGTAACAAACGGTTCATTTGTTTGCCGGTACCCAGATCCCTCCTGATTTCTTTCAGCACTTTTTTCTGAGCATTGGTCAACCGGAATACCAGATAATTGCTATAAAACGTATTAAAAAGATCGCCTACTTTATCAAATACCCAACCCTGGCTAGAACGATGCCGTGTACTGCGTATTAAACCCAAACGTAGTTGGGCAAAGAATAATTCCTCAAATTTCAAACGTCTTACAGCATGAGCATGCATTTCTTCAGAGGAGGGAAAATGAATATTAAAAAATGCGTCCCATCTTGAAATAAAACGATATTTTTTAAGAATTGAATCAGGTAAATTTTCAGGAAAGTCTTTTTCCGATAACAATTGCATTAAGGTATAGGTCAATTTGCCCATCGCCCGTCCGGTAAGCCCCCTTGCTTTTAATTTTTCTGTTGATGAATAAATTGGTTCCAGAAAATTTTTGCCATCCGCCTTTTCAGGAGCAAATATTTCTAATTCCGGATGCACCATCTGTACCTTACCCATAAAAAAAGCAGGTCTTCCAAAAACTAAATAAGCCTGGCCAATAACCAGTGTATTTTCTATCCAACTCATTCCCCTGAACCAGGTAAGTTCTATTTCCCCGGTATCATCCTGCAAAAAAGCAACAAGGCGCTTAGCACCTTTTTCGCCCATTTTTATAATGCCTTTTAATCGGCCGCCAACCTGAGCGTAGTCAGAACCTGGATTGAGGGATGTAATTTTGTTTACCCTTGTTTTATCGATGTGCCTAAAAGGATAATATTCCACCAGGTCTTTAAAGGTAAAAATGCCCAGCTCTTTTTTAAACATCTCTCCTTTTAAAGGTCCTACACCCTTTAAGTATTCAATTGGACTGGATAATATGTTATTGCCGTGGGAGATGTTAATAATTTATACAAATATATTCTCTACAGTTGTAAATGCAAGTAGTGCAAATTCAGCTAATTCAGGCTCCACTACCTTGCCAAATTAAAAAAGATGGTTTTACAATATTGTACGCCACTAGTTCCATCTAACCAATTTTAAATAATTGACAACAAAGGGTTTATAAATAAGTGAGTCAATTGATTTGTTGAAAATTTCAAATTGGAGTTACGGTGATGTCAAAACGTTTTACGGAAACCATTAGATCATTGTGAATTTGACTCAAACTGGCGCAGATTATAATTGCAAATTTATCTTCCCTTATTTAATGCTCCTTTTTTTTGCACGGTTGAATAAGCCAGTGCGTCATCTAACTGAAGTGTAAGCTCTATTACTAAAAGTTGAAAAATTAAAATCAGATTTGGGCAATGTTGATCCCTGCAATAAAAAACTGGAGAAGTACCGTGAATTAATTACAAATAGAATGGTTCGCTTTTTCATATGCAACAAGGGCAATTATTATCCATGTGTCTAACAGCCGAAAAGTTAAACCATGGTGTCGGACACTGAGGTATGATCAATGGTTTTATTATTAAAAACCATTTTCGATTAACCAATTATCGGGAAATTTTGCCCGGAAATCTTTGAGGTCTTTTCATATTCCTGTTGCCTCCATCCGGCCTTGATGCCCCCGGATTATAAGCAGGGGCTTCGCCAAATTGTTCAGGCACTTTGGCCTTCGGCACCGCCTTACCCAATAGTCTTTCAATTACAGCAAATTTACGCTGCTCCTTTACACTTATAAATGTGATGGCAGTGCCTTCAGCAGCAGCCCGGGCGGTGCGGCCAATACGGTGTACATAATCCTCTCCGTCATGGGGTACATCATAATTTAAAACCAAACCAATATTGTCTATATCGATCCCTCTGCTAAGAATATCCGTAGCTACCAAAATCTGTATCCGGCCACTTTTAAAGTGCATTAGCACTTCTTCTCTTTTTTCCTGCTCAAGGTCACTATGTATTTCATCTACAGGCAGTTTTGTTATTTTCAAATCACGCGTTAATTGCTTTACACTGATTTTACTGCTGCAAAATATAAGTACTGATGAAAAGTTTTTTTGATTCAGGATGTATTTTACCAAAGGGATTTTTTGAGTATCATAAACAACATAGGCCAACTGCGTAATTTTATCATTAGGCTTACTCATCGAAATACTAATTTCTTCCGGCTTGTATAGGATCGTTCTAGCCAGTTCCCTGATCTTGTGGGGCATAGTTGCGGAGAACAACAGGTTTTGCCTTTTAACAGGTAAGGCATGGATGATACGCATGATATCATCATAAAATCCCATATCGAGCATTCGGTCTGCCTCGTCTAAAATTAAATGTTTGAGCCCCTTGAATTTAACATATCCCATATTGATATGTGCCAGCATTTTTCCAGGTGTACAAATCACTACATCAGCTCCATCACTTAGGGCTTTCTTTTCCTGCACGAAAGCATTTCCATCACCTCCGCCGTATACGGCTATCGAACTTACTGAAGTAAAATAAGAAAGGCCTTCCATATGTTGTGCAATCTGAATTGCCAATTCACGGGTAGGGACTATAACCAAAGCAGTAATGCTATGGTGGTTAATGGGAGCAGAAATTATATTATTGATAAGCGGCAGTAAAAAAGCTGCGGTTTTGCCAGTTCCGGTTTGAGCAGAGGCAATTACGTCTTTCCCTGCTAATACCAAAGGAATAACCTGTTCCTGCACCGGAGTTGCTTCATCATATCCTGATGCTTCAATACCTTCCAGTAAACGTGCGTCAAAACCAAAATCTTTAAACTTCAAAATACTTATTGCTGGTTGAAATGAAAGAATGAATTAAATAAACATCAAAACTGTTATGGGATTATTCACTAACGGATGCCTGCTCGGAAACGGTTTCAAGTGCCTGAGGTGTCGTATTTTTGATAGTGAGCTGAAATTTTGTGTTCAGAATTACCTGGAAATGACCGGTTTGTAAAACTGCTTTGGTAGCGGCGTCTTCAAGCATGGCTGCGGCTAAATGACTGGCCAGATCTGAACCGCTTATTACATTACTTACCTTACCTTCTGTAAATTCAATAGTAAATTTATACCCTGCCTTTCTCCCTGTTCCCGCTCTTTCAAAATCGTCCCGGTTTAAACTTAGCAGTTGATCGCCACCGGATGATTTTTTCAATAAAATTCTTACCACCGGCAGGTATTTGTTCCAAATATATGTGTACATAATAATATTTTTAAAATTCCTCTTTTTGTACCCGGAATTGAATAAATTATTTAAAATATAAATTAAGGAACTTTAAAGGTAAGCTTTATTGGTGTAAAGGGACATTTTGATTTATATGTCCCGGACAATTTTCCTGTTTTCTAAAAATCTTACGAATCGTTAACAATTCAGTAAAACCATAGCACAATATTTGACCCTCATAAGAGTTATTAAAATACTATCCATATAGTTGAGTTTAAGCTCATCCGTAAATAAATTAAAATTTGAATCAATGAACAGCAAAATCAACAATCCACTAACGAGGGCGGTGGTGGAACAAATAACCAACAATACTATCAGTTGGATTGGTCATCAGAAGATAGACAATAAGGATGTTATTGGTGGCCAGACTTTTATCGCACCTGCCGAAGCGGATCTTGAGGCAATAGAAGTATTTACCAGCATTGTAACAACACCTGGTAGTGTTTTAATGACAATGCACTCCTTTGACTCACAGTTAAAAAGCTGGGGGCCGGTTTTAGGTTCTGCAAGTGTAGACTTTAATAAAGTTGATAACGGGAAATGGAAAACTTTTAAAATTTCAGGACTTCATTTGAATAAAGGTAAAACTTACGGATTTAGATTAGAAAGCCCAAATTCTTACATTGGAGTTGGTGAAACAGTTGGAAGCTATCCCACTCCACCGTTGTTTAATGGCCAGGAATGGCGGTTTACTAAAAATGACGAAAAGGGGCATTCATTTTCTTATTTTAGCCTTGCCTTCAAGGTTGATGTTAGGGCGTAACCATACTAATTTTGGTAATAACTGCACTTGTATTTCGCCTTGCATTTAATAGAAACTACAAAGTAGAATTGCTTTTTCTTTTGAATTAAAGTTTTTAAAATAAACTTTGTTGCAATAATCCGGTTTTATTATCACTTTCCGATACAGAACTTCGAAAATATAAAATCGAGTATGTCTTCATTGGATATATCCCCTGTTATTTCGGAAATATAATGCAGGCAACGACGAATATCCAAGGCCAACAGATCGGCGGTGATAGAATTATCCAAGCCAGTTTTGATATCCATTAATGATTTATGTACCTGTTGTAAAGCGCCGTAGTGACGTGTATTGGTTACCACAACGTTTTCAGCGGACGGTTGCTCATTTACTGTTACGGCAAATAAAGCGTCCTGGATTGCCTCAATACCTACAAAGTTTTTCGCGGAAATTAATAAAATATTTTTCGTATTGCTGAATTTTTGCAGGACCTCTTTTGGGGGAACGACGTCTACTTTATTACCTGCCAAAATATATTTCTTATTTGCCTTTTCGAATTCCTTACATACCGCGCTTAACTCATATTGTTCCATTGCATTTGCATCGAAAATATAGAGTACTACATCTGCAGATTTCATCTTCTCGAGGCTCCTTTGCATTCCAACCAATTCAATCGCATCTGTACTATGTTGCCTTATACCCGCAGTATCAATCAACCTGAATAAAATACCATTGATATTGATGATTTCTTCAATCGTATCCCTGGTAGTACCAGGTATTTCACTTACAATAGCACGGTTTTCATTCAATAATGTATTTAATAAAGTGCTTTTCCCTGCATTGGGCTTACCGATGATTGCAACATTTACGCCGTTTTTTATTACGTTGCCCAATTGAAATGAATGCAATAGCCGCTGGGTTGTAAACCGTGCCGATTCAACGAGGCTGTAAAACTTTTTGCGGTCAGCAAATTCTACATCCTCCTGACTAAAATCAAGTTCCAATTCTATCAATGCAGAAAACCCAATAAGTTGCTCCCTCAATGCTTTTAAAACCCTGCTAAAACCTCCACGAATATTATGCAAAGCATTTTTTTGAGCGGCAGCAGTATTGCTGGCTATCAGATCGGCCACAGCTTCTGCCTGGGTAAGATCTAACTTGCCATTTAAAAAAGCCCTTTGCGTAAACTCTCCCGGCTTTGCGACCCGGGCACCCATTCGTATACATGCTTCCATTGCCTGTTGCTGCACAAAAGGACTTCCATGACAGCTTATTTCAATTATGTCCTCGCCAGTGTAACTTTTGGGTGCTTTAAATAATGATACGACTACCTCATCAATATTTTCACCGTCATCCTTGAGGAGACCCACATGTAAAGTATGAGATGGTTGCTTATTAATGTCTTTAGAAGGAAATAGTTTATTAACAATATCAAAAGCTATCCTTCCACTCAACCGTATTACACCTATTGCACCCACACCTGGGGGGGTAGCCAAAGCAATGATAGTGTCATCCCACGCCGAGCGTTCATTTAACATTTAGCAAAGATACCGTCTATATAAATTAAAGGTGAAACTTTGAAGATTCTATTCTCCTGAAAATAATTTTTTGTCCGCTTCGCTTATTTCATCAAGGTAATAATGCTTTATACTATTGATAGCTACTTCATCTACAATATCAACAAAGTTTTGAAAAGTACTTTCATCCGCCGCCTTAATTATTAATACAAAATCATCTGCCCTGCCATTGATCCTTTGAACTTGCCTTTTCTTATTCAAAATAATTTCCCTAATGCCATGGGTACCAAATGAAGTTTGTCGTACAACTGGATTTGACTCCGGCATACCTTCATAATAGCGTATAGAATTGCCCGACTGTAAAAAAAGTGTGAGTACACAGGATGCACATATTTCGTCACCCGCTTTCACCTTGTCATAAGGCATATTCAGGTTCATAGCGGTTGGTTGTAATAACTGAGTTGTAAATACAAAAAAAGTAATTAAAAGAAAACCCAGATCAACCATAGGAGTTAAATCAACAACCGTATTTTTTTTACTTATTCGCTTCTGATTTGAATGCTTATCCAGGTTAGTATTTTCGATTACAGACATGAAACTAATTTTTTGTAAGATAAAAGTTCACTTAATTTCCATAACCACCGGCAATTTAAAAATTTTAAATAAAACCCGGTTTTAGCTAAGTTTCTGAAAAAAAAAAATCCCCCACAATTCTGTGGGGGAGTAAAAAATTACAAATTCTATAATTATTGTTCTTCAACTATGAAGGTAATTGGTTGTCGCCGATATGCATTTACATTACGACCATTTTGCAGGGCCGGAGTCCATTTTGGACCACGTTTAATGATCTTTACAGCTTCATCTTCCATACCAAATCCATGTTTACTTTCGGCCTGAACGTCACTGATGCTGCCGTCTTTACTAACAATGAATTTTACGATTACCTGGTAAGTACCACTTGGAGCGCCATTATCAACCGGAGCATTTGCATTCAGGTTTTTTTGCAGGTACCTTATCCATGCCTGTTGCCCACCAGGAAATTGTGCTTCATTTTCAACTTTGGTAAAAATCTTATCCTCTTCATCAGCTTTAGGACCTTCTACGATCTGGGTTCCTTTATCTTCAACAGGAGCCTGAACTATCTGGGTTTTGTTTTCGCTTTCCACAGTTTTTGTACTAATTGCCGCATCCTCCTTAATCTCCTCAATCTTCTCATCCTCCTTCACCTCTTCGTCCTTTACAATTTTTGGAGGTGTAAATTTCACCTGATTTATTTCAGGAGGTGGTGGTGGTTTTGGGGGAGGTGGAGGAGGTGGTGGGGGTGGGGGTGCATCACTCTTTTTAACTTCCGCCATCTGAGTATCTAAAACCTCTATTTCCTCTTTTGAATTTTTTTGGATCATACTTGAAAATACAGTACCCAAAAAGGCAAATAACACTAAGGAAACCGTGATAATGATTGCCTTAGTCAAGCGTTTATTATAGGTTTTTCGAAGTTCATAAGCGCCATACTGTTTGTTCTTACCATCGAAGATTATATCGAGGATATCGGCGTTTAAAATTTTATTTGTTTCCATCGTAAAATGCTTTAGTAATCAGATTCAAAATTTAACCAATTCCATAAACTATTTGATACCATTTGCATCCTCTGTTAATTTAATTAACTGGGCCTCGGTATCGCTCATATCTACCTCAGCATAGTGACCGGGAGGTACCGCGTTAATAGCCATTTCATCCAAAATATTTATCGCATTTTTAAAGGTAGCTTCTTTATCTGATTTGATAATGTACATCAAATCACCAATCGGCGTTGCCTTTTTTTTATCAAGAATTATCTGGCGGATGTCCTTAAAATTGCTGCTTTTAAATTGGGAAGATGCTTCAGTAGGAGATAATTCACCAAAGTAATAGTATACCTGGTCATTCTTACCTAACAATAAAGTCATTGCCCCTGAATTTTTTACTTTCAACTGGTTATCCGGGTCATCCTTGGGTTCATTCATAGCCATGGCCGTTGGTGTGCTCATGGTAGTAGTAAATACAAAGAAGGTAATAAGTAGAAACCCCAGATCCACCATGGGGGTTAAATCCACTCTCGTACTCATTTTTTTGGATTTTTTGACGCCAGGTCCTTTTTTGTGCCCGCCACCGGACGATGTATCCATTTCTGCCATATCAGTAAATTTTAGTTGCTCAATTTAGGAAGAGCAAAGTGGGGATAATTATTTTTTTTCTGCCCCCGGAGGATTCAGGGCTAATTCTGAATCTGCAGGAATACCTTCAGGGTTTGTAACAATTTTAAACTTAAAAATATCATTGCGCTTAAAAGCATCCTTGATGAATTTAAAGGATGGGTATTTAGAATCATTATCGCCCTTAACCAAAAGATTAAGGTTATCCATACTTTCGCCTGAATAAGAACGGACCACGCTACCTATCCAATCAGTTAGCTCATTGTTAGCGCTATCCCCAATCGGAATCCCTTCCATCTTCTTTGGCTCCATGGGCTCAGTTAATTGTAACATGCTTTTAATTTTATTAAAAGGCATGCCAATAAATTCCATTTTTCTAAGCTTTGTTAATTCCGCAGGCGACAATCCCAGCGCTTTAGTGGTATTAACATCTTCAAGTATGGCTTCTTTTTTCGACTTATCACCCAACATTAAATACACTTTACCTTCTTTAGTGAGGGTCACTAAAATAGCATCTTCTTTAGCAATTTTTGTGGCTACTGATGTTGGGGTTACAACTGCTACGGCTTCAGGTGGTTTAGTTTTCGTAGCCAGAATAAAAAAAGACAACAGCAAAAAAGCCACATCACACATTGCGGTCATATCAACAGCCGTGCTCTTTCTTGGTAATTTAACTTTTGGCATTTTGAGGAAATTTTATTGTTTTACTTTTAGATGCGACTGATTATGATTTCCATACCATTACTTGTAAAGTGATCCAAAACTTTGAGTTAAAGTAAAACCTGATTCATCAATACCATAAGTAATTCCATCAATGCGTGTAGTAAATACGTTATAAAATATTATCGCCAGCGCTGATGTACCAATCCCCAACGCAGTATTGTATAATGCTTCAGAAATACCTACCGATAATTGGGTTGCGGCAGCTCCTCCACCAGAATCTTCCCCAAGGGCGGAAAATGCTTTGATCATACCTACCACAGTTCCTAACAAACCAATCAATGTTGCAACAGAAGCAAGCGTTGATAAGAATACCAGGTTTTTTTCCAACATTGGCAACTCAAGTGAGGTAGCTTCTTCCACTTCCTTTTGAATAGCCATCACTTTTTGATCTGTAGACAATTCTGAGTTACTAATCATTTCCTTGTAGCGGTGCAATCCTGCTTTCATCACATTTCCAACTGACCCTTTTTGTTTATCACATTCCGACAAAGCAGCATCAACGTTTTTGTTAGCAAGATGGTATTGTACTTTACGAACAAAATCAGCATTGCTGCCCGTACCTGTAGCCTTGGAAATAGTTAACATTCTCTCTATCACAAAAGTTATAACAATTAAAAGGCATCCAATTAACACAGGTACGATAATACCTCCCAAATACATCTTATTTAAAGCTCCTTTTGGACCCTCATGTGCAGGCCAGAACGCACCTGAAGCTGGCTTGGTAAATCCGGATGAATCGCCAAGAATAAACCTCCAGAATACATATCCAATGACTATACAAACCACCGGCGCAATCCAGGATATAGAATTACTGGATTTTTTTACCTGTACTGATGTAGATGGTTTTACATTTGCAGTTGTTTTTGTTTCTGCCATAACGTTCGATTTTTAGTGTGTTAAAGTGAAATGAGGTTTGAATAAATATTTCGTTCTACAATGCTAAGCAAAAAAACTATTTCTACAATCAAAAAATGATTAGAATTTTTTTTCGTGATGCACAAGTTAATAAATTAATTCAATAAACAACCTCACTTAAAAAAAAATCAAACTTTTTTAAAAAGGCGTGTACAGATTTAGGAATTCCGAAGTTTTCAAAACCAAAACAGCAAGGAAAATATGTTTACTATTCATAGCGCAAAGCTACGATAGGGTCTAGTTTTGCAGCTTTATAAGCAGGGTAAATGCCTGCCACTAATCCGACCAAAGAACATACTAATACCCCGATAATAATCCATACCCATGGGATCACAAAACCTGTCTTTAGCATTAATGCAACAATGTTTCCAAACAGTATCCCAGATATAATGCCCACTATCGCCCCCATCAGGCTTATAAGGATTGATTCCCAAAGAAACTGGGCCCGTACTTCTGATGCTTTTCCCCCCAGGGATTTGATCAAACCTATTTCTTTAGTCCGTTCGTTAACTGCAACTAACATGATATTCATTAAACCAATAGCCGCTCCAATAAGGGTAATCAGTGCAATCGCCAATGTAGCGTACTTTAAGAAACCTAAGTTCTTCATCAATGACTGAGCAATACTGTCACTCTTATCTATGTAAAAATTATCATCTTCTTTCACCTCTAATTTACGAACCGGCCTAAAGGAACCTTTTGCCTCTCCTACTGCCACATCCATCATCTTTAAATCATTTACCATAATGGCTATATTGTAAGATTTATTTTCGGAGCCGTAAATGCGACGGATGTTGTTATAAGTGGTAATTATCACTTTGTCTGCATTCATAAAAGCGCTGCTACCTTTATCTTTTAAAATACCAATTACCCTGTACTTATTATTTGATACGCTGATAATCTTATCAATAGCACGTTGGGTATTATCACCGAATAGTTTTTGAGCTATTACATTACCTATTACACACACGCTTCTGCCGGATTCCACATCTGTTTCATTAAAATCCCTGCCATAAGACAATTCGTATCCATTCAACTGTAAATAGTTTTCATCACCACCTATCACCCGTATATCGGGGTTTGTTTTTTTAGTATCTGTATTAACTATGACTCCACCCGGGCCGGCTAAGGCGATTCCAACCTTGGCGGGAAAAGTATACAGGTTTTTAAATGTCCTTGCCTCATCAAAAGTGATCAGTTTTCCTTCGCTCGATTTTTTAGATACCAATGATTTACGGTTCGATTTTTTCGCTTTGTCGCGGTTTGGCCCGCCTCCAAATTGTATATTGCGTTCCTTAAACCTGATGCTGAATGCATTGGCCCCCATAGTGGAAAAGCTTTTTGTAAGGCTCTGGTTAACGGCTTCAACGGCAGTTATAATGGCTATCAATGCCATAATACCCAATGCTATAATAATTACCGTAATTGCGGTACGTAACCGGTTACCTTTAATAGTATTATAGGAGAGTGCAATGGAATCTACTGTCTTCATGGAACTATAATTGAAACTAAAGTTAATTCCGAAAAACTACTTGCTACGATAAAAGTTTATATTTTGTAATAAATAAACCGGCAGAAAAGGTATTCAAGATTGAAATTTCAGGCAATCCATAAAAACAGGTAAATCAATTCTTACCCGATTCCGATGAAGCCTGGCGATTTAATAATGCAACCATTCTGTTATCAGCCAGGGGAATAAGCCCAAAACTATGATTAGTACTGCGGTGATAATAAGCAGTAACTTAAAAGCAGGCGTAATATTTTCTCCTAAGGCAATTGAACCATGGTCTTTTACATCCTGACTACCTTCTTTGAAGAACATAGCCTGTATGATCTTAAAATAGTAATACGCACTCACTGCAGCACACAATACAGCAAATAAAACCAGCCAGTGCTGATGACCATCCCTAAGCGCAGCCATCAACATAAAAAATTTACTTTGAAAACCTGCTGTAAGGGGGATACCTGTAAGGGATAACAAAAATATGGTTGCCGTAACTGCCAATACCGGTTGTTGTTTTCCCAACCCGTTAAAACCGTCAATAGTATAGTCGTGCATTTTAATCAGTATTGCAAATAAACCGATAGTAGCTAAACTATATGCCGCTGAATATAAAATCAACCCCTCTTTGGCCGTGTCATTTAAAGCAAAAATTGCCAGTAACATAAAACCGGCCTGGGCAATACTTGAATAGGCTAACATCCGTTTTACACTTTGTTGAAAAACCGCAGTTAGGTTGCCAATAAATAAGGTTGCCGCAGTAATTACAGCAATCAACATTTGCCACTGCCCGTGTACTTTACCAAAGGAGTTTTCAAATAAACGGATAAAGGCAATGAACCCGCCCACCTTAACGATCGTTGCCATAAATGAAGTGAAAACAGTGGGAGCTCCATCGTACACATCGGGCGTCCAGAAATGAAAGGGGGCGGCCGACACTTTAAATGACATGGAAATCATTAAAAATACCATTCCTATTGCAATCATTACCGGCATCTTACCTTCGCCCAGATTGATGTTATTAATAAAGAATGACCCTTCGCTATTACCCCCGTATAAAAAAGCAATCCCCATCAGCATGATACCGGTAGAGAATGCGCCCATCAAAAAATATTTTAAAGCAGCCTCATTACTTTTTAAATTGCGTTTATCACTACCGGTTAAAATATAAAGTGGTATCGACATTATCTCAATACCCAGAAATAAGATGAGCAGTGTGTTAAATGTAGCTGCAAGGCAAACCCCGCACAACACAAAAAATATCAGGGCGAAATATTCAGGTGTGTTGGCACCTACTTTTTCAATATCCCTCCCACTTAATAAAAAGTATAACAATGTACAACTCAATGCAACCGCAATAAAAGTTAAATTAAAGCTGTTAAATGACAGCATATTACTGACATTTATTGCAAAGAATGGTTCGCCGGATTGCAATTCAAGACAGTTGGCTATAATGATTGCCACAAGACCTGCAATAGCCCAATATTTAGGCGTAGCCTTATTTTTGAAGAATACGCCTCCAAACATCAGTATGATTCCCCAGATTGCTGTTAATATAATTGCATTCATATTGTCGCCCCGTTCCGCCTGAGGCGGGATTAATTTAAAATCACTATTATTTAAAACTTGTAATAATTGTTGCTATTGTATCTTTTGTTAAATTGAAAAACGGTTGTGGATAAACACCTGTCATCAATATTATTATCACAATAACACTCAGTATCATTTTTTCATTCCATGAAATTTCGTTCATTGTAGCAGTTAACGGATTGGTAGTTCCATAAAAAACTTTTTGAACCATTGCCAAAGTATATACTGCCGCCAGTATTATGCTTAAACCTGCGATGGCTGTGTACCAGAAACTAAACTTAAACAGGCCGCTAAACATTAATAACTCACCGACAAAGGCATTGGTCAGGGGCAATGCTATATTGGCAAGAGCTATCACCACCAGCAGGATCGTTAATACCGGCGCTTTCTGCGAAACTCCTCCCAGTTGAGATATTTTTCGTGTACCAGTTTGCTTTTCAATTAAGTCAATTACAATCCACATTCCAATAATATTGATACCATGACTAAACATTTGTATCATCACACCTTCGAGAGCAATTTGCTGCAGGGTAAAAATTGCAGCACACATTAAGCCAATATGCGCAATTGAAGAATAAGCAACGAGGCGTTTCAGGTCATCTTGTTTGATCGCAATCATACTGGCGTAAATCATTCCTATCACCGATAAAACAATTACTATATTATCAAACCTGGCGACTGCAGCAGGAAACAATGGCAGTAACCAACGTATCACCCCAAATAACCCCATCTTTACCATTACCCCGCTTAATACCATTGTAACGGCGGTAGCTGATTGTTCGTAAGTGTCCGGCTGCCAGGTATGAAAAGGGAAGACGGGCATTTTAACCGCAAAGGCAATAAAGAATAACCAAAACAACCAGTTTTGCTGAGATGGCATTAATGAAACTGAATGAAAAGCCTGCATAGAAAAGCTATGATCCGAATAGGGCGTAGCGCCTGTGTGGAGGTAAACATAAATTATCCCGATCAGCATTAACAATGAGCCGGTAAATGTGTAAATGAAAAATTTAAATGTTGCGGGTATTCTTTTTTCGCCACCCCAACGGCTGCATAAAAAGTAAACCGGGATTAGTGCCAGTTCCCAAAAGAAATAAAATAACAAGGCATCCGTTGAAAGAAATACCCCCATCAACCCGGCCTGTGATAACAACATTAAGCCATAAAAGGCTTTTGGATTTTTATACAAAGTTTTAAAAGTGGCAATAAAAATAACAGGAAAACAAAGGGCGGTTAAAAAGGTGAGTAACCGGCCCATACCATCTAAACTGACAGAAAAACTGGCGCCCATATACTTCAGCCATTCATAATTAAAAGCCAGGCCGCTTAATGCAGTGTTGTTACGATAATAAAGACTTGCAAATGATATGAATAAAGTAATAATGGCGGAAAATAAACTCCATGCTTTTACGGATGCGTCTTTCTTAATGAAAAAAGTAATAAGTCCCGCTACCAACGGAAAGAAGATTAATAAATGAGGGATCGTTATGTCATTACCAAACATCAGGAATATATTTTACAAAAACAATTGAATAATAAATAATATTAAAATACCAAGCACCATTAACAGAACATAGGTTCCAACGAGTCCATTCTGCAACAACCTGATCTGCCGGCTTCCATAATTTACTGCTTTGCCAACCCCGTTAACAAAACCATCAATGATATTTTTTTCAATAATATTGGTAAGGAAAGCTGTTAATGATTGTAATGGTTTTACAAATATTGCTTCGTACAATTCATCTACGTACCATTTATTCGCCAATACTTTTCCAATGCCTGCTTCTTCGGTGCTGGTTTTTTGATATTTACTGAATTTATTCCAGGCGTATACCAATGCAATCAAAGCCGCCAGAACTGATATCGCCATCAGCGTATATTCCGTAACATGCGGCATTTCGTGCTTTGCCGCAATAACATTGCTTTGTGTGAAAATGGGTTCAAGAAAGGCCTCCAGTCGGTGCCCACCCTGCATGAAGATTTCAGGTATGCCGATCCACCCTCCAATTACAGCCAAAATCGCCAGTATAATTAAAGGGAAAGTGATAGCGGCAGGACTTTCATGTAAATGATGTTCCTGTTCGGTTGTTCCCCTGAATTTTCCCTGGAATGTCATTGCATACAAACGGAACATGTAGAAGGCAGTCATCAAAGCGCCCAACACGCCTATCACCCAGAAAGCCGGGTTTTTTGCAAACGCAGCGGCCAGAATTTCATCTTTGGAAAAGAACCCGGAGAATGGCGGCATTCCTGCAATAGCCAAACAACCCAATAAGAAAGTTATATGAGTGATGCTCATGTGTTTTTTTAATCCACCCATGTTCCGCATATCCTGTTCGCCGCCCATTGCATGTATCACGCTACCTGCCCCAAGAAATAATAATGCTTTAAAAAATGCATGTGTCATTACATGAAAAACGGCACCGGTATAGGCGCCTACGCCTAATCCCAAAAACATATACCCTAACTGGCTAACCGTGGAGTATGCCAGTACTTTTTTAATATCATTTTGTTTTAGGGCGATGGTGGCAGCAAGAATTGCTGTGGCAAGCCCAATGATTGCCACTACGGTTTGAGTAGCCGGGGCCATGGTAAATAAAATATTGCTGCGGGCGATCATATAAATACCCGCGGTAACCATTGTAGCGGCATGTATCAATGCACTTACCGGGGTGGGGCCCGCCATCGCATCAGGCAGCCAGGTGTACAGCGGGATCTGCGCACTTTTACCGGTGGCACCTACAAATAATAACAGGGTGATACCGGTTATATCAAAAGCAGTTAGTTTAGCTGTATTGGCAAACACTTCATGATAATCGGCTGTGCCGAGTTTAGCCAGTAACCAAAATACAGCAAGCAAAAACCCAAGGTCACCTATCCGGTTCATGATGAAAGCCTTTTTTGCCGCGTTATTATAGTCGTTATTTTTAAACCAGTAGCCAATCAACAGGTAAGAACATAATCCAACGCCTTCCCATCCAATGAACATAATGATGTAATTGCCGCCCATTACCAGCAGCAACATAGAGAAGACAAACAGGTTCAGAAAGGAGAAATATTTCGCAAAATCCTTTGGTTCTTCTGCCTGCATGTAGGAAGTGGAGTATACATGTATTAAAAAGCCAACGCCTGTTATGATCAATAAGAAAAGGGAAGACAGTTGATCGACCTGGAAATCAAATCCCACTTTAATGGAGGCAGTATTAATGAAATCAAAATAATGAGCAAGGTGCGTATTGCCATCTTTTACAATAAAAAACACGTATACACTGATCAGGAAAGAAGCCAGTATTACGCCACTGCCGATAAGGCCGGCAAGTGTTTTGGATAAATTATTTCTACCCAATCCATTGATCAAAAAACCAATCAACGGCAAAAACGGTATCAACCAAACTATTTGTAATGAATTATTCATAAGCCCCTAACCCCTGAACGGGGATTTTATCTACATTTTTTTAGCATGTAGTTTTTTTATTAAAATTTATTCAATTATAATTCTACTCCCATACTCCCGGCGGCCGCGGGGATGGAGATTTAATTCTTCAACCTGTTCAAAAAATTCACATCCACCGAATGCGTGTTTCTATACAACATAACAATGATGGCCAGGCCTACCGTTACTTCTGCCGCTGCCACCACCATTATAAAAAATACAAATACCTGTGCATCACTGGCGGCGGTTGGTTTAATATCTCCGAGTACCTGCTGGTGCATTTTTGAAAATGCCACCAGCAATAAATTGGCGGCGTTCAACATTAGCTCAACACACATAAATATTATAATCATATTTCTACGGATGAGTACTCCTATTACCCCGATACTGAATAGTGCTACTGCTAAAAATATGTAATAATATACCGGCATATACTTATTGTTGATTTATATGAATGATATCCCCGCCCGCGCTGGATTCATTCTCATTGGATTGATGCTGTAAAAATGAATGGTGAAAAATGACTGGTTGATTGCAAACTTTTTTTGAAAACTCATTGCATTGTAAATGATATTGCCCTGCTGAAAGATTGTAGGGGCAGCAAACAGCACAAATGAAATGCCCGCCATTGATATTGCAAAGCAGGCACCCATGATCCATTTTTTCATACAATTTTATTAAGGGTTAAATTTTTTATGCTTCTTTTTTTGAAATGATCACGGCCCCGATCATGGCGCTCAAGAATAATATGCTGCTTATTTCAAATGGAAAAACATAGTCTGTAAACAATAGCATGCCTAAATTTTTGATCAATCCCGTATTACCACTATTCATTTGAACCAACTGGGTAGCTGCTGCAGTTTGCTTTAGTGCAGCAACAATTATTAATAAAAGGCTTCCACCCGCAATGCCGCCGATATACAAAATCCATTTATTTTTTTGATGTGGTTCAGAGTCTGCGTTTAAATTCATCAACATTACTACAAATAAAAACAATACCATAATTGCACCCGCGTAAACGATGATATTTACAATGGCTAAAAACTGCGCATTCATTAAAATATAATGGCCCGAAATGGCGAAGAAGGTGAGGATCAAATACAAAATGCTATGAACCGGGCTTTTACTGGAAACCACCATCACCGCTCCCCCTAAAGCCATTACACTTAAAAACCAAAATAATATTTCTATTACATTCATAAGTCTCTGTATTCATTCCTGTAAACAGGAAGGTATTTTATAAATGACTATTTTATTTTTACCCTTCCCCCCTTCGCTTTAGCATAAGCCGCTGGTTCGGTAACCGGGTTTGGAATCAATAAATCTTCTTTTCCGTATATAAACCCTTTTCGCTGAAAATTGGCAGGGGCAAATGTTTCGCTTAAATATATAGCGTCCTTAGGGCAAGCTTCTTCACATAAACCACAAAAAATACAACGCAACATATTGATTTCATATTTGGCGGCATATTTTTCTTCCCGGTATAAATGTTCTTCACCGGCTTTTCTTTCAGCGGCCTCCATTGTAATGGCTTCCGACGGACAAGCCACCGCGCATAAACCACAGGCGGTACAATTTTCCCTTCCTTCTTCATCCCTGTTTAAAATATGCAGCCCCCTGAATACAGGGCTAAAAGGACGAGTTACTTCGGGGTAATTAATGGTTGGCTTTTTTTTGAACATGTGGCCGAAGGTGATGACCATGCCTTTAAAGATAGCAGGCAGGTAAGCCCTTTCCAGCAAACTCATTGGCTTGCGTTCTACTTCTCTGGCCCTGTTAGTTAATGCTTGCATATTTTTTGTATTTGAAGCAACACAAATTGTTGCGCAAATATATTTTTATTGTTTAGAAATGCCAGTTATTTTCCTGGAATAAAATAAAAGCCCCGGTTACCAGCATGTTGATCAGCGCGAGCGGGATCAATATTTTCCATCCCAGGTTCATCAACTGATCGTACCGGAAACGCGGAATAGTCCATCGCACCCACATGAAAAGAAAGAGGAAACAGGCCGCTTTGAATAAAAACAACCCCGTATGGATTAATGCAATCCAGTTAACTCCTATTGTTTCTGCCAGTGAAGCATCGTTTACAAAAGGGATATCGTACCCGCCAAAAAATAAACTCACCATTACCGCGCTGCTCAGGAACATATTGATGTATTCCGCAAAAAGAAAAAAACCGAGTTTCATGGAAGAATATTCTGTATGGTATCCCCCGATAAGTTCATTTTCCGCTTCGGGCAGATCAAAAGGAGTGCGGTTGCATTCAGCAAAGGCGCAAATCAAAAAAATCAAAAAGCCCAGGGGTTGTTTGATAATATTCCAGCTATACCAATGCTGCTGCTGTTGTTCTACTATTTCTTTAAGGCTTAAAGTACCGGTGGTCATCAGCAATGCAATTAATGCTATACCCATTGCCAGTTCATAACTTATAATCTGTGAGGCCGCCCTTAATCCCCCCATCAGGGAAAATTTATTATTACTTGCCCAGCTTCCGATCATGATACCGTACACACCCAGACTAACCACACCAAAAACATATAAAATACCAATATTGATATCGGCGATCTGTAACGGAATATCCCTTCCAAAAAAATGAACCTTATCCCCCCATGGTATTACCGCCCCGGTCATCATCGCTGTTAACATCGCCAGGCATGGCCCCAGGATAAATAAAAATTTGGAAGACAAATCAGGAATGATCTCTTCTTTAAAAAACAATTTCAACCCATCCGCTACCGGCTGCAATAAACCAAAAGGTCCTGCGCGATTAGGCCCGCGCCTGTCCTGCATAAAGGCAGCTACTTTACGTTCCGCAAAAGTAGCGTACATGGCGATCACCAGTGAAGACATTACCACCACAACGATCAAAACAAATTTTTCGAGAATTAAAGACAAATCAATGGATAATAACATAATCTATCGTATAAAATATTTTTAACCGGCCTGAATATCTCTGTGCATCATTGTTGTGTCACTCACTTGTACGGCATACCTCTGTGGAACTCCTTCAACCCGCTACCGCATTATTTTAATTGTGCATGCCTTGTACCTGAGCGATTCAACCCTGTTCTAATTCCTTTGCCAGCTCTTCAGCATTTGTAAACAACTATACAGGCAAACAAATAATTATACTCATTTTATTTTAGCTGTTGCCCTAATACCCGCTTCATGGGTTGGTGGCAAAAGTATCCGAATGAGCCGGACCGTTTATTTCACTCAGGTGAATACCAGGCTCATTTACCTCGCTTTCATCATGGATGTCCATTAATATTTTTGGATCCCTGCCACCCATGACTTCCTGGATTGTTTCTTTAGGGATAACCAATCCATCGTAATTTCCCTGTGAAATCACAGAATGACGGTTGATTTTTGTAAGCCCTTCTACAACCCAATCGCCCGTTTTCTTTTTATCGAAGCGGCATTCATTGCAAATCCAGCCGGGTTTTCCGTCATAACTTTGCACCTCTCCCCATTCATCCTTACGGGCGGTTACCCGGTACACTTCATCACCACGCAGCCATAGGGTAGTTTTACCACAGCAGCCGGGCGTTGTACAATTCCGGTGTGCATCCACGGGTTTTGTAAACCAAACCCGGTTTTTAAACCGGAATGTTTTATCAGTTAAAGCCCCCACCGGGCATACGTCAATCATGTTACCGCTAAAATCATTATCGATTGCTTTAGAAATATAGGTGGAAATTTCTGCGTGTTCGCCCCTGTCTAAAATACCATGCACCCTTTTATCTGTTAACTGATCAGCCACGTAAGTGCAGCGGTAACAAAGAATACACCTGGTCATGTGCAACTGTATGTAGGGACCAATGTCTTCTTTTGTAAAAGTTCTTCTTGCAAATTCATAGCGCGTACCTTCTTTTCCATGTTCATAGCCAAGGTCCTGCAGATGACATTCACCGGCCTGGTCGCAGATGGGGCAATCCAGGGGATGGTTCAATAGTAAGAATTCCACCACGCCCGCTCTTGCGTCTTTTACTTTATCGCTGGTAATATTTTTTACGATCATCCCATCCATTACGGTGGTGCGGCAGGAGGCCACGAGCTTTGGCATTGGTCTTGGATCTACTGTAGAGCCGGCTGCTATTTCTACCAGGCAGGTACGACATTTTCCGCCGCTACCCTGCAACTTACTATAATAGCACATTGCGGGCGGCGCCACATCGCCCCCAATTTTACGGGCTGCATTTAGCACAGTAGTACCAACCGGTACATCGATGGTAATATTGTCGATGGTTACTTTAAAGGTGGAAGGCGGTATTGGTTTTGTTTCTTCAGGCATTTGTAACAAATCTAAATTTGAGTTGTGCTTATTGTTTTTAAAAAACTCAATCTAAGTTTTTAATTCCATAACTGGCCGGCAGTACTTACTCTTCGTTTGCTTGACTTTTTACATACACTTTATACCTGTTGGTAAAAGAAAAACAGTTTGGTTGATTTTCGTCACATTTAAAATTCATTCAACATTTTTAAGCGGTCACCGGCACATATACCGGATCTGCATAGTGCGCCAGTCCATAATTTCTTTTCAGGCAGTCGTCCGGGTTTAACACATGCCATTCAAACTCGTCCCTGAAATGCCGGATGGCCGCTGCTACCGGCCAGGCCGCCGCATCACCGAGGGGACAAATCGTATTGCCTTCTATTTTACGCTGTATATCCCAAAGCAAATCTATATCTTTCATTTCTCCTTTTCCGTTCTCGATCTTCTTTAGTATTCTTTCCATCCAGCCGGTCCCTTCGCGGCAGGGGCTGCACTGGCCGCAACTCTCATGATGATAGAATCTTGCAAGGGTCATTGTATGCCTCACCACGCACTGGTCTTCATCCAGTACTATAAAGCCACCACTACCCATCATGCTTCCAGTGGCAAAACCTCCATCAGCCAGGCTTTCATAGTTCATCAAACGCTTTTCACCTTTTGCCGTAGTTAATAATAAATTGGCCGGCAATATAGGAACGGATGAACCACCGGGTATGCAGGCTTTCAACTGTTTACCGTTTGGTATACCCCCACAATATTCGTCACTATAAATAAATTCTTCTACAGATATGGTCATGTCTATTTCGTAGATGCCGGGTTTATTGATATTGCCACAGGCAGAGATCAATTTTGTTCCGGTACTTTTACCCACACCAATTTTTGAATAGGCTTCACTTCCTTCATTGATGATTGGTACCACGGCGGCCAGTGTTTCTACATTGTTCACCACCGTGGGGCAATCCCATAAACCTTTCACTGCTGGAAACGGTGGTTTAATTCTTGGGTTTCCCCTCTTGCCTTCCAGGCTTTCTATCAGGGCGGTTTCTTCACCACAGATATAAGCGCCGGCCCCCCGTTGAACGTACAATTCGCAATCAAAACCGGTACCCATTATGTTTTTTCCCAGCCAGCCGTTTTGCTTTGCTTCTGCTATTGCATTTTCCACAATATCAGTGATCCAGGCATACTCTCCCCTGATATAAATATAACTAACATTACTGCCCAGGGCAAAGGATGAAACAATCATTCCTTCAATCAGCAGGTGAGGGATAAATTCCATCAGGTAACGGTCTTTGAAAGTACCGGGTTCACTTTCATCGGCGTTACAAACCAGGTAGCGGGCCACCCCTTCCGGCTTTGCCAAAAAACTCCATTTCATACCCGTGGGGAAACCGGCCCCTCCCCTGCCACGTAAGCCGCTCCTTTTTACTTCTTCTACAATTTCCGCAGGGGTAAGTTTCAGCGCTTTCTCAACACTGCGGTAACCGCCTTCCCGGCGATATACATCGTAACCGCGGATGCCCGGAACATGTTCTTTGTCTAATAATAATTTTCTACTCATACTTTTAAAACTATCAATTAGCTGCTAATTTTTTTATCATCAAATAAACCTGGATTAGCCCGATAAATAGCGCTGCAAATAAAAACTGACATTACTATTGCCATGGATATTAATCCGATGATAGATTTTTCATCATATTCTGCAACAAAAAAATAATACACCGATAAAACAATTCCACTGATCAGCAATAGGCTTAATAATATACCAAAATTAATTTTTGCTGCATTTCGATTGATCAATGCCTCAATTTAGTCATTAACATCCGCATGGGATGCAAGGTTCTCGTAAATGGGTTTAACACCAACCCTAAAGATTCCAAAGTTGTGGCGCCTAACAGCGCTTCGTCACCCTCCTCACCATAAACAACCGGCGCAGGCCCTCCTTCGCCTTCATATTCAAAATAGGCGCTGCATACTTTTCGTTTTAAAGTGGTGCCATCCGCTAAAGAAAAACTCATTTCCTTATAAGGTTCAATAGCTAATTCATCAAGAATTTTCCCTGGTACCAGGCTGTACACCGCCCCACTATCTATCAGAAAATTAACTTCAGCAACTTTTTCTGATTTGCGGTGCTCTTTTACTTTTAATATAGCATTGGTTATTCCCATTCTTCAATTTGCTTTTGCCCTGCACTCCTCAACAATTGCATCCACTTTATCTTTGGTTAGGTGTTCGCGGTAAGTTTTGCCCAATTGCATCATTGGCGCATAACCGCATGCACCCAGGCACTCCACCGTTTTTAAGGTGAACAATCCATCTATTGTTGTTTGGCCAATACCAATATTCAATTGCTGTTTGATATAATCGATAATCTGGTCGCTGCCATTTAACATGCAGGGACCTGTTTGGCATACTTCAAATACATATTTTCCAACAGGCTTTAGGTTGTACATGCTGTAAAAGCTTGCCACTTCGTATACTTCGATAGGTTCAATTTTGAGTAGGGTGGCCACATAATCCATTACCGGCGTATCCAGCCACCCACCAAACTCTTCCTGGGCCAAATGCAGTACCGGTAACAATGCACTTTTGTGCTTGCCATCAGGATAACGCTTTATTATCTCGTTTATCGTATTTAATTTTTCATCTGAAAATTGTATCATAGTTTCGGGAACTCCAAATGAGCTATTGCATTTAATATGTTGAATAAAGAAATACCAGTACATGTGCGCGGCACATCCATGATCTGGGGCCACATAGCAGAATAAAGCCAGATTGACAAAATCACAACAATCTATAAAAAGATCTACCGAACAATATTAATTAAACACCTTAAGTTATCCACCACCGCAAAGACAAGCGCTTTACGCATCCAACTCTCCCGCTATTAAATTTAAACTACTCATTGTTATTACTGCATCGCTAAGCATGCCACCCTGAACCAGTTCGGGAAATGCCTGGTAATAAATGAAACAGGGCCTGCGGAAATGCAAACGGTACGGGGTTCTCCCTCCATCACTGACAAGATAAAATCCCAGTTCCCCATTTCCCCCTTCTACTGAACTATACACTTCCCCTACCGGAATATCAGTTTCTCCCATGATGATTTTAAAGTGATAAATTAAGGCCTCCATTTTCGTGTATACGTCTTTCTTCTCCGGCAAATAGTAGGCGGGTGCATCTGCATGAAATACTTCCGCATCGGTACCTTTAAATTCCTGTACTTTTTTGTAAGCCTGTTCAATCAGGCTCAGGCTCTGCCACATTTCTTCCTCGCGCACTAAAAAGCGATCATAACAATCGCCGGTTTTTCCTACAGGTATGGTGAATTCCAAATCCTCGTAAGAACTGTAAGGGGTATGAACGCGTACGTCATAATCAACGCCGGCCGCTCTTAAATTAGGACCTGTAAATCCGTAATTTAATGCCCTTTCGGCAGAAATAGCGCCGCAACCGATTGTGCGTTCCATAAAAATACGGTTCCGGGTAAACATGGCTTCAAATTCTTTTAACTGCTTTGGATAAGTAGCTAAAAATTGCTCAAGTTTTTCGAAGGCAGTATTGGTGAAATTTCTTTCAAAGCCCCCTATACGGCCGATATTTGTGGTAAGGCGGGAGCCACAAACCTCATCATATATTTCGTAGATCAGTTCCCTGAACTGCATAAGGTAAAGAAAACCAGAGTAAGCACCACTATCTACCCCTACTATTGAATTACAGATCAAATGATCCGAAATTCTCGACAACTCCATTATAATAATCCTTAGATAATCCACCCGCTTTGGTAACTGAATACCCAGTAATTTTTCACAGGTGATATGCCAGCCCATATTATTGATAGGTGAAGAGCAATAATTTAAACGATCGGTAAGGGGAGTAATCTGATACAACGGCCTTCTTTCCGCCAATTTTTCAAAAGCCCTGTGAATGTAGCCAACAGTAGAAGTTGCCTTCATAATGCGTTCACCATCAAGTTCCAAAATATTTTGAAATACCCCATGTGTTGCGGGATGGGTAGGCCCCAGGTTGAGCGTCGTGGTTTGTCTTTCTATACTTCCTTCCGGTAAAAGAATATGGTCACTCATTAATCTGGCTTTAATATTTTTACGCAGCTTTTAGATTATTAAAACTTAGCCTGTTATCTTCTAGGTTTTTAGCTATATACAAATCCGGCAATACCGGTAACAGATGATTTACATGTTATGGGCCCTTCGTTTATCTTCCAAACATCTCATCATATTTATCCGTCCTGGTCTGATCCTCTAATGGAAATTCCTTTC
>JACMLJ010000060.1 GCA_014379625.1 Ferruginibacter sp. | reverse complement strand
TCCGTAATGGTTACTACATGCAAACCTGCCGGGGTCCAAACTTTAAACAGATCTCCTTTTTTGTGGGCCGCGATCGCTTCATCCAATTGGGGCAACATTGCCCCGCGGATAAACCATCCCAGGTCACCTCCTTTATATGCAGTGCTATTGTCCGCGCTATAAGTTCTTGCCATAGTTTCAAAATTGCTGCTGTCGGTTTTTATTTTTTCAATGATATTGCCCGCGAGAGAATCGGCAAACTTCCGGCTAAAAGTTCCTGTATCTATCAGGATATGACTTACATGATAAAAAGTGTTGGGCACTTTGGCCAGTACCTTTATTAAATAATTAGCGCCTTTAAACGGGCCATACACTTTACCAATTTTCCCTTTGTAGGCAAGGCTATCAGCCAGTCCAAGGAAAGAGGTGGTACTCACTACCGTTACCGTATCTATTCTATACTTTTTTTTGAGCCCGTATTTTACATAACCAATAGGGTCGTGCGTGGTGTCGAGCGTTTTTTTTATTTGTGTGATGGATTGGCTTTTTGCCAAAGTTGCCATCATTAAAAAGATGGTGATCGATAGGAGTCGCTTCAATTTTTTATTTTTAAAAATATACAAAAGTAAACAGGCTGCCCCCAATGACCGCCCTGTTTTTCTGAATCCTTGTTTGCGCCGGGATGCGGTTCCGGGAAACCAACTGCCATCATAATTTCAACTTACGAATAACAGCTTTCACCTGTTTTTTCATTTCATCTAACTGGCCCGTTTGCTGCTGAATAAAAGTATTGTCTTCTATCCTGCCCACCACTTTTTTCATTTCTTCATTGTTTTCATACACCATCTTTCGGAACGGGTTGCTGTAATCCTTTTCCCTGGAATCATAAATTCCTCTACATAGCCATTCCCTTGTCAACACAGCCTGTTGTAATAATTGTTTAAAAAGGCCTGCTGTAAATTGCCTTGGGGTAATGTGAAGTATCTCCAGCAGCGACGTATAGGCATGATCCAGTTTGTCGGTAAAATAATTTCCGCTTTGCAAACTATAAAAATCATGTACCTCGTTCCAGCCGTTAACTTTATTGCCGATAATATCCTGTTGCAATTTTTCAACCGCTGACCGTTGAATTAATTGTCCTCCGATATTCAGCCATTCACTGCGCTGTATCTTTGCGGATATGGTTTTCTTTAACTCATCAAAACTGCCTGGCGAAGTTTGTTGAAAATGTTTTAATAATGCTATGGTGCCATAATATTGAACCAGTTCTTTAAAGATAGCAATCGACTTCGGTACTTTGATCACGACCGTTTTGCGCGATGAGTTTTCCCATCCATCCGTTTCAGCGATGCCATTTTCGCCGGGTTGTAAAGATTGTAAAATTGCAAGGGCTGAAAAAATTTCATTGATCGTATCCGGGGCTAAATAATCATATTCAATCAACTGGGCCCTGGTGGTGCGCTTATCCCTGTCAACATACTTGTGGGCATTGCGTTCCAGCGCATACATATTGTACATAAACCAGTAAGCGGGCATAACCACGAGTTGGTTATTAGATACATCATTGCTTACCAAACTAAAAGGGACGGGTATATTCAATTCGGCAGGAAAATCACCTTTGGCGATGATGGTGAATGAGGCAAATTTAGAATTGTGCTTCAGGCTTACACAGAGCCCCGGCCAAAAGCCCCGGCCCGCAATGAGCTCACCATCCGCACCCCGGCTGTTGTGGTTGCTGCCGATAGTAGCACCGGCCGCCATATTGCTTTGGCCCATTACCAGCGCGGCACATAAAAAAGAATTGTTGTGGTGTTGTTCATGTGCCGGGAAAATCAATGAATTCAATACCTCACAACAGGAGATGGTAGAGTTATTGCCCAGGTAAGAGTTGATCAAACGGGCGCCATATTTTAACTGCGAATGCGCGGCCATCACAAAGCGGACCGCTTTTACGCCATAAAAAATCCTGCACCCGTATCCTATTATCCCGTTTACCAGTTCGCAGCCTTCCCCAATTTGGGAAGTCCGCTTTTCATCACTGTTGATAGTAAGATTTTTTAATTTATTGGCCCCTTTTAAATAGGCATCGGTACCTATCAGTACATCCTTAATGATCTTACAATTTTTAATCACCGAACGGTCGCCCACTGTTCCGTAGCGCCCTCTTTGTTTCGCGAATTTTTTATCCGTAAATTCCTTGAATTTTTCCATCAATGCTTCCTTGTCCCTGAATTTACTCCACATATAAGCATCTCCGGCAAGCATCCCGTCAAACGGAATAACTCTTCTGCCCCCGTTTTCATTGCACAATTCCATCCATATACGGGCTTTTTCATCTTCCCCGTCAAATATAATTCCATTGCCAAATTTTGCTTTATCGGTAGCCGCCAGTTCATTTACATTTGCGATCATTACTTCGTTGCCAATAATGTAATGGCCAAGGTAATTCACATTATCAACACAAACATTGTTGCCAAAATCGCAACTGATGATGGTACTGTTATAGAGGCCAACTGGCAATCTGAGGTTATGAAATTCCAGGTAAAAAGGTTCAAGTTTACCCATCCGGATCAATCCGTAAAATTTGCAGTTCTTTACCAATTCGGGGTTAAAAGCAGCGGATACAAATATATTATTCCAGTCGTCGGAGGTATTGCGGTTGCGCACCAGTACTTCAATTTCGTGTGCGGATAATTTACGGTATTCATTGCCGTTGGGGTTCTGAAGGTAGCGGAGGTAATACTCGTCCCTGCCTTCAGGGATGTATTTTTCTTCTACGAAATTATACCCAAGGTTATTGACGGGATGTTTAATGATGATGTTCATTTTAATGGATAGTGGGTTAACCGGCAATTGATAATTTTTTTAAATTAAAGTTGCTTAACCCTATCAGGTCTCCCTTATAATTCCCGGGAAGTTATAAATATCTAAAATCAGTAGCACCATAGCATCATCCGTTTATCAATTATTCAACAGTTACACTTTTAGCCAGGTTCCTTGGCTTATCCACATCTACCCCCCGGGCGATACCCATATAATAGGAGAGTAGCTGCAATGGGACACAACTTAGTATCGGGGCGATAATTTCATCTGCCGCCGGAACATAAAACACATCATCCGCCAGCCCGGGGATCACGTCGTCCCCTTCGGTAATAATGGCTATTACTTTTCCTTTGCGGGCTTTGATTTCCTGTATATTGCTTATTATTTTTTCATGGTAAGTATCATTGGTTGCGATAAATACTACCGGTAAAGTTGCTGTCACCAGCGCTATGGGGCCATGTTTCATTTCGGCGGCAGGGTAGCCCTCCGCGTGAATATAGCTGATCTCCTTCAGTTTTAAAGCACCTTCCAAAGCAATCGGGAAATTATAGCCCCTGCCTAAAAACAACGCATCACTGGCATCTTTGTATTTTTCAGCAATAGCTTCTATTGCATCAGCGTTTTTTAGTAATGCTTCCACTTTTTCAGGAACCGATTCTAATTCAAATAACAATTGGGTATATCGTTCATCGGCTATCGTCCCTTTCTCTTTAGCGATCTTTAATGCCATCATGGTGAGTACCGCCAACTGACCGGTAAATGCCTTGGTAGACGCCACGCCGATTTCTGGACCTGCATGCGTATAGGCACCCCCGTTACTGAGCCTCGCGATGGACGAGCCCACCACGTTTACAATCCCAAATATAATTGCCCCCTGTTCTTTGGCGCGGTTGATGGCAACTAAGGTATCAGCCGTTTCGCCACTTTGCGATATGGCAATAATAATATCACCCTTATTGATCACCGGGTTGCGGTACCGGAACTCTGATGCGTATTCCACTTCTACCGGTATGCGGCAAAGCTCTTCAATAATATATTCTGCCAGTAAGCCGGCATGCCAGCTTGTGCCACAGGCAACAATGATAATGCGGCCGGCAGTTTTAAAGGCCTCTATATTTTGCTGCACCCCGCTCATGGTGATCATGCCTGCAGAAGCGTCTAATCTTCCGCGTAAGCAATCCAGAATGGTGCTGGGTTGTTCAAAAATCTCTTTCAGCATAAAATGTTCATACCCTCCTTTTTCGATCGCTGCAAGTTTTAAGTCCAGTTTAGTCACAAAGGGGGTAATCTTTTCATTACCCAGGTTTTTAAGGATCAGTTCATCGGGCCTTACAATGGCCAGCTCATAATCATTAATGTATACTACTTCCTTGGTGTATTCGAGCATGGGTGATGCGTCGCTTCCTAAAAAATGTTCTCCTTTACCCACGCCAATTACCAGGGGACTGCCTTTTCTTGCGGCAATGATGGTCTCCGGGTCCGCCTCATCTAGCAATAAGATACAATAGGCGCCCGTGATCCTTTTTAATGCTACCCTAACTGCTTCTTCAAGGTTACACTCATTGTTTTCTTTAATATCTTCAATAAAGTTCAGTAGTACTTCGGTATCTGTATCGCTGGTAAAAGTATAGCCCTTGGTGAGCAGTTCTTTTTTTATCTGGGCATAGTTTTCGATAATGCCATTGTGTATCATGGTCAGCTTGCCGCTGTTACTCGTATGCGGGTGGGCGTTTCTGTCACTTGGCTCTCCATGGGTGGCCCAGCGGGTATGTCCGATACCAATATGAGAATGGAGGTCTTTGCCTACTAAAAATTCTTCCAGGTCGGCCACGCGGCCTTTCTTTTTATACACTTTAAGTCCGCCGTTTAGCAATGCTACACCGGTACTATCGTAACCGCGGTATTCTAATCTTTTTAATCCTTTTATTACAATTGGGTAAGCTTCTCTATGCCCTGTATATCCTACAATTCCGCACATATATTTATTTTTTATCCCGGCTATAATACTTTCAGGCAGTTTCACAAGCAATGCACCGTTTCAGGAAATTGATATAATGAACATTCAGGAAGCCTTCACCAGGTTTATTTAGAGGTGCAAATTACCAAAAATACGGCCACAAAGTGCATTCCCTACAGGTGTTTTCCAAATGGTCGCCCGGGGTTGCAACCTTTGGTAAGCTTTCATTTTTTTACGGGGTACCGATATGCTATGTTATCTTTCCAATACCTCCTGCATCGGCCTGTTTAATAAAATAGCGGCGAAACAAAAGATGCTCAGGTCTATCCTTATTATTGCCACGGCGATTCCATTCCAATCATCATTGATAAACCGGGCATAGCCGGTTATCCTCCGAGGAGTATACTGCCGCAAGCGTTTGACAACCTGTTTGCAGGGAAGGATAAAAATTCAAAGCCTTTCTTAAAAAAAACTGAAGCACAGTCTTTTGACCTTCAAACCTGCTGAAATGTAAGGGTGGACATTTAATTTTATATGTAGCCTGCGATGGAGATACTGGTATTGAACCCATTATTACCAGGTTTTCCGGTTGGGTTAATATCTCAGCCTGTTGATGAAATTTACTTTTGTCAGTATACTTTTCATCCGCATTTTATTACTTACATCAAAACCGGTGATATTTTGGGCGGCATTGCCATTTTTAAGCTCGTTTAAATCCACTACCAACTGATCAATTTTCGCATCATCCCTAAAGGGAAGTTTTTTCGCTTTTTTTTCCAGTAAGGCGATATTGTTTTTGTAAAAATCATCCTGTATGTAAAGGAAATCATTCGAAAATTTTTTGTAACGGTCTACCAGGTCGTAAATGCCGATACAGTTACCCACCAGTTCTTTGATGGTTTCGTTATTCAGTTTTTCTTTATAGTTGAAATTTACAGCCGATGAATTGGTAATATCAAACAGGTCATTGATTTTGTTACCAATAGATTCATTCAGGTTTATTTTTTTTTCAATGGTTTCTCTTAACGTATTCACTTCCTCCACATAGTCACGGTATTGAACGCCATGCTGGTATAATGCATTTTCAAAATTGGAATTGACTTTGTTTAGTTCCGTGTAAAAATCGATATAAGGAAGAAGCTGGTCGTTGATTTTTTTTATGATTGGTCCCGTGATGGGGTTTTCTACATCCACTACCAATGAATCTACTTTTTTACTTAACTTTTCAATGCGGGGCGTAAAAATATTAAAGGATGAAATAGCCGAAAATGCGCTGGTGATAATCTGGAGTGGGGGGAAAGTACGTTTTAACCCTTCGAATAAATTACCAATTACACCTTTGAGTCTTTTTTTTTCCTGGTTGGCAATGGGCAAAAGGCTGATGTTCTCTTCAAGGATTTTATTGATCACGTCTAATAGTTGAAAGCCCAGTACTTCACTTCCCGGGTTATTAACATCAATTAGTTTTTTATACATCATATTCTGGCTCCGGGCGCCCGAAATTTCAACCGTTCCCTGGTGAATCTCTTTAATGATATCAATGCCATTTACAATGAGCTGGTGATTTTTCTGGTATTTCGCTTTATCCGACTGCAGTTCATTTTCCTGTAATTGTTTGATCAGTTCTTTCAGCCTTGAAATTTCTTTGCCGATATCCTGAGGAAGGGTTTCATTAGCCGATGCACCCTGCGCCTGGCTTTGCACACAAATACAGGTTGCAAAAAAGTATAGCAATATTTTTTTCATGGTAGTGATGATATTAATTCAGGCAATAAAGGGGCCGCCGCTAACTGGCGTATCCTCATAAACGTTTAATGTATTATTTTAAACCTTCCATTTTCATAAAAAAATATTCTTCCTTGCCCTCATATTTATTGATTAAACTTTTTACCGTAAAAAATAAACGGTTACCGGGGTAAACCGATCCTTCATACAGGATCTTGCCTTCCTCTGCCTGCAACGAAAAACTAATGGTGGAATCCTTCAAAACATAGTTTCCTTTTGACGGGGCTTTATGGTCTTTTTTAAACCAGGGGATGAGATTATTGGGATTGCCGGCGGTGGAATAGCCAATCACGGCCCCATCAGGATAAAATCTAAGGTAATAACGGAAAGGGTTCGATGAATCAGGGAGGGTTGCATAATATCCGTCAAAACTTAGTTTGGGTTGTGCACCGGCTGCCAAAAAAGAAAGCAGCACAAAAACTAACAGTAAAAATCTTAATTTCATTTTGCTGGATTCATTTATTGCTAAATTTATAAAATCTAACAGACAAATCCTATAGGTTTTTTAACAGGTATGTTTTTCAAAAGTTTTCTTACCCGGTCAATGGTGGAAGAAATTGGTACCCGTATCAAAAAAGCCGCTTATTATTTTTTTAAACAAACATGGTAGTGGACTATAATAATATGCCCTGTAAAAAAAAGTAGGCTACTGAAAAATAAATGATCAGCCCGGTAACGTCAACCAGTGTGGCTACAAAAGGTGCAGAACTCACTGCGGGATCGGCGCCCAGCTTTTTTAAAATAAGCGGTAACATAGAACCGGTTAAGGTTCCCCAAAGTACTACACCTACCAGTGAAAAGCCAACGGTGAGCCCTATCCGGTAAGCCTGTGATCCATAAACATCGGGGATTATTTTTGCCCAGATGATTACCCTGGTAAAACCAATAATACCCAGCACAGCCCCCAGCATTAATCCCTGTATGATCTCCCTTCGCATTACCCGCCACCAGTTTGCCAGGGTAATTTCACCTACTGCCATGGCCTGGATAATAAGGGTGGAAGCCTGCGAACCTGTATTTCCACCGCTCGAAATAATCAATGGAATAAAGAGGGCCAGTACAACTGCTTTTTGAATTTCATCTTCAAAGTAGCCCATTGCCGTAGCGGTAAACATTTCACCCAGAAAAAGCACGACCAGCCATCCCACTCTTTTTCTGAATAATTTAAAAATGGGCATGTCAAGATAGGGTTCATCCAGGGCCTGGGTACCGCCCATTTTTTGCATGTCTTCACTAAATTCTTCATTCGCCACCCATAAAACATCATCGATAGTAACAATACCTAATAGTTTATTGCTCCTGCTTACAACTGGTAAGGCCACCCGGTTATTCATTTTAAATGCCTCGTTGGCTACCTCCTGGTCATCCTCTGCATGTAAGGTGATAAACCTGCCATCCATCAATTCATTTACGCTTTTATCGGGGTTGGCCATTATAAAATCCTTGATCCGTATATCATCCAGCAATTCGCCCTTGTTATTGATCACATAGATCACATCAATAGTTTCGCTGTTCTTTGCATATTTCCGGATGGTGCTGAAAACATCCTCTACGGTATCATGTTCATACACATAAACATAATCAGGTGTCATCAGTCTGCCTACGCTTCCTTCGGGATAACCTAATAATGCGAGGGTGACTTTTCTTTCCTCCGGGTTCAGGGTTTTAACCAATTCCCTTACCGCATTACTCGGTAATTCACTCAAAAATGCAGTCCGGTCATCCGCCGGTAATTCATTTAGCAATTCAGCGGTTTTGAGTGGGGGTAAGGCTTTGATGATCCTTTTTTGTGTGGTAAGTTCAAGGATCTTAAAAACACTCGCAGCCCGGTGCAATGAAAGATGGCTCATAATATTGCGCTCGAAATCTTCATTCTCATAAATGAGCCCTGCTACATCGCTTATATTCTGGCGATTCAGGAAATCCTGTACGTACAGCATATCTTCTGAAGCAATTACTTCTTCAAATTGTTGTTGCAATGTTATTTCTTCTGATAAGGGGGGCATATTTGCTGTTTTCTGTTATTCGTTTCAACTTCCCTGTCCACTGCATATGGCTTACATCATAAAAATGTAAACCTTAACTATCTTGCAAATTACTTGTTTTACTTTTAATAAAAATGCCATGCTAAAACCTCATTTATTTGTTGATCATACCGGCTCGATGGGGCGGGGCGTATTCACCAGGGAAAGGATACCGGCTGGCACTGTGGTTGAACTTTCGCCGGTTATCGTAATGAGCAGGGATGACAGGATTCACCTGGATAAAACCATATTACACGATTATATTTTTGAATGGGGAAAAAATAAAGATAGATGCTGTATGGCATTGGGATTGATCCCGATCTACAACCACAGTTATAAAAGCAATTGTGAATATTTTATGGATTATGAGGATGAAACTATCCTGGTAAAAACCGTGCGGGTTATTATAAAAGGAGAAGAACTCACCATTAATTACAATGGCAACTGGAATGATGAAAAAAGGCTTTGGTTTGATGCAAAATAAAAGACAGGGAAAACCTGTCTTTATAAATTTTATGAACAATTACTTATAGTAAATTAATCCGTATACTTATGCCCGGCCGTAATCCAGTCAGTTATCTTTTGTTTGTCGGAAGCAGACAGTGCCGCGTTTGGTGCAGGTGGCATTACCGAGGGACTGGCATCAACAGCTCTTGCTTTGATGCGGTCCCAAAGACTCACAATGGTACAGTCAATTGTAAAATTAATGCCCGACTGTGGACTGGCGCCACCATGGCAACCGGCAAAAGTGCAGTTGGTTTGCAAAATAGTTTTTACGGGTGCAAACTTAACACCCGCGGGCATTTCGCTTACGGTTGCATTGCTTGTTTTTACACAACCATCTACGTCCTTTACATTCAAAGTATAACTATTTGCGACAAGGGTATTAAAAACATTGGATGACTGGAAAGCGCCGTTGTTAAGGCTGTAGGTAAAGCCGGTACTTCCTGCAGCGGTAATGGTAATAGAACCGGTAGCACTGCATTTGTCGGAAGCTGCAGCAGTTCCGTTCACAGTAATATTCTTGGCAAGACAAATATCGATTGATGAAATGGTAAAGCTTTTTGTAGCGGTGCAATTGTCGGCATCTTTTGCTGTTATATTGTAAGCTCCCGCAGCAAGACCCGGAAAAACTCCCGAAGCCTGGAACGCTCCGTTATTGATGCTATACGTGAACCCTGTACTGCCAGTAGCCGTTGCAGTGAGGCTTCCATTGGATGCACCTGTAGCGGCATTTACAGTTGTGGCGGTTATTACAATTGTTTTACCGGCACAGGGATCAGCCGGGGTTTCGTTTTTTTTGCTGCATGCGTTGATAAAAAGTACACATACAAGCACACATAGTGATAGGATTAAACTACCAGTGGTAATTTTTTTCATTGATAAAAATTTAGTAAAACTGTAGGAATTAAGGCTGTTTTTTGGTAAACTAAGGCCTGTATGAAAGAGAAAAATTGATGCCTGTGGTTAACAATTTTAAATCACCAGTGCCTAAACCCTTAAACGGGATTTTTACGAAAGGGGTTGCTCCTAAGTTTATTTTTTTTGAAATTAGTTTTTCAAAACCTATTCCAACGGTTGCAACGGAGAACCAATAATTTTTTTGAGTGTTATAGTTTTTGCTCCAGGTATAGGAGCTGTAATTTGATTTGTATAAGTAAGTATAGTATTCACTTGTCATAAAATAAGACGAAATTCCTGCAAAAGCGGAAATATTGATCTTTTTTCCACGGGATAACTGATATTTGATATTGAGCGGGACCTCATATATATTACAATAGCCGGTCACGCTCTTTAACTTGTACGGAGGTGATACCCAGTAATTTGATTTAAAAACATCGCCATTGGCAGTGTAATTCTTCCTTGACCTGCTTATGCCAGTTTGAATACTGGTATTTTTAAAAATTGTATAACCGATCAGTATGCCATAATTGCTGCCCGGCTTGTCAAAATTTGATAGTTTAATTGTAGTCAGTTCCGGCGCATAGATCAGGGATATTTCCCAAGGCCGTTTTTTAGTGTCATTTTTCCTGATTTTTTTGCCCGGTGTAATTTTGCCGGTATCTTCAACTTTATCCTGCCCTGTTTTTAATGTACCAGTTTCAGGTTGAAGAATTATTGTATCGTCTTTTTTTTCGGGTAATAGGGTGATGTCATTTTTTGACTGCCCCTCTCCAGGAGAAACCGGTTGCGGGCTGGTATCAAACCCCGATTCACCGGTATCGGTTACAACTGTCTTTGAATTTGGTAAATCGTTTTCACTTACTTCACCCATTGAAGTATTAAACCGGGTACGACCGGATGTATTATTTTGCAAAAGATCTTTTTTGCGGATCGGATAGCTTTGCGCGATATTGACTGACCTGGTTGATGCCAGTTTATCCGAAATGTTTTTTACGGTTTGCTTTTCTACGGCACTGCTATTAATCATTTTGCCGGGAGTATTGGCAGGACTGGATTTTCCGTCTTTACCGGCAACAGGTTTTTTTGATGCGGACGAATTATCCTTACCCGTTTCATCATGATTAAAGTATAGATAACCGCCACCGAGTAAAACAATAACCAGTATCAAAAAAACAAATGGTCTTTTGCGTGGTTCTTCCTTTACGGGAAGTTGCTCCTCCAGCAATACCTTCATACCCTCCCAATTTGGAACGGCATTGTCCGCCTCAAATTGCGAGGCGGCCTCCCTGATGAGTTTATCCAGTTCTTTGTCTGATGGTTGCATCATACAGTTTATTAAAATTCATACTTCTTTCTAAAATAGTTCTCAGGTGTTCCCTTGCTTTTGATAAGTTAGATTTAGACGTTCCTGTAGAGATTTTCAATAGTTTGGAAATTTCATCATGCGACAGTCCCTCAATAACATGGAGGTTAAACACAGTTTTGTATGCCGGTGATAATTGTTTCACTGCCATGATTATTTCTTTGTAGCCTAACTTATCTTCACCGTTTTCATTATGGTCGGTCAGGGAGTACTGGGTTGTAATATCATATAATTTTATGTTTTTGCTGCTCCTGTACCGATCGATACAGGTATTGACAATTATTTTTCTAAACCAGGCTTTAAAGGAATTTACCATATTGGTAGTGTTCTCGAGTTTACATGCGGAAATATGCTTAAATAGTTTTAAAAAACTATCGTTTACTAATGCATTGGCTTCCTGGTCGTCAGTTGCGTACCTGTTGGTAATACTATAGGCATAGCTATACAGAAGCCCGTACAACTCTTGTTGGCTCTCCCTGTTGTTTTGTTTACAACTATCTACCAGGCTAAGTATGTTTTGGTTACTTAAACTCAATACCGGTATTTGTTAGGTGGTGAAATCAGTGTATATACGTTCAATTGTTATTAAGCGTTGCCTTATGCGGATTGTTTTTTTTAACTAATGCTTAAATACAGCATTTGATGAGCAGGTGAATATAAAAATTATTTCCAGTTTATTGTTAAAATATTTAACAATAAACCGGAAATTGATGTAAGGTGGCAGTAGTTAGGAATGGTAAACGAACGGTGATAACCTGAACGAATAAAGAAACGCGGCAGGCCGCATTAGTCTTTTGATCAGGTAACAAAACTATTGTTGTTCAATTAATTGTATTTCGCACGCTATTCTCACATCATCACTTACCACAACCCCGCCAGCTTCGGTAACCGCACTCCAGGTAAGTCCAAAATCTTTCCGGTTGATTTTTCCATTAATGCTGAAGCCAGCCTTGGTATTCCCGTAGGCATCTTTTACTACTCCGCCAAATTCTACCGCTAATTTGATATTCTTTGTAATATCCTTTATGGTAAGGTCACCATATAATTCATAGGATCCGTCATTATCTACACTTTCAAATTTGGTTGCTTCAAATTTTAATTTCGGGTGAGTGGCTGCGTCAAAAAAGTCAGGGCTCTTCAGGTGCCCGTCTCTTTGTTCATTACCGGTTGAAATGGAATCAATATCTGCGGAAAAGCTAACTTTCGCTTTCATAAAGTCTTCATCTTCAGTTACTACTGAAGCCTCAAAAATATTAAAGCTACCGGTCACATTCGTGATCATCAGGTGTTTTATTTTAAATTGTATTTCGCTGTGAGTGGGATCAATCACCCAGTTTTTTGTTGCCATAGTTTTTATTTTTTATGCAATGTAGTGAAAATGAATGTTTAAACATTGGTATGAGAGAAATTAAAAAGAGACCTGCCTCTTACAGGGTGATCAGTTTTTTTTCATTACAGCTTTGAATCGCCGATTCTATAATGCGCATTATATTTATACCGTCATCAACAGTTACCGGCATTGGTTTATCCTCCCTCAGGGCCTTGTATACGCCATCGTAGTAATCGTAATAATTGCCCTGCAATGATTTAATTTTTTCCCGGATGATGTTGCCTTCCTGCCCGGTATGCAATAAACCCTGGTCTGAATCCGGCTCTGTGCCCCAGTCGGTTTTATTGGGAACTTTTCCTGCCTGCAGATCAGTTTCCTGTACATCCGTCCGGCTTTTTAAAAAAGACCCTTTTGACCCGTGAATAATAAAACCTGGTAAGGCTTCCCTCACTAATAAACCACTTTTTAACCTCACCCTCAAATTTTTGTAGTACAATAGAATATCAAACCAGTCATCCACCACCGAATCTTGCCTGGTAATCCGGATATCTGCAAAAAGCGCCTGGGGAAATCCAAATAAACAAAGAGCGCTGTCGATGATATGCGGGCCAAGATCTTTCAAAAGCCCGGAGCCCGCGCTTTTGACTTCTTTGTGTTGCTTGGGGCTAAGTTGTGGTTTAAACCGTTCATAGTGAATTTCCGCTTCGTTTATATCTCCCAGCCAGCCTTCAGCAATGATTTTTTTTACCGTTTTAAAATCACTGTCCCAACGCCGGTTTTGATAAACGGAGATCTTCTTATTTACTTTTGCGGCTATATTTTTTAAGTCAACGGCTTCCGCAACAGTTGTTGTAAATGCTTTCTCCACAATAATATCTTTACCGGCCAGCAATGCCTGCCTGGCATATTCATAATGGGTAAGAGTAGGTGTATTTACGATCACCAGGTCTACTGAGTCATCAGCTAATAAGGTTTCCAGGGATGGATAGGAGGTTACACCGGGATACCATTCACCAATGGTTTTGGTATTTCTTTCCCATGCACCTGCAAGCTCAAAACCAGGATGTACCTGTAAAAAAGGGGCATGAAATACTTTGCCGGACATACCAAAGGAGAGGAGCGCTGTTTTTATCGGGGACATGGGAATTTTTTTGCCAATGTATAAAGATTGTTAAACGTGAATGGTGAATTCATTTCTCTTACTTATCTGTTACTTAATTTTTTTTAATTTGTCTTACCGTAATCATTCCAAATTAGACAAAGGACTTAGGCAAATGACATTGAAAGGTAAATGGTCTTATTTCACCATTGACCATTCGCCACTCACCATTCACGCATTAAAACTTAGGTCACTAAAAAAACTGCAATAAAAGACCGGTGCCACAAATTTAAAATAATTTAAGTCCGTAATAACCAACCAATGTAAAAATAATACAACGGGTTAAGACACCAATACAACACCAGGTAACCAGTTTTTTCATGTTTGCATTAAAACCAACGCCTACGGCAATACTTATTGGAGCGCCCACAGACAGCGTACCCAAAAATCCTAAACCGATAATGCCATATTTATTCCAGATGCGGTACAACATCGGGTGTTTTATTTTTTCTTCAGCCCCAGGCTTCTTTTTATGAAAGAATGCCCTGATCTTATCTCCCAGGAAAGCCGCTACAAAAACACCTGCCAATCCGCCGGTAACACTTGCGAAAAATATTGTCCACGGTGAAAGGCCTAAAAAAAATCCCATGGGGATTGCGGCATATATTTCGAAGGTCGCAAGTCCTGCAACAGTGAGGGCTTTTAAAAACATAGCTTGATTGTGGATGAGTGATTTTAAGAATGGGCGAAATTAGTTGAAACTCTTGATCTGGATTCACAATCCCTGTTAATGTTGAATGGTTAACCTAACAACTACTTTTTTGACTTGAATTAGTAAAAGTTAGCACATTTCTTTCGCATAATCCTTCACGAACAGTTTATGAATGCTATTCCCTGTCTTCAACCATGTTTTATCCTTCCGGCAATTGGTGTAAAAATTGATCAGCTTTTAAGCGATGCCGCTGCTACGGGTATGTAAAAAAACATTCAACGTTAATCCGCTTCAATCCATTACTTCGTATATCGTAATTGGAACAGATTTGTTTTTCATGCTCACTTCACCTACTTTCCGGCAGTTAAATGACTCTTTTACTTTTTCATAGGCTGTTTCATCGATACATACCTGGCTAACACCGGCAGCAACCTGCAGACGTTGTGCTGTATTTACTGTATCGCCAATAACAGTATAATCCAAACGGCGCAGGCTGGCAGAGCCGATATTGCCTGAGATCATTTCGCCACTGTTGATACCAATGGAAACCTGCGGAGTAAAGGCAATATTTTCCGACAAAGCAGGCAGGGCGTTTATTTTATTTCTTACCGCAAGGCAGGCATCGATAGCCCTGTCTAAGTGATAATTTCCCTTGAAGACAGCCATGATAGCATCGCCGATAAACTTATCTATGTAGCCGCCCTGTGCAATAATTTCCTTCACCATCACGTCAAAATATTTATTCAGCAATTTGACCACAGTGTCCGGAGATTCATTTTCGCTAATGGAAGTAAAACTACAGATGTCAATAAAAACCACGGAGGCTTCTACAGTTTCATTTAGCGTTAAAGAAGACTCAAACTCGCGGCTACCCATAAAGTTGAGTACCGACTCATCTACATACATTTTAAGGATATTATTTTCTTTAATGGCTTTTAGTGTTTCACGGATCTGGCTGACATGATTGATTGTTTTCTCCATCGTAACCGAAAGGTCCTGGAAATTGATGGGCTTGGTAATAAAGTCAAAAGCGCCCAGGTTCATGGCAGTACGAATATTATCCATATCGCCATAAGCCGACACGATCACTGATTTAATTAACGGATTGGATTGATTTAACCGGCTAAGCAGGGTTAACCCGTCCATTTCAGGCATATTGATATCGCTCAGCACGATTTCTATATTTGGGTACCGCTGAATTTTATCGAGCGCATCATTGCCATTCACTGCAAAAATAAATTCATAATGCTGCTCCCGTATCTTTTGGCGAAATTTCTGTTTAATAAGCATTTCCAGGTCTGTTTCATCATCAGCCACTAATATTTTTGCCATCAGCTATTAATTTTAAGTTTTTCTTTTAATAAGTTGAAGTCAACGGGCTTGGTTAAAAAATCGTCGGCGCCCAATTGTTTCGCTATGTTATAATTTTCCGCGTCACCATAAGCGGTGATCATCATTACCACGGGGGGCGGTTTCAGGTATTTTTGTTTTATTTGCCTGAGCAGTTCAAGGCCACTCATGCCGGGCATATTGATATCCGATAAAATCAATACCGCTTCATGTTCGTGCTGGTAAAGGTAACTGAGTGCATCTTCAGCGGCAAATGCAAAAATAAATTCCACCCGTCTTTCACGAATCTCTTTTCTGAAACGTTGTTCAAACAGCGTTTGAATATCCCGTTCGTCGTCAACTACTAAAATTTTCATTAGATGAATGTAAGATTTATACAGGTAAGTTAATAATAAATGCAGTTCCTTCACCTTCTTTTGTTTCTACTTTCAATTCGCCCCCATGGCCTTTGGTAACGATGTCGTAACTCATACTCAATCCCAATCCCGTTCCCTGCCCGGTTGGTTTGGTGGTAAAGAAGGGTTGAAATATTTTATCTACTACATCTTGCGGAATGCCATTGCCATTGTCTTTCACTGAAATCAACACCCGGGCCCTCATGCTTCCGCCAACCGGCGCGGGTTTCAAAGCAGTACTCACGTTAACCGTGGGTTCATAACCATCGTCCATTTGTTTTTTCTTTTCTGTAACCGCATAAAATGCATTGGTAATTAAGTTGAGAATAACCCTTCCAATATCCTGCGGAATGATATCGATGTTTCCGATTGATCCGTCAAAATCTGTATTAAGGGTAGCATTGAATGATTTGTCTTTTGCGCGGAGACCGTGATAAGCTAACCTCAGGTACTCATCCGCTAATGCATTAATATTGGTTGGCTCTTTTATACCATTGCTGCTTCGGCTATGTTGCAACATTCCTTTTACAATGGCATCGGCCCTTTTACCATGAAAAATAATTTTTTGTTCATTGTTATTGATATCATCAGCAATGATTTTCGCTTCGGTAATATTCCCTTCGTTTAACGCTTCTTTCATTTCGGTAATCAGTTCACTATTCAGTTCAGAAAAATTGTTGACAAAATTGAGGGGGTTCTGTATCTCGTGGGCGATGCCGGCAGTGAGTTCCCCAAGAGAAGCCATTTTTTCTGACTGGATGAGTTGGGATTGTGTAGCAGTGAGCACTGTTAACGCATGCTCCAGTTCTTCTTTCTGGCTGGTGAGTTCTGCGGTACGCTCCCCAACCTGTACCTCCAGTTCTGCTTTCAGTGTTGCCATTATTTTGTTTTGCCTTTCTTCTTCCTGTGTTTTTAATCGTTCTTTTTCAATTGCCTTTTTTTGATTTCTGTTGGTGATGAGCATGGTAACCATCCAAATAAGAGAAAAAAGTTGAGCGGTATCAAAAAGCTTCTCCCATTCGGTATAAACATCAGCATTAATCAATTCCAATAGGTCACTTAAAAAAGAAACCAGTACCAGGGGTAACACAGCGGTCATTGTTGACCTTGCGGAGTAGAAGATTTTTTTTGAATAGATAATACCTGTTATGCTCAGGATAATTATATGCGACAGCCAGATGATTGTAAGCTTTGTGTCACGGAAACTGATTTCAGTTGCCTGCAGCGCTATGCAGGCAAACAGGAGTGCTATAAGGATTTTATTCCACCCGGGAAACTGTGAAGCCGTTTGCAAAGATTTGCGAAGGTGCAGGATGATGAAAAAAGAAATGATCAGTTGTAGGTTCATAGTTTGATTACCTGTTTATAACATTGATGGGCAAATAAACCCCCGCGCATAATCAGCCGGTTACGTCGGTGATTATCATTAAGCGAATATTGTTAAATTTAAAAATGGTAAAGTAGTAATAAACCCTGAAAACCTACCATCTTTTGTTGGCAATTTAATAACCGTTGTCTGAACTGTGATTTTTGGGATTTAGCTGATTAATAGGATTTATGGTATACACCTGTTTAATGACAATCCCATAGCGTATAATATAGTTTAAGTAACCGGCAAATGAATGGTAAACTCCGCTCCTTCAGCTTCCTTTGTTTTTACCTTTAGCTCCCCGCCATGTGCTTTGATGATATCATAACTTAATGACAAACCCAACCCTGTTCCCTGCCCCGTGGGTTTGGTGGTAAAGAAGGGCTGAAAAATTTTGTCCAGTACTTTTTGTGGGATGCCGTTGCCATTATCCTTCACTTTTATTTCAACCTTGTCATTTAGTTTTTTTGTACTTAATAAAACTATTGGCTCATATCCGTCAGGATTTTGCTTCTTCCTTTCCGACACAGCATAAAACGCATTCGTAATTAAATTTAACATCACCCTGCCAATATCCTGCGGAATAATGTTAATGTTACCAATTCTTTCATCATAATCTGTTTTCAATATTGCATTGAATGATTTGTCTTTTGCCCTTGAGCCATGATAGGCTAAGCGCAAATATTCATCAGCCAGTGCATTGAGGCTGGTGGATATTTTTTGCCCGCTGCTGCTTCGGCTGTGTTGCAGCATATCCTTGACGATGGCATCGGCCCTTTTACCGTGATGGTTTATTTTTTTTTCATTTTCCGCGATATTATTTGCAATGGCGATAGCATCTTCGGTATTACCGGCCTTTAATTCGGTTTTCATATCTTCAATCAATTCTGAATTGAGTTCCGAAAAATTATTGACGAAGTTTAACGGGTTTTGAATTTCATGCGCTATGCCTGCGGTGAGTTCGCCCAGGGAGGCCATTTTTTCTGATTGTACCAGTTGATTCTGCGTAGCTTTTAAATCTTCCAAGGACTTCCGCAGATCCTGGCTTAATTCTTCCTGCTTTTTCAGAAAGCTCTCCATTAAAAAATAAATGATGCCCAACGTGGATATGATATTGATGGCAAAAAACGAAGTAATAATTGAAATGGGTAAAGTGGCTCTTTTTTCAATAAAATGGTGTTCGAATAATGCTGTGCCAATCATAAGTATGACAAACAAAAGAAAATATCTTCTTGCACTTTCCCTTTTAGCATAAAGTAAGGCGGTGGCGGGAGCAATAAATCCGGCGATGGCGACAACGCTACTGTTGATAAACCCCCCTATAAACAATTGCGTAGCAAAGGGGAAAAAAGAAATCAGGACTAACTGGGCAATTTTAAATATGCTGAAGTTGTGCGTAAACCTTAAATAAATTAAACTTGAAATGCTGCAGGTTGCATAACCTATAACCGCTATAGTTACATAGGGAAAACCAAGAAATACATAGATCATCGAATGACCAATGCCGGCTGCAATTGTAAAAATGGCGGCGTTTACCGCTGAGGTCTTCTTTTTCAGTTCTTCAGCATCCAGATTTTCAAATCCGAAGCCTTTCCAAAAATTTTTTGTGTTAAAAATCTTACCCATTCCCTGTTACTTCAGATTTGATGTAATTACTGCCGGTACTGGTGTTGTTGTTTTATAATTAAGGAAAATATAGATGTACAACCCATCCAGCAGGGCATTTAAAATACACATGGAAAGCAAAAACCAATCGCTGAAATGTAAAAAGCAAAAAACAGAAATAAGCAGGGTTCCCACTCCTTTGCACCAGGCAATGGGAAGTGAAAACAGGTTGGGGCTGTTGAGGCGGAGGAATTGGGTGATATATAAACCTGAAATAAGGATATTTAAAATAAACCCCGAATAAGCTCCCATCTTACTGATGGGGGCGTCATAATTTTTTATATAAAAGTAGAGCATTACACCCCAGGACAGAACGCTGAAAATGATTAGGGGAACGCTTTTTTTACTTAAAGCGGGAATTGAAATTTGTTTGTAACCGTACCGGAACAGACCGTAAACAATAAAGCAATCCAAAAAAAACCAAATGCGGTATCCCCAAACGAAAAGGCTTCCCATATTGGTGATAAAAATCCAGCTCCACAAAAATTCCCATGCTATGTTGCCGCACACGGTTATGAACGGCACTTCTATGAATTGTTTTTTTTTGATGTTCCGGATCGTATAATAATACACAACGATCCACAAAAAGCATCCCGTTCCGAAGAAAATATGTTCTGCCGGAGTATAATCCTTGAGGTTTAACCAGGGCTGTTCCATAATTAATTTATTTGCTTACCTGAGGTATTCCGGAAACCCATGATTTTATGATAGAGATAGTTTAAATCGTGCAACAACTTAAAGAGCCATGGCACTTCATTTGTCCAGGGCAAGCCTTTTTCGTACCTTCTTTTGTCTAACCAGCGGAGTACTGCCAGCACCCCGGGTTCATGTAATTTCCAGATTTCACAATAAGGCGCCTTGAATCCACTCTTGGCGATAATGCCATTTACCGCTCTTCGGGCGGCTTCGTTAGCGCCTTCCATAGTGGCCAGGTCAGTATAAGTACGAACATAATCTGAAGCGAGGAAAAAATTATCAATACCGGTAGTGGCTTCGGGACGTTTGCTCCACGAATTAGCCGTATTAACGAGTAAAGGTTCGTCATTATGTTCTGAAATAAAATCATGATCGATTTTTTTTACCTCTTTTTCAGTAATATCACAATCTACATGAGTAGTTACAATCATACTCCTGTCAATAATTTTTTGACCGTTTATATTTAAACTCTTTTCCATCTGATTCCATACTTCATCGATAATTTCGGGCAGGGTGCACTGTTCAGCGATTTTTCCGTTCAACCCCGGGCTGAACCAATCTGATACATCTACTGAAAGAATACCTTTTACTTTGCCATTCCCATACTTATTGATATCGAAACCCGGCCAGAATTGTAGCTGTGATATCGCTGTAACGGCCCAGGGGGAATCAATAAAAATGATGTGGCCTTTGGTTAGTTGAATATCCTGGTTAAGATAATATTGAATGCCATTCATCCAATTAAGGCTCTGGCTGCTTTTATGGCTAAGATCAACCATAAGGGCAAGGGTTTCATCGGCAGCAAGCATGTTTTTATTTACCAACGGCGATATGCGTTCCAGTGGCATAGCGGATATATAGTAATCGGCTTCCACTGTTTTGTACCCACCGGTAGAAAGGTCTTTTACTTTAACGCCTGTGATCAATCGTTTATTCGCATCACAATAAAATTCTTCTACCAGGTGATTATGATAATATTCTACCCCCAGGGTTTTAAGGTGATTGAGCCAGGGGAAAAGCCAGGCATCATTGGTGGGCCCGTTTAATACCCTGTCTGTATGGGCCGAGGGATTAATCATCAGCAGCATGAGCTGAAGCAATATATCTCCGCCGGTTTTGGTGCTCATTAATTTAGGCTGGGCTGCAACCAGCGAATGGGTTAGCCCCCCAACACAATATTCTTCGTAAGGACAAGGGTTGAGGTCGTTGCATTGCTGGTCGGTTTCCATAAACTGCCACCACCCAATTCGTTCATACACTTGCTGCCGCCTTTCATAACTAGTTGTGAGTAGTTGCCAGATCTTATTGCCAAATAATTCTTCATTCTCTTTTGTGAGGCCCGTGTCAGCATCTTGCATGGCGTGTAAAAGCGTTTTTATATCATCGCGGTTTTTAGGAAAGTTGACGATATTAATAAGCGGTTGTTTGCCAAACCGGGCAAGCATTACCCGCTCTGTCATAACAAGATTGTCGAAAACCCCTTGTGCATTTACCCCGAAAGGGATCCGCTTCATGGTATCCGTAATGTGCTTATAGAAACCAGGAAAGAAACGAAATCCATGTTCGCCCGGAAGATTTTTTCGTCCATCAGTGCCTGTGTTTTCAGCATCTACGCTTCTTGCTTTTCCACCAACCCAGGTGGGTTGCCTTTCATAAACTTCAACAGCAAAGCCACGCTCCGCCAGTTCATGAGCGGCGCTCATACCAGCTACCCCGCCTCCTAAAACGGCTACCCTGATTTTAGACATAATAATGATTGTTTAGGATTTTATTGAACATCAATGTAATACATTAAAAACGGAAAATCTAAAATACAGTTTATTTTTTATATGTTATTCCGGGCAATCACAAAAAAAGTTCAATCCCGGTTCAGATGGGTAATGAGATAGTAAATTTTGCGCCTAACTTGTCTGAATCACGGATTTTGGGGATTTATAGATTTCACTGTTTGCTTATTTTAAAGGACGAGCCTTTTGAAGGTTAAGCTTTGTATTCCAAAATTCAATAATAACCCGTCATACTTTAAATCTGTGTAACCAGTTAATCCTATCAATCCGTGATTCAGATAATGAGTGATGAGATAATAAATTCAGCGTCTAACTTGTCTGAATCACGGATTTTGGGGATCTATAGATTTCACTGTTTGCTTATTT
>JACMLJ010000059.1 GCA_014379625.1 Ferruginibacter sp. | reverse complement strand
TTGTACTTTAATGTTCATCCAGTACCCGGGAGTTACAGTCGAAGACAGTGTATTGGTATAATCAGCTTAAAAAAATATGCAATGGAAAATATATCAAAATCAAATGAATTGGATTTTATACCATTTCCAATTCCTGGTGCAACATCAGAAAAATTATTTGCAAAATTATTGAATGTAGATATCAAATACGGTCCGGTATTAGCCATTTTAAAAATGGATGCAGGAGCTTTCATACCTGCACATATACATTACAAAACAGCAGAACAGCATTATGTTTTAACAGGAGACTTCATTAATGATGGGGTTAGTTATGAGGCTGGCGCATTTTTTTGTCACGACAAAGGGCAGGTTCACGGGCCACATTCTACGCAAAATGGCTGTACTTTATTATTTATCCAGCCTAATGAAGTTGACCCTACTGACTTTGAAATTGCAGGTAATTGAAGATTTTAAAAGGATAAACACAACAACGCACGTCAAATAACAATTTCATTTAAACTTAAAATCATGTTAACAAAAATAACGTTCAGTCTTATTCTTTTAGGAATAACTTTTTTTTCTGCAATGGCCCAAAAACCAAGTCCTGCATTGCTAAACCCAACTAATCATGCACTGGTCATGATCGATCATGAGGGTCAGATGGCATTTGCAACCAAAAGTATTACTATGGAAGAACTAAGAAACAATGTTGCTTTAACCGCCCATGCCGCAAAGCTTTTTAAAGTACCAACGGTACTTACCACTGTGCATGAAAAGTCTTTCAGTGGCCCATTATTTCCTGAAATTTTAGAAGTGTTTCCGGATGTAAAACCAATTGACCGTTCTACTATGAATACCTGGGAAGATGTTAATGCCTATAAAGCTATTACTGGTAAAGGGAAAAAGAAAATTGTCTTTGCAGGCTTGTGGACAGAAGTGTGTATCGTAGGCCCTTCTTTATCAGCTATTGCCGATGGTTACGAAGTATATGTGATTACAGATGCTTGCGGCGGTGTAAGTAAAGAAGCGCATGAAATGGCTATACAGCGTATGGTGCAAGCGGGTGCTCATCCTATCACTGCGATGCAATATTTACTTGAACTACAACGCGATTGGGATAGGCTAGAAACAGTAAACGCTGTTTATGAGATTGCAAAAAAATATGGAGGCAGCTATGGTTTAGGGATACAATATGCCGGTGATATGTTAAAACCTCACTGATTCCCTTTGAAGCGTGCCTTAAATCTATAGGTAGCGCACTAGTTTAACACGTTCTATAAGCGGATGTTATAACTGATTCATATTTCAATAAGGCAATGATTAAAATTCGCAAATCTGACCTGTTGTATTTTATGACTATTAAATTATTACAAAGTATTCCGATGAAAGTGATAATTACATCAGCAGTAATTATTCTCAATGGGTTAACTGTGTTCAGTCAAAGCAATTCTCAAACAAAAAAATTGGAAGAAAGGGAGCAGCATCAAATCATTCAAACAATTAGAGCTATTTTCAATGGAGCAGATGAGCACAACTGGGCTAAAGTTCAAAATGCATTCTCCGAAAATGTGCTGCTTGACTTTACTTCGATGAATGGCGGCAATGGTTCAATACAATCAGCAATACAAATTATAGATGCCTGGGAAGCATTTCTTCCTGGCTTTGATAAAACGCATCATCAACTTTCAAATTTCAAGGTAGTTCAAAATGGTAATATCGCAAATGTTCATTATCGTGGAAAAGCAGACCATTTTATTGCTGGCGAACTTTGGACTGTTGACGGAACTTATGACACAGAACTTAGGAGAGAGAATAATTCATGGAAAGTTACAAAACACAAATTCAACCTTGAAAAGCAAACTGGAAATACAAAACTTCCTGCAAGAGCAATGGAAATAGCAAAATCAAAAATTATGCGTAGCGTTCAATTTATAAGTGAGGGACTTGTCTTAAAGGGAAATTTGTATCTGCCACCACACTTCAATTCAGAAACTAAATATCCAACCATTTTAGTTACAGGTTCGTGGACAACAGTTAAAGAACAAATGAGTGGTTTGTATGCAAAAGAATTAGCCAGGCAAGGTTTCATTACGCTGGCCTTTGACCCTCGCTATTTTGGCGAAAGCGAAGGACAACCCAGATTTTGGGAAAACCCCTCGGCAAAAATTATAGATTTCAAAAATGCAATCACTTTTTTGGAAACAGCTAAGGGGGTAGATACTAATAATATTTTTTTGACTGCTATTTGTGCAAGTGCTGGTTACATGGCTACTGTAGCAGCTGATGACAAACGGGTAAAAGGTTTTGCCACAGTTGCGGCCTGGCTTCACGATGGCGAGGCCGTAAAGTTAGTCTACGGTGGTGAAGCAGGTGTACAAGCAAAAATCAAAGAAGCGCAAGACGACAAAAAAGCGTTTGCCGAAAATGGAGTTGTAAAATATATTCCTGCTATTAGCGCATCCGATCAAACAGCAGCGATGGTTGGATTTGATTATTACTTAAACCCTAATCGGGGTGCAGTTCCGCAATGGAGCGCCGATAAGTTTGCGGTAATGAGTTGGGAAGATTGGCTAACCTTTAACCCTATGCCAGTTGCAACAAGTATTCAAGTGCCAACGATAATGATACATTCAAACGGTGCGGTTTTTCCCGACTATGTAAAAAAATTCTTTAACGACATTCCACACAGCAACAAAGTTTTGCATTGGACAGAAGGAACACAGTTTGACTTTTACGACCAGCCTAAGCAAGTATCCGAATCTGTGGCGGCTCTTAATACATTCTTTAAAAATAACATTCACTAAAATGAAAAATAGTGCTGTATCAATCATCTGCTCATTATTCATTATTCCATCAGCTGTATTTGCGCAGCAATCGCCGGACATTATTATCACAAACGGAAAGGTTATAACCTTAAACCCGGAAAATAAAATGGCGGAAGCAATTGCTATTTCAGGCAACAAGATTATAGCCGTTGGAAATACAACCGATTTATTGCCGCTTAAAACGGTTACTACAAAAGTGATTGATGCAAGGGGGAAAACGATTATACCTGGTTTAAGCGATAATCATTTGCACATTATAAGAGGTGGCAGATTTTTTAACCTGGAGTTGAGGTGGGATGGTGTAAAAACATTGAAGAGGGCATTACAAATGTTGAGGGAACAGGCCGCGAGAACGCCAAAGGGGGAATGGGTAAGGGTTGTAGGTGGATGGAATGAATATCAATTCATCGAAAAACGTTTGCCCACTTTAAAAGAAATTAATGATGCCACCGGCAACGTTCCCACCTTTATTTTATACTTATACGGTAAGGCATTTGTAAACCAGGCTGGATTAAAACAACTAAGCCTTGATGCGAATTCACGAAATCCTCCCATGGGCTTGATAGAAAAAGACATTCATGGCAACCCAACGGGCCTATTGGTGGCGGACCCAGGTGCATTTTTGCTTTATTCAAATCTGGCCAAACTACCAGAACATGATGGCAAAGAGAAAATTCAGGCATCGCGGAATTTTATGTTGGAGTTAAACCGGCTTGGGGTAACAAGCGTCCTGGATGCAGGCGGAGGGTTTCAGAATTATCCAACGGATTATAATGCGATGGAAGAAAATGCACAAAATGGCAATATATCTTTAAGAATACCCTTCTATCTTTTTGCGCAAAAAAAAGGTACCGAGAATCAGGATTATACTAAATGGGTTTCCACCATTGATTTAGACCATGAACAGAAGAACATGGTCTCCAATAAATTCGGTGTAAAAGGTGCGGGTGAAAATATCGTATCAGATGGAGCCGATTATGAAAACTTTGAGAAGCCGCAGGTAATATTACCGCCTACTATGGAAGAAAATTTAAAACCCATCATTACTTTGTTTGTGCAAAAACGTTGGCCATTTCGTTTGCACGCTACCTACAATGAAAGTATCACCCGCTTCCTGAATGTATTTGAAGAAGTGAATAAGGAATATCCGTTTAATAAATTAACCTGGCTTTT
>JACMLJ010000058.1 GCA_014379625.1 Ferruginibacter sp. | reverse complement strand
ATTCAGGAAAGAATCCTTTGTCTGCCAGCACTACAAACAAAGCTTCTACAGAATGTCCTTTACTTTGAATGTATCTATCACGATCAGGCAAACTAAAGTTTGCCGGACCTACATTTAGTACATGATTGTAAAGAACATTCAGGATATCTATACACGACATGCTTCCACCAGTATGACCAGCATTGGCATTGAAGATATACTTCAATATTTTTTTGCGGTATTCAATTGACTTAATAGCAAGTTCTTTTTCAACCATTATATACTTTTTATTTCAACTTTAAAATGCTCTTCAACCTGGGCTAAAACAGTTGTGTCTGTTTCAATTTTTCCCACTACCTTCTTGATGAGTATTGCACATACAGCATGAGTGCGACGTAACAATGTTTAATAATAGTAGCGATGCTGCCAATTAACTATACTCATAATTGATTCTTCATAAATCCTACTTATAACTTAACTATGTTGATACACTTCCCACCCCATATAATTCTCGAAAGCTTCTTTTAATATGCCGGCGGTGTTGGATGCATTCATAACTACGTGATGTTCAAAACCGGTTTTGCATACATACTTCATCAACCCCTGGAGGTTATCAATTTTTGCAACTGCTCTCGTTCCGAAAGTCTTCAATGTATCGTCGGTAAGTTTACCCTCACCTATATATGCTTTAATGACCCCTTTGGTATCATCTGTGGTTATTCTACCGTACGTAAGCGGAGAAGCAGGTGTTCTTCCAGCTAATGCACCATAGGTATTTTCTTCACCTACAGTAGTTCCTAAAATTGGCGCAGTACTAATTTCTATATCAGGTAAAAACGATTTAGCCCAATTACCACAATGAAATAACACCACCTTTTCTTCATCATCCGAATAGTTGTTGTTCCAGTCAACCAGGGCACTTGGTGTACCTGATGCAAGGCCCATAGCATACATAGTTAACGTACCGGTAACATCCACTTCACAAGCACTCGGTAGCATGTTCTCACTCATCATACTCATGCTGGTGCATACATTACAACCGTAGTTTTGTTGCAGTGAAGTCCAGCATTGAATAGCTGTTGCATCTAAAGAATGTTCATGCATAAACTCCCGAAGAACCACGTCTAACTTAGCTATTTGTACAAGCTTATCGCCTGGAGTACGGCCTGTGGACGCATAATTTTGAATTACTTCAAGCCTTTCTTTTACGCTACGATCATCCTTAGTTAGTTTGCTGGCGGCGCCTAAAACATGAGAAAGGTCAACAGTAACAACTGAGATACCGTGACGTTGTAAAATCTTTTCACTGTATCGAACAGTATTAAAAGCACCTGGTCGTGCACCAATAGCGCCTATCCGTACTTTTCTTAACCCCCTTACAACTCTGCATACTGCAGCAAAGTCACGAAGATCTGCAGCAAAGCTTTGATCTGAAGGATGAACAACATGCTTTGTGGTAAGGGAATACCTGATACCGTATTGGTAAAGATTGTTGCACACAGATATTTTGCCGCACCACGCATCCCTTCTTCTTGCTACATCCATTTTATCCAAATCATCAGGATAAGCCTGGACTAACACGGGAACATTTAATTCAGCAAGTTTTAGTGTTTCAGCAACACCTTTTTCATCACCAAAGTTGGGTAGAACAACCAGCACGCCCATTATTTCATCAGTATGTCTTTTAAACAGTGCTGAACATTTCTGCGCTTCCTGAAACGTTTCAACGCCACCTAGCTTCGTTTCGTTCTCTTCAAGCATTATTGGGCTGATGCTTGCTTTTGAGAAAGCTTTCAATAAATCGGCGCGGCATTCTCCCACCAGCTTATCGGGAAAGAAATCACGATTGCCAATAATAACTCCCAAGCTTATGGTCTCTTTCATTTTTTTATTCTGCTATTTTTAATTCAATCTCATTTTGCCTGAACATCGCTTTGTGTGGATCCTCCACCCCCGATCAGTAATTGCATATTCAATAAGGGATAACGCACCGAGGCTGGTAAATTCACTTTTGCCAAACCTGGTTGAGTCTCCTACCAGCTAAGTAGTTTTCACCGTTTCGATCATTGCCTTCTTTACAACAATCTCACTGATGCCCGGATAGGTTACGCCTGCTTTAAGAGAAGGCCCGCAACCGCGAGGAAAAGTTTTTAAACACTTAACCCTCTGAAAAAATCAGCAGCCTTCTGACCTGTTAGAGATATGGTTGGAGGCTTGAATTCTCCTCCAGTCATTACCACTTCTATATCCCGTTCTGCACCCAGGATCAAAGTTATGTTCAAGGCATTAGTGATAACAGTTAAATTCCTCACTTTCCTTCCTTTTATTCTCTTAGCTATCTCCGTTGTAGTTGATCCCCGAATCTAAAATGATTGTTCTCCGGCTACGATAAATTCTAAAGACTTTCTTGCGATCAGCTCATTCTTATTAATTTTTATTTGATTAGCTAGTGTAAAAGATCTAACCTGCTCTTCAAGATGTTTAAAATAGGCGCCTTCATGGTTTCTAATAGCATGACCCTCTTTTTCCAGTTTTTTCAAGTCTTGTCCGGATAATTACTTCCGTGACTTTGATAATTTGAGCAAATCAATAACCTTGAGGATCTATCTTATTTTAAGGACGCTAATATTTTCTCAGGTTTTTTTATTTACCAGCATTAAAGCAAGCTAAAACGAAAGTAAACAAAGAAAACAACAATATATCGCAAATATTCGTAAATTTTTTTCTGGTATTAGTTTTTTTAGCTGGTGATTATTTTCCTGCGCCTTCATGTTCATTGGCTAGCCATAATGTAAAGTATGTCATTATAACAAATATCATCTCCGACAACAACATGTACTCCATTTGCGCTTTTTCACCTGTACCTTTCACCCTGCCTTTCGCCTGGTGCCAATTACCGATAATGGTTAATTCACCGGTTGATATTTCAGCTCTTTTCCCAGCGACAGTAATCCGAAAATACACCGGCAATAACAGTTCACTGTTACTTTTAGTCGGATGGTGCAATTCTTATTAAGATTGGTAATCCCTTAATCTAATGCATTATTTGAAATGCACTTATAAAAGCTGCTTTTTACTAAGTAATACATACCAGATACCCGATGTGCCTCCACATCATTGAATTATATACTGCATTTCTTTGAGTAACAGTAAAAAAATAAAACACGGAAACGGTAATAAACAGGTTGAAAATAGAATTAAGTAACCCGAAACTGGAAAAGATGACAAAAGAGATTAAAGAAACATTCCCTTTTAAGTATCTTGATCAAAACAAGACATTCAGTTCTGTTGACTTATGGAATATTCATCGCCGTAAAAAAAGTATGGCTTCGAGAAGGAGCTAGCCCTAATTTTATGAAGCATCCGTTTCATATTTTGGAACATGACAGACTTTATGTCAGCATTGAACTATCTTCTCCTATTAAGCTTCGGTGGCGTCGCACTCTTGTACCCTTTATCTCTATTAAGCGAGTTAAAAACACATTAATTTACCTCTTGTAAAGTATACCATTTCCAGGCAAACAAGTTGTAAATTTACAAAACCTTGTTACCCCGTTAATATATGACAACCGCTCAATCATCGGCGCAACCAGTAAAATATAATGATGTTATTTTATTTCTTTGGTTGATACCATTGATCAATGTGATTAATTATTATCTTACTTATACCACCAAATCGGTTAGCTGGAGAACATTCTTTACATATACTATTGACACTGGTATGGGATATATTGCATGGCTGCTTATCCGTTCTGTTATTCTTTATCTTGATAAAGAACTGCATTACCAGCCTCATTTTGCGAAACGTCTTTTTGTGCAATTGATATTGACTGTTATTGCCTGCCTTACTCCGATAATTGTATTGACCGAACTGGTTAACTGGTTAGCAACAGATAAACCAGTACCTGCTAATTTTTATCATACCGATATTTTCATTTTTATAATCTGGGTATTTGTAATTAACGGCATTTATACCGGAATTTATTTTTACCGCCAATGGCAACTGGTTGAAAAAGAGAAGCAACAGAGCCTGCTGTTATTGGAGGAGCAAACAAAAATGCGGCAGGAAGAGAACCGCATCAGGCAAGAAGGATTTTCTGTAAAATTGGGTAAAAAAGATATTGTGCTGGCATTTAATGAAATACAGGCTATCTATGTGGATGGAGATTATACAGTAACCTGTGACCTGAATGGAAAAAAATATTTTATGGATATGTCGCTTGATAAATTAGAAAGATCTGTTCCTACTGAATGGTTTTTCCGTATTAACCGGCAGTATATTTTACACCGCCAGTCGATAGCCGGCTTCGAACGTATTGAAAATGGAAAACTCAATGTTTTGATCAAACCAGTTGAAATACTTCCTTCCTCCATTGTTATCAGCCGCTTAAGGGCACCTGCATTTAAAGAATGGTTTCAGCCCGATAAATCATAAAATAAGTCTATGCTTTGATGCTGTTGAGTTATTTTTTTCATTGGTTATAGTCTGTAATGTTGCCATCATGCATGCCGATGAAAGGATTTATTCTTTTATCTTTTTACGAAAAAGCTAAAAGTACAGAACAAGTTCACAACGATGATGCTATGAAATACTTCCGCTGGTATCCACGTAATTATCCTGACAAGTAGAAATAAATAATTTAAAAGAGCTTCTTTATTCCAAAAAATCCGTCTTCCACACTGCATCGTCACATCTGTCCGGCATAACCCTACATTTGTCATACACTTCACACCTGTTTTTGCTACACTTCGCCGGTAAGCCAATACAGTATTGCGTTACAGAAACTCCCTTTCAGGGTATTCCCTGCTACATTTCAGCGAATAAAGGCTGTTAAAATAATAACCCGGGGTTTGGGATAGTAGTTTTGTGCTGTAAAAAATATAGTTATGAAACAAAAATTTATTTTATTGATGCTGCTTGTACTGCTGTTACAAATGGCACAGGCGCAGAAAAATCCTGATCGCCTTCATCAGTACCACAACTTTCCGCTGGTAGTTGGTGTACAGTTCCATTCACTCAGCCATCCTTTTAAAAACCTGCAACAGAATTTTAGGAACATCGGGTTTACTGTTGGTTCTGAAATCGCTTTGGGGAGTACCCATAAGTGGGCGCAAAGTTTCCAGTTGGGATGGTACCGAAATAAAAGTGCCGGCAACGGATTGATGGTTTATACACAATCTGTTTACCGGCCTTACCTGGTGGGTAATGCATTTGCTGAAGTAAAGGCAGGGTTTGGCTGGCTGTGGCAGGCTCGTCCATCTGATGGATTGAAACCTGTAAATGGTAACTGGGTAAATGTTGGTAAAACATCCAAAGGCATGTTGATGATTCCGGCTGGTGTTTCTGTAGGATATAATAGTTACAAGAATGGCACTTACGTAGCGCCTACTATCAGCTACCAGGTATTTGTTAGTGGAATATACAACCAGTCATTTCCTGTAATGGTGAATAGCCTCATACAGGCCGGTACAAGGGTTCATTTTAATAACAATAAAAACTAAACAAATAAAATTAAAGTGATGAAAAAGTATCTTTTATTATCAGCCTTCTTTTTGCAAGGGTTGCTGACAATAGCACAAACAAAAAAAATAACGGCCACGCAGGATTGTGCTATGCCTGCATTCAATAACAAATTTGTGTATGCAGATAAAGTACAGCAGTTAATGGACAGCTACACCAGCCAGGGAATGCCGGGTATAGCTGTTGCATTTCATAATCCTGCTGTAGGATATTGGGCTGGTGCATCCGGTTATGCCAGCATTGAAAATAAAATTGCAATGCAGCCCTGCCATTTGCAATACTCACAGAGCGTATCAAAAACCTATACTGCAGTGATGCTTTTACAGATGCAGGAGCATGGTTTGATCAACCTGGATTCAACAGCTTCCGGCTATTTTCCGGATTGGGTAAACAAAAAAATACCTTATACCAATGAGGTTACGGTACGGATGCTATTAAATCATTCATCCGGATTTCCTGATTATGCAGATGACCCGGTGTATGTTGTTGACCTGTTGCAAAACCCTTTGAAAAAATTTACAACAGCCAATTTTGTTGATTATATCATTGATAAAAAAAGACGTTTTACACCGGGCACAGATTATTCGTACTGCAATATGAATACAGAACTGGCAGCATTGATAGTGGATAAGATCAGTGGAGATCATGTAAAATATATGAATGACCATATTTTTAAAACGCTCGGACTAAAACATACTTTTTATAGAACACCCGGTTATCTTGATCAGCCTGAAGTAGTAAACTCTTATTGGGACAGGTACAGCAATGGCGTGCTGGAAAACGTAACACAAATGCAACGCACCAATGTGGGCAATATGATTGGCGATGATGGATTGATAGCCACACCACTGGATTATGTCAATTTTATGAAAGGTTTGTTTGAAGAAAAACTCATCAATAAAAAAAGTTTGGATGAAATGATGGCACCCGTAAAGGGGAAAGATGGCAAACTGCATGGAGGATTAGGGTTGTTTAAATTATCAATGGGGGGTATGGATGGCTATTTTCATGCAGGTGCAGGTGTTGGTGCTGGTTGTCTTTTATTGTATGTACCGGTAAAGCAAACTTATATTTTTCTCAGTACCAATATGGGTACCATTATAGAAGGGCCCTTGTCAAAAAAGGCCAACCAGTTTAAAGATGAATTGCTGGGATTGCTGCTTCAATAAATTTGTTGGGCAGTTTTGAGAATCACCAATACATCGAAATTTATTATTTAAAAATTAAAACATGAAAAGAAAATTATTATTCGCTGTAACCTGTTTACTATTCACAGGTTTTTTACAGGCACAGCAAACACAGCAGGCTACATTTAAAAAAAAGAATTACAGGAATTTCCCTATCGTTGCCGGTATTCAGTTTCATTCCTTCAGCGTACCATTTAAAGATATGGGAGCAGGTTTTTCAAATGTGGGATTAATGCTGGGAACGGAATTCAGTTTTAATGGCCGTCAAAATTGGGTACAGGGGTTCACCATTGGTGGTTACCGTAATAAACATGCAGGTGATGGCGCATTTGCTTTTACACAAACTATTTACCGGCCCACAATTTACCGCAACTTTTTTGCAGAAATAAAAGCAGGAGTCGGTGTATTGCACAATTTTCACCCGGTAGATGTTTACAAAGAACAGAATGGTGAATGGATCAATGCCGGAAAAAAAGGAAAAACTATGCTGATGGCGCCGGTTGGATTAGGCTTTGGTTTTAATAGTTACAAAGAAGGAATCTATTTTTCTCCCTTTGTGAGTTATGAATTATTCCTGTCAAAAGATTACAACGACCTGTTGCCGCTGGTGCCTGGCTCGGTTATTCAAATTGGTACCCGTATACATTTATAAAAAATAAAAAAATAAAAATGAAATACACACTCAAATTTTTTAATGAAACAAAATTGTTGACAAAATATGTTGTGCCTACTTTAACAATACTCATTTTATTGAGCAGTTGCCGCAAGTACACACAGGATATCACCACTCATGAACCGGGTACAACGGGCCCTGTAAATACAAATTATTCCAAAGCTGATACCTTGCAAAAAATACTGCAGGAATTTACAAAAAAACAAATACCCGGTGCTGCAATAGCACTCTATTCAGAAACAGAAGGCTGGTGGGAAACTACCGCAGGCTTTGCTAAATTGGAAACCAATCAATTGATGAAGCCGGGACATTTGCAATATTTACAGAGTGTTGCAAAAACTTATATGGCTGTTGCCATTTTACAATTGAAGGAAAAGGGATTGATAAATCCTGATGCAAAGATCAGTGAATATTTGCCGGAGCCTTACCTGCATTATATAACCGGTGCAAATAAAATATCAGTAAGGCATTTGCTGAATCATACTTCCGGTGTGGCTGAATACACAGATGACATTAATTACTCGGCCTATATCCTTCAGCATCCCAACGAAAGGTTAAGCACCCAAAAACTGATGAGTTATTTAGATGGTAAGAAGTCTGAATTTGAACCCGGCTCAAAATACAGGTACCGCAACAGTAACTATGAATTACTGGCCATCATTGCTGATGCCATTACCGGTGATCATGCAAAATATATCAGCGAAAATATATTGCAGCCATTGCAGTTATCAAAAACATTTTATAGAAACGATGTACATTATCCTCATTATCCAAACCTCGTTAACAGTTACCTGGACAGGTTTAGTAATAGCAGCCTTGAAAATGTATCTATCATGCAGCAAACCAATGTGGCAAATATGATTGGCGATGATGGGATGATAGCCGCACCACGTGATGCAGTTGGTTTCATCAAAGGTTTATTCACGGGCCAGCTATTATCGCCAGCTTCCATGACTGAAATGAAAACCTGGGTGAAAGATAAAAATGGAAATGATATATATGGTATGGGGCTGTACACATTAAAGTTTGATGGCGTAACGGCTTACGGTCATGGAGGATCTGGAATTGGCGCTGGTTGCGGCTTGTATTACGTTCCATCGCAGGGAGTTTATATATTTTTTGCAACCAATGCAGGTACTTTGGTTGATGGTCCGGTGGTTGATAAAGTAATGGAGCTAAAGGATAAGATCATGTCTGTGGTAGTGAATTAGATGTTTATCTTTTTATCAGGATTCTCTTAAGGCCATGGAGGATAGGCTGTATCTGGTTTTATTTTCCAGATTCAGGTAGCAATATAAAATCGCCCTCACAAAAAAAGTGACAATGAAAAAATTAATTTTAAAAATCGACGGAATTTTTCTTATGGTTATGGGCAGCATTGCTGCTCTGGCCGACCTTGCAGGTTATTTATCAGGCAAAGGTCCATTTGGCAAAGTCTATTATAATAATGTAGTTGTAATTGGCGGGTTTGAAGCACATTGCCTTGCAGTGGTGCTTGGATTTACTCTTTTCGCCAAACATAAATCTGCAGATCCAATTTTCTTTATTAAAATTGCAGTGGTAATACATGCTTTGCTGGGGATTTCTAACCTTGTTTGGTTTAAGGTATTTTATGAAACAGCAACAGTCCCCATGGGGTATATTGCAACCATAGCTCATTTTGCGTTTGTGTTATTACATACCACTGCTATTTATAAAGGAAATAAATAACCTCATAGCTGAGACGGAAATTGAATTAGAAAATTTATGGCCAAAAAAAATTCAGTAAAACCAATAACTATACATATAGCTGATAAGGAAATTAATGCTCTTAAAATCCGGTTGAAGCAAACCCGTTGGGCACCGGAAATAGAAAGCTCAAATTGGGAAGATGGCACAGATGGTAAATATTTGAAAGAATTGATTGATTACTGGGCAACTGAATACGATTGGAGACGACGGGAAAGAAAAATTAATTTATTTGACCATTTTACCGCTGAAATTGAAGGCACAATTATTCATTTTATCCATGCAGGCAGTAAGGGCAAAAATCCTGTTCCATTATTATTATTGCAGGGGTGGCCAAGCAGTTTTGTACAGGTACTGGATATTATTCCGCTACTTACTGAAGCCAGGCAAGATGGTACACCGTCTTTTGACGTGATTGCGGCATCATTACCCGGTTACCCGTTTTCCCAGATTCCCGCCACTCATGGCATGAGTTTTTCACGAATTGCGGGATTGATGAAAAAACTTATGGTAGATGAATTGGGTTATAAAAAATTTGCAATGAGGGGTTCAGACCAGGGGGCCTTGGTACAACAGCAATTTGGGCTTACATATCCTGAACATGTGATCGGTATTCACAGAACGGGAATTACTCCATTTATAAATCCCTTGCCAAATAATTTAAGTGAGGCGGAAATTAATTATCAGCATAAGGTAGCGGCGTGGGCAAAAAAAGAGACTGCGTATGCAAGTCTGCAAGCCTTGCGGCCCGAAACCTTCACTCCGGCATTAGCCGATTCCCCTGCCGGATTAGCAAGCTGGATAATTGAAAAATTTCAGAGATGGGGTGACTGTGAAGGAAATGTAGATAACTGTTTTGGCAGAGATAAATTACTGGATAATCTTTCTCTACATTGGTTTACGGGTTCTGGTGCGGCTTCAATCAGGCTTTATCATGAACTTTTGCTCGATCCCGGTTTAACCGGGCGAATAGAATCGCCAGCAGGAATTATAATGCCTCTTCGTGATGGGATAACTGTACCTGCTCCAAGAGAATGGGCAGAAAGGTTTTACAACGTTCAGCGTTGGACGGTAATGGAAAAGGGTGGTCATTTTTCTGAATGGGAGATCCCTGGAGAAACTGCTGATGATATTCGGGAATTTTTTATGACAATTACTAAATAAGACAGGTTACACTTTTTATACTCACTGCCTGGGTAACGTAAAGTATGCGGCTATCATTGCCAAAATTAAGGCTGACAGAAGTTGTGTTTTACCGCTGTAATTCTGTTAGGCTTACGAATTGACTTACAAAACCGTCATTTACTAATTTATACCTACCAAACACGAGATTGTCCTTATTAATGACTACACTACTGCTTTTCTTTGTGGAACATAAACAAAATAAATAATCATGGAAAAAGTAACAAACAGGTTGAAAATAGAAATAAGCAGAGAAGAAATGGAAAAGATGATAAAAGAAGTTAAGGAAACATTCGCTTTTGAACATCTTGATCAAAACAAATCTTTCAGTTCTGTAGACTTATGGAATATTCAACGCCGTAAAAAAAGTATATCCTCCCGAAGGAATTATGTTTAAAATTGCACTAATGCTATCGTGATATTCCCGGTACAATCCGGAATTCAGATGCATAGTTAGTATGGCGATGAATTGAAGCTGTCTCAAAAGGGCAGCTTTTTATTTTCTCAGTAAAATACTTTTGCCATCTTCCGGTAAAAGTTTCAATGGCCTGATGCATTTTTTGTTAACAGGCATAGCTACACTTTTTATTCCAGATGCTAAGGGTCATTTGAAGGGTTCTTCCATTAGCGTTCTTCGTCAATGTATTATGCTGATGAGTAACTTTATCCTGTTATACAATTTTATAAATGCCCACCGGCTTATTCCATCCTTTAAGGTCTGCCTTACTGATAAATTCAGCACGGGAGGCGGTTGTATTATGAATACTTTCCATTACATTTTCCGAAACTAATATCTGCGAATTATATTCTTTGTTCAGTTGTTCAATTCTTGCAGCAAGTATTACCACACTGCTGGTGATGGAATATTGCTGCCTTTCTGTTGTGCCGATATTGCCTGTAACCGCATCGCCAATATGAATGCCTACACCGATATTGGTAGGCGGTATATTACCCAGTTTAATTTCTTTATTTAACTGGCGTTGTATTTCCAGCGCTGCCTGTACAGCGTTTTCACCGGAATTTTCTACTGTAACCGGGGCGCCAAATGTTACCATACAGCCGTCACCTAAAAACTGGTTAACAATGCCTTTGTATTTTGTTACAGCATTTACAACAATTGAAAAAAATGCATTCTGGTATTTTACTATTTCAGCAGGCGATTTATCTGCTACATGATTGGTAAAATTTCTTATATCAATAAACATGATACATACCCTCATCATTTTACTTTGAACGGTTCCATTATTTTTGATCATTTCATCTACGATCTCCTTTGAAATTTGCTGGCCAAATAAGTTGACTATTTTACTTTCTCTTTCAATGGCCTGCAGCGAACGGTTAATGCTTTTCCTGATCTGGCCGGCTACAAAAGCAGCGCCTATACCACTTAACAGGAGGGCAAGGGATTTAGCAGCAGCTATCAGGTAATCTTCTACTACTGGCAAACCGGGCTCCATTACGTTGCTCTTATGCGTTAAATGAATACTCAGCATAAAAAATTCAATAGCTGCTACAAATCCAGTAAAAAAACTAAGCCTGAAGTTTAGCCGGAGTGTGGAAAGAATGATAAAGATGAAATAAGTATAAGAAATAGGTAATTGCAGGATCCTGGCGGGGTTATGAAACTGGCCAGACAATAAAAACATGATTATTGCCGGAGAAGAAATTTCTATAAATGCATTGAGGTACTGACCCATTGCGGGAATAGCCTGCAGGTTTTTTTTTATGTGCCGGTTTATGTACAGCAGGTATGATAACTCAAATAATACCGGTGAAAAAAGGGAGATCATGACATATAAAAGAGCCTTGTGGTTAAATGCTTCGGAATTATTATTACCAAATAAAAAAAAGTTGAGGCTTGCCAGTATTGATCCGGCAAAGAAGATCTTAGCAAGGATACTTGTCCGCAATTTTTCGCGTAACAGAAACTCTCCTTTAAATTGTTTATGAAATAAATTATCCATGTTATTGTTCCTGGATCTGCTTTAATACTATAATTAAAATTAAAACTGCCGTGCCGCTCTTCTTTCTCAGCTTTGATAAATTTGTTTAGCATTGAGCAAGTGTTGCAAACCTTAAGTTCATTTTTTTTGAAAAATTCAGTAATTCCAGCCCTATCAATGACTGCCCAATAGCAAACAAGCCAAGTACTGTTAAAGTGAGGCCAGGTAACTGGTACTCCAAAATTTTACTTAGAATTACCGCACCGAAAAGTCCAACTAAAAATGCAGCAATGAATATGTATCCTGATGTTTTTGAGATCAGCAATTGCTTTTTAAGACCCTTTGCTAATACAAGGCTGCCGATAAAAAAGGGTGACAGAAGAGGTATTAAAAAGGCAACGCCTCCTGTTTGCATAAAACTACCTGTAATCACATATAAGCCATTTTTCTTTCCCTGTTAAAAAGAAACAAAGGGCAGGTAAATGCAAAAGCAATTAAAAAAGTCAATATAAAGTAAATCCATAACCATTTCATTTTAAGTCTTTTTCCTTCAATCATCATCCATATAAGCACCGGTGTGGTACCAATTAAGAAATCGGTTGTGATAGAACTCGTGAAAGGATTAGCCATGCCCGCTTTTAGCCAGTTTAACATTGTAAATGGCTCCTCACCATAAAGCATTTGTTGTACATTAAAATACCATGGCACAAGGGCCCCTGCTATAGCAAATAACAGGTACATGATCATTACCGACGACATTCTTTTTTTCATATTTGATTGTCTTTTGTGAGAAAATATTTTATAGACTGCGTTACTTCATCAGCACATTCTTCCTGCGGGAAATGGCCACAGGTATCCAGTTTTTTTACAAATGAATTTGAAAAGCCGCTAATGAATTTATCAAGATAATTGCCGGTAATGAATTTATCCTTCATACCCCATATAAATAGCATTGGCTTTGTGTTCAATACGGATCTTTGCATCCATAATTCCTCAAACCATCGCTGGTCATTTACTAAAGATCTTGCGAATGCAAGAGGGCCGGTTCTTTCTGATCTTTTATTGAAAGGCTTTATGTATTGCTGCAGTATTTTTGCCGGCAATTTATGTTCACCAAAGGATGCCGGTAATAAATATCTTGCTGAAAAATTAAAATTACGGTACAGGAAAGGCAATAAAGGGCTCTTTAATATTTTTTTTAATTTGGCAAAACCCGGTTCAGCCCCACTATCCCATAACCATGAATTCAATACAATTATCCGGCTAATGTTTTCGGGGTTCTTCAATGCATAATCAAAACCAATGGGGCCGCCAAAATCATGAAGTACCAATGAAATATTTTTTAACTGCAGGTGATCAATGAATGCTTCTAAAGTTTTACCATGATTTTGTGTACTGTAGTCATAGTCTGCCGGCTTGCCCGACAATCCAAAGCCAATATGATCAACTGCAATGCATCTGTATTGCTGCAATAACTCTTTAATCAGCTTGCGAAAATCGAAACTCCAGGATGGGGTTCCATGAACAAACAATAAGGTTTCACCCGTACCCACATCAATATAATGCTGCTGTGTATTATTTACCGTGAAATAATTTGAAACAAAAGGATATTCGTTCTTGTCTAACCATTCAGCCACTGCCTTCATATTATCCGTTAAAAAGGGTTAAGTAATATTGAATTTTCTAAAAGCCCTTGGAGACTGAAATAATCAATCGTATAAACAGTTCCTGACTCTCCGGGTGCCGTAAATCCCTTGTGTAACATAAACAGCACAGATATCAATAAAATGACAGTTATAGATTTTAATTTTTTCATTGCTTAAGATTTTATATACCAAAACTATTGTGCGTCCTGCAGCATTTGTTTGAAGAATGAGTAGTTGGTGATTATTTTGAGTGTGTGACGGATAGCTTTTAAATGTATCGGGGTTACCTGTACTTAAAAAAAAGTCTGGGTAGTTAGAGTATTAAGTTAAGGATAGTATATTCAATTGCACCGCCCTGAAGGGCGGTGATTGAAATAAATGTATTTCAGGCTTTAGCCAAAATCAAATTCCGGGCTTAAGGCCCAATTTGTGGAGTGCCAATTTGTTCCCGTTTATAAGCAGCATCCTGCGGAAAGTGCGGGGCAATTCAACCTCAATTTTTTTAGTTATCTTTCTTTTTGGCCAGCTCCCATCGCCATAAATTTCCATCATCAGGATCATTCACCTCTTCCCTCATAATAAAACCACACTTTCTTAAAACGCTTACCGATTCATTCTCTGTTGCAAGTGTGTGCGCCTGTACACACTGCACAGCAGGATCCTTAAGTGCATTCATTACAAGTAACATGGCCATTTCTGTTGCAAGCCCAAGTCCACGATATTTTTCTGCTACTTCATAGCCAATTTCAACAACTCCGTTTAGTGGCTCACCCTTATAGCCACAGCTACCTGCTAACATATTTTCTGCTTTCAAAACCGGGAAATAACACCACCATTTCATGTTTTCGCCGGCCTGTATTTTGGTATAGGCATATTGAAAAGCAGGTTCCCCAAATACCGTCCATTTTTCCGGAATATTTATACCCAGTAATCCGGCAAGGTCCGCATCATTACTTAATGCGGCTTCAAGTATTTCTGTGTTGCAACATACCAGTTGCAACCGGGGGCCTTCAATAATTAATGACCTTTCATATTTCATAGAGTAAATTGTTTTGCTCTTAAAATTTTTCAAACAGTTCCATAAACTCCTGGCGACGACTGCGTGATATGCCTACAGTTGTTCCATTGCTCATCACCACATAGCCACCATCTCCCCTTACAAATTTGCTGATGGCATTGATATTAATAAGAAAGGAATTGTGAATACGATAAAAGTCAGGGCCACTTAGTGTTTCATCAATGTCCTTCAGGACTTTTGATACTACTATTTTTTTTCCATTGTTTAAAACCACATGGGTATAATTGCTTTCGGCTTCGCAATAAATAATATCATTGGTAGTAACAAAGATCAATCCATCGCCTGTAGTAAGTGCAATGCGATTTACCGGTTGTTTATTGTTGGATTTTACCGATTGCATCAAAAGGTCGATCTGCTCTTTAGTGGGGGACGCCTTCTTAGCTTCCAGTCTTCGGATCGTTTCTTTAAGGTCCTCCGGATCAATGGGTTTCAATAAATAATTCAGGGCGCTGTATTTAAAAGCTTTTATAGCAAACTGATCATAGGCAGTTGTAAAAACAATATCAAAGAATAATTTATCAAATTTTTCCAGCATGTCAAAGCCATTCATATGTGGCATTTCAATATCAAGGAATATGACATCGGGCTTATATCTATTAATTGCTTCAATCCCTTTTTCTGCTGAATTGCACATGGCCTCAATAATTACATCAGGGCAATAAGTTTTTAACAGCCATTCAGTCATTTCAAGACTATGATTTTCATCGTCGATTAATATACAGCGTATCATAAAATGGTTTTTTATTTATTCGATTATTTTTTACACAGGTATTTTTAAGATCACTTTCGTGCCTGCAGCATGATCATTTGTTTTAAGATCAATGATCTCTACCGTGGCATTCAGTTGAGCATGCTTGTTCAGCAGAGATATGCGGTTCTCTGTTAATTGCATGCCAAGTGATTTACGCGTTGTTGCAGATTTGCTTTTTAACTCGCTGGCTTTATCCCTGCCAACTCCATTGTCTTCGATGGTACATTCAAGTATGGAATCATTTTTCAGCCTTACATCAATGCTGAGATGCCCACCTGTTTCTTTATGCAGCAAGCCATGCCAGATGGCATTTTCCACATAAGGCTGAATGATGAGCGGCGGCACTTCCAGGCTATCGGTGTTTGTTGATTTATCAATATTAATATGGTAGGTAAATTTCTTTTCAAAACGCAGGGCTTCCATTTCAATATAAAGGCGCAAAGCTTCCAGTTCATTGGTAAGGATCACATTCTTTGTATTGGAGTTATCCAATATCAGGCGGATAAGTTTGGCAAACCTGGTTAAATACAGGGAAGCTGTTACCTGGTCGCTCTTTACTATATACCGGTTGATGGAGTTCAAACAATTAAAAATAAAATGTGGATTCATCTGTGCCCTCAAGGCCTGCATTTCTACATCTGCCATTTTTTCCTTTGTATCTATCACTATTTTTTCTGCAGCCATCTTTTCTTCTTCTGCTTTTGCCCGCACTATTTTATTTGCACAGAGCGAAGCGATGGTTGTAAGAATATTCAAATGCTTTTGGGTAAAGAAATTTTTAGAGTAATGTTCACAATCTATTACACCCAACACTTTACCATCTGAAATTATGGGAACAGTAATTTCGGAAAAACGTTGTTTATCATCAATGATATACCGGGGGTCTTTGCTGGTGTCAGGTATAATTTCGGCCTGGCCACTTAAAGCAACACTGCCTGTAATGCCTTTGCCCAGTGGTATGTTCATGGGATCCTGTATCTCATAGCTAAGCGGGTTCTTGGGGCCATGTGCGGCTTTTTGAACCAGTAGTTTTTTTTCTTCGTCAATTAAATAAATAACGCAATCTTCAAAATGCAAACGGCCAATACAGTTCCTGGCAACATCCCATAAAATATTACTTACCGTTTGTTGCTGGTAAATACTTGAAGCAAAATAATTGATCACTTTTTGTGTTTCTACTTCTTCCTGTTGTTCTTTTGATCTTTTATTCCTGTACCTGGCAATTACATAAATAACAGATGAGAGAAGTATAAAAGCTGCCACAATAAACCAGGCCTGTTGCCAGATGGGTGCAATAACCTTAATGTCAACCTTATTACCTGAATCAGTCCAGTCAATGCCATTCTTACTTGCCTTTACTTTGAAAGTATATTTGCCCGGGGGCAATGATGCATACCTTACTTCCCTGATATCAATACCAGGTTGCCATTCCTTATCAAATCCTTCCAGCATATACTGGTATTGTATTTCGTCTGATCCCAATAAATTGATCGCAGTAAAAAAGAAATGCACTGTATTCTTTGTATAGGGTAATTGAAAACTGCTGTTGCTGCTGAATGTTTGTGCAGAATCGAGAAGGAGTGCTTTATAAATACTTACATTTAATTTGGCCGGGGAGTTGGTTAACTCAGCAGGAAAAAAGTTGTTTACGCCTCGCTGACTGCCAAACAGCAATTCGCCCGAACGTAGCTTACAACGACTTTCTGCTTTAAAACCATATACACTCAGCCCTGCATTATCATCAAAATATTCCATGCTGTTATTTACCGGGTTGAATTTTATAAGGCATTTATTATTTGCGATCCACATAAACCCGGCATCATCTTCCAAAATACTAAAACACCTGTCGTAGCGCAAGCCATTTTGCTTTGTATAAGAACGGATCTTCCCTTCCCTATTGATCATATTAAAACCAAACTGGGATAACAAATACATATTCCCGTTCCTGTCTTCTGTAAAACCATAACAAGTATTGGAAAGCAAACCGTCATCAACAGAGAATTTTACAAGGCTGTTTCCCTTTTTATTATACTTATATACCCCATTACCAACAACGCCAATCCAGATATTTTGATGACTGTCTTCATATAATGCTATCGATCTTTTGTTGAGTATTGGTTTTAAAAGTGGATGATTGTCCATCTTATTTACGGTAAGTGTACGTGGATCCATATTAAATATCCCGGTATTGGTGCAGCCCCAGATATTGCCATCAGACGCTGGCAACAGGTCGTGTACATAATGCGAGATAAGTGCCGGGGCTTTTGTAGTATCATGCGGTATCTTGTAAAGCGTTCCGGCAGCTTTATTTAATACAGCTACGCCGCCACCAAGTGCACTTAACCACAGACGGTTATTATTATCAAAACATAATGCACGTATCGCAACTGTTCTTAACCCCTGCAAAGGAGTTTTCATGTAATAATAAAAATACTTTGAGCGGTTCTTTTTCCTGTCCCATTGGATGATCCTGTCATGAGAACCGAGCCAAATGCTGCCGTCTTTATCTTCGATGATATCATTTAGATAGTTGTCATATAATTCTCCGGATGCATTTGTAAAAACAGGCGTGTAAGAAGCCTGTTTATTTCTTATGTTACATATATCAAGTCCCATTGAATTGGTTGCAACAAAAACATCCCCGTTTTTCTCTGCCAGAACACGGGAGGTATTATTGGTGGAGATAGAATTTGGATTAAGCGGGTCATGCTCATGACGGGTTATTTTCCCTGCTTTATCAATGATTATTAATCCGGCGAATCCTGTTGTTACGAGCAGATCACCATTTGCTGCGCATTGAAGATCTGTAAGATTGGTATTGATGGTTTGTCCGTTAAAATCACTCGTCAACCAATATTCACGGATCCTTGCCTTTGTATTTATATTAATCACTTTAACCTGCCCAGTCTGCAGGCCTATACCTATATCATGATCACTTACTTTACAGGAGGCAAGCAGCGGATAAAAAGTTTCTTCATAAACAATCCTGCGGTTTGCATAATCGAGGATAGCCACAATACTATCCATTGTGAAAATAATTTTGTCTTCTGCAAAGGGAGCAATATCCTGGATTTTAGCAAAACGTAATTTCTCCGGTATCCAATCAAGCCTCACCCATTTTTTTGCAGTATTGTCATAGTAAAATTGACCGAGATTACTGTAAATGATCTTGCCGAAAGTCTTTGTTTCCTCAATACCCAGGCAGGAGAACCTGGTGATAGTATCGCCCAATATTACCCGGTGAAATCTTCGATCTGCATCTACCCTGGTCACCCCTTCGGCAGTACCTATCCATACAACATTATCTTTGTCGCACATTAAACTCACTGCAAAGTTTGTAGCTAATTGCTTTTCCTGTTCTTTAAAAGTTGCGATTTCGTAACCATCATATACATTCAACCCATATGAAGTGCCGATCCACAAAAATCCATTTTTATCAACCGTCATGCAGCTTACATTGATATCGGATAATCCGTTTGCAGTATTGAGGTGTTTAAAAGAAATAGATTGCCCCTTTATCGTACTTGCCTGTAGTACGGAGTTCAGTACCAGAAAGACAGATATTTTTATTACAATAGCTATTTTCAATTAACCGGTTTTTATTTAATAAAATTACCCAATTCACTAAATGGCTGCAACCTGGTTGAGTAGTTTACAGTTATTTTGAGTAATTGACATACCCGGGCAGCCATTTGATGCTATTTAGTAGCGTCAAAATAGCAATTTTAGCCCTGTGATACAACTGCCTGCGAAAAATAAAACTATTTTGCGATCATTTATCAGGCAACAATGTAAAGGGAGGAATGACTTTTATAATGTGACCAGGCATTACTGTTCCTGAATTCACGCTCTGGAAACAATTCGGGTGGTAAAAAAAGCGGCACATTCAATGTGCCGCCTATAACTCAAACTAACTTACCTGTGTTTCCGGTTTAAATAGTATCCAACTGATACAGATACTGAATTGTTCCTGATCTTTACATTATCTGTTTTATAGATATCCCTGAACCCTTTCTGGTAGCTTACACTGCTAAATAATCCATTATTCAGCTCTATACCAGCCAGCAAGTTTGCACTGATGTCTTCATGCCCGAAATTTTTGATATCGTCGGAATACAATTTTTTACTTTGGCCATTTTGTACCATTTCGCCACCAAAACCATATCCTATCACTGGACCTCCGCCTGCGAAAACAGTACCGAACATAAGTTCCTTTTTGTAAACGATATTAAGGGGCAATTCAACGTAATTCATTTTTATTTTTGTATCTGCGAATGATGCACTTTTATGTGTTGCACCTTTTCGTGAATACATAATAGCTGGTTGCAGGTAAATAGATTTCCAGATCTTCACATCACCAACAACCCCTGCATGCAATTCGGTATGCATTTTTGTTGTAACTGAATGACCTGCATCCTTTCTTGCCTGGTCAGAAAAGTTTAATCCGCCTTTAATACCCACCCTGAACTGGGCCTGTGTTAGCAATGATCCTGTAATAAATAAGCCTGCTAATAAAATCTTTTTCATAATTAATTTTGAATGTTTTAATAATTGTTTTTAAAATAGTTATTTCATAAATCTTTCACAAAGAAACAATGGTGTGCATCGTTTGCACAGCATTACAATAATGCGGAATAAATAAACAAGAAAGTATTTCGGTATTCATATTATTTAAGGCTGCGCAACCTCATCATGACCCGTATCATCTGTTTAGTTTATCAACTTTTATTTTTTGTTTAGTGTAAAAGATCTATAAAGTGTAAAAGTAAATTCTGCGTTTATGCAGAGAAAACAGCGTTGAGTAGACAGTAGTTATTTTGAGTGGATGACAACTATTAATATTTAACATAAAGCGAGATAAAAATGAGGCTGTCTCAAAAGGGCTGCCTCTTTTTTATAAAAGTAATCCACAGATGTAGAAAACTAAAATCATAATCGAAGCAATGTTGAAGGTGTAAACGTGGTATTGTTACTATGGCAAAAGGACCCGTATTACATCCCTTATTTAAAGCCTACCATCAGGGTCAGGCAATGCTTCTTCCACCTAGTCTGGATGAACTTATAGCAGTGAATCATTCTGTAAGAGTAGTAGATGAGGTACTGGGTAAAATAGATATTCTGCCCCTGTCACGACAATATAAAACCGGGGGTGCCGGTAGTTACCATCCGGGCATGTTATCAAAAGTGCTGGTATAGCTTATATCAATAATATTTACAGCAGCCGCAGAATAGAAGAAGCGCTTCAGCAAAACATTCACTTTATATGGTTAAGTGGCACGAGTACACCAGACCACAACACCATAAACCATTTTAGAGGCGAACGGTTAAAAGAATCACTAAAAAAATTTACACAGGTAGTACAAATATTAGCAGCCGAAGGCTTGTTAAGTTTAAAAGAACTTTACACCGATGGCATTAAAATCGAGGTCAATGCCAATCGCTATACTTTTGTGTGGGGCAATGCCATTAAAACCAATAAAGAAAAAATGAAGCTGCAATTGAAAGAGTTGTGGAAGTATGCACAGGGTGTTGCAGCCAGTTAGTTAGATGATACCGATCCCGATGGTTTTAACCACGAAACAAGGCGGAGGCCTATTTAATTTTTCACAAAACGATTTACTCATTGTCTAATTCATAGCCTTCATCCGCTTTTACAGTAACTGTTCCTTGTGATTTTATGTTTACAAAACAAGCACCGTTTAACAGGATCAATAGATTTGTATTGTTGATCCGTTCCTCTGAGTATATTTCTGCATCTCCATTTATTTTAATGAACTCAAGTAAATTTACCGGTATATATACTTTTGTTTTCGGCCCATTGTCTTTATCCGGTACATTCACTGTAAATGTTTTTTTGTTTACTTTAATGGTTGTCCTGTTAACGTTCTTTTCTGTACCAATAAAAATAAGTTTGTTATCAGCACTATTGACGAGTATTATTTTTACGTCGCCCCCAATCTCAGCTTTTATACACAGATCAGGAATGCCAATTTCTTTGGTAATCATACGCCTGCTATCCTTTTCATCCACCGCAGATACAATGCAGCAGTTACTTGCAAGGAAAAAGGTGAGTAGCCATTTCAATGTTGTTGAAAACTTTCCAGTTGTTAATTGTGTTGTCATGGTTTGTATTTATTTTTGTGTGATAAAAGTATCACGATTAAAAAACCGGATGGTATGATGTTTATCAGGCGGCCTTTCTCCTTTAGCTAAGGGTAATTTAACACCTACTTTACTGCAGTGGTTCGTGTCCTCACGAACCACTCTTTGCAACAAATACTGATGCCTATTTTAGTAAATCATTAAAACAAAATTTAGCCAATGGATAATAGTATTTATGTACCTAAACGGAAATCGCAAATGGAAACAGGAGAGGTCTGTTTTTGGACTGCCATCATTAATGGTTGGTATCATTTATTGGAAGATGACAAATTTAAAGAAGTGATCATTGGCTCATTGCGAACGCTTAGTGAAAGAGGATTGATTGATGTATTTGCATTTGTAATTATGCCTAATCACATTCACTTGATTTGGCGAATCAATGGTCTCAATAAAAAGGAAACAGCACAGGGTTCTTTTTTGAAATTTACTGTTCATGAGTTCAAAAGATTATAAAAAGAAAATAATGAGGCATTATCGAAATACGCCGTAAATGCCTACAACAAAGAATGAGTTTTGTCAGCTGGATCCATTGGCTATTTACCTTTACAGCAGACATGTGATGCTGCAAAAATTAAATTGTATCCATCTGAATCCTTTAGCGGCACATTGGAACCTTGTTGACCATTCCTGCAATTATTACTTTTCATCGGCAAACTTTTATGAGATGGCGGCAAAAGGCGTTGTCGTAAAAGCTTCAGCAAATTCAAGCGGCACAAATTGCGGATTGTCTGCAACTGTACCATACTTATTGCGCCAATTATAGAATGTGGCTTTATGAATGTTGTGTGACTTGGAAAAAGCAGTGACGGACATGTTTTGCTTCTGTTGGTGTTTCAGCAACACCCGAATCTGTTTTTCTGAACGACGAGCTTGTTTCGATGATTGCTTCATGCTATTGACGTTTAAATATTAAAACGCCAAATGTAGTGGCTGCAACATATCAAACCTGTCCGCCGCTATCTCGGGCGTTTACTAATTAATTATGCAAAAGTGAGCATTTAATTTTTTTCAATAAAAATTATTCAACGACTTGCAGCATTTTCTATTTGAAATGCATCAGAGATGGGAGAATTATCTAAAGTCTTACACAATTGCCTTATCCCTGTAATGCGTAACGGTTTAAGAACCACCTGCTAAATGCAAAATACCGCCTGGTAACAACAAGTTTTTGCAACTGCAACCAGCAGATAGTTTTACATCATTAAAAGAAAACAACTCAAACTCCATTAGAAAAAAGCATAAACATGAAAAAGATTCTCCTTGCAGTTTCAGTGACCTTTGCAGCCATCAGCATGCAGGCACAAAATGTGGGCATTGGAACCAGTAACCCAGCTAAAAAATTATCAGTAAGAGGCACTATCGTGGTGGATCATGATGAGGAAAATAATGGCGGTATGGATAGTGCTAGTTTACTATTTGGCAAAAACGGACTGGTTGGCATCACAAGCAACAAATTGTTTGGCATCAACAGTGGCGGTATGGACTTGTGGACAGCAGGATTTCGCCGCTTCTCGATTAATAACAGCGGCAATACAGGAATAGGCATACTCCCCAACAACAATTTCCGCCTGCAGGTAAGTGGAAAATTGAATGCAACAGGAAATATCAGTACCAATGACAGCCTGTTGGTAAACGGACATGTTGGGGTGGGCATTTCACCAGATCCAAATTTCAGACTTAAGGTAAATGGGTCAAGTCTTATTACAGGTAATTCCTATATTGACGGCAACCAGTCTGTTGATGGCTGGCTGGGTGTTGGTGGAAGCCTTTATGTTGTAGGGCCGCTGGAAACGTACAATTTTAAAGCCAACCAAACGCTAAGGGTTGGTCACCATGTGGCCATTGGGGGCGGCATTGATTCAGCTTACCGGCTTCGGGTATTCGATGGCAACAGTCGTTTTGGCGGCAGCCTGGAAGCAACAGACAATTTCACGGTTGGTGGTCCATTAGATAATACCTACCGGTTGAGAGTAGTGGGGGGCAACAGCCGCTTTGGTGGCGATGCGCAAGTAACTGGCCGCATGGCCATTGGAGGTGAAATGGACGATAACTACCGGCTACGGGTGTACGACGGAAACAGCCGTTTTGGTGGAAATGCGCAGGTAACTGGCATACTGGATGTAGGAGGCAATATTAATTTAACCGGGCAGCTGAATGCCGGCAGTGTAAATGCTATTGCCGTTTCAATTGGCGGCAAAGGAGCAGCAAGAAGCGACGGGGCCTCTCCTTTAAGGATTGGATTTAACAGTAGAAATGTTGATGTGACCATTCCAGGAGGTGCCACAGTTGAATACACAGTGAATATTACTGACTTTTCCGGGGATAATGATGATGTAAGGGTAATGGTAAGCCAATTTCAAACTGCAACAGGCAGTTCGATAGATGGTTGGGAAAGAATGCTGATCACTGTATCAAATGTAAATGCTGCAAATGACACTTGCCAATTAAACATCCATAATACAGGAAGCGGCCAATTAACCGTAAGAGGCACAATCTACCTTACTGCTATTGCAAAAAACTAAACTGACATTGTTGAGGGCCTGCGCTGTCTTCACGAATTATTTATACATGCTATCCGTTTACATTATGACAGAAAAACAAATTGAACTGATACGTCAATCCTGGCTGCTAGTGAAGCCTGCGTCTAAAGAAGCTGGTCTAGCTTTTTATGAAAAGCTTTTTGCGGCGGCACCCGGCATAAGGCACTTATTTAAAAAAGATGTATCCGAACAGGCAGACAAATTAATGACCATGCTGAGTTTTGTTGTAAGCAAACTCGACGGGCTGGAAGATATTATCACCGACATAACTGCATTGGGTGCAAGACATAACCAGTATGGAGCCAAACCGGAACATTATGATGTGGTGGGCAACTGTCTTATCGAAACATTAAAAGACGGACTGGCTGAAAAATGGAACCTTGAGTTGCAACAGGCCTGGGTAGCTGCATTTACAATTATTAAAACAGCAATGGTGGCAGCCCAGAAAACAATTGGCAGTACGAACGAATCATTAAAGGATGCACTAAACAGTTGCGGAGAACAAGTTTAACAAAATTAAAAAACTGATGAAACCGGTTACTCAAACAACTTTACCCATTAATCAAATAGAAATAAGATTGCTCAGTAAAGGAGATACCAAAGCCTTTGTTGACTTGCTGCATATTTTCAAAGATGCTTTTGAAATGAATGACCGGGCGATACCAGGTGAAGAATACCTGAATACCTTATTAAGCAAAAAGGATTTCTTAGTATTTGCAGCACTTCAAAACAATACTGTTGTCGCTGGTTTAACCATCTACGTGCAACTGCAATATTTTTCAACCCAGCCGGTTGCATTTATTTATGATATTGCTGTTGAGAAATCTTACCAGGGAAATGGTACCGGCAGCAGGCTACTGGAAACCGTACTGGAATTTTGCCGGGCGAATGGTTTTGACGAAGCATTTGTAGAAGCAGATGCCACGGATATCGATGCGGTAAGTTTTTACAGGAAAACAAAATATACAAGTGTTGTAAACACCCTGCAATTCACTTACAGTATAAACGAAATTATTCCTGGTTAAAGCTTCATATTTTATACAGGTGGAATACAGAAATGCAGCGCTGGTTTTTATTTTGAAAACAATGTATATTTATCTGTAAATATAGTAAGCAGTTTGAAAGGAATAAAAAATAATAAATATCATTTTGTGATACTGATGCTGTTGCTGCAACTGCAGGCTGTGGCACAGTTACCGGAGTATCATGTAAAGATGCTGAGTGATCAGCAGGGCCTCAACGCAGCCGATGTTGTCAGTTTAACAAAAGACAAAAAAGGTTTTCTATGGTTGTTGTCTCAGAGTTTTATACAGCGCTTTGATGGAAGGGTGGCAACAAAATTTGAGTTTGATGAAACGGTTACGCATGTAATGGCAGACAGAAAAGACAGGAAATGGGTATTAGGCCGCTATAGTGTATTTCTTTTTAAAAATGACCATGAGGGATTTACTGCAGTCAAAATTACCGGGGAGAAGGATGATATGCCTGTATGTATGTTTGAAAGAGGTCCCGTATTGTACCTCCTTTTGTCTGATGGTCTGCGCCAGCTTGATGAGTCTTCCATGCAATTTGTAAAACCGCTGAACCCTTTTTTTTCGTTTAACAAAAAATTGATGGACCTGTACAGCATTTACCAACAATCCCTTTATTTCACCACAAGAGACAGCCTGCATTTAGTAGATATGCGTTCCGGCAAAGTAAAGTCCATACCTTTTCGTGCAGCTTTCTATATACTTGGTATTGGAGAAAGTGAATTATTAGTAAGTAACTGGGATTCGCAAACATGGCGCTGCAATTTTAGTACCGGAGAAAGAAAAGAAGTGCTACCCAACGATATCAAAAACGCTCCGAAGGCAGTGTTTGTAAGGCTTTTTGGTGGTGTGCAGATGAAAGCCAGCCGTTTCCTGCTTTCCTCCAATACCGGCGTGGTGGAGTATAACAATCTTACAAAACAGTTTAGCCAGCCAGTCATTTATCACAAAGGAAGACCGGTTACCAGCAATACTTCCATAAAACATTTTTTTCATGATGATAACGGCAACGTGTACATGACTCATGCAGATGGCATTTGCTTCTTTAACAGCAATGCCGGTATCATACAGCATATAAGAGATTACAGTTATCATGGCAATAACTTTCCTGATATTGACACCAGGGGTTTTGCAGAAGATAATGCAGGACGGGTTTGGATAGCAACGGTTGCCGGCATTGCGCTACTGGATATGACTACCGGGCAATTACAAACATACACACCCTCCCAATCTAAAAATGGCATAAATTTCCCCAGTATCCGCTACCTGTTGTTTGCAAACAATAAACTGTGGACCGCCACTGGCGGCAAAGGACTCTGGCTGATGGACACGGTAAAGGGGTCATTTATCCGGCCCAGGTTTGCCAAAGACAGCAATGGTATCAAAACAGCCAACGCATTGAACGAAGATTTTATATGGAAAATGGAAGCGCTTAGCGATGGCAATATCTTCATTACTGGTGCCAGCCATTGTTACCTGGTTAACCGTATTACGTTCAAGGCCAGGATGATAAACATACCCACTAGACACGGCCCCAGCCGCAGCGCAATACAGGATAGCGAAGGGCGCATCTGGCTTGGAACCACACGCGGCCTGTATTGTTACGATACCAATTTCAATCTTCTTGCTGGCATATCCGACTCATTGCCAGATCAGCGGGTGGCAGCAATATGTGAATGGGCGCCGGGGCATTTTTTTATCGGCAGCAAAGGGCTTTATGAAATAAAACTAAACAGCAATGCTATAACCCTATTTAGAAAAGTAGCAGCAGTACCTGCAAGCCGTTTTATTTATTGCCTGCAAAAAGATGCCAGCGGGGATGTATGGCTGGGAACAGATGCAGGCTTGCTACGGTATAAGCCTCTTTCAAATGAATCAGAGGTTTTTGATGCAGCGGATAATATACAGCCACAGGCCTTCAACAGCAATGGATTATTTCTTACAAAGTCAGGTTTGATCTTCGCAGGGGGCAAGGCAGGGTTCAACTTTTTTGATCCTGCTGAAATAAATAAAAATAACGGTGAATTGCATCCCTTTGTGGTGTCGGCTTCTGTTGGAAATGATGACTCAGTGTTTTTTAAAACCAGCGGACCTTACAAGGCTGATTACTTTAACCGCAGCTTTGTTATCAATATCAGTGCTCCGGAATATCTCCGTCCTTATGAGCTGCAATTCCGCTACCGGTTGGGAGAAAAAGAACAATGGATCAGCAACGGCAACAACGGAACTGTTAGAATGAATAACCTCCCTGCTGGAATGTACCTTTTTCAGCCTTCGGTAAGTTATGATGGGAAAAAATGGTTTGATGCAAAAGAGATCATTCAGCTGCAGGTACTAAAACCATGGTGGCAGCAATGGTGGTTCAGGCTGATGGCACTTACAGCAGTCGCTGGCATATTCGTAGCTTATTTACTATACAAAAAGCGGCAACGCATAAACGAAAATCACCAGCAAACGATCGACTATTTTGCCAATTCAGGGCATGAACATGGCAGTACAGGGGATATATTGTGGGATATTACCCGTAACTGTATTTCAAGACTTGGCTTTGAAGACTGTGTAATATATATGCTGGATGAAGACAGGCGAATGCTGGTGCAGCGTGCTGCATACGGAGCCAAAAGCCCCAGGAAATTTGAAATCCTCAATCCGATTGAGATCCCCTTAGGAAAAGGCATTACCGGTTATGTTGCGGAAAAGGGCGTAGCAGAGATCGTCAACGATACTTCGAAAGACAGGCGCTATATGGTAGACGACGAAGTAAGACTATCTGAAATGGTGGTACCGATCATTCACAATGAAAGAACCATTGGCGTTATTGATTCAGAAAACAAGCAGAAAAATTTCTTTACAAAAAAACATTTGGAAACACTACAAAGCATTGCCGCTATCTGCGCAGCAAAATTATCAGTAACGATGGCAGTTGAACGCATGCAACTGGCCATCCGGCAGGTAGAAGAGGTGAATAATAAAATGATGGAGACTCAATTCATCAACCTGCGGCTGCAAATGAACCCCCATTTTCTTTTTAATTCATTGAATTCCATCCAGCACCTGATCGTATCTCAGCAAACGAACGAAGCATACAAATACCTCTCCGTTTTTTCCAGCTTTTTGCGATCTGTACTGCAGTATGCTGATAAAACATTTATCACCCTGGAGGATGAACTGAAAATGCTTCACATGTATATCCGGCTGGAGTCGCTGGGCTTTGATTCCAGTTTCCGCTACGAGGTTACGGTGGACGATAGTCTTGATACAGAAGATATTTTGATACCGCCACTGATGGTGCAGCCCTTGGTTGAGAATGCCATCTGGCACGGATTGCTGCACAAAGAAGGAGAGAAATATTTTTCTATTTCATTTATTAACGACCAGGATGATAACCTGGTGTGTATTGTGGAGGACAATGGTGTTGGCAGAAAAGCGGCCGGCGCAATAAAAGAAAGAAGCCTCAACAATTTTCCTTATAACGGCAAGGCAACCACGCTTATAAGACAAAGGCTGCTGTTGCTAAAACAAAAAACAAGCAAAGAGGCCAGCATGATCACAGAAGACGTACAGCCATCCGGCACCAGAATAAAACTGATCATTCCTTACTATAATATTGATGAAGTATGATAAAAGCACTACTGGTTGACGACAAACAACCGTCTATTGAGTTACTCAAATATCTGCTGCTGCAAAATTGCCCGGAGATAAATGAAATTACTACTGCCAATAGTGTAAGGGAAGCCTTACAGCTGTTAAAAAACTTTCAGCCGGATATTGTATTTCTCGACATACAAATGCCACAGCAAAGCGGCTTTGACCTGCTGAATGCTGTTGATACCTGGACATTTGAAGTGATCTTTACCACAGCCTACAATGAGTTTGCCATACAGGCTATCCGTTTCAGCGCATTGGATTACCTGCTAAAACCCGTTGATGCGGGCGAATTGGTAAAAGCAGTAGAAAGGTATAAAGCAAAGCGTTTGTACGCCCCTGCCGGTGGTGAGTTGTACAAAAATTTTATCCAAAACATCTCCTCTCAAAACCGAAAACTTGCCTTGCCCGGCACGTCAACAATAAAATACGTTGGCCTCGATGAAATCATCCGTTTGCAGGCCGACCGCAACTACACCAAATTATTTTTCACCAATGGCAAGAGCTTTATTGCAGCCAAAACATTAAAAGAATATGAAGAAGTACTCAGCAGCAGCGGTTCGTTTATTCGGGTGCACAGGATGCACCTGGTAAACTATAATTTTATTAAAGAGTACGATCGGGAAGGGTTACTGCATTTGAAAGATGGTTCAAGCTTGGAAGTATCCCGGAGAAAAAAAGAAAGCCTGGTTAGGTTTTTAAAACGCTGATTCAATGATATTACAGGTGTTTACAGCAAATCACCAACGGCTACGCACCGTTCCTTATGATTTTTATGCGCTTCATTTAAATTTTATGACATTTCGTTTCAATTCATTTTAATAAGCATTGCAAAAGATCCATCTTTACGTCATAAAATCATCTACCCTCTGCAAAAAAATAAAGTATAGCCAAAAAATATTAAGTTTCGGTTTCAGTGTCGCCATGTAAAACAATCCATACACTACTGGCTGCCCGCCCTCCCGGCGGGCTTTTTTGTGTTGTGCATGGTACGTCATTTCCTTAAACACAACCGCCGGTATATTTAACGGTGGTGATGAGATTAGACCTTATCCGGACGGCGGCTTAAGTTCCGGCTGTATTTGGTAAGGCAACAAAATAAGCCTAAGCATTTAACAGGGAATGTACATTGATGATAACATAAAAAAAACCGCCAGGGGCGGGAGCTTAAACCAAAACTTCATATAATGTATGAATCTGCTTTGCTATTTTTTTACCGTTACTGTTTTGTAAGGGCTAAATGAAAACAATGTTGCCAGTGCAAATAATGGAATCGCCGGCAATACCACCATCATCGTTGATAACTTTTGCATATCGAAGTCAAACCGGCAAGCCAGTACGATCATTAAGTAAAGCCCGATATAAGAAGATAGAGGATCGGGCTCATATGAAAGGTTCACTTCTTTGGCGATCCAATAAAAAACTGTTGCGATCTCAAGGCTCCAGCAGCTCCAGAATAAATACTTCATGGTGTTTTGTTTCTAAATGACGATGGTCTTGTTTGGCTATACTAGCAATTATAAAATATTAAATGCTACCTGGATATTAAGTAAAATCAACAACATAGCCTTTCTTTGCCTTAACATTGAGATAGAACTTAAAAGTCCACGAATCTTTTAAAAAAGAGTACTATCAAAAAGCAGTACAATATTGATGTAATTAAGGCAAAGAAAGGCATATCAGGTTTTGCAAATGCATACGCCAAATTTATTTAATAAGTCACGATTAACCAAAGCAGCAAGGGTTTGATTTTCAATTACAATCGCAACGTAGCTTAGGTTGCCATTCAATTTAACCCTTGTCAGCACGAAGTAAGCACGGAAGAGATTAATAGCTACCTGTGCCGTATGATGGTAAATGAGCCGTGGCATTTTAGCGGCAGTAATTACAAATGTGTTTAATCAACAAGCCTCAAACCACTGACTGGAAAACAATCGCAAAAGAAAAACTCCAGTTCGATGCAGATCAGTGTCTCTGCTGCAAGAACTTGCAGCATTACGTTGCGGGCAGCCACATCGGCAATGGCAGCATCCTGAAGAACAGCCAGATAGCAATAGCGGCAAATTATATGGTAAATAATCATGTCACAAACCATTGTAAAATACCCCAATTTTATAACATAGTTTCGTTCTGCCAAAACCTCTTGCCGCCAGATAATTAAAACTTACTACCGGATAAGATATCCTTTGATTTGGATGTTGAACTATACACTTTTGCTTTATCAAAAAATAAGCAATGGCGAACCAAGAAATCATCAATAGCTCAACTTACCATTACAGCCGGTGCATCATTCTACCTCACCGGCAACAGCACCCTCACCTTCTAGAACACAGAAATTTGTTTAACAATGGATGGCTTTCCCGGGATCAAGTGCAGTTAATTTCACCGGTACGGCAAACAGTTCTATTAGCCAAAGCTCCCATATGGTTTTGTCAATTCTATGTAAGAAGAGCACCTTACAAGTGGATGAGCATAAATCTAATTCACAACACTTGAATATGTCATCAATTAATATTTATACAATGAAAAGAATCATCAAAACTGGATTTCTATCAGTTATTTTAACAGTCGCTCTGACTGGTGTAGCAGTTGCTCAGGCTACCTCGAAAGCAAACAATAAGGTACGAGTGGCAGTGGTCGAGTTCACACCTGGCCCAAATGCGCCGGGCATGTCAGTAGAAGCGAAGCGGCAGCTTCAGGCCAGCATTGCATTCAACCTAATGGAAAGTGACCGTTTTGACGTCGTAGATGTCAGGCACACGAGGGAGGCATCGAAAGCCGATCTGGTCGCTGTCAACGGGGCATCGGCAGACGCAGCGGTGCGGGTGGGAAAGCAACTCGGTGTCAGTTACATACTGACGGGGACCATCGATGAATATAACACCAAAGGCTCCGCCACGCTGAAAACCCGACTCATTGAGGTGGCCACCGGGAAGGTCAAACAAGACGGCGAAATCTCACAACAAAGTACCAGCAACATGACCACCGGCGGTGATGCGGAAATGAAAACTAAGGTGCTGAAACCGCTGATCCTAAAGCTAACAGCGGCCCTAAAAGAACTGGTGCTTTGATCGTGACTGTATCATTACTCTGAACGCAAAAGCCCTGGTGAGTTGCCAGGGTCTTTCGTTTTTTTAGGGCAGGGTCCCCAGGATACCAGTGCCTATAACATTCTTTAGATGATTAATTTTATACAACAGGGAAGCTCCTGGCAATTTTTTTTTAAACCGGCAAGGTAACGGATAAAATATAATTTCCTTTTGCAAAGTGAGCAAGGTTCTTTTTTACTTATATTTTTGTCCGAACAAAGATGCAGCCCCTGGCATCATCGTTGTGTCACTCCCTTGTAACACATACCTATGGGGATCTTTGATGTTATGTGCGATCTTTACTACTTTTTGCAACCGTTGGAAATGTTTTAAAACTGCATTGGTTTTGCACTTCCATTTGTTCCTCGCATATCGGTCGAGATCTGTTATAAACCGGTGATCAAGTTGCCTGAAGCTAATGTCCTCAATTCGGTAATGATCTTTCAAAAATTCTTTAAGGTGACGCAACGTTACCTGCCAGTTTTTTGTGGTGCCTGTGGCATATCCGTTACCTTCCATCAACTGCATTTGGCTTACTTCAATTTTAAAAGTAGCAATTAGCAAGCGCTTCACATGTTCTAACCCGGTAATTTCGTTTTTGATATTTTCCGATGACAATATTTTACCTTCCAGTAAATGCCGGTTATAGATTTCCCGGGCTTTCTGCTCCAAATTATCCAAAAGGTGGTTCCATCGCCTGGTTTCTTCTACAGTGCCTTTTACCCGTCCCCTGGCAGCATTCCATTTATCCAAACTAATAACTACGTTGGTAATCAATTCGGTGCGCTTACCACCAACAGATATCCTCAGATATACCGGGTATTGCTCCTTCCTGTTTTTTCTGTCTTTACGTACCATACACTGAAGAGACAAGCTGTTAATTCTTTCCATAACTTACTCGATTTTTTTAGTTTAAAAAATAACCGGTAATTTGTTCACGGAAACAACCTTAAAAAATGCTTTGAAAACAGGCCTTATTTTAAAAAGTTAAAAGCTAGATTCCCTTACAGGTAAGGATTTCAGCGAAAACCGGTGAACAAAATTGAAAAAAAAATTTGTTCAACGATTTGTTCACCAGAATATTGCTACTATTTGATATAATTTGATATCCCCAAAAAGCAAAAACCCAGCAAAATCAAGGCTTTGCTGGGTTTTGAAATAAATTCAAATGTATTTAAGTGACCTGGATTGGATTCGAACCAATGACCCTCAGCTTAGAAGGCTGATGCTCTATCCAGCTGAGCTACCAAGTCTTTACTGTCTGCAAATATAGGATAAATGAATAATTGGATAGTGCGTCTCCCATTAATTCAGGTCAAAAGAAGGCTTATTGATCAATAGACCCCAGCACCTTCTTCATAAAACTATTACAGGCATCCTTTTCCGGCATTCCACCTGCAATCATCTGGTGTACTTCCAGTGCGCCGCAAAGGTTAGAGATCAATTCCCCGATTACATCCAGCTCGGCATCTTTTAATAACGGTGCCGCTGAAATATTTTCCAGTACGCTGATGGTTTGATTGATTTCATCTACCGTTGTGGTTCGCTGAATATGTCTAATTACTGGTAATTTCATTTAATAAGTTTTTTAGAATATCTTCTTTATTGGTTTGTATCTGGTTTATCAATATCCCTTTTTTAAACCCAGCAAAAGTGGGCAGGTTGTTTACACTCGCCAGTTTCCTCGAGTTGGGAAACTTTTCCGCATCAACCAAAACAAAAGTAACGGCTTCATTTTCAGTGGATATCCGTTTAAATTTCGGTTTCATCAACCGGCAGTTACCACACCAGCCGGCTGAAAACTGTACCATTACTGTTTCATTGCCCGCTAAAACCGTTTCAAGATTGTCTTCCTGTAGTTCAATTAACATGATTAGAATATTAAGTGATGCAGGCGGCCAAACCGCCCGCAAATTTTTAATTCGTTGAAAAATATTCGCCCACACCTTTGGGAGTAGCTACCATTGCATCTTTCCCTTCTTCCCAATTCGCAGGACATACTTCACCATATTTCTCCACGTGCAACTGTGCATCCACGAGACGCAGGTATTCATCGATATTTCTGCCAAGCGGAAAATCATTGATCGATTCGTGCCTCACGACACCTTCCTTGTCGATCAAAAAAGTGCCCCGGTATGCAATGGGTGCACCATCAAAGGACCAGCTTTTTGTTTCATTGTTATACACATATTCACCGCCCAATACGCCATAATTCAACGAGATAACTTTAGCATTGTCGGCAACTATGGGGAAAGTGACGCCCTGTATCCCCGCGTTATCTTTGGGAGTGTTCAGCCATGCCAGGTGTGTTTCTTCCGAATCCGTAGAGCATCCTACCACGATGGTATCCCTCTTTTCAAATTCAGCCAGCTTTTCCTGGAATGCATGGATCTCTGTGGGACATACAAACGTAAAATCTTTGGGATAAAAGAAAAACAATACATTCTTTTTTCCGAGGTATTGATTTAAACTGAAATCTTCAATAATTTCTTCACCATTTATTACTGCACCTGCTGTGAAATGCGGTGCTTTTTTTCCTACTAATGTCATAACTTTTTTATTTAGGGCGCAAAGGTACGACACTATATTTTGTTGAACTAATTGTGACAAAAGTTTTGACAAGAAAATGATAAAAGATATCTGCTACCTGATTTTAGCGCTACATTCCGCGGAGCCAGATAAATCGAAATCTGGTTAATTTCCCATACATATAATTATCCCATTTTTTCTTCCAGCTCCATCACTTTTTCAAATACAATTTCATATTCCCTGTTCAGATCACTCAATTCATCCGTTACTTTTTTGTACGATACTTCTGTTTGATGAAATTTCTCTTTATTGGCATAGTTATCCGGTGAAGCCATTAATAACTCCAGGTCGGCCTTTCCTTTATTTAATTGCGCCAGTTTCTCTTCTATTTGCTGAAACCGGTTTTTATTTTTTTGGTACTCTTTTTTAAGGTCTTTGTCAACATGGGTGTTATTACCCGCAGGTGCGACCTGGTGATTCGCTGCGGTTTTAGCCGGATTATCTTTTTTTCGCTTTTCGCTGCTATTCAAATTTTTCCTGTTGTCAGTCACCTGCAAACCGTCTGCTTTAGCTACCGTATTATCAGTCTTTTTTTGGTTGCTTTCTGCAACCCTTCTTTCTTTCCAGTCTTCCCATTCAGCATAGCTTCCTTTAAATTCTACGATCTTATGATCTTCAATTTCCCATATTTTATTAGCGATCTTGCTGATAAAATACCGGTCGTGACTTACTAAAACAATACTTCCTTCATATTTATTTAAAGCATCCACCAGTAAATCAACCGAATGGATATCTAGGTGATTGGTAGGCTCATCCAGCATTAAGAAATTGGCTTTGCTTACAATCGTTTTTGCCAGGGCGACCCTTGCTTTTTCACCTCCGCTCAACACTTTGATTCGTTTATCCACATCATCGCCGCTAAATAAAAAACATCCCAGCAGGCTCCTCAGTTCAAGGTCGGTTTTACCGCTGCCGCTTTCCTTCATTTCATCCAGCACACTGTTGTTAATATTCAACGCTTCAAGTTGATGCTGTGCATAAAAAGATTCATCAACATTGTGCCCCCATATACGCTGGCCCGTAAATTCTTCCGAACCCACAATCACCCTTAATAAAGTTGACTTACCTTTTCCGTTGGCGCCGATCAAAGCAATTTTATCACCCCGGTCAATTTCCGCGCCGGTGTCTTCAACGATAGTGAGGTCGCCAAATCTTTTGGTAATATGCTTAAGCGTACACAAAACCCTGCCGGGCTGTTTATCAACTGCAAAGTTGATACGCATATTAGGACGTTCAATTTCTACATTTTCAATCCTGTCTAATTTCTCCAGTCGCTTTACAATACTTTGCGCAGCAGCAGCCTTACTGGCTTTGGCCTTAAACCGCTCAACGAATTTTTCATTCTGCCTGATATAATCCTGCTGGTTTTCATATGCCTTTTGCTGTATATCTACCCGAAGCGCTTTTTCCGTTTCGTAAAAAGAATAATTACCAGTATAAAAATGTAATCTTTGCTGATATAATTCCACCACTTTTGTTACCATACGATCCAAAAAATAACGGTCATGACTTACCATCACTACCGCTCCCTGGTATCCCCTGAGATATTTTTCAAGCCATTCTATGGAGGGCAGATCAAGGTGATTGGTAGGTTCATCCAGCAGCAGCACATCGGGATGCATCAGGATCATTTTGGCAAGCAACACCCGCATCCGCCAGCCTCCGCTAAAAAGCTTGTAGGGTTTGTGCAAACTTTCATTGGGAAAACCAAGCCCCTGTAATATCTCTTCGGTTTTATGATGGATATCATACCCACCCAATATTTCCAGTTCATGCAATTTTTCTGAATAATCATGGGCAAGACTTTCATCGCCTGTCAATTCGAGTTGTTTGCCAATTACTTCAATTTCCTTTTCCAGTTCCTTTACTCTTTCAAAAGCCCCCATCGCCACTTCCAGGATAGAATCTTCGGTATCAAAACTCAGCAGGTCCTGGTGCAAAAACCCAATGGTGGTTTCCCTGCCTTTTTCTACCGTTCCCTTATTTGGCAGGTACTGCCCGGTTAAAACCTTTAACAGGGTTGATTTGCCGGTACCATTGTAACCAATTAAGCCAATCCTTTCGTTGGGTTGTATATGCCAGGTGGCATCTTCCACGATGGCCCGGGCCCCAAATTCAAATGTCACATTTTGTAATCCTAAAAGCATGATTTATTTTATTTTCTAAAAAATTGAATTCCGGTATATTTTGCAAAAGTAAGTTATTTGCCCCTATCCCCTGAAGCCGGGATTGCCGCCATTGCCGCCGGATATTCTTAAGGAGTTATCAACCCTGCCAAACATTATGAGGTATATCCTTCGTTGGCAACCCGCCAAAGAAAGTTAGCTGCCGCATTGGAAGTAAACTATTTATAGGATTGTTTGTTAGTATGTAACTTTGGCCAAATTTAAAAAATGAAAAAAATAATATTGGTATTGGTTGTATTATTGATTGCGTTTTGTGGATATTGGTTCTTTCTGAAAGAAAAAACTAACCATACTACGGATGCGAAAACAGCTCCGCTGGAGGTTAGAAAACATTCTGTATTATTCAATACCGGCATTGACAGCCTGTTGCAGGCTTACTTTACCATTAAAGATGCATTTGTAAATGCGGATACTACTTTGGCAAAAGCCGCAAGTGTAAAACTGATCCTGCTGGCGGATAGCAGCAAACTATCTGAATTGAGCAATGATACCACCGGAATTTACGAAAGTGCCGTTATGCAAATGAGTGATGTAAAAACCAATGCCGAAAGTTTATTGCAGCAAACCAGTCTTACAGAAATGCGGCAGGACTTCAGCATGATCGGCGAAAGTATTTACCCTTTATTAAAAACCATTTTTTACGAAGGCAAAATTTTGTATTGGCAAAATTGCCCAATGGCTTTCGGAGAAGATAAGGGAGCCAACTGGATTAGCAATACCGAAGAAATCATGAATCCATACCTCGGTAAAAATCATCCTGAATTTAAAGGTACTATGCTGCACTGCGGTGAAGTAAAGGATAGTATCAAAGCTCATTAGACCATTTATTGCATGTTGTTTACAGGCCGTAATATGCAGGCTTTGATACCGTTTTAAAAATTAATGGTAAATTAATACGATTAGAAAAATAACGAACCTATTTTTAGCATCACCAGTTACTGTCCATTCCACTCATGATTACAAACAAACTTCTTTTATCCGTACTTATTTTACTGCCCTCTTTACTATTTGCACAAAAAAAATATACGGTAAGCGGTTATATAAAAGATGTTCAAAATGGGGAGACCCTTATTGGCGCCGCTATTTCCGTAAAGAACCAAACCAAGGGGATCAGCAGCAATCAATATGGGTTTTATTCACTAACCCTTACGGAAGGGGATTATGAACTGGTAGGCAGTTATGTGGGTTTCCAGTCGCTGGTAATAGCGATAAAATTAGATTCGGATAAGCAACTTAATTTTGACCTGGTCCCCAGGACAGCTCTAACAGAAGTAATCGTAACGGCCAAAATAAAAGATGCCAATGTAAAGAACCCGCAAATGGGAAAATTTGTGCTGCCTATCGAGCAGATAAAAGCAATCCCTGCATTTTTAGGCGAGGTAGACCTGCTTAAAACGATACAGTTGCTACCGGGTGTGCGAAACGCAGGGGAAGGCAGTGCAGGTATCTATGTGCGAGGCGGTGGGCCGGACCAGAATTTAATTATGCTGGATGATGCCATCGTGTACAATACCGGCCATTTGTTTGGATTCTTTTCCATCTTCAATTCGGATGCCATTAAAAATGTTTCCCTGATAAAAGGCGGAATGCCGGCGCAGTATGGCGGAAGATTATCAAGTGTACTGGATATCGCAATGAAAGAAGGAAATGATAAGAAATTCCAGGTGGATGGCGGTATTGGTTTAATAGCATCAAGGCTTTCAATACAGGGCCCGATCAAAAAAAATAAATCATCTTTTATAATTTCTGCCCGCAGAACATATATCGATGCATTAACAAAACCCTTTATAAAAAAGACAAGCGAGTTCAATGGTTCCGGCTATTATTTTTATGATGTAAACGCCAAAGTAAATTATAAGTTTTCCGAAAAGGACCGTTTGTATTTGAGCGGGTATTTTGGCAGGGATGTATTTGATTTTGTAAATGGAAAAAGAAGTCTGGATGTAAACATCCCCTGGGGAAATGCTACCGGTACTTTGCGGTGGAACCATGTATTTAATAACCGACTCTTTGGAAATACAACCGCTGTCTTTAATAATTATAATTTTACTTTCCAGGCCGAACAAAACAATTTCAATATAAAACTGGCGTCCGGAATCCGTGATTTTAGCTTAAAACAGGATTTTGACCTCTACCCGTTTACCGGGCATAAAGTGAAATTTGGTGGAATTTATACCTATCATCGTTTTACGCCAAATGTGGTAAGCGGCAGACAGGATTCCGTTGTTTTTAAACCCCTTAACCCGCAGGCCAAATTCGCTCATGAAGCGGCAGTATATATACAGGACGACTGGGAACTAAGCGACAAAATTAAGGTCAATGCAGGCCTACGGTATAGCGGTTTTCAACAAATTGGCGCTTATAAAATTTATGAAACGGATGCCGATGGTAACAGGAAGGATAGTACGGTTTTTACAAAAGGCCAGCCGGTAAAAACATATGGCGGACTTGAACCCAGGCTTACGGTAAGATATGCCATTGACGATGAAACATCTGTAAAAGCATCTGTAACCAGGAACCTGCAATATATTCACCTGGTAAGTAATTCAGGCACTACCCTCCCCACAGATTTATGGGTGCCCAGCACCTACCGGGTAAAACCGCAAATTAGCTGGCAATACGCGGCGGGGCTATTTAAGAACTTTGATGAAAATACTTATGAAACCTCGGTGGAAATATATTACAAAAATATGCAGAACCAGATCGAGTATGAAGAAGGTTATACACCCAATACATTAGAAGACACCGAAAACTTTTTTACGTTTGGAAAAGGCTGGAGCTATGGAACAGAATTGTTTATCAACAAAAGCAGGGGCAGGTTAACCGGCTGGATCGGTTATACTTTAAGCTGGACCTGGCGTAAATTTCCCGGGCTTAATTTTGGAGAAAAGTACCCTGCCAAATACGACCGGAGAAATGATATGAGCGTAGTGGCGATCTATGAATTAAATAAGCGTTGGAAGTTATCAGGCACTTTTGTGTTTGGCACAGGCAATGCCGCTACTTTACCACAGCGTTTTTACCTGGTTAACGGGATACTCACGCAGGAGTATAGCCGCATTAATGAATACCGGCTTCCCTCCTATCACCGGCTTGATTTCGCGGCGATCAATTCTCCCAAAAAAAATGAGCGGCGAAAAAAATGGAAAACGGAGTGGGTATTCAGTGTCTATAATGTGTACAGCCGCAAGAACCCCTATTTTATTTATTTCGATCAAACCGGCAACCCTTTTGATGGTACGCTGCAGGTACAGGGTAAACAGGTGAGTTTATTTCCGATTATTCCGGCAGTTACCTTCAATTTTAAATTTTAGAAAGCCTGCCCTATCGGCCAAAAGGAGAGATTGGCGACCCAGGATTATTTGGGGCCATATGTTCGCCGAAATTGACTTCATGATACCATTACAATAAACCTTCATTGAATAAGGTTCTTTCAATCAGGCAATATAATTTGGTTGTGATGATTACACAGGTTTGCCCTTTGGGGACAATTGCTTTAATTTACACTTTTTGACGAAAGGGAGCTATTTTTTTGGACAAACCGGATGGTGCCGCTTTTTTTAAGATCCGAGGCGATCCTTACTTCATAGCGCCTGTCACCATCCGTTACAATCATCAGGGCGGTATTGGGGGCTATTTCACCTAAATTTTCCGCATACATGGTAAGTTCATTTATTTCTTTCCCTGTACCTGCGTTCAGCGTTAATGTAATGGGTTTATCGCTAAGCCTCTTGTGTGACAGCAATAATTTTCCATTATAAAAAAGAGAAACGCTGTCCCCGTCTATATCCCCGTTATCATAGAGGTCTACTTTAAAAGAAGAATGATCTATTTCAATGGTTTTAATAATGTCATTACTTCTTTTTTCAAAATTTCTTTCAGGGGGCAGAATGGGTACCACCTGTTTTTTTACTTCAGGAACGATGATCTCCGGAACATCCCTTTGTACAGGATCAATTTTACTAATTGAGGGATTAACAGGATTGGTAATTTTTGGCTTAGACTGTGGAGATGTTTTGACAACAGGCGGTGGTGGTGTAATCCTTTTATTATTCTTTTGTACAAGGTTAGGTGTATTAGAAGCGGGCTTTTGTGTAGAAAAAGGGGTACCACTTTTTGATTTATTAAAAGATGACAAATCCCTGCTCAGGGTTCGTCTTTTTAACGTTGTTTTTCCGAGGCCACAATCACCCATCTGCCCAGGAGCGGTTACCCACCTGCCTGCAAGTTCTTCAGTATCCCCCTCCTTTTGATAAGTTAGAATATGCGTTTGTAAACAATCATTCCAGTCGGGAGGTGTTAACCCTTTTATACGGGCGGTTTCTGTAACCTTCATACTTTTAGTGCTCTTATAATACACACCGGATAAGGTACAGATAACATAATATTTACGATTTTGAAAATAACTGTAGGAATAACCACTGATTTGCGAACCCCTGATCTCAATTTCCAGCACATACTCTGTATTGTCACCGCCCGACAGGACAATATCACCGTTGCTGTTGAAATAACCGCGCCATTGCCCGTTTATCTTTTGACCAAATACCGTAGTAGACACTAAAAAAATGGCAGTTGCAAGTATAATTCTTATCATGGACAGTTTAAAATTTGTATTAAAAATAAACGCAGTAACCCATTCAAATTTTATCATCTGCAAAGATATTTTAGTTCTGTACTTCCTTAGCTAATACTTCGTTAAATTTGCAACTCAAAATTAAAGGTTGAATTTACATCAATTATGATAAAGATTACATTACCGGATGGAGCAGTCAGGGAATATGAAAAGGGTGCAAGTGCAATGGATGTAGCAAAATCCATCAGTGAAGGCCTGGCAAGAAAGGTATTGGCCGCTGTAATTAATGGCCAGGTATGGGATGCCACAAGACCTATTAACGAAGATTCATCTCTCCAGTTACTTACCTGGAACGATTTAAACGGAAAATCTACTTTCTGGCATTCATCTGCTCATTTAATGGCAGAAGCGATTGAAGGCATGTTCCCCGGCGTAAAATTTTGGGTAGGACCTCCATTAGAAACCGGTTTCTATTATGATGTGGATTTAGGTGACCACCAGGTTGGTGAAGAAGACTTAAGAAAACTGGAAGTAAAAATGGCTGAATTAGCCAAACAAAGCAATTCGTTTGTGCGGAAAGAAATTTCTAAAGCGGATGCGGTAAAATATTTTGGTGATAAAGGTGATGAATATAAATTAGATCTTTTAAGTAGTTTGGAAGACGGGGGCATCACTTTATACACACAGGGCAATTTTACCGACCTGTGCCGGGGACCACATATACCAAATACCGGATTTATTAAAGGAATAAAGTTAACGAGTATTGCCGGTGCCTACTGGAAAGGTGACGAAAAAAATAAAATGCTTACCCGCATTTACGGCGTAACCTTTCCTACCACAAAAGAACTGGACGAGTACCTGCTGCTGCTAGAAGAAGCAAAAAAAAGGGATCACAGGAAATTGGGTAAAGAACTGGAACTATTCGCCTTTTCCGAAAAAGTAGGGATGGGACTTCCATTGTGGTTACCCAAAGGGGCCATGTTAAGAGAAAGGCTGCAACAGTTTTTGCAAAAAGCACAAATGGAAAGTGGCTATCTCCCTGTTATTACCCCGCATATTGGCCATAAGAATTTATATGTTACTTCCGGCCACTACGAAAAATACGGGAAGGATAGCTTTCAGCCCATCAAAACGCCGCAGGAAGGAGAAGAGTTTTTTTTAAAACCCATGAACTGTCCCCATCATTGTGAAATTTATAAAACCTCTCCCCGAAGTTATAAAGATTTACCATTACGCTTAGCCGAATTTGGTACCGTGTACAGGTACGAACAACATGGTGAATTACATGGGCTCACGAGGGTAAGGGGGTTTACACAGGATGATGCCCATTTATTTTGTATGCCGGGCCAGGTAAAGGATGAATTTAAAAAAGTGATCGATTTGGTGCTGTATGTTTTTAATTCTTTAAGCTTTACGGATTATACGGCACAGATTTCGCTGAGGGATAAGGCCGATAAAAGCAAGTACATAGGGAGTGATGAAAACTGGGAACTTGCGGAAAATGCCATCATTGAAGCGGCCGCAGAAAAAGGATTAAAAACCGTTATTGAATATGGGGAAGCCGCTTTTTACGGCCCTAAACTGGATTTTATGGTAAGGGATGCCATCGGCAGAAAATGGCAGTTGGGCACCATACAGGTGGATTATAATTTACCAGAGCGTTTTGATCTTACCTATATTGGCGAAGACAATGCGAAGCACCGGCCCGTAATGATCCACAGGGCTCCATTTGGTAGCATGGAGCGGTTCATTGCCGTATTAATAGAACATTGCGCAGGCAAGTTCCCGTTATGGCTCGCGCCTACCCAGGTAAAAATTTTGCCCATCAGCGATAAGTTTTTACCGTATGCAGAAATTGTATTATCTGAGTTAAAAAAAGCGGATATTCGTGCAGAAATTGATGACCGCAACGAGAAGATCGGGAAAAAGATCAGGGATACCGAACTGGCAAAACTGCCTTTCATGCTGGTTTTAGGCGAAAAAGAAATGACTGAAAGCAAGGTTGCCATCAGGAGACAGGGCAAGGGTGATTTGGGAGTAAGCACCCTGGCTGAATTTATAGATATGGTAAACGAAGAAGTAAAGAGCAAAAGAGCATTTGAATAAAATATTTATTAACTTTAAATCAAACCCGGGCGTAAAGCTCAAAATTTTAAATCTAAAATCAATTAATGGCATTTCCACCCAGAGCACCCAGAGGTGCATTTAACCCCCGTTTCAGAAAAGAACAACAACAGGAGCACCGCACCAATCACATGATAAGAGTACCCGAGGTACGATTGGTGGGCGAAAATATTGAACCCGGCATTTACCCCGCGGCAGATGCACTTAAGATGGCCCAGGATCAGCATTTGGATTTAGTAGAAATTTCTCCGGGGGCCAACCCGCCGGTTTGTAAGATCATCGATTACAACAAGTTTTTGTATGATGAAAAGAAAAAGAAAAAAGAAATGAAGGCGAAATCTAAAACCAGTGAGGTTAAAGAGGTTCGTTTTACCCCAAATACAGATGACCACGATTTTGAATTCAAATGTAAGCATGCCGAAAGATTTTTACTGGATGGTAACAAAGTAAAAGCGCATGTGCAGTTTAAAGGCCGCGCCATTATGTTTAAAGAAAGGGGGGAATTGTTACTATTAAAATTTGCCGACCGGTTAAAAGACGTTGGGGCCCTGGAAGGGATGCCTAAAATGGAAGGGAAAAGGATGTTGGTAATGTTCGCTCCCAAGAGTCAGAAGAAAGTAAAAAATTCAGATAAATAATTAGATAATTAAAAGAAGAGGATACCGAAAGTATCCTTTTCTTTTTTGCGGATTCCCTAGTTCGTTCATCGCCGATAATGGTTTTGGCAGGTCATTTCTTTAATCTATCCATTAAAAAACAGCAATTCTCAGTGATCAATATCCAACAATCAATCAACGGTATATTTCTATCTGCAGGGATATTATTTTATACTGCTAATATCAATGCACAGGTTAGATGGATAAATGCTGATGCCGCTTATGCACCATTGCCTACCGGTTTTCACGTGTATACCACCACAGACTCGCTGGATGGAAAACCCTTTGTAGCTTACTACGCTGTTGCCAGTCTTACCAGCAAAAAATTACAGTTTACAACAGACACCACTTACAAAAGAAGATTAACCCCGGCTAAGTTTTTTGAAAAGAACCAACAACCCTTACTGGTAGTGAACACTACGTTCTTTTCATTCGCTACCCATCAAAACCTGAATGTGGTTATCAAAAAAGGAAAAATTGTTTCCTGCAATATCCATTCAGTTTCGGGCAGGGGAAAAGATACCCTCACGTATCGCCATCCTTTTAACGGTGCGTTGGGGATTTCAAAGCATCGTAAGCCGGATGTGGCCTGGATATACGCTGATTCTTCAAAAAAAATTGCATACGCTTCCCAGTCCGTTGTTGAAGCAGTAAGGGATTCTGTAAGCCAGGTATCTTTTAAATCTGTGATGAACAGGTCCCCCAATAAAAGCCATCCTTCGGCGCCAACTTTTTTTAATAAATGGAAAATGCAAACAGCAGTAGGCGGCGGCCCCGTGCTGGTGCAAAACGGGCAGGTAAAAATTACTAATAACGAAGAATTGAAATTTGCTGGCAAAGCCATCGATGATCAACATCCGCGGACACTGATCGGATACACCAATGATCATCAACTTATCATAATGGTTATCGAAGGACGAAACAAGGGAGTAGCAGAGGGGGCGAGCCTGTTACAGGCGGCTAAATTAATGGTTGGGCTTGGATGCACTGAAGCGCTCAATCTTGACGGGGGTGGCAGCAGTTGCATGCTTATTAACGGAAAGCAAACCATTAAACCCAGTGATACCGGTATCCAGAGAGCAGTACCTGCTGTATTTATTATCCACTATAAAGGCAAATAGGCCTGTTGATTTTTTTCCGGCTTACAAAAAATCCCGGATAAAATTTCATTTTTTTTCTTTAACTTAGTTTTTTAAATGCTTCTTTTTATAATTTCCCAACACAAATAATAAAAAATTACCGCAACAAATTACCATTAATTATTAATTAGCAGACTATAGTTTAAGGTCGAAAAACGTATTTAATATCAATTTTTATTTTTTGTCCTCTGGAAAACTCAAAACAAAATGAGGTAACTGGTATAGGGTTTATAACAAATACCAGATTATTGATTTTTACCTTGCGGATGAATAGAATACAACCCTTCACACAACCAGTAGCAATTGCTAAAAGTATTTTCTTGCCTTCCCTGCCTGAAAATAGTTGTTTATAAATATTAACCAGTACGAATATTATTAATTTGTTTTCATCGTTTGATGGCAGAGTTTTTGATGAACAAAATCAATCCAAACATGTTATGACGAAATATCTACTTATCTTCCTGTTGCTTGCCTCTTTTAATCTTCAATCACAAAATATAGGCGTGGGCGTGTTGCTTCCCACAAATAAATTGCATGTTGTTTCCGCCACAGACCCCCTGCGGTTAGAAGGGCTTCAGGGAGGCGCAGCTACGGATAGTTTTGTAACCGTTAATACCCTCGGGGTAGTTAAACGCAGATCAATTGTACTCGGTGGAACAGGATGGGCCATTACTGGCAATACAGGTACCAATGCTTCCACTAATTTTTTGGGTACCGTGGATAATATAGCATTAACGATCCGTACCAATAACCAGCGATCCGCATATATCGACCCTGATCCTTCCAAACGGAACAATTCGATTGGTAACCGGGCATTAAACCCGGCTACCACAGGGACAGGCAATAATGCCATGGGTTATCTTTCCCTTTCAAAAGTCACTACAGGTTCCGACAATGTTGCATTGGGTGATTCAGCAGCATTTAATATTACTACCGGTTCCACGAATATCGGTATCGGCACGGATGCCCTGGCTACAATGATTACCGCTACAGGCAATGTGGGCATCGGCCATAATGCCCTCAGGAATACGGTATCATCAGAAAATATAGCTATCGGGAACCTGGCCGCAAGCAGTAATAGTTCAGGCAGCAATTTACTGGCTATCGGCTCCGGTGCCTTACAGAATAATATTGGGAGTTTTACCCAACTGGCTATTGGTAACAATGCCTTGCAACAGATAACTGGGGGACTTGAGAACATTGCGCTTGGCTATAATACCGGTACAAGCCTTACTTCCCCATCCTACAATGTTTTACTGGGGCATTATGCACTTAGTTCTGCCACAACCGCCAGCAATAATACCATGGTAGGGCACAATACTGGCCTGGCATATACCGGAACGGGCAATACAAATAATACTTTTATTGGTTACCAGGCCGGGCTTAGTCAAACCGCAGGAACGGGCAATACTTTTGTAGGCGCAGCGGTTGATCTTGCCACGGTAATTTCTGTAAGTAATTCCTCCGCATTGGGACAGGGGGTGCAAATTACGGCCAACAACCAGGTAAGGATCGGCAATACGGCTGTCACCAGCATTGGTGGACAGGTAGGCTGGACCACATTCAGCGATGCCAAGATCAAAAATAATATTCGGGAAGATGTAGCAGGTTTAGAATTTATAATGCGCTTAAGACCTGTTACTTACAATTACGACCTGCTTAAGCTGCAACAGTTACAGGGTACAAAGCCAAATGCATCGAATACCGTTGATCCACAGGCACCAGCTATCAGGTTTTCGGGGTTAATTGCCCAGGAAGTGGAAAAGGCAGCGGCAGATGCGCAATATGATTTTAGTGGTATTGATAAACCTGCAAATGCACATACCCCCTATGGATTACGCTATGCAGAATTTGTGGTACCACTGATAAAATCCATGCAGGAAATGAAGGGGTTGATAGAACAGCAACAAAAAGAAATTGACCTGCTTCGTAAAATGGTGGAAGCAAAATAGCATTGGTTTGGCTCAACAGGGTTAAACCATTGGAGCTAACAAAAATTACTGTCTTAAACCGGTGAATAAGTAAAGGTGAACGCAATAAATTGAATTGGTATTGAGTTAAAGGTGAATGGTCAATATTTTATCTTTCATCATTGATGCTTTTCCGGCACCAGTTTTAATCCGCTGTTGAACTGAATATCACTATTTCTTTTGCAATTATTATAAAAAATAAACTGTATGGATAGGAATGATTTTTTACAAACACTGCTTTCCCCTTCAGCAAAAAAAAAGGCGGCACAAACTGTTAATAGCCAAAACGTTGAATTGGAAAGGACAGCAGCGGCAAACCCTTTCACTACCAGCATTAACCCCTATGCAGGTGCATGGACGGAGAATGAAATCATACATCTGTTAAAACGGCTTTGCTTTGGCGCTCCAAGGGAACAGGTGCTGACTCTTACCGGGCTTACCTATTCGGCGGCCGTGGACCAGTTGCTAAATACCGTTAATACAACGGGCAATATGGGCGAACCGGTTAAAGTGTACAGCACGGATATTGTCAATACGTTGCCCAATGACCCCGATTGGGCTGTACCCGTGGGTAGAACATGGGTAAATACACCCACCAACTCCGGCTCTGTAAATTCTTATAGAAGAGATTCAATAAAAACCTGGTGGTTTAATACACTTATCAACCAACCCGCCAGCATCGAGGAAAAGATGATCCTTTTCTGGAGTTCCCATTTCACCATTGAATTTGATACGGTTGATACCGGTACACTTTGTTATGATTACATGAAAACCCTGCGTCAGTATGCGCTGGGAAATCTTAAAGCATTTACAAAAGCCATTACACTTAACCCGGCCATGCTCATCTACCTGAATGGCTACCAGAATACCAAAACTGCCCCGGATGAAAATTATGGCCGTGAACTCCAGGAGCTGTTTACATTGGGCAAAGGACCCCTAAGCCAATACACAGAAAATGATGTAAAAGCGGCTGCGCGTGTGCTTACTGGTTACCAGGTAAACCGCAATACGGTGAGTTCTTATTTTACATCGAGCAGGCATGATACGAACCCCAAACAATTCTCTTCTTTTTATGGCAATGCGGTTATTAACCGCCCAATCGCGGAAGCACAGTTGGAAGTAGACGACCTGTTGAACCTGATCTTTGCAAACGAAGAAGTATCCATGTATATCTGTAGAAGATTGTATCGTTTTTTTGTGTATGATGAAATCAGCACCGATACCGAAACAGATGTGATAACCGCGATGGCTGCTACACTGCGCAGCAATAATTATGAAATAAAACCGGTATTGGCACAGCTTTTTAAGAGCGAACATTTTTTTGATGTATTACAGTTTGGCGCTATGATCAAAAGTGCGGCCGACTTTACCGTTGGGATGATCAGGGAATGTAAGCTGCGTTTACCCCCTAAAACAAATCCACAATTGTTATACCGCCACCTGGCTTATATGGGCAGTTCTTTTATGATATCGCAGGAACAGGACCTGGGTAATCCACCCAATGTATCCGGTTTTCCGGCCTATTACCAAACGCCGCTTTTTGACCGGCTTTGGATCAATACAGATACTTTTACGAAGCGGCAAAACCTGGTCAATACACTGGTAAACAGCAGTTACAGTAACGGCGGGTTTAAATTGTATTTTGATGTGGTGGATTTTGCCAGGCGAATGAGTAATCCCGCTGACCCTAATCAATTAATAGTTGATTTCAATAAATACCTGTTACGCCGCACACTTACCCAACCGTTGAGAGATAGTATCAAAAGCAGTATTTTACTCACGGGCCAAACCCAGGATCACTACTGGTCCGATGCCTGGAATGCTTATATGATCGCACCGGAAAATTTAAACAATTTCAGTGTAGTGAATACCAGGCTCAAAACCCTCGCTTCCTATTTTTTAAGCAAGCTGGAAGAATACCAATTAATGTAATCGTGGCCAACTAAATCTAATCTAACAATGAAACGCAGAAACTTTCTCCGCAACAGCGCCATCAGTGCCGTAGGCCTGCCAGGCATTTTCAATGGCTTAGATCTTACCGCCCATGCAGATGACAGTTTGCTTGGCCAGTTTTTTCCGCCGGGAACCGCCAACGACCATATTTTGGTGGTGATACAAATGAGTGGTGGTAACGATGGATTAAATACAGTGATCCCATTAGACCAATATGGCAACTATGTAAATGCTCGGTCTAATATCGCCCTGGCGCAGAATAAAGTGCTCGCACTCACCGGCACCATTGCAACAGGATTACATTCTTCCCTAACCGGTTTGCGTGATCTGTACGATGAGGGTAAGCTTAGTATCATACAATCTGCGGGTTACCCAACACCCAGTTTTTCTCATTTCAGGGCTACGGATATTTGGATGACTGCTGCAGATAGTGATCAGTACCTGAGCGATGGCTGGATCGGCCGTTATCTCAATGGCGAGTACCCTGGTTATCCGTCCGGTTATCCAACTACCAATATGCCGGATCCATTGGGTATACAATTTGGATCAGGCACTTCACTTTCTTTACTGGGACCAACGTCACCAATGGGTTATACCATCAGCGATCCCAATTCATTTATCAATAATGCAGATGGCGGTGAAGATATTGTACCCACCAATACACCCATAGGGCAAAAACTGCAATATGTAAGAGATGTATCCAAACAGGCTCAGGTATATTACAACGCTGTAAAAAATGCTTATAACCTGCCCGGTAATGCAAACCAGGCAACTTACCCCAGTAATTCACTTACCAACCAGTTAAAGATTGTCGCGCGCTTAATTAACGGTGGACTGAAAACCAAGATCTATGTGGTAAGTTTTGGAGGTTTTGATACGCACTCCGTCCAAACGAACACCAACGACACTTCTACAGGCGCCCATGCAAATTTGATGGCCACCCTTGGAAATACGATCAAGGCGTTTCACAGCGACCTGAAACTAATGAATAAAGACCAGCGTGTGATCGGTATGACTTTTAGTGAATTTGGACGACGTATAAAAAGTAATGCCAGCGGTGGTACGGATCATGGATATGCAGCGCCTATGTTTATTTTTGGCTCACAGGTAACAGGAGGTATCATCGGTAGCAATCCGATTATTCCTGCAGTAGCCGGGGTAAATGACAATATCCCCATGCAAAATGATTTCAGGAGTATTTATTTTAGCATCATGAAACGCTGGCTATGCCAGGATAGTACCAGCCTGCAACAGATCATGTTAAAGAATTTCACAGAACACAATATTTGTAACAATGTAAATTGTGCGCCCCTGGGAAGGTCTGCAAATCCACAGCTAGAACTGGTTAGAAATTCACCCAACCCGATTTTGAGTGCTACCAAAGTAGAGTTTAAAACCCAGGGCGGACATACTTTACTTCAATTGGTTTCGCCGGAAGGTTTGCTTATTTCAACCTTGCTGGAAACCACTTACGACCGACCACAAACAATCATAAAAGAAATCAATCTTTCGTCCTACAAACCGGGCATGTACTACCTGCGTTTTCAAAACGGCAGCAACCAGCAGATGAAACCGATAATGAAAGTGCAATAATATTTTAATGACTGCAATGCAGGTCACCTATGCATAATATCAGCTTACCGGGATAGTCTTTGAATTAGTGAATGAATATGCATAAAGGCAAAAAATCCCGCTGCCGATCTGTATTTTTTAGATGGCAACGGGATTGAAATGCACTTTATTTGTCCGGCTTTTAGGGTACCACTTCTATGGATATGTGTTTTACCATTACGGTAGTTCCCTCGCGCAAATCTCTAAAACCGGTAATTATTTCGCCTGTGCCGGGCTTTAAGGCTTTTAATGTAAAAGTACAGCCATGTACTCCTTCTTCTTCAAGGTTATCCTGCCGCGAAAGTTCAATAAAACCGGGTAACTCAATAAATGGTACCATCATCACAAATGGTGGCACTACCGCTTTTTTAAGTGATCCCATTTTAATGGTTTCCCCGCTTTTCATATTTATTCGGCTTACGGCTTCAGCATTTATATCAGGCTTCATGGTAAATGTTTTTACAAGCTCCAAATCAGGCGCATCCTGGAAGTAGAATACCGTTCTAAAAATCCAACATTATTGGAGATCACATGCCACCAGATATCAGCAGCAACCCCGCCCGACAAAGCTAAGTCATCCAGGTTGTATGTCCATGACGAAGGTACGTTTATGCTTTGAGCGTATTTGTACCTTGTACCATCCGCGTTAAATACTTCTATATAAGATAACTGTAAAACATTACCCGGTTTGGCATGCACTAATATTTTATAATACCTGCCGCTGGTTGTTTGGCCAACGATTACTGCATATTTCAATAATCCGGAATCAACGGATGGCGTACCAAGCGTCATTGCGCTAATACCGGCTTTGGTTACGGCAGCAAGGTTAAAAGCTATGCATGCCGTAGCGCCGAGGCGGGGCACCAGGAAGTGAATACCCGGGCTTACACCTTCCCACCAGAAGTCGGCATTGGTGCTGGTTTCACGGCCCGTGTCAAGATCGCAAAGATAGGAACTACGGATAACAAGGGTATCCAGTGTAAGGTGCATGCTGCCATTACTATTGTACACCCTAAGGTTGCGCAGGTAGAGGTTGTCGCCAGCGTAAGCTTCAGCTACCGCATAACGACCAGAAGATGTTTTGAAAAAAACTATAGCAGCACGAAGGGCAGCGCGACTTATTTTGGCATTGCTGTAAGGGGCGCTTACCAGCTTTGCGGGCAATGGGTTAGGCGGAGCTGCGGGTACCACACTATCAACTACAAAACCATATTTGGCGCAGGCGCGCATAAAGTTATAGCTGAAATAACCATAGCCGCTATGGCCCCAGGTTGCCTGCCAGCTATTCTTCACTATAAAGTATTGATCGGTACGGTTGTAACCTACAATAAGCATTGCATGGCCTGCACCACTGGCGGGAGTGCCATTGCTGTTAAGCAGGGGATCAAGTATGCCATTATTGTCTTTATCGTCCCATGAGGCATAACAACCAAAAACAATATTGTATCCCTGGTACAACAGGGCTTCCAGGTAACGGGTATTTTTAATGCTTTCGCCTGCCAGCCCATTGTCACCTATAATTTTATAAGCGCCAATACCAAAAGCCTGGTTGCCAACCGCTGCTGCTGGCGGCGCATAAGTACCTGCAGCCACCATTGCGTTGATTGTTGACTGGTTGGGGATGTACGGCCACTGGTTTTCAAGGCATACATAGCCGTTACTCCTCGAAAGAAAAGGAGCTGCATCGGTAGTTCTTAAACCATTATCCTGGTTTTGTGGCTGACCTAAAAATGAGTTGAACTTAAAATGGGTATACTGTTCAGAAAGATTGTCATTGATATGCGGATATGCCTCGAGTAATCCCATACATGCATGCGAAACGCAGGTACCCCTGCCTCCCTGGTCTTTAACCGGCGATTGGTTAACCCTGCGGTCTATCATGGCAGGCAATTCCGCAGATTCACCGGCTCCTTCTCCATGGCTACCAGCCAGTAACCCGTTGTCGTAGGCATAATAATTTTTGAGCTTACCAAGTTTGTTTTCAATAGGCTTAGCCGCTTTTTTGTCGGCCTCGTCCAATTTTGGCGTGTATTCAAAATCTTCAGGGCTTATGAGGGTTATCTCAACCAACTCATAGTCCGGTGCTGAAGAAAGTTCATCGCCACCATCCGCATCCAGCGGACCAGCATAAGCACGTGAAGTTTTGCGAATTGCAGTAAATACATACCGGTCATCTTTCTTTTGGGTTCGTTCGCCAATCTGCTCTGGCGAAAGCTGCCGTGACGAGGCTTTTAATGCCTCTAACTCTTCTGCTTTTAAAGTTGTTGCTTGCATAAAAATCTGTTTTTGTTTTTAAATGAAATGATTTTATTTTTTTGTAATCAATTCTTCATTAGACGCAGTATTTGAAATTGGGGTAACAGAAATTTCAATTTTATTATTTCCGTGAAATCGCACTTTCCCCGGCTCTCATCACTAAGGCTTTGAACTTATTTTAAAATCTGCAACGATAGCATAAGGTGAGTGGGTTTGCAAGGGCTACCCATATTGCGCTGTAGTGTCCTTTGACACTGCAGCGCAATATGATCAGTTAATATTGGCTAACTGTGATACAATGGAGTTTGTTGATGAAGCGGCGAGATGAAAACAAACCTGGCTGAGGACTGTGTTTTTGGATAGATAGTGTCTGCAAGAAAACGCTATGATTCACAACTGGTGTGTGGGTCAGTCGGTACGGCTAATTTATTGATCTGCCACGTTAGTTGGCAATCGCTCCATATTTCATGTGGATTAATTCACAAACCCAACTGGATTGGTTATTTACTACCGTTTTTCGCAAAGCCACCAAAAAAAGATTGTCAAATTGGGTGGCAGGCATATTGGGGGTAATATCCTGGGGAGGAGTGCAACCGCAACTGCTAATCAAATCATCAACCGTATCGGAATGCCCAACTATAACGATACGCCTACCCGGGTGGTTAGTCTTAATCAAATTAATCAGGCTCAGTGGGGTAGCATATATTCCTGTTGGTAAGTGCAATAGCTCTGCCAGGGGTTTTACCGTTTTACGGGTTCGTACAGTTTCAGTTGAAAAGATACGCTGAATGCCAGCCCGGCCAAGTACCCTTTTAAGTTCTTCTGCTCTTATTATGCCTGCCTTTGATAAGTCATCGCCTTCCAGACGATCGGCATGCCTGACGATAAAGATTTTAGTAAGCGATTGACTTTTAAGGAGTGTTGGCAAACAGAATAATAATACAAGCAGTATCGTGTATTTCATAACATTTCTTTTTAGGACTGTATTAAATTATTTGGAGTTACAATTTCAATAATCCACACTTTGTATCCAAGATAATAAAAAAAAGGAATTTTTTATACAGTTTTTGAAGATAAAAAATTGTTCTTGTTTTCAGTCAAACGGATACTGATAAATACACATCATTAATGACCTCTTGTTGTAGCATGCGAACCATACATAATGACTATCCGGTAAAACTTAGAAATGACACCCAGTAGGGATAAATTATAAAATCATATACCCAGTTGTCAAACCCATTCATTAAAATACAGCCGTAAACTCAACATATCGAATGCATGGCAGGAAGGTAAAATCAACATTTTGAGGTTCTGTTCTGCCGGGATCGGCATTTATTGATGGTATTTTTTTAAAGTTAATTATCAATACAACTTTACCGGGCAAATAATACATCATAAAGAATAAACTCATACTATTACAAGATAAATTTATTAAGTTTATACCTTATTAACCATTGCTGAAAAGCCGATGGTAGCGTAATTGTTATTACCTGCCTCATTGATATCAAACTCATTTTACAATGCAATCCTTTCGCTGGTAATACATCTAAACATCTTAAAAAAAAAATTATCATGTCATCCCGTAGAAAATTTATTCACCAGTCTTCCCTGGTCCTTGGCGCAGGCGCATTGATGCCGGTATTTGACAACAAGGTATTTTCCATTTTAAATAGCGGGATAGCTCCCAGCGATCAACTGAATATTGGTGCCATTGGTATTAAAGGAATGGGTTGGGCCAACGTGAAAGCCGCTTTAAAAATACCGGGCGTTAACCTGGTGGCCGTATGTGATGTGGATAGAAATGTGATTGATACCCGCCTAGCGGAATTAGCCAAATTAAACGTGGACGCAACGAAAATAAAGATCTATGATGACTACCGGAAATTACTGGCGCAGAAAAATATTGATGCCGTTATTATTGGCACACCGGATCACTGGCATGCTTTACAAATGATCCATGCCTGTGAAGCAGGAAAAGATGTGTACGTGGAAAAACCGGTAGGCAACTCTATCGGTGAATGCAGGAGGATGGTTGCCGCACAACAACGATACAATAAAATAGTGCAGGCAGGGCAATGGCAACGCAGCCAGCAGCATTTTAAGGATGCGGTTGATTTTGTACACAGCGGACAATTAGGAAATATCCGTACCGTAAAAGTATGGTGCTACCAAGGCTGGATGAAACCCGGACCTGTAGTACCCGATTCCTCGCCACCGGCAGGGGTGGACTATGCACAATGGTTAGGTCCGGCCAGTAAAAGACCTTTTAATGCCAGCCGTTTTCACTTTAATTTCAGGTGGTTCTGGGATTATGCAGGTGGGTTAATGACCGACTGGGGTGTACATTTATTAGACTATGCGTTGCTTGGTATGAAAGCCGACCTGCCCATCAGCATTGCCGGCCTGGGCGGAAAATTTGCCTACCCCGACCTGTATGAAGAAACACCGGATACGCTGACCACTTTGTACGAATTTGATAAGTTCAACATGGTATGGGATTCAGCTATGGGCATCGACAATGGCCCTTACGGCAGAGACCATGGTATTGCCTATATCGGCAACAATGGAACGCTTATCTTAAATCGTGGCGGATGGGAGGTAATTGAAGAAAGACAAAGTAAAAATAAAATAATCATGCCATTACAAAAATCAGCAGATAATGGCCTCGAAAGACATTGGGAGAATTTTATAATGGCAGTTAAGTCGCGGAAAACTGCCGACCTGCATTGCCCTGTCACTGATGGCGCCCATGTTGCCACCGTTGCTCAAATGGGAAATATTTCGTTCAGGAGCGGGAAAAAATTATTGTGGGATAAAGCGAAAAGTGCATTTACAGATGATGCGATCAATCAGCAATATTTAATGAAGGAATATCATAACGGGTACCAGCTTCCAAAACTGTAGGATATACGACCAACTGCTAAAGGGTGTATTTAAAATCGTCGCTCCTGATTTCGGTTGGTGGAGACACCAACCGAGGCCCGGCCGTGGTTTGTGTCCTCACAAATCACTGGCTACTGCGACAATAAAGCTGCTTTTTTTACTATTGTGTGTTGAAGGTTTTTCTGTTGGTATAATACAACTCGTAACCCCGGGTAATGGGTTTGAAAGGTTCCCTGCTGACAAACAGGGGATGCCTTTCTTTAACCCTTGCCGAAGTTTTTCCCCGGCACTTAAAAAAGGATAATTGAACCGTTATCTTGCAAATACCTTGTAGAACCTGTTCGTCATCTTTTGCAACATCCTGGCAGGTTTGCTGCTCCGCAGAATTTTCTGCATAGTCTTTACCGATTCCAAAACTGATTTTTCGTACAGGTCGGTAGTTTTTGACACAAAATGATCCTTACCAGGTACCACCAGCCGGATATCACATAATTTATTTTGAGGATTACCCGTGTCACCCTGCCGAAGCGTAACTTCTGCACGTATAATATTATCGCCCTGTTTAAATAATTTACTCACCTTCTCCGCGATAAAATATTCTAACGTGGCACCTGCTTTAAAATTTACTGATTGAATGCTAATGTTCATAATGGTATTTTTTGAATGGATAAAATGAATGAATAGATTTAGATTTGAGCAAAGGGTTCATTTCAAATTGATATCAAATACGCAGCGTACCTTTATTTCTGCATGGTCAATTTTAGCAATGGCCAGCACTGTTTGCAATGCATTTAAAAAATCATTTCCTTTAAAATTAATCAGGTGTAAAGTGGCATTCCGCCCGGGGACGGCTTGCGGAAATCCCTGATCGCCACCGCTGTAAGTTCATTTACACTGTAGGGCTTTATACTTAATACCGGGAAATGTGCCTGGTTAAGAATCTGCCTGGTATAGGGCCCAACAAAAACCTGTTTCAGCAATGAATCAATACCGGCGGTAATAACGATCAGGTCGGTCTCTATCAACGCAGCGATTTTTATTACTTCTTCTGCCATATTTTTTCCAACTTTAAAATAGGTGGATGCTGCTATTTCATCCGCCCTTAATTTTTCATTCAGTTGGAGGGCCATGTCCTTCACTAAATTAATATCCTGCTCATCATCGGTAGCTAAACCCAAAATCTTAAGGGTTCCGTCATTCTTGCGGATAATTTTCCGGATAAAATCATACTTTTCCAATGCAGCGAGGACGGGTCGTACGGGGAACAATATTTTTTTGAATGTTCCCCATTTTTTTTGAGAGGGGATGGTTAGTACAGGGCAATCCGCTGTTTTAACAACATTAAAAGCGTTTATGCCGATGGTTGATTCTTTAAAACCGGATGAGCCATGCGCACCCATCACAATCAAATCCGCCTTTCGACCGGCGCTGATTTTTATGATGGAAGAAGAAACAATACCTGTTGCAGCAATCACTTCACAGGGTATCATGTATTTTTCAATGATCGAATGTTGCAAGACCTGTAGTTCCTGTTCCGAATGGTGGGTCATTGCAAGCACTGACTCTTCATTATTGGAATATTCACCCTGGATACCCGATAGCCCGCCCGGCTCAACTACATTCATAAGAAGGATAGCTGCATCCTGTTGTTTTGCCATTGCAATCGCGGTATCCAGGGCATTCATGGAAGCAGGGCTGAAATCAACCGGGACAAGTATTTTTTTAATGTTATATTCAATCATGATGGCATATTTTTCTATGAAAAAATAATTAATAGGAATCGTCAATCGCCCTGCTCACTAACTGTAGCAGTAGTTTTTAAAATATCCAATTGGCGTATGAATAAAAAGCTGTCCCCTCTTTATTTATACCCGGTACACTTCTTATCATTTTACAATAGTGTTAAGTTAAGCGTGAATTGTCCGTTGTGACTATTTCACATTTCACCATCGACCATTCACTTTTCACAAATCCAGGCGTCACTTTACGGTTAATCCAACAGCAGTGTACGGTCACTTAAAATAAAATTTCGCATTTCCACCCATCGTTGCGCACACCCGAACTGCGAAGGGCCTTATGGCCGTTACAAGGGCAAAGTAGCATCGATACATTAGTGGCAACTTAAAAAGAGATTAGAAAGTCATTAGAAATATCAAACCGCTGCCGAGTCGGCGGCCACCGGCAATGTAATGGTAAAAGCCGTGCCCTTATTCAACACCGACTGAACGGAAATTTCGCCCTTATGCAATTTTATGAAGCGGCTTGCCAATGATAAGCCCAGTCCGAATCCTGTGATACTCCTGCTATTGTCTGCCCTGTAAAAGGGCTGGAAAATGTTTTGTATTTCGGCTTCATCAATCCCCTTTCCTTCATCCGCAATTACAATAATTATTTGTTTTAACCGAACAAATAGTTTTACCCTGGCCAAATGATCATCAGAATATTTACATGCGTTTGAAACAATATTTTTTATTGCGGCAAATAATAGTATGGCATTGCCAAAAACCAGTAATTGTTCCTCCTGTTCCGGTAACTGGTCAAAATCGAGCTGTACCAGCCATGACTTATTTATTTTCTTCATCTCAGCGGGCAGCAGCATCAATACTTCGTCTACCCGTACCAGGTCTATTTCTATACCGCCAGGCGTACCCGAAGCCTTGGCAAATTCCAATAATGTTTGGGTAAGCTTGCTAAGGTGCCGCACATCCTGGTAAACGGAAAGCATCACTTTACGGTATTCCCCGGCACCTCTTTCCCTTTGCAGCGCTATCTCTAACTGGCTCGAAATGGAGGTAAGCGGGGTGGATAGTTCGTGTGATGCATTGGAAATAAAGCGCCGCTGGATTTCAAAACTTTCCTCGAGGCGATTCAGCAACTCATTCAGCGTAGCTGTTAAATTATTCCATTCGTCATTTGCATGGCCCGATTTGATGCGATGGGTTAAATTTTTCGCGGAAATAATATTTACTTCATCCGTGATCTTACGGATGGGCAATAATAATCCCCTGGAAAAAAAATAGCCGGATGCGATAGCAATGAAGATACCGCCCGTAAAACTAAATAATAAAATAAGCTGGAGCCGTTCCAGGTATTTTCGCCCTTCTTCATCATAAGCAGCAGCAACAATTACAATCCCCGACTGGTTGTCTACATCGCACCATGCAAGCGCTTCTTTTTGATCAATCGCAAAAAATACCAGTTTTCTTTTTCTTGCTTCATCCAGTATGGTAGTGTCAAGATGGATTGTATCGCCCGGGTTATCAGCGTAGGTATATATCTTCACATCAAAATAATTATATGCCTGTACCGTCTTATTGTTCATCGACATAGCGGTAGAAGCATCTATTTTGTTGATCAGGGCCTCATCAAAGGTTTCAGACTGGTTAAGCAGGCTCGCTGTGGTTAGGGCACGGTTCAGCAACCTGCTTTTAACATTTTCTACCCGGTTGGAATAAGAAAAATAATAAACTGATGTGCACAATAATGATAGCAGTAAAAAAACGATCATTGTAAACAGCAAGGTTATTTTTATTCTTACCGGCATTAGCTTTCTTTTATGATATAGCCCATTCCAACCTGGGTTTGAATTAATTTATGGCCAAAATTTTTATCAACTTTATTTCGCAGGTAACTGATGTACACATCGATTACATTAGTATTGGTATCAAAATCCATATCCCATACATTAATGGCGATATCCGCCCTTGATACCACCCTGTTTTTGTTTCGCAATAAATATTCGAGCAACTGGAACTCTTTCGCGGTGAGGTGGATAACGGTGTTATCCCTTTTAACTTCCTTGCTATCAAGGTTCATTTCGAGATCGGATAATTTCAGCAGATTTCCAACCGGTACGTACTGGCTCATGGTCCGCTTTAATAATGCCCTGATCTTTAAAAGCAGTTCCCTGAATTCAAAAGGTTTTACAATATAATCATCGGCGCCTGCATCGTATCCCTCTATTTTATCATTCAGGGCGCTCATGGAAGTAAGCATGATTACCGGAATACGCTCATTCAATAGCCGGATAGCTTTGCACAGTTCATATCCATTCATACCCGGAAGGTTAATGTCCAATATCAGCAGGTCGAAATCCTGCACAGAGAATAAACGGTATCCCAGTTTTCCGTCATAGGCAACTTCTACCTTAAAACCATTTTCACAAAGTCCGAATTTTAATGTATCGGCGATTTTCTGCTCGTCCTCAACAATCAATATTTTTATTTCATCCATACCCATTGATAAAATCATTGTTCAATTCAGCAATTTACTACTAATCAGCCCTGCAAATGATATTAACCACATTATTCTAATCAAATTCTAATCCTGCTTTAATAATTTCTTAACCTGTTCATTTTACTTTCGCACCGGGCGATAGAGATGAATGGTGAATGGTCAATGGTCAATGAATACCATTTAGTTAAGGATTAATACTTAGTCACATAGGGACGATATATGGGTAGAAAGAATTAATGATGATTCAATTCGTCCCATAGGGACGATATGCAAAATCGGTTTTTAGATATTTGTATGGCTATGATTGTAAGAAGGGGAGTTAATCACATATCGTTCCTAAGGAACGAAAATGCATAACCTTTTTCATTGCTACCGACATACCGTTCCTACGGAACAAAAAAGGAAAAATAGCTTAACTAAGTCAGATTGAATGGTCAATGGTCAATGCCGAAATTCATTAATTAGCAAAGTTCACTACTCATAACCCATACCCCACTAACCATTATTCAAAAATTTTAGTTTACTAAAGTCTTTTTCTATTATGGCGCCACCATTGAGCAATACCATCCATACGATCAATTCAATCATTAACGATTTACAAACCGAGGGCTTTGTGCATACTTTTTCTATCATTGCAGATGAGATAGGGTGCAGTGGTCCACGAAAATTATATAAGCCCGCGGAAATAAAAATCGTAAAACAAAATAATTACCAGGCTAATCCTTATTCCTCGTCCGGCGCAATTATTTATGCTTTGGAAACAAATGATGGTTTTAAGGGGGTTTTAATAAACAGGTGTGGTATTTATGCGGATGAAGCAATTGAAAGGTTTATACAAAGGGCTTCAGCATAAATTTAATTTAACAAGGATATAGAACCAGGTATGCGCATGGTATCTATTAATGAATATTTCGATGTAGTGTTAAGTGTGAATGGTCAACAATTTCACTATTCACCATTCACAAATCGATCTGGCATTTTATCCTTAACATAGCACCAGCATCGGTTTAATCATTAATATTTGTAACCTTTAGTAATACCGGCACGCCATCTTTTAAAGCAGAAAGTGAAACTCCTTTACTGCTGCTTCCATCGCAGAGCGCTACACTCCTTCCAAAATTAAGATCAATAAATACTTTATCGTCAATGATCCAGCCCGGGCCTTTAATGGTATTACCCTTTCTTACAAACCTGTTTCTTACCTGGAGGCTTTCCCTTAACTCAATTGTAACCAGGTCGCCGTCATGGAAATCTTTATACTTTCCCCGGATACTGGCGGCTATGTATCGTGAAGTTACCGACTCTTCATTAACAGGAATGATGGCTGTTGTAAGTGCCGTATCGGAAAGATTTATGTCGGCAGGGTGACTACTATCTTTTTCATTACTTGCATTCACTATGATAGAATTAAACGCGTCAGTATCCGTTTCGTTTAAATCCTCAATGGTGGCGGGGCTGGCAGGAGACTTGCCGGCAAAAACATTATAGCCAAAATCTTTCATATAAAGTTCAGGGTATTCGAACAACTCTTTAATGGCAATTATTTTATACACATAAGCCGCGGTTTCATCATTTAGCTTCATTTCAAAATAATTGGTCCCCTGCCTGCTGATCACTTTGGTAATATTGCCGATACCAAAATTATAGGCCGCAGTGGCAAGCACCCAAGAGTAGATACCGTATTTATTATAGATCAATTTATAATAATCGGCCAATACTTTGCAGGCCGCATAAGTTGCTTTGTTGATATTGTTTCTTTCATCAACCAGCTCATTCACCATTAAACCTTTTTCACGGGCAGTATTGGGCATCAACTGCCAAAACCCCGCGGCGCCGGCTTTTGAGACCGCGTTGTTAAATGCACTTTCCACAATTGCGAGGTATTTAAAATCCTGCGGCAAATTGGTTCGCATCAAATAATCTTCTATCAAAGGGAAATATTTCTTTGAGTCACTTCTGATGTTGGACATATTGATAAAGCGCATTTGCTTTTTGATCACCCTCATCAGTTTGCCTGCCACAAAGCCCGAGCTAACAGGAATTTTTTCGCCACAGAATAAAATGTCATGTACCTGGCCCCCTGACTGATGTGATAAAAAAACATAAAAAAAAATAAGAAGGATCCTCACTGGCGTAGGCTTCACGATCATATGAAATGATTGAAAGATAAAAAATATTATAACAGTAAAGATGGTGAAAAGATACTAAATTAATCGGCGCGATTAAAACTAAAGGAAGCGCTTGAATTTCAAATGTGCTAATTAGCTAATGCAAAAATGCCCCAATTCCATTAGTAATCACCAACCTAAAAGTGACAATTCGTTTGCAGTTTTTTCTGCCCTGGCGCCTAATAAATTTTGAATTGAAGGTTTGCATACTGAATTACATTTCCGGGTTAATTTCACTGAATTGCCAATAGTGAAATATGACCAATGCGGCCTTCAACATTTACAATGCACTGCAAACTTGTTATCATGTGGCGGCTTGCATAAGTAGTGTGCCTTAATAGTTTTCACCGGGCAACATCAATTTTTTGCCCTGTCTATCCCTTTTTTCGTTTCTTTTTTTTCTTGCTTTCATTAGCCAGTCTTTCCTCTTCCAGTTTTTGTTTGGCCAGCTTTTCTTCATTAGCCAGCATTTGCAGGTCATACTGATGTTGAACAGGCTTTAATCTATCAAGTGCATATTGGTTATCGGGATGGATACGCAATGCCTCCTTGAACGCCTGCATAGCCATATCCCAGTTTTTTGCAGCCACTGCTGAATCACCTCTTTTTTGCGCAGTTAAAAATTTCACCTCCTCTCTACGTTTTTTTTGTATTACCTCCTGTTGGGCCTGGTACTTTCTTTCTCGATTGATATAGGTTACCTGGCTAGCTGGATAAACTGAGCCCGGCTTTATTTGCGAAGCTGCTTTATAAATTTTTATCGCTTCGTCAAAATCTTTCAAAACCAATAAGCTGTCCCCGACTGCAAGCAGGCTGTCAAACCGGTCATTTATTTCCTTCTCCTGCTGTATTGCCGCCAGCTTATTATTGATGATGGCAAGTTGCTTCAGGGGCTCTTCTCTCATCGGTTTTAAATCCAATGCCGCTTCATAAGCAATTTTAGCCTCCAGTAAATCGGATTTTAAATAATAGGATTTGGCCTGGGTTAAAACCAGGTCATAATTTTTATCCAGTTCCTTTGCCTGCCTGGCACTGTCTTCTACTTTTCGTTTATCAAATGCGGCCTGCTCTAATATGATCTCAATAAAATCCAACTGTTCAACAGAAATTGTATCCAGTGGTTTTACGGCCGCGGCCTGTTGATAAAGGCTTTTTGCAGGGATATAATTGTTCCGCTTCATCTCATCCTCCGCCTTTGCAATGATGGCCAGGTATTTATCGTTGGTTTCCTTTTGCAGCGCCAGCAACCGCTTTCTTTCATTTTCCTGCGTGCGCTGTTCGGCCAGTATCCTGTTCTCTTCTTTAACCTGTTCGGCAAGTATCCTGTTTATTTCTTTTATTTTTTCTGCCGGGTAGGGCTTTTGAAAAATCCTCAGCGCGTTATTATAGACTGCTTTTGCATTATTATAATCCGCCGCTTTAAATAATCTATCCGCTGAGTTTATAGCATCCGCATATGTATTCTCCCGTTCCGCATTCAATGCCTGTTGCTTTTTTAATTCATCAATAGTTTTCAGGCGGCTAAGCGCTACTTTATCATATTGCCTGATGGACAATACATTCCTGTAGGCTGTTTCGGCTTCCTCCATTTTTTGACTGGTAAATGCTTTATCGCCCTCCATCATATACTTATTAAGCTGATCGGCCTGGTACTGCATTTTTTTTTGTGCAGCCTCCTGTGCAACCAGTTTATTGATGTTTTCAATCTGGCGGATAGGGTACCCATCACCGGGCGCAATATATTTCGCCTGCTCTAAAACCTCCCTGGCCTTTTCATATTGTCGTTGAACCAGGTAAACCCTCGCTTCATTTTTAAGGGAATCATATTTTTTTTCATTTTTCAGTTGTTCCTGCAATGCAATTTCGCTTAGTTTGCCACGGGCCTGCTCAATCTTTAGTAGCGCAATATCATCGCCGGGCTTGAGATTGCCTGCTTTTTCAAAAAAGGCGATGGCTTCTTCATACAACTTTACTTTAAAAGCTTCATTTCCTTTTTCCATTAATACATAATAATCCTGTGCATCATCAACCGGTTTTTGCTCTTTTACTTTATTATCATTTTTTTTGTTCCGGGCAGTATTTTCTTCAATATGCTTTTTAAGTAATTTTAATGTTTTATAATTATAAGTATATTCCCGGAAATCGTACTGATTGATATCCTTTTTATACACAATTATAAAATGGTGCTCCCTGCCGCCTTCCTTTACAACGATTATTGCCTTTTTTGAGTTTTCCATTTCTGAATGCAGGAGTAAATAATTACCTGAGCTTTGAAACCTGATCTCTTTATAGGCATCAATGGGAGTTAACCTGGCATCGTCAATAACGGAAGGAAATGTTATATGTGCTTCAACCGAAGTATTTATAAAAATAGTATCGCCATCGATATTCTGGCCCTTGCACATCTCTGGAGAACTGGCAATAAAAACGCACAACAAAAAGATAACAGCTGAACAGTACTTCTGCATTGGATGATTGATTGCTGATTTAAAACAATGGGTAGTCAAATTTATGAGATTTAATTTGTCCGGCCAATATAATTCCCGTTCTGTTTATTTTGATTTGTAAATGTCCGCTACTACCGCCAACCTGTACATGCAGACTCCTGCCGTTTCGCAACTATAGCAAAATACCTGACTGCCTTTGCGCGAAATTACCAGCCTGTTTATAGCATAAAGGGTCTTCATCAATGGGTATAGGCGGATGTGGGAAAAAGGGTTTGGCTTCCTGCTTTGACTACGACCGGTAATTTTCATTTATTAAAAGGCCAGATACCTTTTATTTTATACTCCACTTTTATACTGGTTACATGTCCATGTTCATCGCGTATTAATTCAACAGTTTTCAATTTGTATTTTTTGCTTTTCCCTTTCAATTCCTGGTATAGCCAGGTAAAGGTTTTAAAATCGCTTTCTCCCTTTACCTGCACTTTCGTCGCCCCTTCGTAAAATAAATACTGACTAAAATCGCTGATATCTTTTTGATCATTCAACACACTTTCCATGAAACTATTAAAGGTTTCATTTGAAATAAATATTGTCTTTCTTTTGGGGGGTTCCACTTTGGCCGGAGCTGTTACCGGCACATCCTGTACAGGGTTCTGTGGCGGTTCGGCTGTTCCGCCGGGGTTAGGATTTTTTTCAAAATCACTGGGGATCAGTTGCCTGATAACTTCTTTTGTATTTGCGGGTTCCGGTTTACCCGTTTCGTCCTTTACAATAATCTCTTTACTGTATCTTTTGCTTTGGTCATTATCCAATATAACCTGCACATTGTATTTACCAGGGCTGGGGAATTTAAATTTCGCACTTAAACCAGTCTGGTGCATCTTTGGATAATTAACGACAGACCATGCATAAGCGCTGGCGGTAACCATACACATAAACCATTCTTCCTTTCCTGCGATTGTTGAGTGAGGCCCGATAATTTCTTCTCCCGCAACATATCCGACGGTTAATGTATTCCCGAGTTCACTCACCATTTTTTTTATTGTGACCTGTTTTATTTTTTCACAACCTGAACCCGTACTTGCATTTACAGCGTAATTTCCGGCAGAATGAAATTCGTGGATAATATAGTTTCCATACGCTTTTGGGGATTGATCGCCAAAATCCCAGGTAATATCATCAGATTTTGAAGAAGCTTTAAAAATGATCGTTTCACCCGGCAGGAATTCATTGCCGGTCTTTTCTGACATGGATTTGAAATAAAAATCCACCGGCAAACATTCTTTCTTGTCGACTAAATAGTAACTTAAAAGTAGCAGTGGAAGTATGATTGCTATTACCATAACGCCCCATACCCTTTTATCCAGACCCATGATTTTTCTTTTATGAATCCTGTTCCTGTTCATAACCTGCGTGTTGAATTTACTAATTGCGACCTTGAAGCTATTTCATTTTGAGCGGTTTTTAATCGCTTCATCTGTTCATCTTTTTGTTTGTATTAATTTTATTGTTATCGCCTGCATTGGCCTTTAGGTTTACCATCCTGTTCGGTTTACCCTGTTTCAATTCGCACTATTCATCCTGGTAATTCATCAATTCATATTTTCCTGAACATAACCGGAACTCAACGCTATTATTCATAATCCCGGTTATGTCAATAATGTTATCAATATTTCAAGAAGAATTTCGCGGGCCATTTTCCAGCGCACCGTGTTGATCTTTGCATTGCGGCGCATGATCCATTTGTAGCTACATTGCCAGTTCTGATATTTTTTTCTGCTTTTCCCTATTAAAAAATTTCTGCAATATCCCCGCAACAATACAATGCCAGCAAAACATTTATCCGGTTAACCATCCGGGGAAAGCAGGCAGGGATGAGCGATGACCGAACAACAGGCTAACCCAAAGCAATAGATCAGTTAAGAAAAACACCAATATAGATCAAAAATATCTAATAACAATACACGTTTACGCTTTAATATATTTGGTTTCATTAGGTATAGTTTTCCTGGAGTTTGCAGAAAACGCGCAATAGTTTTTATAGATTTCCTGGTGATAGTGTAAAATGCTGCAACATCCACCATTCATATTTTAATTGCCACCTGGCGAATTAACATGGATAATATTTCCGGTTTGAGAAAAAAAATAACTGATATTCATCATGCGTAGCTTAAATAACCCAGGGTTTTTGGATGCATTTCAAATACAGGCCTGTCAAAAAGAACTTTGATCGCTAAGTTTTTGGGCGTCGAAATCCACCGCTCCCCTAAATTGAAAATTCTTTTTGATCATGGCCGCATCTGCTTTATCCAATTTTAGAAAACTGAATTCATTTACAGGGTGCATCTAAAATTGTCGCAGTAACCAGTGGTTTGTGAGGACACCAACCGAAATCAGGAGCGACAATTTTAAATACACTCCATTTGCACCTCTTCGGCCAAATAGCCAACCATAAAAACAAAACCATTAAACATTAAAAAGAGAAAGCCTTTCGAAACAGCTTTCTCTTTTTACTTTATTAATATTATTTATTTTAAATAACTTATTTCATCTTATTCACTCTATTTACCTTATTTACTTTAATATACTTAATTTACCATCCCCACCTCACATTTTCACATTATTTCCCCCTCCCCCATCCAAACCAGTCGTTTCCATTTGCAAAAAGCATTAACCCTAATAATAAAACCATACCTACTACCTGGGCGTATTCTAAAAATTTATCACTGGGCTTGCGGCCACTGATCATTTCTACCAAGGTAAAAACAACGTGTCCCCCATCTAATGCCGGTATGGGTAATAAATTCATAAATGCAAGGATGATCGACAGGAACCCGGTGATTTTCCAGAATGCCTCCCATTGGCCCCATTCTGTAGGAAAGATAGAACCCATTCCTTTAAAGCCGCTCAATCCTTTATAGGCGCCGGTCTCGGGGTTGAAGATCAATTTGAAATTATCGATGTAATATTTTAATTTCCCCAATGCCATATTTACACCCGCCGGGATTGCCTCAAAAAAACCGTATTTTTTCCGGTCAATTTTAAATACGCCCAGGCTGTCGTACTGGTCAAGGGACAATGGAGGCAGGCCAATTCTGCCCTCCTCATTCACTTTGGCCACTAAAGTAACCGGTGATCCTTTCCTGTCGATTTGCAGATTAACCTGTTGATTTTTTTTACCAGCAAGTATCGTAGTCATATCATCATAAAAACTAACCGGCACAGAATCAATGGCAATAACCTTATCCATAAATTGTATACCGGCTCTTTTACCGTTGGAAGTATCCTTGGCGTCATACTCGCCAATATAAGCTGGTATGCGTTGCATTAACAACATGCCTGTTTTACGTTTACTTTCTACCAGCCGTTCGATAAAATTTACGGGGAAATCGATATTGCTTGCCTTTCCATCCCTTTCAATGGTGATGTTTTTCGCCAGTATCAGTTTTGGCTGGATGTCTTCAAAATATATTACGGGCTTCCCATCGATAGCAGTGATCTTATCCCCATTTCTTAATTTCAAATCATACAATACACTATCCTGTACCCAGATGCCGTTCTTTACCGAGGAGGCGGGCACTTTCTGTTCGCCCCATACAAATAACACCATGGCGTAAATCAAAAAAGCAAGCAATATATTTACGAGCACGCCGCCCAGCATAATGATCAGCCGTTGCCAGGCAGGTTTACTCCTGAATTCATAGGGTTGTGGCGGTAATTTCATGGCAACCTTATCCATGCTCTCATCGATCATACCTGATATTTTCACATAACCGCCCAATGGCAGCCAGCCAATACCATATTCCGTTTCGCCAATTTTCTTTTTGAATAATGAAAACCAGGGATTAAAAAAGAGATAAAATTTTTCCACCCTGCAGCCAAACCATTTTGCGGTGATATAGTGCCCAAACTCGTGAAGGACTACTAATATTGATAATGAAAAGATCAGGTAAAATACCTGCATTGCTACGTTTCCCCAGTTAATTGCTAATAGTGTCATATATGACCGTTTCCGCCGCAGCGGAGAGTTATTTTAGGTGTACAATAAATTACAAGAATAATGGTTGCCGTTTCAAACTATGCGCCTGCGCAGAGATGGTGGCTACATTTTTATTAACGAAGCCGCAAAATTACGGGCTTCACCATCGCTTTCAAAATATTCTTCCAGCGTTGGTTTTTCTATAAATTGGGTATGCTGCATGGTTTTTTCCACCACAGCAGTCATATCTAAAAACCCGATACGATTGTGCAGGAAGGCCCACACCGCTATTTCGTTGGCTGCATTTAAGATACAAGGCATGTTACCCGCCTTATACAAAGCATCCGTTGCCAGCGCCAGATTTCTGAAAGTTTTAACATCCGGCTCTTCAAATGTGAGGGAGGGGTGTTTCTTAAAATCGAGCCTGGGAAAATCATTTTTAATCCGCTGCGGAAATGCCATGGCGTACTGAATAGGCAATTTCATATCCGGCAGGCCCATTTGAGCCTTGATACTGCCATCTTCGAATTGTATCATACTATGAATAATACTTTGCTGGTGTATGACCACCTGCACCCTGTCGGGATCAAGATTGAACAACCATTTCGCTTCAATCATTTCCAGTCCTTTGTTCATCAACGTAGCAGAGTCAATCGATATCTTGGCGCCCATTTCCCAATTGGGGTGCTTCAACGCATGGTCTCTTTTTACATTCACTAAAAAATTAGGTTTCCTTCCAAAAAAAGGTCCGCCACTCGCTGTTAAAATGATTTTCTCAATTTTATTTCTTCCCTCACCTACCAGACATTGAAAAATAGCCGAATGCTCGCTATCAACCGGGATAACAGGTGCACGGTTTTCCATTGCCTTGCGCATTACAATATCGCCCGCTACTACCAGGGTTTCCTTATTGGCAAGACCAACCGCTTTCCCTTTTTCAACGGCCTTTAAGGTTGGTTTTAATCCCGCAAAACCAACAATCCCCGCCAGCATCATATCATAACTGTCAAAATCGGCCACTTCCACCAGGGCGGCTTCGCCTGCAAACACTTTTATTCCTGTAACAGCTAATGCATCTTTTACTGTATTATATTTCGCTTCATCCCCTATAACTACCGCATTGGGATTAAATTCCAGCGCCTGTTTAATTAACAGTTCAGCATTGGTTTGCGCGGTCAGTATCTCCGCCTCAAACAACCCGGGATTGGCACGGATCACTTCAAGGGCCTGCGTACCGATAGAGCCGGTGGAACCAAAAAGGGCAATTCGTTTTTTTTGAATGGCATCTACCATAGGAATTAAATTATTTGTTGCCAAAGAAAACTAAAAAATTAATTTTTCCCCTGCAGTATTTTAAGTGGGCAAATTACATTATTAAATGATTTAAATCACCATACCTCTTCATATCTCAAATAAGATGCAGGCCCCGCTCTGCCATCCAGTGTCCAGTTTCCAGCATCCACCATTCAGTATAAGGCATCCAGCATCCGCCATTACCCCAATAAATTCCCCGTAAACTGCATGCGTATGCGCAACTGGAAGTTTTCAATGGTTTTAAATATCTCCTTTAAAGTGAGTTGGTCAATTTTAGATAACTGTTGGGGCATTATATAATTATCGGGTGGCAAATGATCCTGTATAATCTGCTGTGATTGTGTTTTAAGTCGCAACCCCATTAAATAGTAATAAGATTGAAGCAGTTCTGTAACTTCTATATCGGTAAAAACCTGTTTATCCTTTAACGCTTTTAATCTTTCGCCGGTATTGGATTCAAAAATCAGGTTCTTTAAAGCATATACCCTTACCAGGTCAACGATGGGGGTCATTGCCTTCTTTATATCAAACACTTCTTTTTTATCTACTTTAAAAGTGCGGATATTTTTAAAAAAAGGCGTTAGTGGGGGTTCATATTGCAAAGCATTTTTTGCCATAAAATGAAAAAGCCGCTCCATTGGGTTTTGCAACTGTTCGCTTAAAAAAACTTCCAGTTCTTTAATTATTGTTTCATCACCGTATATGTAACGGCAATCAAAGAACGTAGATATTTGCATGACCGTTTCGGGTACGCTTTCGTTCATCCAGCTAACATAATTTTTTTTCCAGTGTGATAAAGAATGGGTCCATTTTGGATTTTGCGCCATAAAGCCGCCTGTGCAATAACTAAAGCCGATGGTATTTAAATGATCGGACACCTGGGATGCGAATTTTAAAAAATATTCCCTTACTTCTTCGCGGTGTTCGTTGGCTTTGTCTTCATAAATAATGGCATTGTCCTGGTCGGTTTTCAGGGTCTGCTCCTTACGTCCTTCACTACCCAATACCATGAACACAAATTTTGCCGGAGATGACCCCATTTCTTTTGTTACACTCTCAATTACTTTAATGGCGATGGTGTCAGACACCGCTGTAATAACCTGATTTACGATGGCAGCATGCACACCACGTTCTAACAGTTGTGCTACTATTTGCGGAACCGTTTCCCACTTACGTTTTAATTCATCGATTGATATTGCCTGCTTTACCGATTGGATAAATACCAGGGGAGATTGCCCCTGCTCACTCAATAATTTATTTCGGCTGATAAGGCCGATATATTCACCATCCTTTTCAATTAACAGGTACCGCATATTGGTGCGAAACATGCTTAGAATGGCTTCGTATACAAATGCATGCACATTGATGGCGGCAACGGGGTTATCCATGATACTGCTTACCGGGCGCTCATAGGCCGCCTGTTTGGCCACTACATTATCCCGTATGGTGATGTCAGTTACAAAGCCGATTATTTTACCTTGTTTATCTTTTACAAAAAGGCAACTTATCTTTTGACGGCCCATTATAATAGCAGCCTGGTACACCGGTGTATCTGCCCCGCACCAAACGATATCCCGGTACTCCATGCTTTCAATTCTACGGGAATACAATTGTTCGGAGGTTATAAAACTTCTTTCAAAATTGGTAGGATTTTTATAAAAATGCGCGTACTCTTCGTTGAGCATTTTCTGCCCAAAGGAATGGGTAAAGTGCTGAAAGAATTCTTCATGGGCCTGGCATAAATCATTAAAAGCCTTACGGGGTAAGGTGTACACCCTGGTACCCTTCTTAACAAAAACAGTGCGCAAAGATTTTTTTTGAACCAGTAATTCGGTTATGCCCCCGTAGCAATCGCCGGTATGATAAATTTCTATCAATCTTTTATTGTGGCTGCTATCATAAAAAAAAGTTTCATATTCACCCTCCACGATGATGTCAACCCCTTTCAGTTTACTTATACCCTGGCGGTAGATAATACCGTCTTTGTGAAACGCGGCTTCAATCAGCAATGCAGCAGTATTCACGAGCACATCATCGGGCAAAAGATTAAAAGGGACTACTGATTGTAAAAAAGCGAGGCGGTTATCCATAATAACAGGTTATTAATAATGCGATTAGTATAACCAGGAGAAAGGCAATGATCCAGCCAAGTCCGCCGGGCAGCTTTTCCTTTTCCTGGAATACGATCGGTGGCTGTATAAATGAGCTGATTTCGTTTATTTTCACCAGTTCAAAAAAACAAGCGGCGGTTGCGGCTGCATCGATCATTGCATTGTGCTGGTTTAATAATGGTTGTTTAAAAAGCAATGCATACAATTCGCCCAGTCTTAAAAATTTACTTTGTGGATTTTGTTGCAGGTGGCGCGAAGCAATCATAATACAAAAGACAGGCAATTTTTCCATAGGATTATCCATGCCTTCCCTGCAATAATCGGCCCCGATGATATGATAATCCAGCTCGGCAAAATGCCCTACGATCATTGGCTGGAACTCGAGCAGGTCTTTTGAAAGAATGGATAACAATTGCTTACGCGGAATACCATTTTGTTTCAAAAAATCTTTTGTGAGCCCGTGGATCCGTAATGCAGTGGAACATATTTCAAAATCATTGTTACTGATGTAATAGTTTTGTTCACTGATCTTTTCTCCGCTTTTACTATAAATTAGCCACGAAACCTGCACTGCGTAAGGCCAGTTACCCGGGGCAGTATACGGCAGGTACCATTTTTTGGGTAACCCTGATGCTTCCGTGTCTATAAATAAGAGGTATTCATTCAAGGCCAAACTAAATATTTAAAATTGCAGATTTGTAGTGCGAATATAATCAATTGTGGGTTAGGGAATTGGGCGACAATCTTTAAATGATAACTGGAGCATTCAGCGGAAGAATTAGTATTGCAACCCCTTCAACCACACTACCAGACTTTCAAAACACCTTGATAAGCTCACAAAAGCGGCGAGAGGACTCAAAGCACTATATCTGTAAGGACGCTGGCACGTTTTGCCGGGCCCCTGCTTTTTATAAATGATGCATTGCATCTTGCCCTGCCGGGTGCTTTGCAATGATTAAATTTCTTTTGAAGCAAACTGTAAAAAATTTATTCACCCAGCAATCGCTGAATAGCCATATTCACTTTTGCAAAATTATATTTCTTTATAACGGTATCCATCATACGCTGTACCTCGTTATTGCATAAGTTACCAATGGAACCTTCATGCGTATGGGCAATGGCGGGAGTGTAGTTAAAATTTCCTGCTTCAATATCCATTCCTACTTTCTTGTACGCATCCCTGAATGGCGTGCCCTGCAATACCAATTTATTCACTTCCTCCACACTGAACAGGAATCTATATTTTTCGTCTCTTAACAAATCTTTTTTAACCTGTATATTACTCAGCATCAGGCCGGCCATTTGTATGCATGACCGCAGGTTTACAAATGCGGGGATGATATGTTCCTTTAATAATTGCAGGTCCCTCTGGTAACCGGAAGGCAGGTTGGTTGTCATCAGCATGATCTCGTTGGGTAATGCCTGGATACGATTGCAATGCGATCGGATGAGTTCAAATACATCAGGGTTTTTTTTGTGCGGCATTATGCTGCTGCCGGTAGTCAATTCATCAGGGAAACTTATAAAGGCGAAATTTTGATTGAGGTATAAGCAGGCATCCATACTTAGTTTTGAAACCGTAGCCGCAATATTCGCCAGGGCGGAAGCGACAATCCGTTCTGTTTTTCCCCTTCCCATCTGCGCATACACTACATTGTAATTCAAATCTTCAAAACCCAGCAGTTCTGTGGTCATTTTCCTGTTGATGGGAAATGAAGACCCATAACCCGCCGCCGAACCCAATGGATTTTTATTAACCACTTCATAAGCCGCCTGAAGGGTTATTAAATCATCCACCAAACTTTCTGCATACGCTCCAAACCATAAACCAAATGAAGAAGGCATTGCCAGTTGCAGATGGGTATAGCCGGGTAGCAGATCATCCCTATACCTTTCACTTTGCTCAATTAGCAGGTCAAATAACTCTTTTGAAGTGGCTACCAGTTTCTCTATTTCACTCCTGAGAAATAATTTCAGGTCTACCAATACCTGGTCATTCCTGCTCCGGGCGCTATGTATTTTTTTTCCGACATCCCCTAATTTTTGGGTAAGCATCAGTTCTACCTGTGAATGAATATCTTCTACTCCCTCATCCAGTCTAAAACTTTCCTGCTGTATTAATTGATAAATATGTTTCAATTCAGCTTCCAGCAATGATAATTCTTCTTGTGTAAGCAAACCCACCGATTCCAGCATTTTTGTATGCGCAAGAGATCCTAATATATCAAAGGGTGCCAGGTAGATATCCAGGTCACGGTCGTTACCAACAGTAAATCTCTCCACTTCCCTTAAAGAAGTCTTGTCTTTTTGCCAGAGTTTCATGTAAATAAATTTGGGGTTAGCACCAGGATTGTCACCTATGCAAAAGCCCGGTTAATCCTGTTCCTTTTTTCCTTTATAGGATTTGGTCAATCAGTTGAATATATGTTTCAATACCCTGTTTAATTTCTTCCAGGTAAATAAACTCATCTGCAGTATGACTTCTTGCACTATCACCCGGTCCCATTTTTAATGTCGGAAATGGCATCAATGCTTTATCAGATGTGGTAGGCGAACCATAATATCCTTTCCCCAAATAGATGCCTGCTTTTACCAGTGGATGATCCAATGGAATAAAAGTAGATTTCATTCGGGTAGATCTGGGCTTGAACCCGCTCTTTAAATTTGTTTGTAAAGTGTCCAGTATTTCTTCAAAACTATATAATTCATTTACCCTTATATCCAATACGAACGTACATTGCGCAGGCACCACATTATGCTGTTTATTTTCTGTTTCAATCACGGTGGCGGTTAAATGCAATTCACCCAACAGTGGACTTACTTTTTCAAATTTGTAATTTCGTATCCAGTTGATATCATCCATTGCCCTGTACAATGCGTTATCTCCTTCATTCCTGGCTGCATGTCCTGCACGACCCCGGGCAATACAATCCACTACCATCAGTCCGCGCTCTGCCACCGCCATTTCTAATTTTGTTGGTTCACCCACAATACCAAAATCAATATTACCCAGCTGTGGCAATACCAGTTCAATGCCATTAACGCCGCTTATTTCTTCCTCAGCGCTTGCAGCAAATACAATATTGTACCTGGTATTTTCCCTGTTATAATAATGCAGGAAGGCAGCAATTAATGCCACCAGGCAACCACCGGCATCATTACTGCCTAATCCAAACAATTTACCATCTTTTTCAATTGGTGCAAAGGGATCCTTCGTGTAGCCCTTGTTTGGCATTACCGTATCGTGATGGGAATTCAGTAAGACAGATGGCTTATTGATATCGTAATATTTGTTTTTAGCATAAATATTATTGCCCAATCTTTCGCAGGCAACCTGGTGACTGCTAAAAAATGAGGTTATGATTTTTGCTGTATTGGTTTCTTCCTTTGAAAAGGAGGGTGTGGCAATTAATTGCTTCAGCAACAGCACTGCATTTTCGTACAAATTTTCTTCCATGCTATTTTATTAAAGTTCCAAAACTGTTGCCGGATACATTTTGCAATAAATCATTGGCATCCCCGATTAATACTTCCTTTACACCATTTGAAATGGCGGCGAAAGCATTGTCAATTTTTGGCAGTATCCCTTCAAACAATTTTTTATCGCGTAGTAGTTGCCCGTATTTTTCTTTGGTAATCAATGGTATCACGGAATTTTCATCCTCCATATTTTCCAATACGCCTTTTTTTTCAAAACAATAGATCAATCTTACCTGGTAATTTTTGGATAAGCCCACCGCCAATGCAGCCGCGATGGTATCGGCATTGGTATTCAGCATTTGCCCCTTTCCATCATGAGTGAGCGGTGCGAATACAGGGGTAAAGTTATTGGATAATAAAACTTCCAGGCTTTGTACTCCTAAACAATCAGTTTTTATATCTCCTGCAAAGCCATAATTAATTTCCTTAACCGGCCTTTTTAACGCCGGAATAATATTAGCATCGGCGCCTGTTAAACCAATTGCATTACAATCCAGGGCTTGCAATTTTGCTACAATTTTTTTATTTACCAATCCCCCATACACCATAGTTACCAGGTCAATCGTTGCTTCATCCGTAATTCTTCTGCCATTGATATAACTGGATGATATGCCTAACTGCTCCCCAATTTTTGAGGCGATCTTTCCCCCACCGTGAACCAATATTTTCCTGTCATTTACAGATGCAAAATCTTTAAGAAAGGATTGCAAAGCTGTATCATCATCGATTATATTGCCGCCGATTTTTATTATGAAAAGAGACGGTAAGGGTTTATCCATTTCGCCAGCCCCTCCAAAAAGAGGATCGGGAAATTGGTCCAGGGAGGTCTTCGAAGAGCCTGTATGGCCCCCGGCATCTAAAGGGGAGGACTTCAAAGAGCCTGTCTCGCCCCCAGCCCCTAAAGGGGAGGTCTTCGAAGAGCCTGCTTCTTCTCCAGTAGTTCTGTTTGAGATGCCCTTCGACCCCGCTTTTTCCATCTTAGCTATTTGAATTGAAGTAATTGTATCACTGATTTTTGTCAGTACTGTTTCAATAGTATCTATTACCGCGTCATTTTTAAATCTCAAAACTTTTATACCGAATTCGCTAATATACTTTTCCCTGGAAGCATCATTAATTTTCACCTCCATCTTTTCATGATACTCTCCATCTAACTCTATAACCAATTTTATCTTATGACAATAAAAATCTGCAATATAAATTGATAATGGATGTTGCCTGCTGAAATTTAAATTCCAATCATTCTTCCTTATCATCTCCCAAAGGATTTTTTCCGCCTCAGTCGCCCTTTTAAGTCCTCTGCCAATTTAAATAGTATTGGAGATGCCCCATAATGCATACACCATTTATCTTCATGGTCTTTCAAAATATTTATATCACTCATCGTTTATTGAGTTCCTGAATTTAATTATTCTGGTTGAAGACCTCCCCTTCAGGGGCTGGGGGAAAGTATCTCACTCAATACCGCCTGGGCAGCCCATACCCTGTTGCCTGCTTCCTGCGTTACGATACTATTACTGCTGTCTAATATTTCATCACTTAACTCTATATTCCGGCGTACCGGCAGGCAATGCAACACTCGTGCATTGTTGGTCAACCTTAGCTTTTCTTCTGTTAGCATCCACAAAGGGTCATTGCTGTATATCTTTCCATAATCCGTAAACGTACTCCAGTTTTTCACATAAATAAAATCCGCCCCTTTTAGTGCTTCATCCTGGTTGTGTGTAATGGTTGCTCCCCTGGTATACGCGGCGGAAAGTTCGTAATCTTCGGGATGTGTAATTACAAATTCGGCTTCACCCCAGGCATTGATCCATTGTGCAAAACTATTGGCAACGCATTGTGGTAATACCTTTACGTGGGGCGCCCATGTTAACACAATCTTTGGTTTGGCAAGCATTTGTAACGGGGAGTTATTTATTGATTCTTTAATAGTAAGGATATCTGTCAATGATTGCAAAGGATGCAGTGTGGCGCTTTCTAAACTTACTACGGGTACCCCTGAATACTGTATAAATGAATTTATAACCAACTCACTGTAATCGTCTTCCCTGTTTTTTAAGGATGGAAAAGTCCGGATACATATAATATCAAAATATTGCCCCAGGATAGGCGCTGCATCTTTCACATGCTCAACTGTACTGCCACTCATGATCGCGCCATCCTCAAATTCCAATGCCCAGCCTTCTTTATCTACATTAAAAACAATGGCTTCCATACCAAGGTTAACTGCCGCTATCTGCGTGCTTAATCTTGTACGCAGGGATGGATTCAAAAAAAGCATCCCAACTCTTTTATCAGCTCCCAGGTGCCGGTCGGCAAAAGGATTGGCTTTATAGGCCAGTGCTTTTGCTACCAGTTGATTGATATTTCTAACATCGTTTACAGAAATAAAATTTTTCAATTTTTATAATTGGTTTTATGTTACAAACATTTGCAGAGAGCGGAGCAGAAGTATAGATTTCAACATCTTTTACGTACCAATTTTGAACCTTTAAAATTGTCGCATCACACATATTTACCAACCCATAGTGAATACTTCAGAAAAATATTTTTTCCGGTTAAGTTCTATAACACTATGCTGAAACCATCATACTGTTCAACTCCTTCGTAAAGGCGGTTAAAAAAATATCTGCCTCCACTGTCGAAATATTCAATGCAGGCAGTAACCTGATGATATTTGGTTTTGCTTCGCCCGTAAAAATTTTATGATTGTATAAAAGGTTTTTCTTCACTGCTTTTAATTCATCCGGAAGTTCTATCCCAATCATAAGGCCCCTGCCCCTTACCTCTTTTATCAACGGAAGTTTTTTTAATTCATTCATTAAATAGTTACCAATTTTTTCTGCATTTTTTATCAGTCCGTCTTCTTCAATTACTTCCAATACTGCCAATGCAGCGGCGCAGGCTAAATGATTGCCGCCAAAAGTAGTACCCAGCATAAAATGCTTAGGCTTAAATTTTGGCGCTATAGAGATCCCTGCCACTGGGAAGCCATTTCCCATACCCTTTGCCATCGTATAAATATCCGCGTTTACACCGCTGTGGTCATGCGAATAAAATTTGCCGCTTCTTCCATAACCGCACTGAACAGAATCCGCAATAAATACCGCATTGTATTGATCGCAAAGACTTCTTATTTTTTGTAAGAACCCATCGGATGCAATATTTATCCCGCCTACTCCCTGTATCCCTTCAATAATAACGGAAGAAATGTCATTTTTGGTAAACGCTTCTTCCAGCGCTTCTTCATCATTGAATGGAAGAAACAATACATTATCGGTTTGGTTAACGGGTGCTACAAGACCGGGGTTGTCGGTAACTGCTACTGCCAGTGATGTTCTGCCATGAAATGCCTTACTGAAAGCGATGATCTTCTTCCTGCCATTATAAAAGGAAGCTAGTTTCAAAGCATTTTCGTTGGCTTCTGCACCGGAATTACATAAGAATAACTGGTAATCATCCTTACCCGAGACCTTCCCTAATTTTTCAGCCAATTCTGCCTGCAAAGGAATTTTTATTGAATTGGAATAGAAGCCTACTTTATGCAACTGGTCTTCTAAACGCTTCACATAATGCGGGTGGGTATGACCAATGGATATCACCGCATGGCCTCCATAAAGGTCAAGGTATTTAACGCCTTTATCGTCCCAGACATGGGATCCAGCTGCCTTTACAATGGTAATGTCATTAAGCGGGTAAACATCGAACAGATTCATAGCCTTTGTCCCCTGAGGAGAACTTGGTTTAATGATGGATAATTAATTTATAAACACAGTAGTATAAATCCTTTAAGAATCAGTATAGAAAGGATATTCATTTCACTAAAGTCGTTTCATTTAAATATTATCAATATCCACTTCAGTGACGGTTGGTTAAAAATAATTTGCTTTTAATTTCAACCCTGCCGTTTCCTCCAGCCCAAACATCAAATTCATGTTTTGAACTGCCTGGCCGCTGGCGCCTTTTAACAGGTTATCAATGGCAGAATGGACTACCAGGTTGGCGCCCACTTTTTCTAACTGAACAACACACTTATTGGTATTTACCACCTGCTTTAAAAAAATGGACTCCTTACTGATTTCTACAAATGGATGTAAAGCGTAATATTGTGCATACAGGTCATACAGTTCCTCTAAACTTTCACTGCATTTTAGCTGTGAACTTATAAATATCCCGCGGGTAAAATCTCCCCGCCAGGGTATAAAGTTGATCTCAATATCTCCGGCGGGCTGTAATTGATTTAGTGATTGCCCGATCTCATACAGGTGCTGGTGCTCCAATGATTTATACGCCTGTATATTATTTGCTCTCCAGCTAAAATGAGCTGTAGTATTTAAGGCCTGCCCCCCACCTGTAGACCCGGTGATTCCGGTAGTATATATTTCATTTAGTATTCCTGCTTTTGCTAATGGTAACAAACCTAACTGGATGGCTGTAGCAAAGCATCCGGGGTTGGCAATATTACCTGCGGCCTGTATCCGTTCTTTATTCAATTCCGGTAACCCATAAACGAAGTTGCGCGCACCCGTAACTGAATGGCGCGATAGCCGGAAATCATGGCTAAGGTCAATAACTTTTATTTGTTCATCAATTGGGTTTTCTGCTAAAAACTTTTTTGCATCGCCATGGCCAACACATAAAAACAATACATCGATTTCGGAGTTCATTTCGGATGCAAAAAACATATTGGTTTCTCCAATCAAATCACTATGTACTGCATACAATGGCTTTCCGGCGTTGCTGTTGCTGTGTACAAAAGCAATATCGGCTTCCGGATGATTCAATAAAATCCTTATTAATTCACCGCCGGTATAACCCGCGCCGCCAATAATACCTGCTCTGATTTTATTTGCCATCAACGCTTTCTTTTACCTGGTGATAGATCATTGTTTGATTACCAAATATTTTTGTAAAGCCCCTTACATCTTCACCGCTCCATCCATTATTCATCTCGCCATATTTGCCAAATTTGCTGCTCATCAGATCATAGTCAGATTCAATGCCTGTAACCTGAAAACGATAGGGCATTAATTCCACAAATACTTTCCCGCTTACATTTTGCTGCGAGCTGATAAGGAAAGCCTCCATATCCCTCATTACCGGATCCATTATCTGTCCTTCGTGTAACCAATTGCCATAAAATAATGCCAGTTGGTCCTTCCAGTTTAACTGCCACTTGGTTAATACATGTTTCTCCAAAGCATGATGCGCTTTTAATATTACCATGGGTGCGGCTGCCTCAAAACCAACACGTCCCTTAATCCCGATAATGGTATCTCCCACATGTATATCCCTGCCAATGCCATAAGCACCGGCAATACTTTGCAGGTGCTGGATTGCTTGGGCAGGATGGCTGAATTTTTCTCCGTCAATCGCCATCAGTTCACCTTTATTAAATTCCAGCTCGATGCTCCGCGGCATGGATTCGGTAACCTGGGTAGGCCAGGCTTCCTCGGGCAACATGCCTTTGCTGTTTAAAGTTTCTTTTCCGCCCACACTGGTACCCCACAATCCTTTATTGACCGAATACATCGATTTTTCGAAGTTCATGTCTACGCCTTTACTTTTCAGGTATGCGATCTCTTCTTCCCTGCTTAATTTCATATCCCTGATGGGCGTTATAATTTCCACGCCAGGGATCATGATATTAAAGACCATATCAAATCTTACCTGGTCATTTCCGGCACCGGTACTTCCATGAACCACCGCCGAAGCATTCATCTTTTTTACGTGTTCAGCGATAAAGATTGCCTGGCTTAACCTTTCGGCGCTTACACTTAGGGGATAGGTATTGTTTTTTAATACATTTCCAAAAACCAGGTATTTTATTATGCTGTCATAATAACTTTTTACCGCATCCACGGTAGTATGTGTTTTTACACCCAGTTTATATGCGTGTACTTCAATTTGTGTTAATTCTTCTTCCGAAAAGCCACCTGTATTTACCACTACCGAATGAACATTATATCCCTTTTCTATGGTCAGGTACTTTACGCAATAGGAAGTATCCAACCCACCACTAAACCCTAAAACAACCGAAGCCTTCGCTGGTAAATTGGGAAATTCTTTCGTAATGCTTAAAGTATCATCCATCATCGGATTGTTCTTCTCATTCATAATTATTAAAAATTGCATGCTTAATAATGATCGTAAGCCAGTGTTAAGTGTGGATTGGCCATGGATAATATTTCACCATTGACCATTCACAAATCGATCCATCATTTTATTCTTCCTAATGCTGGTAGCGGATTTTTTTATGAGCCCGGCTGTTATGCTGCTATTTAACTTCACAGGCGTCGCACTCTTGTACATGTTATCCCTATGGAACAAATTAACACCGCTGTTTATTAAGCTGTGTAAAGAATCAGCAATGAAAATCAATAAATCAACCGGTATCGGTGTTTTGCATTAATGGGCAAAGAACATCCTCAGCAAAGATTTAGTAATGCTGCCCCCGCGTTCTTTCTTCTTAAAAATATTCAATAAACGGCTTTGCTTGATATTCATAAAGCGTTCATAGAGTTTTGAATTTTGCTTAAAATCTTCTTTTGTTTCTTCGGGCTCAAAATGATCGGCAGGATCGTACAACATGGCGGTACACATACAATTTTTCCTTTCTTTGCTCACCAGGATATCAAAGTTGACGCAACTTTTGCAACCTGCCCAAAATTCCTCATCATCTGTTAATTCCGAATAGGTAACAGGTTCGTACCCCAGGTCCGAATTGATCTTCATCACTGCAAGCCCTGTTGTGAGGCCAAATATTTTCGCCGTGGAATATTTTTCTTTTGACAGGTCAAAAATTTTCTTTTTGATTTGTTTGGCAACCCCGCTTTTCCTGTACAAGGGCGCAACAATTAAACCACTGTTGGCAACGAACTCGTCATGACCCCAGGCTTCAATATAGCAAAAGCCTACCCAATCGCCGTCTTTGGTTACAGCGATCACAGCTTTGCCTTCATTGATTTTATTTTCTATATATTCCGGAGATCTTTTGGCAATGCCCGTACCACGCGCTTTAGCGGAAGACTGCATTTCATCGGTAATGATAGTGGCGTAATGGCTGTCACCGGGTGAAGCAGCCCTGATTATAATGTTATTTGTTTCCAATTGTATATAATTGAAATAAAAAGTGAGCAATAGAATTGTAAGAACCCGGTTTTGGAGATTTTTTCACTGACAGGGGCAGGTTTTAAGTGCTCGGCCTATCAGCAACCAGGTCGGCGTCGGGGAGAAGTATTGGGCACTACAATAAAAGTAACAACCATAGCACAGTATTGGCTGCAAACATTTACTTTATGTTGATTTGTACTTTTCACTTTATAAGTATTGTGAATAATTGCGCAAAACTAAGCATTTTTATAAGTTTTCAATCAAAAATTATCATAAAATTTCAACAGGCTGCCATTTTTTTGGGTGATAAAATTGAAAAAAATCTTACACACATAAGGTAAAAAAGTTATTCCTCCGGCCGCAACACTCCCGTAGTGGTCTACATGTTATTAATCCTGCACATAAATAGTGCAGTTGTCTGTTCTGTCGGTTGGAATACCAGTATACCCAGTCGGCGAACCGGTATGGGAAGAGGTGAACATCCTCGAAAATCACCAATAAGACAATTGCCTAAAGAACATTAAGTGCACAAAAAAACCCAACCAGAATAAACTGATTGGGCTTTTAAATAAATATGGCAGCTACCTACTCTCCCGGTTGGAATACCAGTACCATCGGCCATAAGGGGCTTATCCGCCAGTTGGCGGATCGGTATGGGAAGAGGTGAACACCCTCGAAAATCGCCAATAGGACAATTGCCTAAAGAACATTAAGTGCACAAAAAAACCCAACCAGAATAAACTGATTGGGCTTTT
>JACMLJ010000057.1 GCA_014379625.1 Ferruginibacter sp. | reverse complement strand
TGAATACAAAACGCTGGCCACCAGTCTTTACCAGGCCGGCGGACTACCGGTACCTACATCACTTACAACTGAGTTTAACCCCGCAATTGATACCGACTGGCAGGATGAATTTCTGCGCAGGGGGGCTATTGGCGAGTACAACCTTGCTGTATCGGGGTCTTTGAAGAAAAAAGTAAACTTTTATATTAGTGGAAATCATTTTCAAAATAAAGGACCTGTAATTGATAATTCCTTCTCCCGTTCAGGTTTCCGGGTTAATACCGATACTAAAATCGGAAGGTTCACAATTGGTCAAAACGTGTTGTTTAGCTGGACCAAGGAAGATCCTATAGCCTCAACAGGTGTGGGTGTAAACCCTTTTGTGGATATGATTACAATGCCACCGGTAGTAGCTTTGCAGGGTAGCCGCTACCAGAGCCCGGAAAACCCGGAGGGGTGGGGCATTGGGTTGAACAATGCCTACCTGAGCACGCTTACTGCCAATGTTCCTGCGCTGCAATCGTTGGATCAGTTTGAGCAAAAGAATTTCAAAATTCGGGGCAATGCTTATCTTGATTTTAGAATAGCGGAAGGATTGATATACCGTTTCAACTTTGGACTGGAAAAGTCGAATGATAAAGGTGCAGGTACCCGCCGCCCCGGTACTGTGCGCCAGGGAACACCTTCTCCTAACAACAATAAATTAGCTACTTTCAGTAGCGAAGGAAAGTTTGAGGCTAAATTGTTTGAGCATACTGTAAATTATGATAAAACCTTTGGTAACCATAAGGTAACCGCTGTGGTGGGTTTCAGTAATCAAACCTTTGACCATCCTATCTTTCGTTTCAATACCATCGAAGGCAATCCTACATCATCAGACCCCTATACCAACCGGTGGAATAACATAGGGTTCTTAGGAAGGGTAAACTATGCGTACAACGATAGATATTTAACCAGTATTACTTTCCGCAGGGATGGTAGTTCACTTTTTAGCAAAAATAACCGCTGGGGCAATTTCCCTTCTGCATCAGCAGCCTGGCGTATTTCTAAAGAAAAATTCTGGCATGTGAAAGCTGTCAATGAGTTGAAACTACGTGCCTCTTATGGCAGTTTGGGTAACTCCGAGTTTTTACGGCCATGGCTATATTATGCACAGATCAATCCCTTTCCCCGTGCCGTTTTTGGCCCCGGAGAAGTGGAACAGATTGGACAGATTGTAACACGCCTGGCAAATAGCGATCTCCGGTGGGAGCGCAAGAGAACAACCAATATCGGCCTTGAAGCTTCTGTTTTAAATAGTCTTTTTACTATTTCTGCTGATTACTTTATCGCCAAAACCGATGACGTTTTGGTAGATCTGCCCATTAACCTCACAACAGGTAATGCAGGTGGAAACCCGGCAGTGAATGCAGCCTCTCTTAAAAATAAAGGTTTTGAATTAGCGCTTAGTTTTCGGCCACCTGCCGGTGAAAACTTTCGCTGGGACGCTACTTTAAACTTCACCAGCATCCGCAATAAAGTGGTAGCATTTGGTAATGCCACAACAAAATATACACAATCAGGCGATGCACGTACACAATTAGATCGTTCGATCGGGGAATGGTATGTGTTAAAAACGGCTGGTATCTTCCAGAGCCAGTCTGATATAGATGCACATAAGGGTAAAACTGGCCAGGTGCTTCAGCCCTGGTCAAAACCAGGAGACATCCGGTATGTTGACATTGATGAGGACGGGATAATTGATCTGGATAAGGACCGCTACTATGCCGGTAGCCCCTGGGCTGATTTTGAAACCGGGCTTCAACTAAATGCTTCCGTCAAACAGTTGAGTATAAACATGCAATGGTATGCAGTAGTTGGTAACGAATTGTATAACCGTCCGCGTTACAATGTTGACAGGATGGATCAGAACACCAACTTTAGAAGGGGCGCTACCTATTGGACGCCACAAACGCCGGGCAATGAGTGGCCCCGTGCCGCCATAGGTGCACCCGACAAAGGCATACAGTATAACGTATTGCCGCAGAGCGACCGGTGGCTGGAAGATGGCAGCTATTTAAGATTGCGCAACCTGGAGATTGCTTATAACTTCAGGAAGGAAACACTAAAGCGCATTGGCTTTAAAAGCAGCCGGGTATTTATTAGTGGTCAAAACCTGCTCACATTTACAGGGTTCCAGGGCCTTGATCCGGATATTGCCGGCGTAAATATCTTTGAGCGCGGGCTCGACAATGGCCAGTATCCAGCCCTGAGAATTTTTTCTGCCGGAATCAATTTTGGTTTTTAAATTAATTTATTCAATCTACAGACATGAATACACTCATAAAATACTGTCTTGCAGCCACACTGGCCGTATCGGCCTTTTCCTGCAAAAAATCCCTCGATTTAGACATTGAAAATCCGAATCGTATTGATGAATCCAACTTCTGGAAAACAAGCAAAGACGCCGTGGAGGGGATCAATGCTGTGTACGGAAATTTCTACCGCAATGGATCTCCCTACTCCCGTTGGCTACCGTATTACATGGATGTGAGGTCGGATGATGGGTACTCTACAAGTCCCTGGAATGAACTTAGAAGTATCAGCGCCCTCAATATTACACAGTACAGTTTTGAAGTAAATTACGATACCTGGTGGCATCATTACCGGGGCGTTTACCGCGCTAACCAGGTAATAGCAAATGTTCCGGGCATTACTATGGATGAAGCATTGAAGGGCCGCATCATCGGGGAAGCGAAATTTTTAAGGGCTGTTAATTATTACAACCTGGTAAGCATTTGGGGAAGCGTTCCTTTGATTTTGCAGCCATCCCAGCCTGCCGATAAACCAGCGCAGTCAACACCCGAAGAGGTATGGGCACAAATAGAGAAAGACCTTACGGAGGCTGCAGCAGCCCTGCCGGCATCTTATACCGGGGAAGAGATTGGCCGTGCTACCAAAGGTGCAGCTTATGGATATTTGGGAAGGGCACATTTGCAACAGAAGGAATGGCAACCCGCCGCTACCGCATTGGAATGGCTGGTAAGCGGGCCTGGAATGGCACAGTATGACCTGGTTGCAAACTATAGCGATAATTTCCGCCATACTACAGAAAATAATAAGGAGTCGGTATTTGAAGTGCAGTTTAAAATGCGCCCCGAAAATGGTGGCGACGACGGACCTACTTCTAATGTAGGAACCAGCCGTGCGCCATTTTTTGCGCCACCGGGCCATGGCTTTAATGATGCAAATATGCAGCGATGGGCAGTGCATGAATTTTTGAAAGAAAACACAACAACAGGTGGCAGGGACCCCCGTCTGGCAATAACAGCATTGTACGACTCTACCGATGAACGGGGCCCTGGTTTTACCCTTGTTTACGGTGCTACTTTTGTATCTAAAAACTATGATAACAATATAAAAAATCGTGTGTGGTACCGTAAATACCTGGATGATTATTTTCGTATCAACGAGTTTGAGGTTTTTAATAGTCCTATCAACTTCCGTGCATTGCGTTTTGCAGATGTATTGCTGATGTATGCCGAAGCATTGAATAACCTGAACAGGACAGCGGACGCGTATACCCATGTGGACCGTGTTCGCCAAAGGTCAGGTTTGCCACGTTTATCTGTAACCAGGCCGGGTATGAGCCAGGTTCAGTTTCAGGCACAATTAGAGCATGAACGCATTACCGAATTAACCGGTGAGTCTGTCAGATGGAATGATTTGGCACGTTGGGGATATTTTGACGATGCTAACAAACTGGCAGTACTGAAATCCCGTGATTCGGAATTTAATAATTTTATTATCGGTCGTAACAGATACATGCCCATTCCGCAAAGCGAAATTGATATTAACCCGAATTTAAAGCAGAACCCTAACTGGTAAAATTGATGATATCCAGGTTTGTGAAAGACTGTGCATGTTGTTGTCCGGGATGAAGTGTTTCACGGCATCAACCCTGTCTGCCTGTACAGACAGGCAGGGTTGCATCGCACTCGTGTACTGAATACCATTGGGAATCTTTAATTGTGTTGTAAGGAGCGAAAAATCAGGTACGGTCTACTTGCGAACCCTTATACTGCATATCTTTCGGCATCTTTAACCAGGTTATAAATTATACCATTCGTGTGAAATTATCAAAAGGATGGATGCATTTTAAGTCGGGTTGTATCTGTTGCCGTTAAACATTAAAGGATATAACGGGGTGAGCTCCGGGCGGGTGTTTTAACCACTTTTTTTTAAATTTAAAATAACTTGTATGCTGTCCGTAAAAAATATGCTACTGATTTTCTTTGCAGTGCTGTCCTTGCATTCCAATGCGCAAAAAAATGAAACAGCAAAAAGGGCGATATGGACAAAGGCGCAGGCAAATACATGGTACAGCCGGCAGCCTTTTTTAGTAGGTGCTAATTTTTTACCAAGCACTGCTATCAACGAATTAGAAATGTGGCAGGCCTCCACTTTTGATACCCTCACCATCAGCAGGGAATTAAAATGGGCAGCAGCCATCGGTATGAATACGATGCGTATTTTTTTACACGACCTTGCCTGGAAGCAAGACCCGGCAGGGTTTAAAAAAAGGATCGAAATATTTTTACGCATCGCCGCCAGGTATGGTATCAGGCCTTTGTTTGTTTTGTTTGATTCCTGCTGGGATCCCTTTCCGCATGAAGGCAAACAACATGAGCCCGCACCTTTTTTACACAATTCCGGCTGGGTGCAAAGCCCCGGTGCAGATGCATTGAAAGACAGTACCCAACATCCCCGTTTACAAAAATATGTTACTGATATCGTATCTGCTTTTAAAAACGATCAACGGGTATTGGGATGGGATGTATGGAACGAACCGGACAATACCAATAACAGCAGTTATGGCCGTTTTGAACCCTATAACAAAGTAGCATTGGTACAACATCTTTTGCAAAAAGTTTTTGTATGGGCCCGTGCAGCAAATCCTTCTCAACCGCTTACATCCGGTATATGGTCCGGCAATTGGGTAAGCCACGACAGTTTAAAGCCAATTGAAAAATTAATGGTGGAAGAGTCGGATATTATTTCGTTTCATAACTATGGCAGCGGGGCCGATTTTGAACAATGCATCAAAAACATGGAACGGTATGGCCGCCCGGTTATTTGTACGGAATATATGTCACGGGGTAACGGTAGTTTTTTTGAAGGTTCGTTGCCGGTTGCAAAAAAATATAAAGTGGCTGCTTTCAATTGGGGATTAGTGAATGGCAAATCTCAAACCATTTATCCCTGGGATAGCTGGCAGGTAAAATATACAGGCGAACCAGACCTGTGGTTCCATGACATTTTTAGGAAAGATGGTTCGGCCTATAAAAAAACGGAAGTGGATTTTATAAAAGAAATGATGGGCCGGAAAATAAAATAATAGAATTAGGTATTTGCTGCGCAAACAAAGAGTGGAGCGGCATCGAATAAAAAGTGCTAGAAAATTTTAACATGATCCGTTAAGAAATCAACGTTGTTTGAGCCACCATGAGTCATAAAGTATTAGAGTCTAGCGGCGAGTTCGTTGATTTTAGGATTATGTTTAAATTTTCAGCCTTTTTATTCGGAGCCTTGATTTTTTTTGTTACTTTTTTTTATCAAGAAAAAAAAGTAAATAGAGATTTACCAATTATACCTCGCATATGAGAATTAAATACTAATCCTATAAAATAATATTTGAATGCGGGTGAAGGTACATAATATGCAATGCTTTAAATCCGCCCGGCAGGTAAGCAGCCTTCACCACATAAACTTTCAGCTATGGTATCAACAAATAAGAAACTTTCGGTTTTAACTTGTATTATAAGTATAAGTTTTCTTTTCCCATTTTGCGGAAAGAATAATGGCAGTACTTCACAACCACCGCCCCCGCCGCCGGCAACCAAAACATTTATTAACCCCTTATTAAATGGTGCAGACCCCTGGGTATATAAGAAAGATGGGTTTTACTATTATTCGCAAACCGTGGGTAACAGGGTGGCGCTATGGCGAACAACGGCTGTTTCTAAACTGGGCTCAATAACCAGCACAGAAATTTATAAAGCTCCTGCTGGTGCTGCCAATGCTGAAAATGTATGGGCACCGGAAATTCACTTTTTAGATGGCAAGTGGTATGTGTATTATACCGCAGGTGCAGGCCCGGATGATACCCAGCGTACCTGGGTTTTGGAGAACAGCAATGCTGACCCACTTACCGGCACATGGGTAAGCAAGGGCCGCATTTTTACTAATAATACCGATTTTTGGGCAATTGATGGTACAGTGCTGGAATATAATAGCAGCAGGTATTTTATATGGAGTGGCCGGCCCGGTCCCGTCGTTCAAAATCAAAATATTTACATCGCTAAAATGGTTAATCCCTGGACATTGGAGGCACCCGCTGTGATGATTTCAAATCCTTCCATGCCTTGGGAAACAAATGGTGGCCCTGTTAATGAGGCACCGCAAATTTTAAAAAACAACAGTGGTAAAGTTTTTCTTCTTTTTTCTGCCAGTGGCTGCTGGACGGATGATTATGCCCTGGGACAACTCACCTTAAATGATGGCGGTAACCCCATGGTACCCGCAGATTGGGTAAAAAAACAACAACCTGTTTTTACTAAAAACCCAGGTGGCAATGCCTACGGTCCGGGCCATAATGCATTTTTTAAATCACCGGATGGTACAGAAGACTGGCTTATTTACCATGCCAATACCAGCACCGGGCAGGGATGTGGCGCAAACAGAAATATACGCACCCAAAAATTTACCTGGAATACGGATGGCACACCTAATTTTGGAACGCCGGTACCAACCGGCGTTGGTACCAATTTGCCCTCCGGTGAATAAGATAAAGTACCTACTGATCCGGAATATCGCAAATTAACAGTTGATGCAATTTAAAAACCTGCGCCACAGATTTACCGGAAGCCAGGTATATGTTGTGACCGTTAAAAGCCATTTATAATATTTAAAGGGTGGCCGAAATTTTTTTGTCATGATAAAATACTTCCTTTATTGCCAAATATTTTTTTGCTGTGCGCATTTTACAAATGCATCCGCACAGCAATCAGCAACATTTACCAATCCTTTATTACCGGCCGGTGCAGACCCCTGGTGTATTTATAAGAATGGATTTTATTTCTATACGCATACCACTGGTAAAAACATCACCGTATGGAAAACAAAAAGTATTGCCCAATTACGTACGGCACAAAAGAAAATAGTTTTTACACCTCCCGCCACCGGTCCTTATTCAAAAGAGATATGGGCGCCGGAAATACACTGGCTGCAGGGCAAATGGTATATTTATTTTGCGGCAGACAGTGGTAATAATGCCGATCACCGCTTATGGGTATTAGAAAATGATGCTGCTGACCCGATGGATGGCGAATGGAGAATAAAAGGGAAACTAACAACACCCAACGATAAATGGAGTATTGATGGTTCTGTGTATGAGCATAAAAATAAACTGTATTTAACCTGGTCGGGCTGGGAAGGGGATACCAACCTGCAGCAAAATATTTATATATGCGCTATGAGCAACCCCTGGACTACAACGGGCGAACGGGTTAAAATTTCCGCACCCCAACTGAGTTGGGAAACACATGGCGATCTGGATAACCCTAACGATGTGCCGCATGTAAATGTGAATGAAGGGCCACAGATTTTGGCCAATAAAGACAAGCTGTTTTTGATTTATTCTGCCAGCGGCTGCTGGACGGAATTTTATGCGTTGGGTATGCTTACCACAAATGCTGAAAGTGATTTGATGGATACTTCATCGTGGAAAAAATATCCTCAGCCGGTATTTAAAAAAAGTGATAAGAACAAAGTGTTTGCTCCTGGCCACAATTCATTTTTTAAATCACCCGATGGAAAAGAAGACTGGATACTATACCATGCTAATAGTAGTGCAGGTGAGGGGTGTGGGAAATTTCGATCCCCCCGCGCACAACGGTTTGTGTGGAATGCAGATGGAACTCCTTATTTTGGTATCCCGGTAAAGGCAAACGTTGCCATTAAAATTCCTTCTGCCAAAAAAGATAAACTGCCGCGGTAGTTTAATTTTTTACCTGCCTAAACTTAATACATGGGCAGGTGGATTTTTAAGATAAACTAAAGCCCTTGCACTAAAGCGCATAGTTTTACCTAACAAATGAGACCAATAAATTTATTGAATGGTCAATGGTATGTTCAGTGCTGCCCCGGGGGACAATCTGTAAACATAAAATTTTTTTGACTTTCATTAATTTCTTTTTTAAAATTGATGATGCCTTTACTGGTAGTACTGCGCGGTAATGCACGACAGGGATTGAATTAAAACGGGCAGTTGCAGCAGAATATGCTTACCAAGGTTGAATTCCGCGAAAGTAATTGCTCACCCAGCGCTGCCTGGGGTTTTACCAAAGGTTTAAGCTGGTTCTCAGTGGCTGTATTAAGAGCAGGCATTGTTTCCCCTCTTGCCGGAATGGCAACAGCATCTCCACCATTTTTTTCCTGAATAGATTGACACCCGGCACAATTTATTTAAAATGAGTGCTAAGGAACCCTTGTATATAAAATGTATGCAAATGCCTCAAATAAAAAAAGGCTTCAATTCAATGAAACCCTTTACCAACTTGTGTGACCCCTCAGGGGCTCGAACCCTGGACCTACTGATTAAGAGTCAGTAGCTCTAACCAACTGAGCTAAGGAGTCAGCTTTTCGGACGGCAAAAATACAGATAGATTTTTATAAAAAGTATTTTTAGAGAAGATTAATAAAAACTTGAACCAAAAAAAAATGACTACTAAATAAATAAGGTAAAAAATACAAAATAAGCGACCAGGCAAATGTCGGATAGTAAATCATGTGGCAGAATAAATGAGTATGCCTTGATAGCAAATAACGCTGATTTTTTGCGTGATATTTAACGTCAGCTATAACAACTCAAAATGGTTTATTTTTACATTTTATTAGTAAAGACACAGACCTGATCAATGAACCAACGGCTGAAAGAACTTTCCGACAATTTAGAAGGCGAATTATATTTTGACAACACCATGCGCATCCTATATGCGACCGATGCATCCGCCTACCGCGAATTGCCCATGGCGGTTGCTATTCCCCAATCGATCAATGACCTAAAAAAATTAATCCATTTCGCCCACGCTGAAAAAACGTCCCTGATACCCCGCACCGCAGGTACCTCCCTGGCAGGACAGGTAGTGGGAAAAGGAATTGTTGTGGATGTGTCAAAAAATTTTACGAAAATTATTGAACTGAATAAAGAAGAACAGTGGGTTCGTGTACAGCCCGGCGTTATACGCGATGAACTGAATATGTTCTTGCAACCACATGGCTTATTTTTTGGTCCGGAAACCTCTACCGCTAACCGTGCCATGATCGGCGGTATGGTAGGAAATAATTCCTGCGGGTCCAATTCTGTAGTGTACGGCAGCGTAAGGGAACATCTGCTGGAAGTAAATGCATTGCTGAGTGATGGAACTGAAACCCTATTCAAAAAACTTGAACCCGAAGAATTTCATTTGAAATGTGAAGGCGACCACTTGGAAGCAAAAATTTATAAATCCATCAGGAACCAGTTAAGCAACTATGATAACCAGGTGGAAATAAGAAAAGAATTCCCAAAGAAAACCATTGAAAGAAGGAATACCGGTTACGCAGTGGATATTTTATTAAACTCCTCGCCATTTACTGCCGGGGAAGAAGATTTTAACTTCTGTAAACTGATAGCCGGATCGGAAGGTACCCTCGCTTTTTTAACGGAAATAAAATTGCATGTTGATATTTTGCCCCCAACGGAAATGGGTTTGCTCTGCGTTCATTTTAATAGCATCAATGAAGCATTGCTGGCCAATTGCATCGCAATGAAATACAAGCCCAGCGCATGTGAGCTCATTGATCATTATATACTGGAATGTACAAAAGATAATATTGAGCAAAGCAGGAACCGCTTTTTTGTACTGGGAGATCCGGGCGCTATTCTGGTAATTGAATTTGCAAGGGCCACCCGCGATGAAATCATTTCTATAACCTCGCGGGTGGAAGCAGAATTGCTCGCCGCAGGACTGGGTTACCATTTTCCGCTTTTATTTGGAGACGATAGTAAAAAAATATGGACGCTTCGGAAAGCAGGTCTGGGTTTGCTGGGCAATTTACCGGGTGATGAAAAAGCGGTTCCTGTAATCGAAGATACAGCAGTTGATGTTGCCGATCTTCCGGCATATATAACCGATTTTAATGAGATACTTACCAAATATGATTTGCATGCCGTTCATTATGCACATGCAGGATCAGGTGAAATACATCTGCGCCCCATCATCAACCTTAAAACAGCAGCCGGCAATCAATTATTCAGAACCATCGCCGGAGAGATCGCCACACTGGTAAAAAAATACGATGGCTCTTTAAGTGGCGAGCATGGTGATGGCAGGTTGCGCGGAGAATTTATTAGACAAATGGTAGGGGAAAAAAATTATGAACTACTCAAAACCATTAAACGTACCTGGGACCCGGAAAATATATTCAATCCCAATAAGATTGTTGATACGCCCCCGATGAACACAATGCTGCGGTACACTCCGGGGCAAAAGGCACCTGTATTTGAAACTGTTTTCCGCTACCATAACCAGGATGTATTGCAGCATGCTGAACAATGCAATGGATCGGGAGATTGCCGTAAAACGCATTTATCCGGCGGAACCATGTGCCCTTCTTTTATGGCAACTAAGAACGAAAAAGATACTACCAGGGCAAGGGCGAATATATTGCGGGAGTTCCTTACCAATTCGGATCAACTGAACCGTTTTGACCATAAAGAAATTTATGAGGTAATGGATCTTTGTTTGAGTTGCAAAGGTTGTAAATCTGAATGCCCTTCTAATGTAGATGTGGCAAAGCTGAAAGCGGAATTCCTGCAACAATATTATGATGCCAATGGGGTGCCGTTCCGGTCAAAACTGATCGCTAATTTTAACGCCTCCACAAAATTGGGCGCCCTGGTGCCGGGCATCTATAATTTTATGATGACCAATCCGTTTACCAGCAATGCGATTAAACGCATCGTTGGTTTTGGAGTAAAAAGATCGATGCCCACTTTATACAAAATCACTTTACATAAATGGTATAAGCAAAGAAAAAAAGAAACGGAAAACAGGCCGGCGGCCGGCGGCAAAAAAATCTATTTATTCTGTGATGAATTTACCAATTTCAACGATACTGAAATCGGCATCAAAGCCATCCTGTTATTAGAAAAACTGGGTTACGAAGTAGTTATCCCCGAGCATGAAGAGAGTGGGAGGGCCTGGTTATCCAAAGGATTGATAAGGGCTGCTAAAAAGATCGCCAATAAAAACATATCGTCGCTAAGCAAACTGGTAAATTCCGGTTCACCCCTGCTTGGGATAGAACCTTCTGCCATACTTACTTTCCGCGATGAGTACATAGACCTGGCTGATGATGAAAATTTATCGGCGGCAAAAGAACTGGCAAAAAATGTTTTTTTGATAGATGAATTTATCGCATCCGAAATGGATAAGGGCATTATTGATCAATCTTTATTTACAACAGAAAAAAGGCTGATCAAACTGCACGGGCATTGCCAGCAAAAAGCCTTGTCATCGGTTGCCCCTTCCGTGAAAATGATGTCTTTCCCGGCCAATTATACTGTTGAAACAATTCCTTCCGGATGCTGTGGAATGGCCGGGTCATTCGGTTATGAGAAAGAACATTATGATCTTTCCATGAAGATCGGTGAACTTGTTTTATTCCCGACAGTAAGAAGCCAGGGCGGAGAGGTTATTATCGCGGCACCCGGAACCAGTTGCCGCCACCAGGTAAAAGATGGTACCGGAAGAAAAGCCCTGCACACCATTGAAGTGTTATATGATGCGCTGATTTGATGCTTACCGGTTTGCACTGTGGCTGGTAAATAATCTCCCCACTAATTACTGAATTAAACCTTACCTTTAAGTATATAAAATGCTAAAGTGCAAAATTTTAAAACCAGCCATAATAATAAGAAACGGTTTTATGATTTTTTATTGCCTTTATTTGCCGGTTTAATCAGTATTACCTGTTGTTTTACGGTTGCTGCACAAATCTGTCCCCCTAATATTGATTTTGAAAGCGGAACCTTTAGCGGATGGACCTGTTACACTGGTTATACCTCCGCAGTTGGCGCTCAAAATGTAATTTCACTTTCCCCTTCGGGAGCACCGGTTTACAATAAACATACCATGTACAGTTCAAATACTGCTGAAGTGGATCCCTATGGAGGTTTCCCGGTAAGTTGCCCCAATGGCAGCGGTCATTCCATCAGGTTGGGAAGCACTACCGCCGGGGGAGAAGCCGAAGGCATTTCTTATGAATTTACTATTCCCGCAAATGCAAATTCTTATTCGCTTATTTATAATTATGCGGTTGTATTCCAGTCACCCAATCATCGGGAAAATGAACAACCGCGAATGGAAATTGAAATTACAAATGTTACCGACAATTCCCTGATAAGTTGCGCTTCATTTACTTTTATTGCCTTAGGATCATCCCTGCCCGGGTTTTTAGTTTCCAGTCAAAGCGATTCCATCAGTGTATTGTATAAAGACTGGTCGGCAGTTTCGGTTGATTTATCGGGCAATGCAGGTAAAACTATCCGGCTCATGTTTAAAACAGCCGACTGTACGTTTAGGCGACATTTTGGCTATGCGTATATTGATGTAAACTCCGAATGCAGCAGTAATTTTGTTGGCGCAAACTATTGCCCTGATGATACTATAATAAATGTTACTGCGCCATATGGTTACCAGGGCTACACCTGGTACGACAGCTCGTTAACGAATATTCTTGGCACAACACAAATACTTACTTTATCCCCGCCGCCGGCTTCAGGCACAACCATTGCGGTAACATTGGAACCCTATAACGGTTACGGTTGCCCGAATACTTTATTCACACAGTTAAAAGATTCACTGGTAATCAGTGCAAATGCGGGGAGGGATACACTTTCCTGCAATAAGGTACCAGTACCCATAGGTGTTAACCCCAAGGCGGGCATACTATATAATTGGACACCTGCCGCCGGCCTAAGTAAAACTGATATCGCAAATCCATTTGCTTCCCCGGATACCACCACCCGCTACATTGTTACAAGCAATAACAGCGGCGGTGGATGCCGTTCCTCAGATACTGTATTGGTGCGTTCTTCTATAATTGATAATTCATTGCAATTAATCGGTAAGGCAATTTTTTGTATTGATAATGGAGATAGTGCCCTGTTAAAAGTTCAGCCCACCAGCAGTATCCAATGGTTTAAAAATGATATTGCAATTAACGGGGCGCGTCAAACAACAAACAGGATAACCACCGGAGGCGCTTATTATGCCCTTCTTGTAAATGCTTTGGGTTGTAGCGCAACCACCGAAAAACAAACCATCTTTATAGATAAAGCAAAACCCGGAATTACCTACCCTGTTGAATACGCTGTTATTAATTTGCCGATTGATTTAAAGGCAAGGCCGATTGGTGATACTGTATTATGGAACCCGGGCGCCAGTTTAAATAATCCCGCAAGTTTTACACCCACTTTTACAGGTGCACTGGAAAAATTATATACTATAAATATTACAACAGCTGCAGGATGTTTAACCGTGGATACCCAACTGGTAAAAACGATTACGCGGGTGGAAATCTATGTACCCACTGCATTTACCCCAAATAACGATGGCAAAAATGATTATTTAAGACCGATACTAAAGGGGATTAAATCAGTTCGGTATTTCAGGGTATTTAACCGATGGGGACAGTTATTGTTTGAAATGAAAAATGAACAGCCCGGGTGGGATGGTAACTTTAAAGGCCTTGCCCAACAAACACAAACTGTTGTGTGGATCTTAGGATGTGCTGGTGTGGATGGTGTTGATTATATGCAAAAAGGCACCAGCATATTATTGAGATAGCACCTGTTTAATTTAGCCAACCTTTGCCTGGCGCTTCTTTTACCCGATAATTTCATTCCCGGAAACTTGTTCAATTTTTGATACCGGTCCGTTTACCTTTAAATTGATATTTTATATTTTGTTTGACAGGATTTGTTTATTTTTCCGACCTAATCACACCTGTTATGAAAAAGTTTACTTTTATTTTACCTGCTATGCTTATTTGTTTTGTCACCACATGGGCGCAAAAAATAAAGTACGAAAAATCATTTGATGAAGCTAAAAGATTATCACGGGAACAGAACAAGCCTCTGGCGATACTCATAACCATTCAACCACCCGCGCAGGCCACTAATTTTACAGCCGGATTGAGCAACTGGGAAGTGGTGGCTAAGTTTAATGCAAACTTCGTTAATTATAAGATTAACCGGGAGGACACGGTATCCCGGTTAATTACCAGTCAGTATCGGATATACCGTTTTCCGTCATTTATTTTTTTGGATAGTAAGGGGGGGCTTATGTTCAGGGAGGTGGCCATGTTATCAAATCCTCAAAAACTTTTAATTACAGCGGACCAGGCCCTTGATGCCGGTAAAGAAAAATCGATGACCGATTTTGATAATGAGTATGGATCCGGGGTATATAACGCAGCTTTTCTAAAAGAATATATTAATAAAAGAAGAAGGGCAGGCATTACCGATAACGCAGCGCTGGTTGAAAAATATGTTGACTTTTTAAGTATTTCCGATTTGAATGATTATAACCAGGTTTTGTTTATCCTGCAGGCCGGTCCGCCTGCCGATAGTAGGACTTACAAACTTGCCAATACCAACAGGAGGATCATTGACAGTATTTATAAAACCGAGCTTTATGACGTGCGCACCGCTATTAATAATGTGATCATTTCCAACACAATGGCCAGTGCAATTTCCAATAAAAGCATAAGTACGGCCCTTGCAGCAGCTAATTTTACAAGAACTACCTGGGGAAAAGATTATAGGGAAGCACAAAAAAATTATACTTTAAAAATGCTTCAATATTACGGCGCTATAAAAGACACAACAAATTATCTGCAACAGGCGGCCCATTTTTATGATGAATATTATATGAATATAAGTGCTGATTCGGTAAAAAAGAGGGATGCGAAAAACCTGGAAAGGGCCAAAAGCAATGCCCGTGAAAGGGCGATGCTGAACATCCCGGAGGGAGGGGCGTTACAATCCTTTTCCTACACTTATGCTTCAAGATATTTTGCCACCGAATTAAACAACGCCGCCTGGTCATTGTATAAAACCGGCACTAAAAATGGGACTTATCTTACTAAAGCAATGCTTTGGAGTAAACGGGCTATTGAATTAAACCCGGTTGCGGCCTACTATGATACGTTCGCACATTTGCTCTACCGCCTTGAATTATATGCTGAAGCAGAAAGCTCGCAGCAGAAAGCTGTTGAAATGGCAAAAGCGGAGAATCGTAATGTTAAGCAACTCCAGGAGGAGTTTATAAAAATAAAAAATAAGACTTTGTAAGGATAGGAATCTGGCAGGGACTCTCTTTAATTGAGAAATCCACACTGGGTTTGCGTTTTAAGTCTCGGGGGTTTTCACTGCATAAACTTCAACTTAAAAAACTACCTGGTGAAACTCGATACATGGTGAGCCTGTCGATACAGGTAATATAATAGTTTGAAATGCCTTATTAATTATTGGTAATAATGAAAGCACTTTTCTGCTTGAGGTGTCACGGCGCGTATTTTTATAACCGGTAGAGTATCCTTGTGAAATCCCCACCCGGAATAATTGCCCTGTACTTTAGGGCGGAGAGAAATAGTTACTATAATCCATTTTGGCCTTAGCAAAACAAGGTTTCGGCTAAAGCCGGATTTTTTATTGGCAATTTTTATTCCCGTCCTGAACAACGGGGCAATTAAAACCCTAACTAAGGACATTGCATGGTGAATGGTGAAATATTGACCATTGACCTGTAACGCAGCGGTAGTTATCTTTCCACCTTCAATTAATTTTAACCTGTTAAATCAGATCAGTCATCTACAACCTGCAGCATACCATTCATTAGATTTGTAGAAATTATTCCTCAAAGCCGGTGGGAATTCAAAATCTACTTGTAAAAATCCCATCTGTTATATTTTATTCACCCGGGCAGTGATTAGCTGATACATTCATTAAAAAGGTTATTTTTTAAATCGCTTTTCCAGCCCTGGCGAAGGTTTCACAGCCCTTTTGATAATTGTATTAATGATGAAATATTACCTCACCCATTATTTTTTTTATGGCAAAATTTATGGCATGGAATTAGCAAAGCAGTCAATAGGTTTTTCATAGGATATTGGATAAAAAACGGGGCAAGATTTCTATCTTACCCCTCTTTTTTTATAACGATTAGTTTATCGTAAATTCCCCAAAAAAGTCACTATGGTACTTATACTGTCTAAGGTGAACTAAAAAATATTTCTTATCAAAATAATTGGCAGAAGTGCTTGCCGGCAGTTATTAAAACTTGCATTACTGTACCGCCTTATTTGTACTTTTTTTCCTAATAGCATAATTTCTTCGTTGTTTGCTATTTCAAATTTCATTACAATTTCCAATTTTTTTTAAGCTAAAATTTATATTTTGATATACTTTTAGTCCCTGAACTCAGAAAAATAATTTGCGCTAAATCAAACCTTAACCTGGCATTTCAATACAAACCCCGGGCTGCGTTGATAGTTGCAGGTATTGATGATGGCAAAGTTTTTCTGCTTAGCTTGTATAAATCCACTCTGCGTAGTCAGCATTTAATTGATACAGCATTAATAAAAATTGTATGAAAAGAACAGTACTGCTTGTTTACTGCATATTATCAATGATACTATTGCCTGCTCAAAATACAGATAATGGGTATAAAAAGCCATTAAAAGATGTATTGGCTGACATAGAAAAAAAATATGGCGTAAAAATAAAATATACCGACTCAATGGTGCAGGGAAAATGGGTAAACTATGCCAACTGGCGTTATCGCAATGATGTGGAGATAACACTGGAAAATGTGTTGTTACCACTGGATCTAAAAGCGAAAAAAGAAAAGGGAAATATATATAAGCTTGGCAGTTACGAATATTACCGCTGGCCGGTGCAGGAGGGCTGGGCCGAACTGGACAGAATTTCAAAACAATATAAAAACCTGGACGAATGGGAAATAAGAAAACAGTTATTGAAGCCATGTTTGCTGGAAGCTTTACAATTATCTCCATTACCTGCGGCACCCAAATCAACGCCCATACTGGCCCATAAAAGAAAACTGGATGGCTACACTGTTGAAAATATCGCCATTGAAATTTTGCCCGGATTGTATATCTGCGGGTCTTTGTATAAGCCTATAAAGTACCAGGGAAAAATACCGGTGATCTTAAACCCTGACGGGCATTGGGAAAAGCAACGCTACCGCGCCGATTGCCAGTACCGTTGTGCGGCTTTGGCGAAGATGGGGGCTATGGCATTTAGTTACGACCTTTTTGCATGGGGCGAATCGCTATTGCAATTTAAACCAGCAGACCATCGCAGGAGCCTTTCAATGACCATACAGGTTTTAGGCAGTACACGTATCCTGGATTATTTACTGGCGCAAAATGATGCAGATACCAACCGGGTGGCTATTACCGGTGGCTCGGGTGCCGGGAGCCATGCAGTATTGCTTACTGCCATTGATGACAGGATAAAACTGAGTGCACCGGTAGTATCGCTCTCCTCTTATTTTTATGGAGGTTGCCCATGCGAAAGTGGCATGCCGGTACATGATTGCGGTAACCGGACCAATAATGTGGAACTTGCCGCAATGACAGCTCCGAGACCGCAACTGTTAGTTAGTGATGGCGGCGACTGGACAGATAAAATGCCGCTGCATGATTTTCTCTATCTGCAAAAAATGTATCTCTATTATAACAAACCGGGTAATGTGGAAAATGTACACCTTAGTTTGGAAAAGCATGATTTTGGCATCAATAAACGAATTGCGGTATATAAATTTTTAGCCTTTCATTTTAACCTGGATATAAAAACCCTGCAGGATAAAAATGGGACTATTGATGAATCCGGGATCACCATTGAAAAGGAAGAAGCGATGTATGTATTTGGAGACAGGGGTGAAAAATTACCAGTTAATGCTATCCATGGTTTTGAACAACTGGAGAAAATATTTGCCAGGGAAATAAAAAAAACAAAGCAATGAAATCATGGCAATCAGCAACCCTGCTTTAAACCTTGAAAACTTCGGGGAAATGACCTCATCACAAAAGGCTGTAAAGTAAGCTGAATAAGTTGTAAGTACAGTTCAGGAGATGGTGCAGAAGCGGACCAAATGACCACGAAGGAATTACCCGGGGAAAAATAGAAACTGAACAATGTAATGCCTGAAAAATTGAAGGGTTATGTTTTTGAATAGTTATGTGCTGACAAAAAAATATACTTTCGCCCCAAAGCTATTTGCTTTGAGAAAAACTGTTGGGGTTGTTGATTTTGACAACAATGGGTTCATAATTTTAAGGCCGCCATTTTTATAATGGCTGTTTAAATGATTAAAAATGGAAAAAATATTATGGATAATCTTTGTTTTGAATGTTTCCATTCCTTCTTTTGCACAGCAGGTAACCGTAAAGGAGGATGAAACATCAGTCACGCTTTCAAATAATATCATTACGCTGAGTTTCAGGAAGGGCAATGCAGATCTGTATGCAATCACTTATAAAGGCAAAAGTTTATTGAACGGGAAAGACCAGCGGGCTTATCTTTTAGGGCCGGGGTTTTCCATGTATCCCGCTATTTGCAAAATAACCAGGCAAACGGATGAGCTGGTGGAAATTTCTTTTTACCATGAAGCTGGTAACCACTTTCAATATGATTTACGATATGTGCTCATGAACAATTTACCCGGCATATATTGTTACCTGGTTCAATCACACCATGCCAAAGATTCTGCCGGCGATTACGGGCAAACCCGTTGGGGATTAAGAAGTGATGAAGCCCTGTTCGACTATCATTTGGTGAGGGACAGCATCCAGGGGCCGATGCCCGCAATGGCTGAGTTGAAAGAAGAAATCCAGGACTGGACCTATAAGCTGGCTGATGGAACTGTTTACACCAAGTATAATTATGCGGATTATATTGATGGCCGTTATGTGCACGGGATGGCGGGACGAAAATCGGGACTTGGTATGTTTGTAATCCAGGCCAGTCATGAGTATTTGAATGGAGGACCTACCAAACAGTTTCAGAATGTGCACAGTAACCCCTACCTTATCAACATGTTTAACTGCGGGCATTTTTTAAGTGATAAAAGAAAAGGTGATAATATAATTAAAGATGAATGGACTAAGGTGGATGGGCCGTTTCTTTTATACCTGAATGAGGGAAAAGATATCGCTTCCATCTGGAATGATGCCAAACTTAAAGCTGAACAGGAAAAAAAGCAATGGCCCTACCCCTGGATGCAGCATGGGGAATACCCGCTGCAACGGGGGATTGTAAAAGGGATATTGACCGTTGATGGCAGGCCTGCTGCAAATACGCAGGTTATATTGGCGCAGCCGGGATTTGACTGGCAGGCCCAAACCCGTGATTATATTTTCGCCGTTCATACAACCGCGGATGGAAGTTTTACAATCAACAATATCAGACAGGGTAATTACAGTTTGTATGCTTACGGGGCAAACAGCACCGAGGAATTTCAACAGGATAGAATAACGGTATCCGCCAATAAGACCAATGATTTAAAACTGGTGAACTGGCACACTTCCCGGCAGGGAGGCTTACTATGGCAAATAGGCATAGCTGATAGAAAAACAACTGGTTTCCGGCTTTCTGAGGGGAAAAGGGATTACCATCTTTTTAAACAACCGCCTGCAGATTTAAAATATTCAGTTGAAAAAAATGAAGCGAAAGACTGGTATTATGCGCAAACAAAGAAAGGAAGCTGGGATATCAGTTTTAATTTGGATAAAGCGCTCAATGGGCAGTCAATGCTTACCATTGGTATTGCGGGCAGCGCAAAAAATCCAACGCTGGAGGTTTGGGTAAATGGAACAAAAGCGGGGGCTTATCGCTTTGGCAACGATGCAAGTGTTTACCGCAGTGCTGTTGCCGGAGGTTATTATTACCGGCAGTTGGTGCCATTCTCTTCTTCATTATTAAAAGCGGGCGAAAACCAGGTCTCTTTCAAACTGCCTGATGTAAAGGATGGCGGCGGAATTATGTACGATGTTATAAAACTGGAAGCAAATTAATATGAGAAAAAGTTTTATGGTGATAGCATTTGTTTTGATGGGTGAAATTGTTGTAGCCCAGTTGACTGCCAGCAATGTAAAACAAAATAAAAGCCTGGTTTTTGAGGATGATTTTTCGCAAACACAAATCAGTAAAAACTGGATTGTAGAAACAAATGAGCAAGACACAGCAGGCTTTTTTATTACCGATGGGCAATTACGATTAGATACGGAAACCGGGATCACCTGCTGGTATAAAAATGAACTAAGCGGGAATATTTTAATTGAGTACGACAGAACCGTAGTGGTGAATGGAGGTAAACATGACCGCCTGAGTGATCTAAACCAGTTCTGGATGGTGACCGATCCGCAAAATAAAATGTTTACCCGTAAAGGCGGTTTCAGGGAATACGACAGCATGCAGATGTATTATGTGGGAATGGGTGGAAATTACAACACCACTACGAGGATGCGCCGTTATGATGGAAGTGGTAATTTACTGATAGTGGGTGAATACAAAGATAGTTTTCACCTCCTGGTACCAAACAAAAAGTACCATATCATGATAGTGGTGAACAAGGGCGAATCAAAATTTATCGTGGATGGAAATGAGTATTTTTCCTTTAAGGATGATCAGCCATTTACCAGGGGGTGGTTTGCGATAAGAAGTACGAAGAGCAGGCAACTAATTGATAATGTAAAAATCTGGCGGTTGGAATAAATGCAATTTTAACCGATAAGAAGACAAACGCCAATCAAAGAAAGCCGGTAATTTATTTTTCAGGGTTAAAACATTGTTCAGCCTGGCATTCATTCGCGAATTGGAACTTCCATTCACTTACCGCAAAACATTATAACGAATTCCGAAGCGTTAAATAGAACCTGGCTTCAATATGTTCCGTTGACTTTGATAATATCAGTTCGGCGGCTTTTTCGCCCATCATTTTAAAATCGGATGAAATAGTGGTTATACCATTCAGTATTATTTTTTTCAGCGCCGTTTCATTGTAGGAGATAACGCCTACTTCTTTACCTAACTCCAGGTTCTGATCTACGATTTTTTCAATCAGTGTTACCAGGTCATCTTCCATTAAGCTAATATACACTTCACCTTTATTGATCGGTTCTTTGCCGATATTGTGCACTATTTTATAATTAAAAGCATATTCCTGGCAAAACTTACAAAAGCCGGTTTTTATCTCTATCGGGTGATAGGTATATTCTGGCAAAATGATGTTTAATGTGCTGTACTTGCTTAATTGCGGGAGGGCCTCTTCCAGTGCATTGTAAATATCCTTTTCAAAATTTTCATAGATGGCGCCATAATCGCCCGTAACACCGGGAACCAGTTTATCAAGCAGTACCAGTTTGTTTTTTGGGATAGTATTAATAATTTTATCCGCATGTTCCGACCCCTCCATAAAATGCGGGATGACAACGAAATAGTTATAATCTTCTTTCGAATTGAGCAGGAGTTTTTTAAACAATGACAGGTTATTATTGTAAATATAAAAGTCAATGGTGGCGGCGTCACCCAATGTGCTTACAAATGAATCGTAAATTATTTTTTTATGCGCGCTCAGTTTGTTGAACAGCAGAAACACTTTTACTTTGCTTTCTACATTATTACTCTTTATATAATATCCTTTTCCGGGTACTGAACCAATGATGCCTGTTTTCTTCAGGTACTTGTATCCTTTTTCGGCCGTATCTCTTGAAATTTCAAATTCAAAACTTAATTCGTTGATAGAAGGAAGCACATCATCCAGTTGCAGTTTTTCTGTTTCAATAGCTTTTATAATACAATTAGCTAATTGCTGATACTTGGGAGTAGCAGAAAATTCATCAATATATATGAGTTTGTTAAAAGGGGATATCATATTCAATTGCGTTTAAAACGCTAAGATTTTTGAAGTCGTTATCCAAAAATACCTTTTTTATACATATTCGTAATGGATAAATGTTGATATTATGGATCAGTTGAGCGCCCCTGCAAACTCCGCTACAATAGCTACTGCCTGCAAGCCATTTAATATCCCGGCTATTTAATAAGTACTGCAGCAGTTGCCATTATGTTGAATAAGGATATAATGTTTAGTATAAAGAGGAGATACACTGTTAAGCTTTTGCACAGGCCAGAGCGTGTTTCGTCGGGTACTGAAACCGGCCCCGATTGCAATAGGTTAAGAGTGATACCGTATAAAAAAATACTATTTGCCTGAACAAATAGTATTTTACTAAGCCATATCTGTATTGACTGGCAAATAGGTTTCTCGTTGGCTATTGTTAAAACGGAACCGAATTCTTAGATAAACAATTCGGATCTGTTGACGTTTGTTAAGCTCGTAGATGTTTTACTGTCATATACCTGTCTTTGATTACTGATAACGAAAACCTACAGTAAAGAAAGAAAAGCTTAAAGTGACAGGGGCTATATCCTAATTTGAGAAAAACGGGTTTAATTTCTTAGGGAAAAATCCTGACTCTATCAGATCCTGTTGTAATATTTCTTCGTTGACTTTATCCCTTTCAGCGATCATTATATAGCCCAATGAAGGTAAAATGATCTTAAGCGTCTGAAACCTTACTGAGGCAGAATTTTCCTTGAATGAAATAACAGGTTCATCAATGATCCGCACTATATCATTCGTATTAACCATTGATTTCTCCAGTTTAATATTATGATATGAGGATGTCAATTGCTTAATGGCTTCTATTTCCTCACGCTGGATTATTGCAGGTTTTGCAATCCAGTAAATAAAATTTAAAATGCCCGGGATTTCCTTTACAGATGCTATTTCGGATTCAGTGATGTAAATAAATACAAAAGAATTAAATAATGCTTCCTTACTCGCCTTTTTATTGTTGGCGTTCAGGCTAATAATATTGTTTACCGCAAAATAGTTCTTAATCCCTTTTTTGGTTAGGATTGAAGCTACTTTTTTTTCCCGTTGGGGACGTGTATAAACTGCATACCAATTACGTTTCATTCTTGTGGTGTTTTGGTGGTGAAAAATGCAGTTTTTCACTATATCAGATATACAGCTTTTCTTGGAAATTTGGTGGTGTATCGATTGGAGGTGCGGTAAACGAAGGGATATTTGAATTATTATTTGGAGAGGCTGAACAAATATACACTTGAAAAATTACAAACCAAATAAATTTTTTTATTGAAGGAAAATGAACAAATCATTATTCATGCAGAATTCATTAGTATTTTGTTTCAATGGGATTAAAATCTTATACTTTAAAATAAAAAATGGAAAACAATGCTGCGGTGGATGAATATTTTAATAGCACCCGGGCCAGGGTTTCGGATAGCAGATGGTCTCGGGCTATTATGGAAAGGGGGAGAGGGGGTAAATTGGATGGATTAATAAAAGTATTTTTTTTACTCCATGCCCGTTATTAAAACATCCACTTTCCAATAAAATTATTGAAATAGCGGATGTTTTATATTCTTCCGAAGGTTTAATTTAACCCGGGCATTATCTTAATCCAACATGGTCGATATAAACAATACCTGTCCAATCCTCATTTTGAAATGTCAACTCTGTAATTGTGGCGGGGTTGCCAATCTGAGCTTTTGTAAGTTTATATTCTACCCATTTACCTGCTTCAATGATTACAGTATATGTAGTTCCACCATTGGGGGTAACATTTATTTTTTTTCCATTGGTGCCAGTGGTGCCAAAAATAGAGAATGTTAATTGAGCATATGCAGCTGTTGAGATGCTCCCGTTCGCAAATTTTAAAGCCCCCCATTGCCCGGTATAACTATTCTTGATAGAAGCCGTTCCGTCCCGTACATTTTCGGTACTATTATAAGTTGCCGTGCGGTTCCAGCCCCAGTCCTGCCACCCATTCTCAAGCTGGTCAATATAGAAAGCGTAGGTTAAAGGGGCGAGATCCGGAAGATCGCCGACAAATAGTAAAGACACGGTAGATTCCACTGTAAGTTGCGAAAAGGCAACCAGTGTTATTTTGCCTTTGTTTGCAGTGTCAGGGACTTTAACTACAAGCTGGGTAGCAGTTTTACTTACAAATTGTGTGACTGGTTTTGTGAGTCCCTTGAATAGAACTCCCATGGTAAGGTCGAGATTGGTACCCGTGATTGTAAGGTTAGCTCCACGGTCAATAGGGTTGGGAGAGAATGAAGTAATGGATGGCAAGGTTACCACCAGGGCGCTGTCAGTTTCAATAATCAATGGTTCTGTTCCGCCTGTTGAAATAAACAGGGTACCACTCCTTGCGCTAACAGGCACTTTAACCACTAATTCGGTAAGTGATTTGCTTACAAAAGTAGTTTCTGCCAAATCTTTTGAAAACCTCACTTCTTTTACCCAGTTCATGAACTGGCCCTTGATGCTGATATTGTCCCCGGGACGCGCCTGTTTTGTGACAGAGGTTATTTTTACCGGTACCTCAAAGTTAATTTTAGTTTTGGATACTACATCTCCATCAGGTGTTTTAAGTGTTGCAAATCCCTGCTCGGTTGACTGGGGGATGATAAACACAATGCGTTCCGAACTATGTTCTTTAAACGAAGCAGCAGGAACAGTTGCCCCTACCAATTCTACGGCGGTAACCTTATCAAGATGGTTACCGATAAAAATGATGTTTTCTCCGTGTTTCGCACCTGTAGGACCAAAACTTAGCAGCACTACTTTACCCGAATCAGCATCTGTATCCTTTTTGCAAGAGGTTATAAATCCAATAGCCAAAATAAAGCAGGTAATGGAAAATAACTTCGTGTTATATAATATTTTTGTCATTATTATAATTTTTTTTATGAAACAATTGTGCAACAAGATTCTTATTTTTTGATAAACTTAGGTACTACCCTGAAATTGTCAAAAGATATATCGGCATCCAGGTCGCCGCCCCCATGGAATAACAGCCTTGTCCAGTACCCTGTAGGGCTCACCGTAAGCGGCGCCCCGTAGCTATTCGCTATTTCATCGAAAGGAATAATAACCGTTTGCCACAGTCCCTTGGTATCATAAGGCGGCTTCCATTGGTAAGCATCATTATTCTCTCTCAATAAACCTACATTGATTTTAAGTACGTTGTTATTGTAAGGCTTCATCGTATTTACTTCAAACTTCAGGTTATAATCGGATGGTTTAAGTATGGCTTCATCGGGGATATTCTTGCTGATTGCTCCCATTGCATCTGCGGGCCCACCAGCTACTTCCACCCAGTTCCATCCTCCAATTGCTCTTTTGACCCTGATATAATTCCCGTTTATAGCGGGGGGATCACCGGCAAGCGGACTGGTTACTACAAAAGCATTATTCCACCAGCCTGTAAACGGATCACTGCTGAGGAATATGTTCCTGTTATCCCTAAACCAGAAGTCAGATTTTGTTATTCCAAAATTGGTAGTGACCGTAATCTGGCCGGGCACGACTCCTGCGGGAACCTTCACTTTGATAATTTTATCTGTTACCGAAACCAGTTCCCCCTTTATCCCTCCTGCAAAAGTTACTGAAAGTGGTTCATAAAAATAATCTCCCCTTATGGTAGCTTCTGCACCGGTAAGAACGTATTCACTATTCATGGCTGTTACCACAGGTTCGCTTATCTGCACCTTAAAATCATATTCGAGTATTTTACCAGTTGAAAAAACAATTTTTATTTTATTGGTGATAACTTTTGGAATGGGGTTGGGAACGCTTACCAGTATGCTGGTACTGGTTATATAAGTAGGTGTTAACACAGCTTTCTGGTCATTAAACCAAATCTCCACAGCATCCTGTAAATTTTCACCGATAATCGCGATCAGGTTTCCCTGGAAGGCCCCTGTTAGCAAAGAATCTGCCGACACGGGATTGGTAATACGCACATACCTGATCCTGGGTTCGCCGTTGTTGGGAAGGCTCTCGTCTTTTTTGCAGGATGTATAAATTCCCGCTATGGCAATTCCCAGCGTAAATAGTAGTATTGATTTATATATATTTTTCATATCGCTATGTTTTTTTTTAGTAATTGGTTTGCCTGTTTTAATAATCCACCGGAGGTTTCAGCAGGTTAGGTGCCTGGCTGATTTCAGCAGATGGTATTGGCAGCAGAAAATTTCCGTCGTTCGCATTAATTTTTCGATCCGTAGTGGCCCATTTTGTTTTAGCGAAAGTCCATTGTGTAGGGTCAGGAAATTTGTCGGGTGCGGTAAAAAATAATCCCCTGTCCTGTGAATTAAGAATAGAATATGCTTTTGCTTTATTATAATAATGCAGGCTCACCAAATCGTACCAGGCCATGCCTTCCATTGCAAATTCAACAAACCTTTCTTTGAAAATCGCGTCTGCCGTGAGTGGAACTATAAATTCGGGCAAACCGGAGCGCATATGTACTTTGTTAAAATATTCAAGGGCTTTTGCATCGCTGGTAGAAGCGCTGTTTCCAAGTGAAGCTTCCGCATAAACCAGGTACATTTCCGCAAGCCTCATCATATAAGTATCATTGCTATAATATTGCGATGCCGCCAGGCCGCCCACATCTTCTGCCTTACCGGTTACATATTTCTTTATACTTAAGAAATTGTTGTCACTGCCGGAAAAGGGAAATACCAGCTTTTGTTTTCCACCGGTAATACTTTGTGTTATTTCGGGATAGCTTGTGCCCGGCAACATAAAAGTAGCTTTAAGCCGTTGGTCAAGCGTTCTGCCCTTAAGTGTATCGTCATTTACTGAGGCCGTAATTCCTTCGTATTGTTTCATCATCCACCAGGTAGCGCCCTTATCGCCACCCCAGCCATCGCCGTTCGCGATATCCGGACTGTAAGCCAGGTAAGCAGGCGTACTGTTTTGTGTGCCCCAGGCCCCCGGGGAATAAACCCATTGTAAGGAAAATAAAGATTCTGAATTATTATCGTAGGGATACAGAAAGAGATCTGCATAATTTTTTAGTAAAGCAGCACCGCTATTTTTAATTACACTCTCCGCGTAGTATTTTGCACTATCCAAAAATACCTGGTTTCTTAAGCCTGATCCATTGGCTTCAACACCAGCCCTTGTCAGGTAAAATCTTGCCAGCATACCTTCCGCCGACCACCTGGTAAGTCTGCCGGGTTTAACGGCTGTTACCGGAAGATCAGCAGCTACTTCACGCATTTCTTTAGTAATAAATTTCCAGACACTTTTTTCAGTATTCCTGCTGATAGAAGTGTCTGCCAGTAATTCCAGGTTATTTTCAATGATCGGAACCGGCCCCCAGTTCATAACTAAAAAACGATAGGCCAGGGCCCGCATAAACCTTGCTTCGGCGATCGCCATTTTCTTAATCTGTGGCGAAACCCCGGAACCTGCATATTTATTGATATTAACTATTGCAAGGTTTGACTGGCTTACGACGATAAAAAAAGAACGCCAGGATGACCCATTTTCAGGGGTATTTCCGGTTGTGTTAAAAAGCACGTTTCCCCTGTCATTATAGGCGGAGAAAGCCGTTCCGGCCCTGAAATCTCCCAGGTTATAAGATGCTTTATCGTTATAATCAAACCACACTTTACTATACAGTAATCCTGTGCCTGACAATACCTGCTCATCAGTTTTATAAAAACTGGCGTCTACAATTGTATCAATGGGTGGTTTTTCCAAAAAGCTTTTAGAGCATCCCAGCATTATGGAAATTGGAAGCAATGCGCTAATCCAAAAATATCTATTCTTTATATTTTTCATCTTCAGTTATTTAAAAGTTTACGCCTAAGTTAAATGTGTAGATAGGTGTTAACGGGTAACGGCCAAAATCCAAACCAATTGCCTGGTTGCCAGGCCCCGAGTCCCTGCCAACATAAGAACCAACTTCCGGATCGAACCCGCTATAGTTGGTGAAAGTGGCTAAATTTTGTGCACCCACAGTAAGTCGCATACCTTTTATTATTTTTTGATGGTTGATTAAACTGGTTGGCACGTTGTAAGACAATGATATGTTTTTGATCCGTACAAAAGAACCGTCTTCTACCCATTTGTTTGTCGGGCGGGTATAATTACCGTTGGGACCGTAAGAAATTCTTGCAACATTGGTATTGGGATTTGCCAATACCACCTCACCCTGTGCATTGGTTATTGGCTTTGCGTAATCCATCGCCTGTATTAGGAGATTTCTGCTGATGTTAATATTATTTGCGTTGGTATTAACTTTGGCCAAGTAGTTATAAATATCATTACCAAAAGTACCGGTTAGCAGTATACTCAGGTCAAATCCTTTATAAGATATAGTGTTGGTAAACCCTGCAAACATTTTGGGCCAGGGGTTACCAATATTAGTTTCATCGTAGGTATCAATTTTACCATCCGGCACACCGGCGGGGCCACTGATATCTTTAAACTTAACATCACCTACCCATACGCCATTTGCCTGTTCCGTGGGAAGCCGCTTGCCCTGGTTATCAACCGGAACGGCGCTTTTATTTATTTCTGAAATTGATTGAAATAAACCTTCTTCAATATAGCCCCTGAATAACCATGGAGCTTCACCAACAGAGGCACGCTGTGTCCAGTCATTCAACCACCATGACGTACGACTCACAAACCTGCTGTCTGAATTGAATTTGGTTACTTCGGTTTTGAATACGGAAAGATTAAAATTTGATTCCCATTTAAAATCTTTACTTATAACATTGACGGTGTTAATAGAAAAACTCCAGCCTTTCGTTTGCATTGATCCAAGATTGATAACAGGTGAGGACGGCGCCCCGGTTCCGTTAGTACCCATATACCATGGTAGGGGTGCATCCAGTAAAAGATTGTTGGTATTTTTGACATAATAATCAAATTCCAACTGTATCCTGTTTTTGAACATTCCTATATTCAATCCTGCATTATCAGTGTTGGTACCCTCCCATTGGGTTTTAGGATTTCCTACTCTTGAGGGCAAAAAGCCGGTTCCGGAAGGTGTTGCACCCGTACCTAACGGCGAATAAATACCTGCGGTATAGCCACGGTTTCCTGTTAAACCTTTTTCATACCTTAGCTTTAGTTCATTAATGAAGGGCACCTGGAAAAACTTTTCCTGAGAAATCCGCCATGCTCCTGATATGGAAGGGAATTTAGCCCATTTATTTTCGGGGCCAAAATAAGAAGAACCGTCTGTTCTGTAGGTGCCAACTAAAAAATACCTGTTATCAAAGTTATAGCTTAGCCTTCCAAGGTAGGATTCAATTGCCCAGTTATTTGAATTGCTTTGAATACTTGCGGTAAGAGGATCTCCGGCGTTCAGATCAAAAACATCGTTTGTAAGGAAGCCTGTTTTAGTAGACGTTACAGACTTCCAGCTGCCCGCCTGGTATTCATGACTAGCCATTAATCCAAAACTATGTTTTCTCCATTGCTTATTATATTCCAGCAATTCGTTTAAGTTCCAGTAGGTACTCCGGGTTGAACCGTCATTTAATGATGCGGTTACATTTCTTGACCAGCCAATAGCATAAGTAGGCTGGTAGTATATTGAGTTGGCGAACCCGAAATTTGTATTGAAGGATGTTCTGAAAGTAAGATCTTTTGTTAGCTTAATTGCCAGGTTAAGCCCCCCAAAAAGCTCTCTTCTTACATTATTATTGGTTTTTAAGTTGGCGATGGCAATTGGGTTTACCGGTGCAAATACGTTGGCTCCATTTACGAGATCACCCCCGCCCCATGAGCCATCCAGGTTTTTAACCGGCACCTGTGGCGTTAACTGTAAGGCATCGGATATAACATTTTCCTGGCTCGCAGTCAGGTTTTCGTTGGTTTGATTAAAACTTAAATTAACACCCACCGTAGCCCAATCCCTTATTTTATTATCAGTATTTATCCGGAAACCATATCTTTTAAAACCCGAACCAATGGCAACACCTTTTTGATCTAAGTATTCCCCCGACATGTAGTACGTACTTTTATCATTTCCACCACTTATACTAAGTTGATGCTTGCTCATTGGGGTATTTCTAAAAAGTTCTTCCTGCCAGTCGGTTCCTTTTCCTAAAAGTGCCGGATCCAAAAATTCACCCGGTGTTTGACCACCGGCAATTACATGAAATTCTTTCACCATTTGCGCATATTGGCGTAAATCCATTACCTCCAATCTCTTGGGAGGGGTTTGTATGCTGTAAAGTAAACCGTAATTTATTTTCGACTCGCCGGATTTACCCCGTTTTGTGGTAATTAAGAGTACGCCGTTTGCAGCCCTGGTTCCATATATGGCTGTTGCAGAAGGGCCCTGTAAAATTTGGATGTCATCAATATCAGAAGGGTTAAGACCAGCCAATGGATTAGATGAACTTTGAGCCCCAAATGAAACAGGGGAGGGCTGGGTTTGTACACCGTCAATAACATACAATGGTTCAGTGGTGCCATTAATGGTGCTTACACCCCTTATCACTACTGACATTCCACCACCTGGCTGGCCCGAGTTTTGGGTAACATAAACACCAGGCGCCCTTCCCTGAATGGCTTGTTCAATAGTAGTGTTAACGGTTTTTTCCATATCCTTCGCCGATACCGTAGTTTGTGCGGTAGTAAGATTTACTTTTTTTGACTTGCCATAACCAATGATAACCACTTCATCCATTTTTGACTGCTCTTCAGTTATGGTAATATCTATCACATTTGCAGTGCCTACTTTTATCTCCCTGCCCAGGTAACCTACGTAACTAATAACAAGGATATCCCCTCGTTGTGCTTCTATATTAAAGGAGCCGGAAACGTCGGTATAGGTTCCGATATTGGTTCTTTTATTAATTACAGATGCGGCTGGCAACAGCTTTCCGGCAGGGGAAGAAATTTTTCCGCTTATTTTTCGAACCTCAGTTTGTGCATAGATAGCATTGCCGGTTAGGAGGAGGATGGAAAAGATGGCCCATAAAAAAAGGGCAGGCAGATTAATTCTTGGTTTAAATTTTTTCATATGCAATCGTCATTATTGGTTTAAAAATTAGAAATATTTAGTAATACCTTATTATGCTGATAAATTACTTCAATTAAAAATTCAGGATTTTTTGCAGGCTCAAAAATCAGATCTTATTTATTCAGCGCACACAATCAACAACCAACTTGCAGTACCCATATAAAAAAATGGTAAACCGGAAATAAAAAATGAAAATACTTATAATGTAAAGTTTGCAAAAGCTGAAATTATTTTTGAATGGCAATCTAATTTGGAAATCCCACTAACACTGGCAGTTGTTTTCGAAAGCATCATTAATTTTGTTTATCAAAGTTAAATTGAAGTCCAATATGGACATAATACTATTTTATCTGATAACAGTTATTTTTTGTTAGTTAAATAGGTAGTCACCTAAAGTAGCTGCCAGAAGTAGTAATTATGACTAATTAATTTTTATTTTTATTAATAAGATTATTGTTTAACTATTTGATACTATTTTTACCTTTTGGGTGTCAAAAATCCCCACCCGCCTATCATTTCAATCATTCCCCGGAATGTAAATGCTGCGCTTGGAAAGGTTATCAATGATCGCGGCACCCTGTCCCTGAAATAAAAAATTTTCCCTGGCATTGCCCTTAGCAGGCCGCATTAATTTGTATGCTGAATGGCGGAATACAACAGGATACAGGAATGTGTTTTTGATCCGCACAGATCAAATACTTTATTGTATGCAGCACCTGCATCCGGTAACAGCACAATTGCGAACTATATGGATATTCACCCTGGCTTACTGACCGCTCTCCCTCCCTGTCAAAAAAATTCAGTGTTTAAGTTAATACGGTTTTGAAGAAGGGTATATCAGCCATTCATAAACAAGGGGTACCTATATAAATCTGCGCGTACCGGAAAAATTTTCCCTGAATTCTTTTGGCGTACAGTTTTTTTTCTTTTTAAATAACCGGTTAAAATTGGATATATTATTGAACCCGCAACTATAAGACACTTCGGCCACAGAATTGGTGGTATCAATCAATATACGCGATGCATGGCCAAGCCTTATCTCGTTCAGGCTATCAATAAAAGTAATGCCGGTGCGCTTTTTTATGAAACGGCTAAACGACACTTCTGTCATATTTACAAGTTTGGAGATATCGGCCAGTGTAATGGGCCGGTCGTAATTTTTATTCATGTATTCAAACGCCTTTTCAATACGCCTGCTATTAAAATTAAGCTGGAAATCACTGTTAAAACCGATCTCCGATAACGTACGCAAATTACGGGAGGTAGAGAGGTCATGTAAAATATTAATAAGCGCCATCACCGAATCGAAACCACTTTCCTTTTCGAGTGATACTATGCGCGGATAGATATTTTGTATGGTTTCTTTTGAAAAACAAATGCCTTTTAAAGATAGATCAAACATTTCGCGGATAAAACTCAGTTGATTTCTCCGCAACAATTTTTCATCCAGTAAATCCCTGTGCCATTGTATGGTCACTTCTTTTATATCGCCTGTTTTACATTGATGGGTGAACCAGGCATGAGATAAATTAGGGCCAATCAATACCAGTTCCAGGTCATCAATCTCGCCGATATGGTCACCAACGATACGTTTGGCCCCTTTCGCATTAATGATGAGGTTCAACTCAAACTCTTCGTGATAATGCAACGGGAAATTAAATTCTTTTTTAACCCTCGAAAAAATAGTAAAGCAATCATTTTGGGTTAAAGGGGTGATTTCCCTGACAATATTTTTATTCATTTTATATAGCAGCTTAGTAGAATACCAAAAAATATTGTGAATATAACAATAATATCATTAAAATAGTACCAACAATTATTTATTCTTTTTTTGAATAATTTCCAGCCATTTCTTTAGAGACATTCATTTTTGGGGTATTTTTTTACAGGTAGGCCTTTTGAACCGATCATTATAGGATAATATAGTATTAGTATATAGATAAGGTAATGCATTATTTTTGCTTAGGTCACCAATAACTTCCCTTATTTAAAAATTGCCAGTTGAAAAAAATCAGCCACTGCCTGTTCTCCCTTGCCTGTATAATGCTATTTGGTGCGGCAAACGCACAAACTGCCGATAAAACCGCTACCATTGAAACGCAGAACCTGTTACGAAATTTAAAAAAACTTTTATCAAAGGGTATTATGTTTGGGCACCAGGATGACCTCGCATACGGTGTGGAGTGGAAATACGAACCCGGCAGAAGCGATATAAAAGATGTTACAGGCGAATACCCTGCAGTTTACGGATGGGATTTGGCCGGTCTTGAAAAAGGCAGCAAGGTTAATATAGACGGGGTACCTTTTGATAAAATGCGGGAATTTATCCAGCAGGGTTATGGCAGGGGTGGGGTAATTACCATCAGCTGGCACCTTGACCATCCGCTGACAGGAAAAAACGCCTGGGACACTACACATGGCGCAGTTACAGCAGTATTGCCCGGTGGCGCCGCTAATGCAATTTATACGGCATGGTTAGATAGGGTAGCGGATTTCTCCTTATCGCTTAAAGGCGTTAAAGGTGAACTGATACCCATACTTTTCCGCCCTTTTCATGAACTTTCCGGTAATTGGTTCTGGTGGACAAAGAACACCTGCAGCCCGGAAGAATTTAAACAGCTATGGATATATACCTTCGATTACCTGCGCGATATAAAAAAAGTACACAACTTTCTTTATGTTTACAATACCGGTGGCAATTTTAACTCCGCGGAGCAATTCCTTGAAAGATACCCCGGCGAACATTATGTTGATGTAATTAGTTTTGACGATTACCAATCCGGCGACCCGGCAAAAGATAACCGCTTTGTAAAAGAATTATCTTTTAAACTGAATATACTCGACAGCCTTGCAACTGAACTGCATAAGATACCCGCTTTGGGCGAAACCGGTTATGTGGCCATCCCGTATCCTGAATGGTGGACAAAGGTGCTTTGGAAAGCGATAGCGGATCACCGCGTTTCCTACGTGCTGTTGTGGAGAAACCACGGGATGCTGGATGGTAAAATGCATTATTATGCGCCCTACAAGGGGCAGGTTTCTGAACGGGATTTCAGGTCTTTTTATAAACTTGAAAAAGTATTTTTTGAAAATAAAACCCGGCAACAAAATTTATATGACAATCCCTGACCGGTCGAAAAAAATCCCGCTTTAAAATCAATTAAATCCTGTTTATTTACCTGTTAAATGAGTAGCCAACATCCATCAAAAAATACCTGCTGAAGCTTTATGAAATTACAACTGATCGATATCCTGATTTTAGTAAGTTATCTTGTCACCATGATCCTTATCGGATTTTGGATGAGAAAAAAAGCGAGGCAAAACAAAGAAAGCTACCTGATGGGTGGAAAAAGCCTGCCCTGGTATATGCTTGGCCTTAGTGATGCATCCGATATGTTCGACATCAGCGGCACCATGTGGATGGTGGCCCTGTGTTTTGTATATGGATTAAAAAGCATCTGGATTCCCTGGCTCTGGCCGGTGTTTAACCAGGTATTTATGATGATGTTCCTTAGCAAATGGTTGCGCCGGAGCAATGCGAATACGGGTGCCGAATGGTTACGTACGCGATTTGGACTGAGCGGCAGAGGGGTAAAAGGTTCGCATATTATTGTGATCGCTTTCGCACTCATTAGTTGCCTGGGATTTTTGGCATATGGATTTGTGGGACTGGGGAAATTCATGGAGGTATTTATTCCCTGGGATTCGGTAAAAGACTATGTACCATTTCACGTGACCGATAAATATGTGCCCCATTTTTATGGCATCGTGTTTACGCTGTTCGCCATGTTTTACTCCATTTTGGGAGGGATGCACAGCATTGTACTGGGAGACGTGATCAAATATGCGATAATGACAATAGCTTGTATCGCCATTGCGGTAATTGCCATGCAAAACCTTAAGGGGCACACGCTGAATGTTCCGGAAGGATGGAGCGATCCGTTTTTTAGCTGGCAACTGAACCTCGACTGGAGCAGGATCGCCGCGGATGCCAATAAGAAAATAGCAAGTGACGGGTTTAGTTTATTTGGATTGTTTTTTATGATGATGTTGCTGAAAGGCGTATTTGCATCATTGGCCGGGCCCGCACCCAATTATGATATGCAAAAAGTTTTAAGCACCCGCAGTCCCAAGGATGCCAGTAAAATGACCGGCTTTGTAAGTATCATGTTGCTGCCCATCCGTTATTCAATGATAACGGGGCTTACCGTGCTGGCATTATTATATTATAACCAGTTGTACCTGAAAGGCCCTGATGGTGTCACGGATTTTGAAAAAATACTTCCTGCCACCGTTAATAATTTTTTACCGGTCGGGATATTGGGTATTGTATTGACCGGTTTACTCGGCGCATTTATGGGTACGTTTAGCGGTACATTAAATGCGGCGCAGGCCTATATCACCAACGATATATACCTGAAATATATTAACCCGGTGGCAAGTACCAAAAAGATAATAACCATGAACTATATCGTGGGTGTGCTGGTAGTGGCGGTGGGGGTATTCTTTGGTTTTATGGCCAGTGATGTAAATGAAATTCTGCAATGGATCGTGGGTGGATTATATGGCGGATATGTTGCGGCCAATTGTTTAAAATGGTATTGGTGGAGGTTTAATGCCAATGGGTTTTTCTGGGGCATGGCCGTAGGCATAGCGGCCGCATTGATTATGCCTTATATCACCACCGGTTTACCATTGTATTGGTGGCCTTTATTGTTTGTACTTTCAATGGCAGGATGTATTATCGGTACTTTTGCCGCTCCGCCCACAGAAGCGGCAGTATTGAAATCATTTTACAAAACAGTAAGGCCATGGGGCTTTTGGCAACCGGTTCATGAACAGGTAGTGGCGGATGATCCGGCATTTGTGGCCAACAAAAGATTTAAGCTGGATATGTTTAATGTGGTAATAGGTATTATCGGTCAATTGTGTTTTACGCTTTTGCCCATGTACTTTATATTAAAAATGCAAACACCTTTATGGATAACCATTGGGGTAATCATTTTGGTTGTGTTGATCCTGAAAAGGACATGGTGGAATAAACTGGAAGACTAAATTTTATTTTATGAAAGAAGAATTTAAAAAAAGACTCGCGTTTTTGAAATCCCAACATCATCTGCTGGTGAATAAAAAAAATGAAATGCTGCCGGAAAGTAATGGTGTGTATGCCCGGTACAAAAATCCGGTTCTCACCGCAGGGCATGCGCCATTAACCTGGTTATATGATTTTGACCCTGTCACTAACCCTTTTTTAATGGAAAGGTTTGGCATCAATGCAACATTGAATGCGGGGGCCATCAAATGGAAGGGGAAATATGCATTGGTTGTACGGGTGGAAGGCGCCGACAGGAAAAGTTTTTTTGCGGTTGCCGATAGTTATAATGGCATTGATAATTTTCAATTTTGGGAGTACCCCGTGCTGATGCCCGAAACGGATGTGCCGGATACCAATATTTATGATATGCGGCTGATAACGCACGAAGACGGGTGGATATACGGGCTTTTCTGTACCGAAAGAAAGGATCTTCATGCAATAGCCGGGGATGAGTCAGCAGCAATAGCACAATGCGGAATCGCAAGAACAAAAAACCTGGTGGATTGGGAGCGCCTGCCAGATTTAAAAACACCCTCCGCCCAGCAAAGAAATGTGGTGTTGCATCCCGAATTTGTACAGGGGCAATATGCTTTTTACACAAGGCCCCAGGATAGTTTTATTGAAGCGGGTAAGGGTGGGGGTATTGGCTTTGGCCTGGCCAAAGACATTACCAGTGCCGTAATTGAAAAGGAAACCGTATTTGATCACCGGGTATACCATACCGTTGCCGAAATGAAAAACGGCCTGGGACCTGCCCCTATCAAGACAAGTCATGGCTGGCTCCACCTGGCGCACGGTGTTAGAAATACGGCTGCCGGCCTGCGGTATGTATTGTATATGTTTATGACCGACCTGAATGATATTACCCTGGTTACGTATAAGCCTGGTGGATACTTTTTAGCGCCTGAAGGAGAAGAACGCACTGGGGATGTTTCAAATGTGGTATTTAGCAATGGTTGGATAGCAGATGCGGATGGAACCGTTTTTATTTATTACGCTTCTTCTGATACCCGGATTCATGTGGCCACCAGTACCGTTGAACAGTTAACAGATTATGTTATCAATACACCTGAAGATGGATTACGTTCCGCCGCATCGGTGCAAACAATTATCAATTTGGTTCAGCATAATTATAATTACCTGGAATCAAGGAAAGAACATATACCGGTACAGGAGGCAAAAACATATAAGTAAATACCAGGCAGTTTTTTGTTCTGTAAAGTTTTCTGAAATACAATTGTTGGTTTCACGGCTACCGGGAACCGGGGCAGCGGCGTACCAGCCTGGCCGGTGGACCCAACCCCTTTTGCCATGTAAAAAATTTTAAAACCCAGTTTTATAGTGTATCAAAAAATTATGATTGATCTTAAACAACCGGCGATCCCGGGTAATACAGCATTACTAACGGTATATTATAACGAAGTTAAGTCAGAATTAAACGCTATACTGAATTACTGGATGCTTAATACGCATGACGCTGTTAACGGCGGTTTTATTGGCAGGATTGATGAAAATAATATACCACATCCCGATGCGCCAAAAGGTGCAGTGCTCAACAGCAGGATATTGTGGGCGTTTTCATCCGCCTTTAAAATAACCGGTAACCCCAAACACCTTCACCTGGCAAGAATTGCTTTCAATTATCTGAACACCAGTTTTATTGATAAAGCATACGGGGGGGTATATTGGACACTAAGCGCTGATGGGAGGCCTTTAGACACCAAAAAACAAATATATGCCCTTGCCTTTGCCCTATACGGATGCAGTGCTTATTTTGAAATAAGCAATAACGAAGCGGCGAAAAATACAGCTATTGAATTATACCGGCAAATTGAAGCCCATAGTTTTGATAGCGCGCATACCGGTTACCTCGAAGCGTTTACCCGTGACTGGAAGCCTTTGGAAGACCTGCGCCTTAGTGCAAAGGATGCCAATGAAAAAAAAACAATGAATACCCACCTGCATATACTGGAAGCCTATACTACCCTGTACCGCATCTGGCCCGATGAGCAATTAAAACAGCAAATTAAAAATCTTATACAAAATTTCATTGATCATATCGTTGATGCTGATACCGGCCACCTGGTGCTGTTTTTCGATGAAGCCTGGAACAGGAGATCCGCTACTGTTTCCTATGGGCATGATATAGAAGCAGCCTGGTTATTACTGGAAGCTGCGGAAGCGACTAAAGAGACGCCATTGATAGAAGTAATCAAAAAGCTATCGGTTCAAATTTCTTTAGCCGCTACCGAAGGAGTAGATACGGATGGCGGACTTTGGTACGAATATGAACCCAACACCAAACATATCATAAAGGAAAAACACTCCTGGGTACAGGCGGAAGCAATGGTGGGATTTTTTAACCTTTGGCAATTAACTAACCATGAAGTATACCTGCAAAAATCATTGCAAAGCTGGCAGTATGTAAAGACATGTATTAAAGATGAAATTTACGGCGAATGGTTATGGGGCCGAAATGGTGACGGTACCATAATGAAGAGCCAGGACAAGGTAGGTATATGGAAATGTCCCTATCATAACAGCAGGGCCTGTATTGAAATTATTAAGCGGCTGCAACAGGTTTTAGACTTGTAAACGGTACACCACCGAATGGAAATTATAAGTGGTAACTGGTAGCGTGGGATATAATTTTTTAGCAGCGGGCTGCGTCAAAATCAACAAGTACAAAGTATGACCAACATGAAAAAAACGTATTTACTTCTTATAACGGCTTTTCTTTTTTTGGATGCACTGCAGGCCCAGCCGTCTTTTGTAAAAGTTAACCATCAGCAGTTTATTTTAAACAACCGGCCTTATTATTATATCGGTGCCAATTATTGGTATGGTGGATTACTTGCCCTGGCGACCGATCCTGCAAAAGGTAAAGAACGATTAATCAAAGAACTTGATTTTCTGCATGAAAGGGGCATAAATAATTTAAGGGTAATGGCTGGTGTGGAAGGAACCGGTAAAATAAACGGCGTAACAAGGGCATTTCCTTCACTGCAACCAAAACAGGGTGAATTTGACACCGACCTGTTGAAAGGGCTTGATTTCCTGCTGGTTGAAATGGGCAGGCGCAACATGAAGGCAGTAATATTTTTAAGCAATAACTGGGAATGGAGCGGTGGATTTTTGCAATACCTCAACTGGAATGGCTTGCTGCCCGACAGCATATTAAGAAGAAAAATGAGCTGGGATGAAAACCGGGATTTTGTAAAGCAGTTTTACACCTGTGAACCCTGTAAAACCGCCTATACTGAGCAATTAAAATTGATTGTGAACAGGATAAATACCATCACACACAAAGCCTACAAAGATGATGCAGCAATCATGGCGTGGGAGCTTGCCAACGAGCCCAGACCCATGCGGCCCGAAGCCATTCCGCAGTTTACAAAATGGATTGACAATGTGTCTGCCCTCATAAAATCCATTGATAAAAACCACCTGGTAACCACCGGTAGCGAAGGAGAGATGGGCAGTGAAAATATGGAAACTTTTGGGCGCATCCATGCATTCAAAAATATTGATTACCTCACCATACATATCTGGCCAAAAAACTGGGGCTGGTTCAGCGATACTTCCATTGCAAAGGGTTTTGACAGTATTGTTGCCAAAACAAAAAGATATATTACCAGTCACCTTGAAATTGCCAACCGTTTAAATAAACCGCTGGTAGTAGAAGAATTTGGCTTACCACGCGATAATCATTCCTTCATTCCGCGATCATCCACTAACTTGCGGGATAATTATTACCGGGAAATATTTA
>JACMLJ010000056.1 GCA_014379625.1 Ferruginibacter sp. | reverse complement strand
TTGATACCGATAAAGAGATCGGGAGACTAATAAACAAGCTGGATGCTTTTTGTGATACCATTTCGCCGGGGTCAGCCTATCCGTATAATGTAGCAGGGGCATTTGGTTATGGCCACGATGACCTGGAGACTTATATATCAAAGCCCTTTATCAATGCGGCAAAAAATGCCACTACCCCAACCCGCAAAGTAAGGGTATCCAATGAAGAAGATTTTTTTAAAGATATTGAACGCAGTTATCCAAAACTGCCCTCTGAATCTGTAAGCTTTGGTAACGAATGGGATATATTAAGTGCCTCCATGAATGAAACAACGGCCCGGGTGCGGCGGGCCACTGAAAAATTACGTTCCGCAGAAGCACTTGCTGCAATGGCTTCTTTAAAGGATAGAAATTTTCTAAATGGATTAACCGCTGCCCGTAACCTCGCCTGGGAATCCTTTGGTGTTTACTGGGAACATAACTGGACGGCGGATGGCCCTGTATCCAGAAAAACAAGGGCCGAATGGCAAATCAAAGTACAGCGGCAACTAACGGATTATGTAGATACCTTATACAACCGTTCCGCCTATACGCTGGGCGCTCAAATAAAAAGAACTACACTGCCGGGCTTCTATGTTTTTAATCCTTTAAGCTGGAGCAGGAATGATGTGGCCGATGTGTTGTACAATGGCGCTTATCCTGTAAAAGTGATCGACCGCCTTACAAAAAGAGAAGTGGCCAGCCAGTTAATTGTAAAAGATGGTAAACGGTTGCTTCGGATTAGGGCAGAAAATATTCCCCCCGTTGGATATAAAGTATTTGAGATAGCAAATGGAATCCCCGCCGCATTACCAACTGCGGCTACTGTTAAGGGTGAGTATATCAGCAACGCGCTGTACCGTTTAAGACTTAGTGCCTCCGGCGCCATTACAGAGTGGTACGACAGCCTGGCCAACAGCAGGCAACTGGTAAAAGAAACAGCAGGAAAATATCTCAATGATTTGGGTACCACTAATATCAATGACGGAGATGCATTGGTGGTGGAGAATGCAGGACCGGTGTCTGTTACTATTAAAGCGGTTTCGCGTAATCCTATCCTGCACACTGTTCGGGTAACGGTATTTGCCAATAGTCCGCGGATTGAAATTGAAGACAGTATCCAGGCAAATTTTGGGGATGTAAAAACCTGGGCATTTTCTTTTGATCTCGATAATCAAACAACCCGGCACGAGGAACTGGGTGCCATCCTTACAGCAAAAAAAGAAACAAGGGGAGGGCATTATGCTGCTCAGAATGCCCGGTACGACTGGCAGACTTTCAACCATTTTGCCGATATGAGCGAACCGGCCTATGGTGTTACCGTATCAAATATGGATTGCAGCTTTTTTAAATTGGGTAAAAGCACCGTTGATTCTTTGTGGGAACAATCTGCCCAGCTAAATGCGCTGGCAGGGGGCAATGTAGATAAAAAAGTAGAAGACAATGGCGTGCTGGGCATCCTTAAGCAAAACGGCCAGGAGGATTTTATGTACAAATTTGCGATCACTACCCATCAGTCCGTTTTTGATCCGGTTAGGGCGATGAAATTTTCATTAGAACACCAGAACCCGTTGATAACCGGCATCATTACCGGAACAAAAAATGCTGCCGTCAATAACGTATTTTCTTTATTAAATATCAGTGATCCCAATGTATTACTATGGAGTGTAAAGCCTTCGGAAGATGGTATTAATAATGGCCTGGTAGCCAGGTGCTGGAATATGGGTCAGTTTCCCTGTCAGCCCCTGCTTACTTTATCAAAGCCCATCGTTCGTGCCTGGAAGACAACACATATTGAAACAAATGAAACGTCCTTAAAAACGGCAAAGGGTTCCCTGCAATTAAACTTCAGGCCAAACCAAATCAATACCTACCGGTTTATTTCATCCTTTTGATTTATTTTTGATTTGGCCATTATTAAAATGGCAGCTCATTTTATAAAATTTTTCAAAAGTATGATAGCTAGAAATTTGTTCTTCCCTGTACTGCTGATACAATTACTGACCGGATGCCAAAGCACCAGGGGCAGTAGATCCGCTACGATGGTTAATGATACCGCTACGCCATTTGCAGATACCGCGATCCTCCCTGCCCCCTTTGCAACCCCGTCCAAAAGAAATGTTTCAAAAATTATTGGGTGGCCGCAGGATAAAACACCCATAGCTCCGCCCGGATTTTCTGTAACCAGATTTGCCGATAGTTTGGATAATCCCCGCTGGCTTTACGTTGCACCAAACGGAGATATTTTTGTAGCGATGGCCAATACCATCAGTGATGGATTTACTAAAACTGCCAGTGATAAAAAGCCTGGTGCTAAAAGCAGTAATACTATTTTAGTGTTAAGGGATAAGGATGGTGACGGGATACCGGAAATTAAAAAAGTTTTTGTAACAGGATTAAACCGTCCGCTCGGCATGTTGATTTTAAAGAATCAATTTTATGTAGCCAATACTGATGGAGTATGGATGTTTCCTTATGCGACGGACCAAACGGAAATGACCGTTCCTGGAACAAAAATATTAAGCCTTCCTGCCGGCGGTTATAATAATCACTGGACAAGAAACTTAATTGCCAGCAGGGATGGTTCAAAAATTTATGTGTCAGTTGGCTCCGGGAGCAACGTTGCGGAACATGGCCTTGAAAATGAAAACAGGAGGGCAAATATCTTAGAAATAAATCCCGATGGAAGCGGGGAAAGAATTTATGCAGCCGGCTTACGCAACCCTGTTGGAATGGGCTGGGCTACCGGTACCAATACCCTCTGGACCGCAGTGAATGAAAGAGATGGTTTGGGCGATGACCTGGTGCCTGATTTTACAACCAGTGTAAAAGAAAATGGGTTTTATGGCTGGCCTTATGCTTATTATGGAAAAAATCCAGATCCAAGAATGAAAGGCGAAAGAATGGACTTGGTAAATATTACCATTACCCCCGATGTTTCTGTAGGCGCCCATACCGCTTCGCTGGGCCTGGCATTTAATGAAAATAATTATTTATCTGCTGCCTATGCGGGCGGGCTTTTTATCGGCCAGCATGGTTCGTGGAACCGTAGTGAACTGGCGGGCTATAAAGTAGTATTTATTCCGTTTAAAAATGGCAAACCCTCAGGACCGGTAAAAGATTTTTTAACCGGATTTATCGCTGATAAAGATAATAGCACGGTTTATGGCAGGCCGGTTGGTGTGGTATTTGCCCGGGACGGATCATTGTTGGTGGCAGACGACAGCGGCAAAAAAATATGGCGGGTAGCTAAAAAATAAACTAAATTTTTACCAGGATTGTCTTCAAATCAATCGGAAATCTTTTCATTCCAAATCTCCCCGGTTTGTTTGTAGAAGTAACTGCCATTTTAGGTATTTGTATCAACCTGTAATGAATAGGTTAAATTCTTACCAGCCTTAGTTAAATGAGTTTCATTTCCCGGTTATTACTATAGAGAAAGGGTAAATTGCAACCTTTACAACGATTTTAAATGCACCCCGCAGTTATCAGTCATGCATTATTTGTTACATTTGCTCTTGCCTAAACTATCTTATGTTGTCTAAGATTGCATTTATAATCCTGTTTATTTGTATTGGGTTAGGTGTTTATTCCCAAAACCTGCAAATTTACCCGGTATTATTATCCGACGCAAAGGATTTTGGAGGCCGCGTTAACTGCATTTTTCAGGATAAAACGGGCTTTATCTGGATCGGTAAAGAAACAGGATTGTTCCGCTACGACGGAAATGAGTTAAAATCTTACAAATACAATGCTGCTGATACTTCAAGCATCGGGAGCAACAATATTCTCACTATAACCGAAGATGCCGCAGGTAATTTATGGATCGGCACCAAGGGCGGTGGTTTAAATCATTATAACCGGGCAAGTGGCAGGTTTACCCGCTACCTGCACAACGACTTAAATCCCGCATCAATCAGTTTCAATGAAGTATATGTCATTCAACCAGATGGAAAAGGAAATTTTTGGATTGGTACAGATGGCGGAGGCCTGAATTTTTTTGATCCTGCCTCAGGAAAATTCAAAAGCTTTACTCATTCCGCGGGTAAAACCACCGGGTTACAGAGTAATAAAATACTCCAGATAATTGATGCCGGGAATGGAAAGTACTGGATTGGAACATGGGGAGGAGGTCTGCATCTTTTTGACCCGGTTAGCAAAAAAATCAAACATATTGGTGATAGCACCCGGTACGCAAAAACTAACTTGTTTTGTGTTAAAGAAGTAAGAAAAGGAATTTTATGGCTGGCCACCTGGGACCAGGGCCTGCTAGCTTACGACGTTAAAGCCAACTTGTTTACAACAATCATAGAACCCTCTGTTATCCCGCATTTTCGCGAGGTGCAGGTGGGTACAAAAGGTGAAATCTGGGTGGGTACAACGATCGGGTTATTGCACTTTTCATCACCAGGTTCCGCATACCGGTTTGTTGCAGACGAAGCCCTGCCAAATTTCAGGGATATGATGCGTGTTTTTATAGACCGGGCACAGATGGTTTGGCTTGGATATAAAAATGGCACCATTGGAAAAATTAATCCTTTCCGCAAACAATTCTCGGTTATTCCATCCTTCCTTCCGTTCAGCAATTCGCCGGTAAATACTGTGTATGCTGATACCAGCTCAGGCAAGCTTTATTTCTCCTCCCGCAATACGCTGGTTCAATACAACCCTTTATCCCGGCAATACAAAACCTGGCAGACACCCTATCCCGAACTGTTTTCAATGATTCCAATTGCCGGGAGCTCTTTATTATTATGTTCTGCTTCGGCAGGCTTATGTGTTTTTGATAAAACCATTGGAGTATTTTCGAAACTTATATTTGATAAGAAAACTCCGGGAGAGGTATTGAAGCGGGAGGTTTTAACGGTGGCCTCTCCTGGCTCACCGACCTATTGGGTGGGGGCTTCCGGCGTGGCGTATGAGATTGTTTATGATCAAAAAACCCATCTGTGGAAAGTCATGAACGTCCTTTATGCGGGAGTGGGTGAGAACCTTCCGGCCAGTCACTTTCCATCATCTTTTCTAAAAGATTCGAGGGGTAATTTCTGGATCGGCGCCTGGGGTGGGGGATTGAACCGTTTAAAGCCCGGTGCCGACAGTTTTGTTTCGCTGTTGCATGATGCGGCTGATCCAAAAACTATCTCTGATAACTTTGTGGAATGCCTGGTCAGCGACCGGAAAGGCAACCTGTTTGCCGGAACACATGCCGGGTTAAACCAATTTAATTTAAAAAGTTCTTCTTTCCGTAGTTTCACCACAACAGAAGGGTTGTCAAGCGACTGGATTGCCGCAATTTCGGTGGATCCGAAAAACCGGGTTTGGTTAAGTACGCAGAAGGGAATATCAGCTATCTCGGCAGATTTAAGAACCATCAGAAATTACGATTTCAACGATGGGCTTCCTGCCAATGCATTTCTTCCAAGGTCAGTTTCGGCCGACCGGAACGGTAATATCTACTTTGGGTCTGTGCGTGGCCTGGTTTGGTTTCATCCCGACAGTATTTACACCAATCCGATTTTGCCCGAAGCTGTGTTGGTAGATTTTAAAATAAACGACGAAAGCGTGGTGGCGGGTGACTCCTCCCCGTTGAAACAAAGTATTGAGTTAACAAATGAGATTGTTCTGAATAATGACCAATCCTCTTTTTCGTTCCGGATGGCTTCCTTAAGTTATTTTAACCCGCAAAAAAATCGTATCAGGTATAAACTAAATGGATACGACAAAGATTGGAGGCTGGCAGGCCCGGACCAGGTGGCTGTATATTCAGGAATTCGTTCCGGAACCTATGTTTTTTCATTTATGGTGTCCAATGAAGACGGAATCTGGAATCCGAAAGAGAAAAGTATAAAAATTGTTATCACTGGGTCGCCCTGGGTCTCTTATTCTGCCTTATTTCTGTATTTCATTGTCCTTTTCAGCGTTTTCATGTATTTCTTTTTCAGGTCAAGCAAATCATTTTCCATCATCGCCACTGAAATTCCCGCTCCCAAGTTTAAAAAAATCCCCAACCACAGTCTTATTCAGCCGGCAAATGTAGAAACTGCGCCAGCGGAGATCCAGTTTTTACAAAAGGCAATAATGATTGTGGAGGAAAATATAGCTGATCCGGATTTTAAGGTGGAACAGTTGTGCGATAAAATGTTCATCAGCCGTCCGCAGCTCTACCGGAAAATTAATTCCATCACCGGTGTTACCGTTACGGAATTCATTAAAGAAATCAGGATGAAAAGAGCTGCCCAGCTAATCCTCCAAAAGCCTGGAAACATTTCAGAAATTGCCTACCAGGTGGGTTTTAATGATCCCAAGTATTTCAGCAAATGTTTTAAACAGCAGTTTGGTGTTTCGCCCGGCAGCTATACGGAGCAAAATGAACGATCTTTACCCCTACAATGAGATTATAGTCTCCCTCTGTTCGCCATTCATTGTATATTTTCGTTTTCTACATTAACGAAAAAATTACGCTATGTCATCAACTAATCTTTCCGAAGAACAATTACAGCAATTTAACAAAGACGGATACCTTATTATCAAAGAATTTTGCAGCAAACCTGAGGTTGATAAGTTATACAGCACCGCTACAAGGGACAAACATAATCCTGGAAACGCATTGGATTTAAATGGCCGGCCGTATAAAAAAACGATCCCATCCTGGTTTACACCGGGTAACGATGTTTTTGGTTATCTGGAGCGCAGTGAAAAAATTGTAAGTTCAGTCGCTCAACTATTAGAAAGCGATTCACCGGTTTGTCATATCCATTCAAAATTAATGGAAAAAGTACCCCATATTGGTGGAGTATGGGAGTGGCACCAGGATTATGCATATTGGGCCACTAATAAATTCCGGTCTCCTGGTCAGATGGTTAGTGTAATGGTGGCTTTAACGCCTATTAACAAAGAAAATGGTTGTTCACAGGTAATTAAAGGTTCCCATAAATCGGGCAGTATAAAACATTGTTTTGAAGGTGAAAGGGTTGGGGCAGAAATGGAAGCCGTGGACAAAGCCTTAAAAACAATGGAATTGGTTTATCCTGAATTAGAAGCTGGTGACGTCCTGTTTTTCCATAGCAATTTATTGCATCGTTCCAAAGCCAATTTGGGGGAAGGTTCAAGTTGGTCCAATATTTCCTGCTATTCGTCACAATCCAACCTGTCTCAAAAACAAATTTTCACTTCCTGGCAAACACCCGTAGCCGTTTTACCCAACGAAGCCATTTTGCAATGGGAGCCTTCTATTTTACCAGAGTCAGCCAATGTATACAATGATAATACCCCTTCATGGAAAGGGATACGTTGGGGACAACTCGTTGCGGCTTCCTGACCCAGGCTACTTTCGCGGCTGAATTTTTTGATTGTAAAATATATACAACCCCATCATTTTGTTCAGCCCTTAAAACATACTGACAAGCAGTTAATTCCTGCTTCACTTAATTGTGTTTGTCAGCATCCCTGTACTTATTTACCTTTAGAGGTAAATAAAATACCTGGTGATATTTCAACTTCACGAAGAAAATTGATTCACCAGCCAGGCGCTTTGGCTGGTGGCGGGTACCGTAGCATGGTTACCCAATCGAGATTATGAAGTTGATGCTGAAAAAAAGGTACCCGGAGAACTGGTACAACCATATAATTAATGCTTTATGGGTAATAATAAGGATACTGTTGCAAGTGCTAATTTAAACATCCATGCCAATACAATCAATACCTATGATGCCATTGTTATAGGATCTGGCATCAGCGGCGGTTGGGCGGCGAAGGAATTAACCGAAAAAGGGCTTAAAACACTTTTAATAGAAAGGGGCCGAAATGTAAGACACCTGGTGGATTATCCCACCACCAATCTCGATCCCTGGGAACTACCTCATCGTGGAACCGTTCCTTTAAGCATCGCGAAAGAATATAAAACAGTCAGTAAACATTACTCATTTAAGGAAGATACCCTGCATTTTTTTTTAAAAGATGCCGAGCAGGAATATATTGCCGATAAGCCATTTGACTGGATAAGGGGCAGCCAGGTAGGTGGCAGGTCGTTGTTATGGGCAAGACATACGCAACGATGGAGTGATCTTGATTTTGAAGGCCCACAACGGGATGGCTTTGCAGTAGACTGGCCGATCAGGTACAAAGACATTGCACCCTGGTATAGCCATGTAGAAAAATTTGCAGGTATCTCCGGTAATAGGGACGGGCTTGCTGTTTTACCGGATGGAGAATTTTTACCCCCTTTTGAAATGACCTGCGTGGAAAAACATTTCAGGGAAGCAACTGCAAAAAAATATACCAACCGGCATGTGATCATCGCCCGGGTAGCTAATTTAACTGAACCAGCGCCCGTTCACCTTTTACAGGGGCGTGGCAAATGCCGGACCAGGGATCTTTGTTCAAGGGGTTGCCCGTTTGGCGGCTATTTCAGCAGCAATTCATCCACCATTCCATGGGCAGAAAAAACAGGGAAGCTTACTATGCTGACTGATGGGGTTGTACAATCCCTTATCTTTGATGAACAACAAAACAAAGCCACCGGCGTACGGGTAATTGATACCAAAACAAGGAACATAACGGAATATTCCGCAAAAATTATTTTCGTCAATGCGTCTGCAATCAATACCAACCTTATTCTGTTGAACTCTACTTCCCGCAGGTTTCCCAACGGGCTTGGGAATGATACCGGTTTATTAGGAACCCATATCGCATTTCATAATTACAGGGGTAAAGTGGAAGCGGCTTATGAAGGGTTACCCGATTTTACAACGGAAGGCCGGAGGCCAGGCGCTTCCTATATGCCGCGTTTCAGGAATCTTTATCAACAGGAAACAGATTTTTTAAGAGGTTATGCCACAGTGATAAGTTCTACCCGGATTAAAAACACTGCTCACGCAGGTTTTGGCAAACAGTTAATGCAGCAATTGCAGCATCCTTCATTGGGTGACTGGTCTGTTTCGGCCCAGATGATGGGAGAAACCATACCAAAAAAAGAAAACTGTGTAAGGTTAGACAGCTATAAGAAAGATATGTTTGGATTGCCCCAGTTGCATATTTCTGTAGGGTATGATTTGAATGATGAAAAAATGCTGGCAGATTTTCAGGAGCAATTTTCAGTAATGTTTTCCGAAGCCGGATTTAAACAAATCAAGGCAAGCGATACCCAGCGTAAGCCCGGAAACGAAAATCACGAAATGGGTGGCGTAAGAATGGGTAACGACCCTGCAACCTCCTTACTAAATAAATGGAATCAACTACACAGTTGCAACAATGTATTTGTAACAGACGGCGCCTGTATGACCTCCACCTCCAATCAAAACCCCTCGCTTACCTATATGGCATTAACAGCAAGGGCGGTGGATTACGCTTTTAACCAGTTAAAAAAGGGGGCGTTGTAGATTACTATTTGGAATTATTTTAAAAGGCCACGGCGGGTTTTTCATTGTATAGAGAAGAATTCTTAATTAAGCAACATTGATTGTTCATTTGTCATTCAACTTTTTTCCCTGAATCCCTTCGGTGTCAGCCCAAATTTAGATTTGAAAACGGTAGCAAAATATGCCTGGGAGGAGAAGCCTACCTTATAAGAAATTTCGGAAATTGACAGGTCTTCATTCAGCAGCAGGTATTTTGCTTTTTGCATTCTTACGGTTAAAATATAATCGTTCACATTATAGCCTAATACTGCTTTTACCTTTCTATACAATTGCACTCTCGATATGCCTATTTCTTTGCAAATATCATCCACACTAAAATTTTCATTGGCAATATTGCTTTCTACAATTGAAGAGAATTCGCTTACGAATTTCCGGTCAATTTTTTTTGAGGTCGAAGTCTTCAGGTTTTCATTGGGCAATTCACTGGTATAATGATCTTTTAAGGTTTCCCTGTTCCTGATCAGGTTTTTAATGGTTTCTTCCAGGTATTGAAAATTGAATGGTTTTACGATATAGGCATCGGCTTTTAATTTTAAACCTTCGATTTGATGTTCCATACTCCCTTTGGCAGTTAAAATGATGATGGGTATATGAGAAGTGCGGATATCGTTTTTTAAAGCTTCTGTGATCGCCATACCATCTTTACCCGGTAACATGATGTCGGAAATGATGATATCCGGTACTATTTCGTATGCCCGGTTTAAACCAGTATTCCCGTTTTCGGCTTCCAGTATTTCGTAGTTTTTACTCAACTGGTTTTTCAGAAAGATCCGCACCTCGTCATTATCCTCGATCAGTAATATCGAATAATCTTTACCACCCGTAGAAATGTTTTCCATGGGCAGAGGGGGTGGAATTCCCAATTCGTTAGTATAAATTTTTGCATCTTCATAATTGAGATCGTAGGTGGTAGTCTCCTTTTCTATTTCATTTTCTTCGAGATGGGCCATTCCCAATGGCAGGTGAATTTCAAAGCGGGTGCCCTTCCACTTTTCGCTCTTTATTTTTATACTGCCATGATGTAGTGCAATCAACTCTTTCGACAATGCTAAACCCAGCCCGGTCCCTTTGAAAGCGCCTTCATTTCCCTGGTAAAAGAGATCAAAAGCATGTTCAACCGTTTCGGGCCCCATACCAATGCCTGAATCTTCAATGAAGATGATTGCCTGTGTATCATCTTTTTGAATAGTTACCGTTATTGAGCCATCATCATTTGTATATTTAAAAGCGTTGGAAAGGATATTAAAAAGCACTTTATCAAGCATGTTCACATCAAACCAAACCTTCAGTGCCTTGTCTTTAGAGTCCACCCTAAATGCGATATGTCTTTTACCGGCCGGTTCCGCAAATGCATTCGTGATTTCCTCCACAAATTCAGTTAGATTATTTTCGCTGGCCTTCAGGCGCATTTTTGCGTGTTCTATTTTCCGGAAATCCATCAGTTGATTCACTAATCTTAACAACCTGAGGGCATTCTTTTTTACCATTTCCAATTGGGCCTTCGCGGCAAAATGCAATTTGCCGGATGACAAAATTTCCTCCAACGGCCCCAGGATCAGGGTGAGCGGCGTTCTTAACTCATGCGAAATATTAGTAAAGAAATGAAATTTGGCCTCTGTAGCTTCCTTTGCCAGTTTATCTAATTCTATCAGTTGATTTCGCTGGTTGGATATTTCTTCATTCTGGGCGGCAAGCCTTGCGTTAATTTTCCTGTTTTCTCTTAAATAGTAAAACAATACCAAACCCATAATCAATGCAAGGGCCAGGGATACAGAGATAGCATAAATAATATTGGTTTGATTCCTGGTAATCACCGCCTGTTCCTCTATCCGCAGCTGGCTTCTGTCAATATTTTTCTGTTGTTCCAATACCTTGTCATTCTGAAGTTTCATGATCCGCACATTAGTAGAATCAATGACGGTAGTAAATAACTGATTTTCTCTTTTAAAAGGGTTGCCTCCCAAAATGTTAACAGCGGTCAAAATTGCTTCCTGGCCGCCTGTGGGATATAATACAGTCGCCGAAATATATTTGTTGGCAACCATATCAAGTCCCAGGTCTTTTAATGGCAGCCCGTCTATTCCAATAATTTTTATTCTTTTTTCAAGACCCAGTTTTTTACAGATCTTATAAGCATCCAGGGCCATAAAATCGTTTTGCGCATAAATCAGGTCAAGATTTTTAATTGTTTTAATGGCTTCTTCTTCTTTTTCTGCAAATGGCTTCGAATTGTCATCAATTTTCTTAACATAGTTTAAACCGGGATATTTTGAAATAATATCCATAAAGCCATTGTGCCGGTCAATTACGGGAGAAGCATCGGGCAAGCCGGTTACCTCCAGTATATTACCTTTTCCTTTTAGTATTGAAGCTGCATATCTTCCCGCATTTTGCCCTACTTCAAAATTGGAAGCACCAATAAAGGCAGTGTAATTTTTTGAATCGATTCGCCTGTCAACCACCACCACCGGGATACCCGAGTCATACACTTCCTGGATGATGGGGGTAAGGGGCTTAACTTCATTGGGTGAAACGATCAGCAAATCAATATCCTTCCGCACCAGTTCTTTTACCTGGCTGATTTGCTGGTCACTTTTACCGGTTGCATCCCTGTAAATGAATTCAATATTATTGTGGAACGAAAGCTCCCGTTTCATTTCAGCCAGCATTGTTTTCCTCCAGTCGTCGTTGCCGGTGCATTGCGAAAAACCAATTAAAAATTTTTTAGGGGGTTTGGCCGGATTACAGGATACGAGCAATAATCCAGTGGCGAAAACAAAAAAAATGAACACGCGAGCTTTCCGTCTTAATTCCCTTTGTTCCATAAAATTTAAAGCAATCATACCGGCAAGATGTATTAATAATGGATAAATCTATGATAAAAATGTACCATTTACTTTAATAAAAATCATAAATCAAAAAGTGGCCGTTTAAAATAAAGAGGAAGATGGTACAAAATCAAAATGATTTGTTACTATTTTATAAACACCTCCTGTCTGTTTTTTATTTTACAGTCGTAATGTGTTGATTTACAATAGCTAATTAAATTATTCAATTTAAAAACAATTGATACGAATTTGAATAAATAAAATAGCGGGTTATTCTATATTGCCTTCCTAAACGATCGCTATATGAATAAAAAACTTGTCTTCTGGAGTATTGTAGTTGCGCTTGGTGGCTTTCTTTTTGGCTTTGATACCGCCGTAATATCCGGCGCTGAACAGAAAATTCAGCATATCTGGGGTTTAAGTGATCTTCTTCATGGCCAGGCAATAGCCATTGCACTTTATGGCACAGTGATCGGTTCATTATTTGGTGGTATCCCGGCAGAAAAATATGGCCGTAAGAAAACCCTTTACCTGATCGGCTTTTTATACCTCATCTCTTCATTAGGCTCCGCTTTCGCAGATAATGTGTACACGTTTATGTTTTTCCGGCTACTCGGTGGCCTAGGTGTTGGTGCTTCCTCCGTAGTGGCGCCTATGTATATTTCAGAAATCGCCCCTGCCAAAACAAGGGGCCGGTTTGTAGCCACTTTTCAGTTTAATATAGTTTTTGGGATACTGGTTGCTTATTTTTCCAACTACCTGCTGCAAAATATTGGGGAAGATAGCTGGCGCTGGATGCTCGGCATCATGGCTTTACCTTCTTTAATTTATGTGGCCCTCCTGTTTTTTGTTCCCGAAAGCCCCAGGTGGCTGATTGTTCATAAAGGCGATTTTGAAACATCCAGGAAGATCTTAGAGGTGTCGGATCCGGAGGGCGTGGATGAAGCAATAGGTTCTATTCAAAAAGCGATTGATGAAGAAAAGCAAAAGGAAAGCCTTTCCACCTTTTTCTCCGGAAGGTTTAATGTGCCCATTATGATGGCTATTTTAATTGCGCTGTTTAACCAGTTATCAGGGATAAATGCGATTATCTATTTCGCTCCCAGGGTATTTGAACTGGCAGGCATTGATAAGGGCGCGGCCTTTTTGCAGAGTGCCGGTATTGGATTGGTGAACATGGTATTTACTTTACTGGGCGTTTACCTGATCGACAGGATTGGCAGGAAAAAATTAATGCTGATCGGTTCGCTTGGCTATATTATTTCGCTTGGTGCTATTGCAGCCGCTTTCTATTTTGAATATTCCTCCGGCATGACCGTGCCCTTATTGGTTTTCCTTTTTATAGCTTCTCATGCAATCGGGCAGGGTGCGGTTATCTGGGTATTTATATCCGAAATATTCCCCAACAGTGTAAGGTCTTATGGCCAGTCACTCGGTTGCACTACGCACTGGATATTAGCATCTATTATCACCAGTGTGTTTCCACTTTTAGCCAATAAATTCGGGGCGGCCCCTTTGTTCCTGTTTTTTGCTGTAATGATGGTTGCGCAATTGTGCTGGGTAGTATTCAAAATGCCCGAAACCAAGGGAACCTCCTTAGAACAGATCGAAAAAAAATTAATCATGCATTAAAAAATATTTATGAGCAAAGAAAATAATCATTCCGTGGTTTGTTTTGGTGAAGTGCTGTGGGATATACTTCCATCCGGCGCTGTGCCCGGCGGCGCGCCGATGAATGTTGCTTATCACTTAAACAAATTAAATAAGAACCCTGCCATCATTACAAGGATTGGCAGTGATAACCGGGGAAAGGGCCTGGTGGATATTTTTTCTGAACAGGGTGTTTGTACCGATTATTTCCAGGTGGATTATATATACGAAACAGGTAAAGTTTTCGCAAAACCCAATGAACACCACGAAATGGTGTATGATATTGTGAAGCCGGTTGCATGGGATTTTATTAACTGGGAAGAGGAACTGGCGGACCTGGTAAGCAATGCAGAGATTTTCGTTTTCGGCAGTCTGGCCGCAAGAAATAAAGTTTCCAAAGACACATTATTCAGGTTGTTAGAGATAGCAAAATACAAAGTACTCGATATCAACCTGCGGGCTCCACACTTTAACAGGCGGATAGTGGAGGAATTATTACAAAAAGCTGATTTTGTAAAAATGAACCAGGCTGAACTGGAACTAATAACGGGTTGGTTCTCTGATTATTCGGGTATAGAAGACCGGTTAAAATCAATCAGGGACAAATTTAATATTTCGGGCATGGTGGTTACGATGGGTGGCGATGGGGCCTTGTTGTACAGAAATGAAGAGATCATCACCAATAAAGGGTTTACAATAGAAGTGGTTGATACCGTAGGAAGCGGGGATGCATTTCTGGCGGGTATGCTATCCAAATTATTAGATAAATCCGGCGATAAAAAAGCCCTTGAATTTGCCAGCGGACTGGGGGCATTTATTGCAACCCAAAGAGGCGCCTGTCCGCAATACGATTTGGAAATGGTTGGAAATTTAATTGAAGAACAAAAACAGAAAGTATAATTTTTAATAATAAATAAAAACGAAGACTTATGGGAAAGATTATTTGCTTATTTACATTGCTGCTGTTGGTACAGGTGACCTTCGCCCAGCAGCGCCAGGTTGCAGGAACCGTCACTAACAAAACCACAGGAATTCCACTGGAGGGGGTTACTGTGCAGGCGGGTAAAGGAGTTACCGTTACAGATGGCTCCGGAAAATTTTCAGTAACCGCCAACAAAGGCGACCGGGTTATTTTTACTTTTACCGGTATGAAATCATTTACGTTAACCGTAAATGATAATAGCCCGGATATGTCTGTTAAGTTGGAAGATGACCCTCAAAACCTAAACGAAATTGTGGTGGTAGGGTATACCACGGAAAAGAAAAAAGACCTGAAAGGGGCGGTTGCGGTAGTAAAAGTAGGGGAGGCGCTAAAGGAGACGAACTCAAATTTGCTCGCATCGCTGCAGGGAAGAATTGCCGGTGTAAATATTACAACTGATGGTGCACCCGGCTCAGGTACTGTTGTAAATATCAGGGGTATTTCCAGTATCCTGGGAGATATCCAGCCCCTCTACATTGTAGATGGTGTTCCTACAAAAGACATCAATGGGATAAGCCCCAATGACATTGAATCGCTGCAGGTAATGAAAGACGCGGCGTCTGCCGCAATTTATGGTGCACGTGGGGCAAATGGTGTAATTGTAATCGCTACAAAAAGGGGCAAATCCAAACAGGTGCAGGTAACATTTGATGCATTTTACGGAACAAAAAAACTTCGTGGCGGTTTGGATATGCTCAATGCCCAGGAATATGGACAGGTGCTGTGGCAACAGAAAAAAAATGATAACCAGCCCCTGGTAGACGAGGTATATGGCTCGGGACCTGCGCCCGTAGTTCCAGCATTTATTGATGCCCCGGCCAATACCCTGCCTGCCGGCAATGTGGATTATCTCAAAGAAGTTTACCAGCCCGCAGCCAACATGGCCTATAACCTCGGTATTACCAAGGCTGCTGACAAATCAAACTTTTATTTTGGCCTGAACTATAACCGTGAAGAAGGTTTGGCTAAATATACTCTGTATGACCGGTTAACACTACGATTGAACAGTAGCTTTAAAGTTTCTAACAGGATTACATTTGGAGAAAATCTTTCCATCGGTTATTTAACAGGAAACCGCGAACCGGAAGGCAGGACACTTGAATCTGCCATTTTTCAATATGCTATTATCCCTTTGAAAGATAACCTGGGCAACTGGGGCGGCCCGGTAAAAAACCTGGGCGACCGCCTCAGTCCTATTGGCCAGTTATATTTAAACAGGGACAATAAAAATAGGGGCTGGAGGACTTTCGGAAATGTATTTGCTGATATTGAAATTATCAAAGGGCTTACTTACAGGGGAAGTTTTGCGGTAGACCAGATCAATAGCGGCTTTAAAGGGTTTTATCCAAAATACACCATGGGGCGTTTTACACAAGCTACCAATTCGTTATCGCAAAATACCAGTTCCACCCTTAACCTTACGGCTACGCATACCCTGAATTATGCCTGGCAAAAAGCGAAGCATGATGTGCAGTTGCTTGCAGGTTATGAATGGATCCACAATCAATCAGAATCCTTTTTCGTAACCCGCCGTGATTTTGCCCTGGAAATTCCCGCGTATCAATACCTCAACGGAGGTACAGCCCTTGCCGATGCTAACGGTGGCGCTGATGAGTATGGCCTGATTGGTTCATTTGGTAAACTTAATTACAGCTATGATAACAAGTATCTGATAGCTGCTTCGGTAAGAAGAGATGGCTCATCCCGCTTTGGCCCGCTAAACCGGTATGGTGTATTTCCTGCTGTTTCCGCAGCCTGGCGAATCAGTGAAGAAAAATTCTTTAAAGACCACCCCGTTTCAGATAAGATTTCCGACCTGAAATTGAGGGCTTCCTGGGGTAAAAATGGAAATGATGGTATCCCGAATTATACATACTCAACCAATTTTATTTCAGCCGTGGATTACTCCTATTATGATCTTCCGGGCAGCAATGGACCCGGCCAGCAGGTAGGTTATTATTCAAACCAGATTGGTAACCCGCTGGTGAAATGGGAAGCTTCTAAACAAACCAATATTGGCCTCGATCTGGGTATATTCAGTAACAGGCTCTACCTTACAGCAGACTATTATATAAAAACCACCGATGACCTGCTGTATCCCGCACTTACACCGGGTGTACTGGGTGAGGGCCGTCCGCCATTCATTAATGTTGGCGACATCAAAAACAGCGGCATAGAATTGCTTTTAAGTTACCGTAATAAAAGCAATCAAAAACTCAAATATAATTTTGACCTCACATTTACCAGCATAAAAAACAGGGCGGTAAGCGTAGGCACGGATGGCAATGATATCCGGGAAACTGCCCGGGGCAGGATCATTAAAGGACAACCTTTATTTGTTTTTTACGGCTACGAAGCTGATGGTATTTTCAAAACCCAGAAAGAGGTGGATGATCATGCAACGCAGGCAGGAAAAGGATTGGGACGTATCCGCTACCGCGACATTAACGGCGATAAGCAGATTACACCGGATGACAGAACTTACCTCGGGAGCCCCTTTCCCAAATTTACGCTGGGCTTAAATACAGGCTTCACTTACGGCGATTTTGACGCTACCCTGTTCTTTGATGCTACGGTGGGCAATAAAATATATGACGAGATTAAATCGAACACGCACAATGTATTTTTTAACTCTAATCATCACCGGGACCTGCTGAATGCCTGGTCGCCCGCTAATACAAATTCGGATATTCCGATGCTTACATCCACTAATACAAATGACGAGTTGAGAACATCTTCCTACTATATCAGCAGCGGTACTTTCTTCAGGATGAAATCTGCGGTGATCGGGTATAACCTGTCTAAAAATTTATTGAATAAAGTACACCTGTCAAAACTCAGGGTATTTGTACAGGCCCAAAACCTTTTTACCATTACCAGTTTCGAAGGATTCGATTATGAGCCCTTTGGTTTTGAAGGCAGGCTTACACAAACCCTTTATCCGCATTCCAGGTCAGTAACATTTGGTGTAAACGTTGGATTTTAATTTTTTACAATTTTAAATTTTCAGATATGAAAAAATATAAGGTATTCATGTTAACAGGTCTTTTATTTGTAGGATTCTCCTGTACAAAAGATCTTGAACAGGCGCCAAAAGGTGCTTTAAGTACAGAAACGCTTGGCAATAAAGATGGAGCAGAGGCGCTGGTAGTATCGGCCTATGCTTTACTTGACCAGGTGTTCAGCGATAGCTGGTCGCCGGTTGCGGCAATACTTAACCCCGCATCCAACTGGAGTTATAGTGATGTTCGCTCAGATGATGCGTATAAAGGTGGAGGGGGAACCGGTGATATTGGTGAATTAAACAGTATAGAATTGGGTATAGTGGAGGCCAACAATCCATTGGTCAATAATAAATGGCGGATATTATTTTATGGTGTCTCAAGATGTAATAAAGCATTAAAAATCCTGAATACACTCCCGGATGCTGGCTACGATTTAAGAACCCGCCGTATTGCTGAAGTAAAAGTATTAAGGGGCATTTATTACTTCGAATTAAAAAAGCATTTCCGGACTTATCCATTTGTTGATGAATCAATAATTACCGGTGAGGAAGGCAAAGTTGCGAATAATATGACAGAACAGCAGTTGTGGGATAAAATAAAAGAAGACCTACAGGCAGGTATTAGTATTCCCTTCGATGGCCAGGATCTGGGAAGAATTAATAAATATGTTGCTTATGCTTACCTGGCAAAATGGGATATGTTCCGTGGCAATTGGGCCGGGGCCATAGCCAATTGCAATGAAGTAATTAATTCCACTAAGTACAGGTTGATTAACAATTTGCAGGACCTGTATTCTGACCCCACAAAAGATCACGACGGAGAAAAAATATTTGCCCTGGAAACCTCGGTAAAAAATGGCGGCGCTGATGGTGGAAATTATAACTGGGGCGATTTACTAACTTCTCCTCCCGGCCCGGCTTATGGTGGTGGAGATGGTTTTCACCGCCCTTCACAAAACCTGGTGAATGCCTTTAAAACAGATGCTGTAACCGGTTTACCATTATTGGATACTTACAATAATACGGATCTTGCACCTGCCGATGTTACAACGCCCATTGATCCACGCCTTGATCATGCTGTTGGCCGCCCCGGAATTCCGTGGAAGGATTTTACCGGCGAAGTATATGGCAGTAACTGGATAAGAGAGGGTGGAACCTATGGCCCTTATTCAAAAAAGAAAAATATCATCCTGGTCAATTCACCACTTAGAGGTGCGGGGGCTTTCCCCTGGGCACAGGGAGCTTTGAACTTTCCCTTTCTTAAATATTCGGATATTATATTGATGAAGGCAGAAGCTGTTATTGAGTCTGCCGGAAACCTGGAAGAAGCCAAAGGCCTGGTAAATCAAATACGCAACCGTGCAAAGAATTCGCCGGTAGTAACAAGAATTGGTTCCGGTACACCTGCCGCTAATTACAAGGTGGAGCCATATCCTTCAGTGCCGGCCTGGGACCAGGCCACGGCAAGAAAGGCGGTACGTTTCGAAAGAAGACTGGAGCTTTGTCTTGAAGGCCATCGTTTTTACGACCTTGTAAGATGGGGCGCTGCTGCCACTACGATCAATGCTTATTATGCCACAGAAAAAGCCAAGCGGCCCTTCCTGAATGCCGGAAACTATACAACGCCCAAACTGGATTATTTGCCGATACCACAATCGGAAATTGATATCAGCCGGGGGGTATATAAACAAGATCCTAATTATTGAAAAAAAAATGGAGCGATGAGTAGTTCATAAAAAATTGCTTACCTGCTCCATTATTCAAATTAAACTTTAATAAATGAAATGCTTAAATATTGTTGCTTTTATTGTACTGGTTACTGTTTGCGCGTGTAACAATAATCAGTCTGCGGATAAGCATGCAGCATCAACAGGTGGGTTTGATTCAACCTACCGGCCGTCCTTTCATTTTACTGCAAAAGCTAACTGGATCAATGATCCGAATGGACTGGTCTATTACAAGGATAATTATCATCTCTTCTTTCAATACAATCCTTTTGGTGATCAGTGGGGGCACATGAGCTGGGGGCATGCTACTACAAAAGACCTTATCAAATGGGAGGAACAACCCGTTGCAATTGCCGAGTACGCAAATAGTAACAAAGACACCATTATGGTATTTAGCGGTACGGCGGTGGTGGATAGTTTTAACAGTGCGGGCTTTGGTTCATCGGCTTCAGGTATGCCGTTGGTGGCAATATATACTTCTAACGTTGTTAATGGAGTACAGTTAGCGCAAAACCAAAGTATGGCGCATAGCCTTGATGGAAATACATTTAAAGTGTATGATAAAAACCCTGTACTGGATATTCAATCAAAAGAATTTCGCGACCCCAAAGTTTTTTGGCATACAGCAAGTAAAAAATGGGTGATGATCGTTGTAAAATCTGTGGATCACCTGGTGCAATTTTATGGATCTGCCAACCTGAAAAAATGGAGCCTGTTGAGTGAGTTTGGTAAAATAGGCGATACGGCAAGAGTATGGGAATGCCCGGATATTTTTGAACTGCCGGTAACCAATGAGCCCGGCAAATCAAAATGGGTAGTTACACTTTCTGCCGGCCACCCTCAAAAAACTTACCTCGCCATGCAATATTTTACCGGCAGTTTTGACGGTAAAAAATTTACGGCTGATACCCTTAACTATCCTTTCTACTTAGACCAGGGTAAGGATTTTTATGCAGGAATTACTTACAACAATCTCCCGCCAACGGATAAACGCACCATCATGATCGGGTGGGCTAACTCCTGGGAATATGCGAAGAATTTACCACTCCGGGTTTTCAGGGGGATGATGGCAATACCCCGTTCACTTTCGCTAATCAAAACTACCCGGGGGTATACACTGGTGCAACAACCCGTGGAAGAATTGAACAGTTATTTAGGCGATGTACTTTTTCAGCAGGAAGTGCTCGAAATAAATAATACGGTCAACAGTTTAACAAAGGTTACGGGTGCGGCACTCGATATTCAATTTACCCTTTCCAAAACTGATGCTGCCAAAGCCGGCCTAAAACTCTTTAAAAACGGGGAGCAGCAAACCCCTGTTTATTTTGATAAAGCGGAAAAAGCCATAAAGCTTGACCGTACGCACAGTGGTAATATCAGCTTCAGTAAAAGGTTTCCCAGCATAGAATGGGTAAATATTGATGAAGAAGAGAACATACAATTCAGGATACTCGTTGATAAAAGTTTGGTGGAAGTATTTGTAAACGATGGACGGTACACACTCACCGACCAGGTATATCCAACCGCTAACGGGCATGTGGAATTTTTCGCAGAGAATGGCGGGGCAACTTTTACAAATGTAATTATCAGGGCCATCAGGCCATCCATGCATGTAAAGTAATCTCTTAATTAAGAAGATGAGGGAGACGAATACACTGTTTTGCCCCCGGCCCCTGAAGGGGAGGTCTGCGGCCTGCCTGCTGTATAGCCGGTTCAAAAATAATGTATGCAGGGTAATTTTAATCTTTTAAAAACTTTAATCAATACGCATTTTATATGGTTTAAGATGGTATAAGTTTCCATCCCGGCGATATTTTTAAGTGGTTGGTCAAAACTGATGGCCCAGGTAACCTTGTTTGTACAAAAAATACGCTGTGACATCTTTATGCTAACCTAATATTTAATTTCAAAAATATTTAAAGATGATACACCAAAATTTAACCTGTCATAAATATTTTAAAACCACCCTGCTGATTTTATCATGCGTACTGAACGGTTGCTTTGCAGTGGCCCAGGATACCATTGCTCATTGGGGTTTTAATGAAGGTGCAGGCGGGCTTACCAAAGAAAACAAATCCAATACCGATTTTGTGATAAAAAGTAAATGGCCCGTTGTGGAATGGGTAAGCGGTGTTGCTCAAAAAGCAATGCGAACGGACGGCTATTCAGTTTGGGCGGAGGCTGCATTAACCACGGCCCTGCCCGCCAATAATATTACCATCACGGCCTGGGTGGCGCCTGAAGTTTACCCGGTTGCTGATGCGGCGGTATGGTGCCAATACAATAACGCAACGGGGCTGGGCACATGGATAGGCATGGATAAATTCGGGCGGCTCAAAGTGGAGTTCAGCAACGGCGGCCCAAAACAATCTTTTATTGCCGACAGCAGTTTGCTACACTACAAATGGAACTACCTGGTGGTAAATATAAATACTGTTTCAGGTACTATTACGGGTTATATCAACGCTGTAAAAGTGCTTGATCAAAGTTTTGCACCCGGTGCATTTTCATGGCCAACGGATAAAACTACCATGATTGGAAAGCTTCCAAAAAATGAAGTGATGGGTTTGTATCCCATCAATACCATGAATGCGCTAATTGATGAAGTTATATTGCTGCGTTCACCCCTTGACCAGGCGGCCATTACACAATTGTACCTGCTAAATAAGCCGGCGGCTAACCCCGGCATTCAAACGCCTAACTCCAGGTTTGCCAATGAATTCCATCGTCCGCTATACCATGCAATACCTGCTTCCAACTGGTGCAACGAATCGCATGGTTTAATTTATCACAACGGAAAGTATCATTTGTTTTATCAAAAGAATGGCAATGGCAGTTATCTTTTTCAACAAAACTGGGGGCATCTTGTAAGTCTCGACCTTGTTGCTTGGGAAGAGGTGCAACCGGCGTTATGGCCCCAACCGGGCTGGGATAATTTTGGGATTTGGAGCGGCCATGCTGTTATTGATCAAAACAATATTCCCACAATTATTTATACCGGTGTGAATGGTATTAAAGCAGCAATTGGACTAGCTAAACCAGCAACACCCGATTTGTTGCAATGGCAAAAAAATCCAACAGTTCCTGTAATACAAGGTGCGCCTGCAACCTATCCCAACAAAGATTTCCGTGACCCTTATGTTTTTAAAGAAGGCGCTACCTGGTATATGATTGTTGGCTCTGGTTTGCAATCCCCGGATGTAGGAACGGTTTTCTTATACAAATCACCGGATCTCAATAACTGGCAGTTTGCAGGCCCAATGTACAGTGGTAACAACCAGTTTCAATCAGGTGTGTTTTGGGAGATGCCCGTATTTTGGAAATTTGGCACCCGGTATATGTTGCTGGTAAATAAAGTACCTGTTGCGGGTAATCCTGCCAGGGCATTTTACTGGGTAGGCAATTTTGCCAACGAAATATTTACCCCTAGTAACGCATTCGCAAAAAACCTGGAACTGGTCAATTGGTTATTGTCGCCATCAGTAAATTATGATGAGGGTGGGCGGGTTACCGCTATTGGTATCATTCCCGATCTGCTACCCTCATCCGAACAATATAAAAAGGGATACGCAAACCTGTTTAGCCTGGCCCGGGTATGGGATATGCAAAATGACCAGCTTATTCAAAAGCCACATCCATCGCTCACCAAACTCCGGAAGGATTCGGTGGTGTATAACAATGTAAACATAACCACTACGGGTAGTGGTTTTTTGCCATTGTCCCAGGGGTTTCAAATGGAAATAAAGGCTTCGGTTAATGCCGCCAACAGTCAAACTGCCGGGCTGATTATCGGTAAAAATCCTAACGGAACAGAGTATACGAGTATTTATTATAACTATTTGTACAATGAAATTGTGATTGACCGGCAACATCATTCACTTAATCCGCTAACACCTGGCGATATACAATACACCAGCCTCGTGCTGGATGATCCTACCGCGCCAATCAACTGGCATGTATTTATTGATGGTTCGGTAATAGAAGTTTTTGTAAATGACAAATATGCTTTTACTTCCAGGTACTATCCGGTAAGCGCCAATAGCAATACAGTTGACCTATTTGCCACTGGTGCTGCTGCTACTGCCAATGTAACCACCTGGAACCTGAAATCTTTTTCCACCCTGCCTGTAAAATGGCTTTCATTTACAGCCAGTCCATTGAATGAAACGGTGCAATTGCATTGGAAAGTTGAAGCAGAGGTAAACAATCATCATTTTGAAGTAGAGAGAAGTACGGATGGAATTAGTTTTTATTCCATCAGTTTACCTATTGCAGGCGGCAATACCGGCATGTCCGGAAACTATTATTTCAGGGACGATTCACCGGTTGCCGGTAAAAATTATTACAGGATAAAGCAGGTGGATATTGATGGTAAGTCAACTTACTCCGCCGTTCTGTATATGAACCTGGCGCAAAAAAATAAAGCCTCCATCTTACAGGTAATGCAAAATCCGGCAAAGGACAATGTAATTATTAAATTTCCCGCTGCTTTAAAAAACACGGAGATTTCTCTTTGGGATGTTTCCGGTAAAAGAATATATCACAATAGGCTACGGAACGTATTACAAAACCAGCAAATAACAATCCCGGTACACGGTTATGCCAAAGGCATTTATTTATTAAAGGCTGGTAATGGTTTCGCAACTGAAACCAACAAAATATGTATCAATTGAATGATTAAAAATAAAGTATGGGTGAATCATTTGTTACTTTAATTTTTTGAAAGTGAAAGGCAATTATGTAATCTTTTTTTTTGCAATATTGGTGGTGGGTTGCCATTCAAAAAAAACAATGTTCCGGGCAATTCCGGCTGGACAATCAGGTATTTCTTTCAACAACCTGGTTACTGAAAATGATTCGGTGAACGTTCTTGAAACAGAAAATATCTATAACGGTGGTGGGGTTGGCATTGGCGATTTCAACAACGATGGGTTACCGGATATTTATTTTACCGGCAATATGGTATCGGGTAAATTATACCTGAATAAAGACAAGCTTAAATTTGAAGACATAACGGATGTTGCGGGGGTACAGGGCGAAGGTAAATGGTGCAGGGGTGTTTCAATTGTTGATATCAATAATGATGGGTTGCAGGATATCTATCTATCTGCCACAATTTTAAAAGACCCTGCAAAGCGGGAGAATATTTTTTACATCAACCAGGGATTGAATCAACAGGGAATTCCTGTGTTCAAAAATTTGGCGGATCAATATGGTTTGAATGATAATTCACACACTACGCAGGCTGCATTTTTTGATTACGATAACGATGGCGACCTGGATGTTTATCTCGCCGTAAATGAAATTATAAAAATTGATCACCCCAACAGGTACCGGAAAATCCTTAAAAATGGTGAACATCCCAACACAGACAGGTTATACCGAAATGACTGGGATGCTGTTTTACAGCATCCCGTATTTACCAATATTTCCCGTGAAGCCGGTATTACAATTGAAGGGTATGCACATTCCGTTACTGTTTGTGATATTAACATGGATGGATGGAAAGACCTCTTTGTTACCAATGACTACCTGTCAGAAAATTTACTTTATATCAATAATGCCAACGCCCACCTGAACGGCAATGCTGCGCCGGGAACTTTTACGAATCAATCAAAAGATTATTTCAAACATACCGCCAATAATGCAATGGGTGCGGATGTAGTGGATATTAATAACGATGGGCTTAGTGATGTGATTGAACTCGACATGAACCCGGAGGATAATTACAGGAAGAAAACAATGCTTGGCGCCGGCAATTACCAGTCTTATTTAAACAATGATGATTATGGTTACCAGTACCAGTTTGTGCGTAACATGCTGCATTTAAACATGGGCAATGCAGTAACCAAAAAAAAATCATTGGGCCATCCTGTTTTTTCGGATATAAGTTTTTACAGTGGTATAGCAGAGACGGACTGGAGCTGGACACCGCTTGTTGGCGATTTTGATAATGATGGGTTCAGGGATTTGATTGTTACCAATGGGTTCCCCAAAGATGTTACTGATCTTGATTTCATAACTTATCGCAACAGGGCATTTGCCATGAACGATAAGGCCCGGATATTGGCTGCGATACCGGAAGTGAAAATTGCCAATTATGCTTTTCATAATAATGGCGATTGTCAATTTTCAAATGTAACCAGTGAATGGGGTTTTGATCAACCTACATTTTCAAATGGCGCCGCTACCGCCGACCTGGATAATGACGGAGATATGGATGTGGTAATCAATAATATCAATGATGTAGCCCTGGTGTATGAAAACAGGCTGAATGAACAAAAAGAAGCCCCGCATCACTACCTGCAGGTATCATTGGAAGGTAGCTCAAAAAACAAGAATGCTTTTGGTTCCTGGGTGAAAATCTATTACGACCATGGAAAGCAGCAGGTGTATGAAACAAATCCTGTGAGAGGTTATCTTTCATCCATGCAAAATATGGTGAGTTTTGGTTTGGGCAATGCACCGGTTATTGACTCGCTCATTGTAATATGGCCTGATAATAGGGAACAGACCATTACAAATATAAAAGTTGATCAGCGTTTGATAGTAAAACAAGCTGAGGCAAATAAAATGTTTATATGGCAAGATACTTTACCTGCAACCAATACCCTGTTTACCGAAGGAACTGATTTACCGGGATTAAAGTATGAGCACCGGCCAAATGACTTTAACGATTTCAGCATTCAGAAATTATTGCCGCATAAGCTTTCTCAAAGCGGGCCTTATATGGCTGTTGGTGATATAAACAACGATGGAACAGATGACCTGTTGATCGGAGGACCTGCCGGGCAGAGCGCAACCATATTCATCCAAAAAAACAATGGAACTTTTGAAAGAAAAAACCTGCTGGATAGCATAGCTGCAGTTGCTAAAAAATCAACTGATATGGGGTTACTGTTATTTGATGCTGATAAAGACAAGGACCTGGATCTATACATCGCCAGCGGAGGCTATGAGGAGAAGCCTGGCTCAGCTATTTACCAGGATCAGTTCTATACCAATGATGGCAAGGGCAATTTTATTCTTAACAAAACAGCTTTGCCACAAAATCATACCAGTAAATCATGTGTAAGGGCCATTGATTTTGATAAGGATGGTGACCTGGATCTGTTTATAGGTGAAAGGGTAGAACCATGGCGTTATCCAAAACCGGTTTCGGGTTATCTCCTTCGGAATGATTTTCAAAACGATATTATTAAATTTACGGATGTAACAAATATTGCGGCACCCGGATTAAAAAATATCGGGTTGATAGTGGATGCTATCTGGACGGATTACAACAGCGATGGATGGCCCGATCTTATTTTGGCGGGGGAATGGATGCCGCTCACGTTTTTTAAGAATAAACAAGGCAGGCTTATCAACGAAACAGCGGGCACCGGTATTGCGGATAAATTTGGCTGGTGGAACAGCCTTTGTGCCGGTGATTTTGATAAGGATGGCGATACAGATTATATCGCAGGCAACCTTGGGAAGAATTCGTTTTTTAGCAGTAATGAAAAATATCCGCTGAACAATTATTTCAATGACTTTGATAAGAATGGAACCTATGAGAGCATCACAACAAAATTGATGAAAGACAAAGATGGTGTCTATAAAGAATACACTATCCATAGCCGTGACGAAGTGGTGGATCAGATGCCCTTCTTAAAAAAGAAGACCTTGTATTATAAAGATTTTGCGGAAAAAACGATTGGCGGTTTATTTACAAAAGAAAGCTTTGAAGGAGTTATAAAATCACATGCTAATTATTTTTCGACAAGTTTTATTAAGAACACGGGAAATGGAAAGTTTGAGATAATTCCATTACCTGCGGCGGCACAAATGGCGCCGGTGTTTGCAATTATTTCAGCTGATTTTGACAGAGATGGAAATATGGATATTGTTTTATCCGGCAATGATTATGGCGCCGAAGTTTTTAACGGAAGAATGGACGCTTTTTATGGACTGCTTTTAAAAGGAGATGGCAAAGGAAATTTTGCTCCTTTAACGATCAAAGAAAGTGGCATTTGCATTCCATTGAATGCAAATGCCCTTGTTCAGCTTAAACATGTAAAAGGATGGTCGTTGCTGATAGCAAGTCAAAATAACGGGCCTCTGAAAGCATTTGAAATTAAAAAAAACATGCCTTGATAATAGTGGTTCAATAATCTATTCCTAACAGCCTCTCTACATGAGCTTCAGGCATAGCCGGGGACCGTTGCGGCTATGCTGATTATTTATTCCAGTCAACTCTCTCAATAAGCCTCAAGCCTGGCCCGGGACCTTTGCGCTTATGCTGATTACTCTTTATTTTCCTCATATACCTGAAATTGCTTCTAGATTATTTTTATTAAATAGTTAATTGCCGTTAGCAAAATTTAGTAAATTTAATGTGCTCACATCTAAGGCTACTATAAGAACACACTGTATTAACGGACAAAAACTACATCAAATGAAAAAGTATTTTCTATTATTTACTGCACTCTTTTTAGTAAGCATTTCACCAGCGCAAAACGTGGGTATTGGTACAACTACCCCCGCAGCATCTGCGCAACTGGATGTAACCAGCACCAACAAAGGATTTTTACCGCCACGCATGTCTTCTACTGACCGAAATGCAATTGCTTCACCGTCTGCCGGGCTTACTATTTACAACACTACCATCAATGCGGTTCAGGTGTATAATGGTACAAACTGGTATTCAACAGTACATTATATTGGCGAAAGATACGGAGGGGGTATAGTGTACTATGTATATGATAATGGCCAGCACGGTTTAATTGCTGCTGACGGGGATGTAGGGGAATTTCAATGGAATTACGGCACTTTGATTAATACCCTGGCCACCGGCGGTTCCGCACATGCTTGTTTAAACTGTGTTCCGGGTTTGGGTGGGGGAGGAATAGGTGGGGGTGCAAGAAATACAACCCTGATTATTGCCAGCCAGTCCCCTGGCGGAAACAGTAGTGCAGCCATGGTTTGTACCGGGTATGCGGTAAATAATGGTCAAATTACTTATGAAGATTGGTATTTGCCCTCCATAGATGAACTGCATTTATTGTATTTGCAAAAAACCGTTGTTGGTGGTTTCGCCAATGATGCCTACTGGAGTTCTTCGGAAGCCGGTACCACCCTTGCGTGGTGGCAAACTTTTTTTGATGGCCTCCAGAGCCGAGCCACAAAAAGTAACATTTATCGTGTGAGACCTGTCAGGGCTTTTTAGCAATACATAGATTGAAGCCCTATTCCTGGCAACCTCTCTGGATGAGCCCAAAGCCTTGCTGGGTACGTTGCGCCTATGCTGATTACTCTCTCTTATATAAAATTCACGCTACTTCAACGGCACGATATAAATGATGCAATGAGTTCCGGTGGAAATATTAATTCTCTTTTTAAAATAAAAAAGGAATTAACCTGGCTGTTTTACGCATGTAGTTTTTATATCCATGAAATTTTTCAATGAGCATCTTTTCTTCCCAACTAAGTTTAATGACCAATACAATAGCCAGGGCAGCCAGTATAGCCAGGCTTGTGAATCTGATTGTTCGTGACAAAATTCATAAAAAAGCAATCAACTGGTTTAAGCCAGCCGGCTGTATTATCCTGGAGGCATTTAATCCCCAACAGTTACAAAGCAATAGGGGGGACCCAAAGATTTGTCGATGCTCTATACACAAAATGTGATCAGGTCAGATCTTGAAGGATGTAAAATTGAATTGATTCAAACGCTGCATGCAGATCTTAAAAAAGGCAATTACCACGAAGGAATGTCCATTGCACATCGGTATTGGCTGATTTGTATCAGATCATAAGATCAAACTGGTTATTAGCTTTGGGCTTTAATTGAGGATTACCCAGCATTACGTAAGGGTTAATTCCCATTTGCAGCGAATTAATATACCGCTCTGTGAGGTTGGCTGAACGCAGTCCCCGCCCATGCCAGGTGTCTGTATGCCATCTGTTGCTCCATTGCCTGCTGATGCCAGCGCTGATACTGGCCATAAAGTTATTGAAGTCTGGCGGCGAGTTCGTTGATTTTAGGATTATGTTGAAATTTTCAACGTATTTATTCGGGGCCCTGTCTGCTTGACGCAGTCAGGCAGGCTTGTTTTTTTTGTAACGTCCGGAGCGAAGTCGAGTGGTTTAAGAAAAAGAAGTAAAAAGCGATTAACCAATGATAGCGCTCATTTGCGGCCTGGATATCTAATGCTAAAAATCAAATCTAAACAGGTCCTGATTCCCAGTTGCGCTATGTCCAAATGAACCAGATAGCTTATCCTTGTAACAAGATCACCCCGGATAAGTTTAAAGATGTTGGCAATATCCACGCATACGTCCAAGTAGGGTTTACTGTTTAAAGAATAACAAGCGGGAAAGAAAAACATTTAGGTTGTGAACTTCTTTTTTAGTTGTTGTTGGATTGTCCTTTTTTATTTCATCGTACAACTTTGCCATCTTCTCCACAGCTTTTACATCTGCAGGGTTTTCTATTTGGTGCTGTGCTTTTTTCATACCAGCCCAGGGCAAAAAGAAATCAAAGTGTTTGGCAATTTCTATAATAGGAATATCTAGTGTATCAGCCGTTTTGGTGTCAACAGCTAATAACCTTTTGTAATTGGTAACTATAATAAAACGGGGACTATGTTTGGTGGCACGGTCACTCTTTTTTATTTTTTCTAAAAGATCGTGAGGGTTTTCACCTATAGCAGTTTTAAAGAATAGTTTCTTTTTACAAGAAATTTCATCGGCTATTTTAGAAAGATTCAAGCCACCTTTTTGTAAACGGGTTATATTGCTTTTAGGTGTATCATATGTCAAAAGCAAATCATAAATAAAAGTCTCTTTTTTAAATGATTTAATGAGTTGTTGTAAATTATTTTCGATTTGGGCTATGTTCATAATTTTATTCTCTCGATTCGCTTACTAATATATGGTATGAAACCAATTTTCCAATGTCTATTCGCTGCAATGTAGTTGAATAGATTTTAGCCAACGGGCGGGTCGGTAGAGGTTGCTGCTAGGAAGTTGTTGCTTGAAAGAGGAAAAAAGAAAGTGATTAACCTGACTGGCACAGGAAACCATCACACATTGTCTACGCGTCATTGTCGAGTAGGCAAGGGCATTTCAGCCCAAGCCTCTCACAGAACCGTACGTGAAGCTCTCACTTCATACGGCTCTTATCATATCATCAAACGTGTTTAAAAACGGTCCAGTAATAAAACATCGTTGGATAGCTTTTC
>JACMLJ010000055.1 GCA_014379625.1 Ferruginibacter sp. | reverse complement strand
ACATTGCCTATCCCGATGATGAATATCCTGAATGGCGGTGCACATGCTGATAATAAAATAGATTTCCAGGACTTCATGATCATGCCCATTGGTGCACCTAGTTTCAGCGAGGGCTTACGATGGGGTGTAGAAATTTTCCATGCATTAAAAAGCGTATTGAAGAAAAAAGGGTTCAGTACTAATGTTGGTGATGAAGGCGGTTTTGCTCCCAATATTCAAAGTAATGAAGAAGCAATTGAAACTGTTTTGACAGCCATACAGGCTGCAGGGTATAAAACCGGAAGCCAGGTGATGATTGCAATGGATGCTGCCAACAGTGAATTGTGGAATGCAAAAGAGAAGAAATATATTTTTCATAAAAGTGATGGAAAAAAGATGACCAGCGAAGAACTGGTGAATTATTGGACCAGTTGGGTGAAGCAATATCCTATCTGCTCCATTGAAGATGGTATGGCAGAGGATGACTGGAAGGGATGGAAAATGCTGACTGAAGCCCTGGGAAGTAAATGCCAGTTGGTAGGCGATGACCTTTTTGTTACCAATGTATCCCGTTTGGAAAGAGGGATCAATGAAAATATCGCCAATGCATTACTGGTAAAAGTAAACCAGATCGGTACACTTACCGAAACAATCAATGCCGTAAGTATGGCGCAGCAAGGTGGTTATAATACTATTATGAGCCACAGGAGCGGCGAAACCGAGGACACTACTATTGCTGACCTCGCAGTTGCCTTAAACTGCGGACAAATAAAAACGGGATCTGCAAGCAGAACAGACCGTATTGCAAAATATAACCAGTTGATCAGAATTGAAGAAATGCTGGGGGATAGTGCTATTTATCCAAAGGGAAAGATTAATTTTGGAAAATAGGCGTTAACTTGAGGGCTAATTGTTGCTAACGGATGGTAATCAGCTTCTGCCAGGTATGAACAATCTTTCCCAAAAGAATCCAGAACTATACAAAATGGAAAAAAATTCCAAAGATATAATGTCTCCCAAACCCCTCCGTAGGAGGGGCCTTGGGTGGCTTTCTTTTTTAAATAACAAATACTTGTTGACAGGTGCATTCTTCCTGGTGTGGATGTTTTTTTTTAATGAAAAAGACCTGGTTTCTGAGATAAAAAGAAAAGAAAAATTTAAAGAATTACAAAAAAGTGAGTATCATCTTGGGGAAATGATAAAGGAAACCCGACGCGAACTCGGCCAGTTAAAAACAAATGCCCAAACTATTGAAAAATATGCAAGGGAAAACTATCTGATGAAGAAAGATAATGAGGATTTGTTTATCATTTCGGCTACGGATGCTAACAAATAATTCACACAGATATACAATAACCAACCATTTAGGTCGTTTACAATTCAGGATTTGAATATTATTATTTAACAATGCAACCAAAATTGCCTATGCACAGTTTTACACAGGAAGATCTGGTACAATATCTGTACAAAGAAACTTCCGCAGAAAAATCAGCCAATTTGGAGGCTGCACTAGAAACCGACTGGATTTTACGTGAAAAGTATGAGGTTATTTCCGCAGCTATCAACAGCCTGGAAAAGCTAACACTTTCGCCGCGAAAAATTGCAGTAGATAATATTTTAAATTATGCGGAAAGGTCGGTTACAGAACTTTCAACATAAATTTAAAACCCCATTTCGGTTATTAATGTACTTTCGTCCCGCAAAAATACGGGACGATTTTTTTTATGACCAAAAAGCAGCGTTACCAATTCGTTATTGATTATTTTTTAACGCATTCACCGCAGGCCGAGACTGAATTGCGGTATGATAATCCGTACCAGCTCCTTGTTGCAGTAATACTTTCCGCTCAGTGCACCGATAAACGTGTAAACCTTACCACTCCTTCCTTTTTTAATAAATACCCCCATCCCGAAAGCCTCAGTAAGGCTGAACTTGATGATGTTTTCACTTTAATTAAAAGCATTTCATATCCTAATAACAAGGCAAAGCACCTGATAGGGATGGCGTCCATACTAACGAAAAAATTTAATGGCATAGTTCCTATGACGGTGGAAGAACTTATAGAGTTGCCCGGCGTAGGAAGAAAAACGGCGAACGTAATTACATCCGTAATAGACAACCAGCCCAATATGGCCGTAGATACTCATGTATTCAGGGTTAGTGCAAGGATAGGCCTGACTACCAATGCCAAAACCCCATTTTCGGCTGAAAAACAATTGATCAGTTTAATACCAAAAGCGTTGATTCATAAGGCCCATCATTGGCTAATACTTCACGGCAGGTATATTTGTACCGCAAGGAATCCCAAATGCTTTGAATGCGGTATCAAACCGGCCTGTAAATTTTATAGTAAACAATGGAAACTTGAAATATAATTGAATAATATTCGTTAATTGATAAGCACATGTATCCGGTTGATAAAACCACGATATGATTATCACTAATGAATCCCTTTATCTTATGAACAAATTACGGCTTATTGCAGCTATAGCAGTACTGCTGACCACTTCTGCTCAACAACTCTCTGCCCAATTTTATTTCCATGATAACAATTACTACGATACTCCATTAATGTATGAAATTGGCGGATCATTTGGCATAATGAACTGTTTATCAGATATTGGAGGAAGAAAGGGTCTTGGAAAACCCTTTGTAAAAGACCTTAATATCGGAAATAACCAGTTAAACGGTGGTATTTACTTCAGTGCGCTCTATAAATATGCCGTTGGTGTGAGATTAGAAGGTACTTTTGGCCGCGTAAAATCATATGACAGTATTCTACAATCAGTTAGCAGCACAGCGCAAGGTCGTTATGAACGCAATCTTAATTTTAAAAGTAAAGTAAATGAAGTAACATTAATTGCGGAATTTCATCCGGTTTTTATTTTTATTAACTGGCTTACAAGAGACAACGAACCCCCCAGATTATCCCCGTATATCGCAGCCGGTATAGGGTTCTTTTCATTTAATCCCCAGGGCTATGTAAGAAACAATTGGGTTGATCTGCAACCTTTAAGTACAGAAGGACAGGGTTTTGATGAATATTCCGGCAGAAAGCCTTACAAATTAACAGGGATAAATATCCCTTTGGGTGTTGGTTTTAAATATGAACTTTCAAATACTGTCAATGTGCGTGCTGAATTTTTGCATCGTATTTTATCAACAGATTACCTGGATGATGTAAGTACAAGGTATATCGATGCTAATTTGTTTGATAAATACTTTAACGGCATAAAGTTGCAAAATGCGCATGAACTAAGCCGGAACGACCGCTTTAATCCGGGGGGGCCTACCGGAAAATATAATAAAACAGAGGGTGGCATCAGGGGAAATCCTAAAGATAATGACGGGTATTTTACTTTCAATTTAAAGGTGGGGATGGCAATTGGAAGAGAATTAATCAGGCGCCACGGGCCACAGCGATTTTAACCCGGATTGCAAGTTACTACTAATAAAATACAACCGTATCTTGTGGGTTGGCGCCCAAATTAACCGGGGCGATTAAAACTAAAGGAAGAACCTGGATTTCAAATGAGAAAATTTGAAAATGACTCAATACCCACTACTGAGCTCAACTTCAAAAAGCGCTGGTATTCAATAAAAGGGGTTACAACAACTTTTTTATTTCTTCTATCAACTCCCCTTTTGTAATAGGAATTCCCATTATTTTATTATAAGGTTTGGCGTCTACAAAATATACATCCCGGATAATCCTCACCAATTGTCCGTTATTAATTTCAGGTACCAGCACATGATCAAAACTTTTCAGTACATCTCCCAGGTTTTTTGGAAAAGGCCTGATATAGCGTAAATGCGCGTGCGAAACCGGGTGCCCCTCAAGTTGTAGCTCCCTGCATGCACTTTTGATAGCGCCATAAGTACTTCCCCAACCCAGTACCAGTACTTTTCCTTTTTCAGCGCCGCTATCCAGTTTTTGCTCAGGTATATAATTCGCAATCAGGTCTACCTTTTTTTGTCTTGTCTTCACCATATGCTGGTGATTATCCGAATCGTAACTGATATTACCCGTAACATCCTGTTTTTCCAGTCCGCCTACCCTGTGCTCCAGGCCTTTTGTACCTGGTATCGCCCAGGGGCGAACTAATTTTTCATCTCTTTTATAAGGTTGAAACTTACCATTTACATCCATATCAGAAGCAATATTCTGTGATGCGAACGACACTTTAATTTCGGGGAGATCCGATGAAGCCGGAAATTTCCAGGGTTCGGCGCCATTGGCAATATAACCATCACTTAAAAATATTACCGGGGTCATATGTTGAACGCTGATCCTTACCGCTTCGTATATGGCACTAAAGCAATCGCTTGGAGTGGAGGCTGAGATCACAGGCATCGGGCATTCGCCATTGCGTCCATAATAAGCCTGCATCAGGTCGCTTTGCTCGGTTTTAGTAGGTAAGCCTGTGCTTGGGCCGCCTCTTTGCACATTGATGATGATCAAAGGTATTTCCAGCATCACAGCCAAACCCATTGCTTCCGCCTTTAAAGCCATGCCGGGGCCGCTGGTAGTAGTTACACCCAGGCTTCCGCCATAACTGGCTCCTATAGACGAAGTAATGGCCGCGATCTCATCTTCTGCCTGGAAAGTTTTTATAGCAAAGTTTTTATATTTACTTAATTCATGTAATATATCGCTTGCGGGGGTAATGGGATAACTGCCTAAAAATAATTGCAACCCGCTTTTTTGTGAAGCAGCAATCAAGCCGTACGATAAAGCCTGGTTACCCATTATCGACCGGTACATGCCAGGCTCCATCTTTGCCTTTTCTACAGTATACCTGGTGGTAAAAGTTTCGGTGGTATCACCATAATTATAGCCCGCCTGCAATGCCTTCACATTACTTTCAAAAATATCTGGTTTTTTTCCAAATTTTTCTTTAATAAAGGCAATGGTATTGTCCATTTCCCGATTGTACATCCAATATAAAAAGCCCAGTACAAACATGTTTTTTGCGCGGTCTTTTTCCTTCATCCCCATGCCGAAATCTTTCAATGCCTCCCTGGTCATTTTTGTAACATCGATTTTGATCAGTTCATAGGTATCCAGACTGTTATCTTCCAATGGATTAACGCCCTCGGCATAATTGGCAAGGCGTAGGTTCCTCGCGTCAAACCCTTCAATATTAGCAATGATCACACCACCGGGTTTTAATCCCTTTAAATTTACTTTTAAAGCCGCCGCATTCATAGCTACCAATACATCGCAGGTATCCCCCGGGGTAAAAATCCTGTCACTGCTAAAACGCAACTGGTAACCGCTAACCCCGGGCAGGGTGCCAATCGGAGCCCTGATCTCTGCGGGAAAATCGGGGAAGGTGGCCAGGTCGATACCCAGCAGGGCTGTATTGTTGGTAAACTGGCTGCCGGTTAACTGCATACCATCTCCGCTATCTCCGGCAAATTTAATTACTACTTCCTTTACTACCTGTTCTTTAATACTCATATGATCAATCATTAAAAATTACTGCAAGGTACACCGAATTTATTTTTTAATATCATTGCCGGTATTTCTTATTTTCAACTATTTCTAACTCAATATCCACCATCGGGTATCCGGCATCGTTTTATTATAAAATCATTAACAACAGTTATTTGAGAAGTATTAACACTGCATATATCTTCATGTAACAAAACATTTATCCCCTTAATTTTATGGACCCCGATGCTGAAGCTGGTCAAGCCGCTTCCAAAATTGTACAAACAACCTTTATTACCCTTGTTTTTACTGCCTGCCATAGTTTCCAGACAGAAACATCCACTTCAGTTGCTACCATCCGGTTTACTTTACCAGATTCAGTTACGGAAAAATCCATGACAGTTTCATCCCCCCAAAAAAAGAAAAAGAAGAAAACCCTCTATCTTACTTTTGATGATGGGCCCAATAAAGGTAGCCGCAAAGTAATGCATATTGCTGAACAAGAGCAGGTACACATCAGTATGTTTATTATTGGGGAACATGTATATGGCAGCGGTGAACAAACCGCCACTTATGACAGCATGGTAAAATGCGATTTTGTGGAAGTAAATAACCACAGTTTCACCCATGCAAATAACCGGTTTGGAAACTTTTATTCCCGGCCCGGGGATGCCGTAAAAGATTTTTTTCGTTGTGCAGATAGTTTGCGCCTGGTCAATAACATTATCCGGACACCCGGCCGGAATATCTGGCGAACGAAAACTATAACAAGTACAGACATTAAAAAAAGTTCAATTGCCGCCGATAGTTTACAACATGCAGGATTTACCGCCATTGGCTGGGACCTGGAATGGCACTATGATAGTGAATTGATTTTGAAAAATTCGGGTGATGAATTATTGCAACAGGTAGACAGTTTGTTTATACGCGGCAAAACAAAAACGCCCGACCACCTGGTATTGCTGGCCCACGACCAGGTATATGAAGATGCTGCTGACTCGCTAATCTTACATGCATTTATAAAAAAATTAAAAACCGCGGATGAGTATAATTTTGAATTCATATCCAAATATCCCGGAATAAAAAATTAACAGCACAGTAAAATGTTTTATGTGGCTGATACACTGAAATGTTTTATTTTTAACCGCTAAAAATTACAACTATGGATCTGTTTAAATCTGGAAATCCAACGCTTTCTGAAAAAGCATTTAAGCAAACTGAATACATCGACTATAACAATTCAATGACGGTAAGGGGTACTTTGAACAAGTTTGGTTTTATGTTTTTAATGCTGATGGGTACTGCTTATTATTCCTGGAAAGAATTCGCGCAAGGCGGAAATGTACAACCTTTGATATGGGGCGGGGCCATTGGAGGTTTGGTAGTGGCAGTAGTGATTATGTTTAAAAAAGAATGGTCACCCTATCTTGCCCCGTTATATGCGTTGCTCGAGGGCTTGTTTATCGGCGCTATTTCTGCCTATTACAACGAAGCCTTTGCTGAAAAGATGCCCAATATTATAATGAATGCCGTGGGGCTTACTTTTGGCACCGCCATAGCGATGTACCTGTTGTATAGTTTTAAAATAATCCGTGCCACCGAAAAATTTAAATCCATCATATTTACAGCTACTGCCGGGATCGCCATCTTTTATTTAATTGCAATGGTATCCGGTATGTTTGGTGTGCATATGGCATTTCTGCATGAAGGTTCGCTTATGGGGATTGGATTTTCTTTGGTAGTAGTTGCCATTGCAGCGCTTAACCTGATCCTGGATTTTGATATGATGGAACAGGGAGCGGCAGCGGGTGCCCCAAAATATATGGAATGGTATGGGGCCTTTGGTTTAATGGTTACCATTGTTTGGTTATATCTTGAAATACTTAGATTGTTATCTAAACTGGCCGACAGAAAATAATCGGGAAAAAACAGGCAATGTGGAGGTATGCAGGATTCAACTATATACTATTCATTTGCCTTCGGTATTTATAGGATTGAAAAGGTTGTTCCGTTTAAGCGGTACAACCTTTTTTGTGTAAGGTGTAGATGAAAAGCAATTGTTTGGAAAGATAATCCCCCATTATCAATGCATTGCAGCAAAGTCTGCCTATCCTCATTCCATTACTAAGTAAGAAAGCATCAAAACAATATTGTTGCATTTATGCAACGTATAGGTGATACAAATTTATTTGTGCCGGTTCATGCCTTCGTGGAAAATAGATCAACGGTCAAGCGGTGATGATATAATATATTATTTGCATCAATTCTGTATTCTTGTTGAGAAAGCTGAGGGGCTTTTGAGATATGCTGATACCATTCAATTAAATTTTGAGAAAATTTAGTTACATACAGAAATTTTGTTTATTTTTTGCTTTGAAAAATATACCTCACTAATGAAAGTTTCTACCATTAATTTTCCAAGCATCTTTGAAACCGCATTTGGGAATACCGAAAATTCAGCAAAAGACCTGCTGAACGGTATTAAAATAAAAAGAAATGATGCCTGGTACCTGGTTGGTAACCTTGCAAAAAGATCAGCCGTTAATGCCGGTAGAATAGTAAATGCCGCCCCCGATGGAGAAGACTTCGACATTCTTTTCAGATCTGCCATCGTAAATGTAGTAGAAAAACTGCAACACCCCTTTGTTGTCACCACTGGTTTCCCGCTCGCTACATACAACATTTATAAGCCTATTGCGGAACAATATCTTGCCAAACGCCATTTTTTACTCGACCATGACACACGCACTTTTAATTTGAAAGGCGCCGTTAAGAAAAATACTTTTGAAATAGATTTGTATGAAGTGATCCCTGAAATCGTAGGAGGTATCATTGGCCTGAAAAAGACCATCCCCAATGCGGAAAAAGAAAACCTCATAGCCATAAGTTTTGGTTTTGGGACCGTAGAGGGAGCGATGGCTACAACTGAAGGGCTTATTCATAGAAGCAGTTTTAGCAGTCATGGTATCAGGTATGTTATCGGAAACCTTACCCGTGAATTGAATCAAAAATATTCACTTGAAATGAAAAATGAGCACCAGATGGATGATGCTTTTGCAAAGGGCTCTATATTTACCAATAGAAAGAGGATAGATTTGCTGGCAATGCGCAGAGAATTATTAAACCAGTATTATAAAGAAGTAGTATCCCCGTTGCTGCGCAAACACTTTACCGATGCCGATCTCGAAACTTGTCAGAAAATATACCTGATGGGCGGCGGCGCACATTATAAGGAATTAACCGATGCGGTGGCAGAAGAATTTGCCGGTTTTATTCCTGTAGAGGTAGTTCCAGATCCGCAAAATATTGTTAGTATAGGTTACTTGTACAATTCCCTGCGCATTTCCGATACAAAACCCGATCGTTGCCTTGGTATCGATTTGGGAAACGCATCAACCGCCGTCTCCTTTTTTGAAAAAAATAGTTAATCATCCGCATTTAATATCTATTGTCTATTCTTACTTATATATTGAATAATTTTGCTTCCAAAAAAAGCTTTTACCTGCCTGCAGGGATGACGGTTACCGGAACTTTTACGGTAGATGTTCCCGGGCAAATTGCGGGTTCAGTAAACGGAAATGTATTTGTAAACGGAACGCTGGGCATTTTAAAAAATGCAGTAATTACCGGTAATGTAAAAGCCGAAACATTAGAAATATTTGGAACGGTTATCGGTGATATACAATGCAGTGGTAAAATGATTTTACATAATACCTGTTACGTAAAAGGGAATATCAGTACGGTAGAAATTCATATAGAAAAAAATGCGGTTATAGACGGTATGATCACTAAACCAGTTAGTAATACTACCGATTTCGAACCTGCTTTCGCCACAGGGGAACCAGTTTTGATAGAAGAAACCATTGAAGATAGCCCTGCCGATATAATAGCCGAACCTGTGATTATCCCGGAAGAACCTGTTATAGTCAAAATGGAAGAAGAGGAAGCGCAGTCATGGTTTTGAATAAATACAATTTTCGCCCCAATAAAAAAAAGAGTAAGACTGGTTGATAAAATTCACTCCCCTAAATTTTTAAATTGAATTTTTCCTGTATCCAGCCTGTAGAAAACCCATATAAAACCAGCGCTATTATAATCACAATTAAAATAATCATGATTAATCCGGTTGAGGAACGCCTCTTTATGGTAGCAGTACTGCCATTATGGTAAACTTCGCTCATTGCAACCTTTTTTGCTTTGATTAGTTTACCGGTGTACCGTGTTGTAAATGCTGCTATTTCCGACTGGCTGTTTACTACCTGCTCTGCAATAAATATTTCTTTATCATCCTGTAATTCAAACGCCTGTATGGTGGCGGGCAGATCTTCTTTTGTTAAGTCCATTTTTTACAAGGTTAAAAGTTTTTATTAATACCAGCATGATACAATAATACTGCCAATGGGTGGACGTAATACTAATGCAACCTAATGAGCGTCTATAATTATGGGGAATGAAAATAATGGGTAATATTTTCTACTAAAAAATGACAGGCTGTAAGAAAAATCTTTTTTATAATAATTTTTTTAGTCATCATAAAAGTGTACTAAAATTCCCTGTGTTTTACTAAAATGCAACCACTTATTATTTATTGTTATTGATTCTCCTGAATGTAAAGTATTTATTATGCGGGCGAAAATTCAAAAGTATTTTGGTACAATTAATGTTTACAAGCCAATAATAATTCACAATTAAATATACAAAGGGTATGAATAAATTATTCAGGGGGCTAATAGCCGGCTACGGTGCAAAAAAACTTGGCGGCGGCTGTTTTAGCACTATTATCATTTTTATTATCATTTATTATCTGTTAGGGAATTGCAATTCCTGATTGGGGATGGCTGTTCTAAAATAACCCGGACGACAGATCCGCATTGGCATGAAGAATATTTTATTGTAAGTAAATGCATCGCCTTAAAATTTGATATTTCAATCGGCGCCTTAAATTTTTAAATTCCATTTTTGCGGCCCTGAGATATACCCTTCATTCAGGCAGGTTGCCTGTAATACCTTATCCGGCTTATTTCCATCACCCTTTAATATGCCCTGAGTTTAAGGGCATGATAAAACCATTGGCGGATTTTTAACCCTTTTTGGGTCATCAATTTTACTACATGTACATGTTCCTGCTTTCATTGTATAAACCTGGTACGATCCGGTTATTTTTTGCCTGCATCATCCGAAAATATATCAACTGTTTTTTCAATCGGCCAAATCAATCGCTGACGCTTTATTACCGGTGATTTTGTTTCGCCTGATAAAAGGAGACAAAAAGTTTATCATAATCTGCACAAAATGAACAGCAAATATATTAAGTGTGCATTCATATATATTGTTGCTATATTCAACACTTAAAAATTATTAGAATTCTCTTTCCCGGTTCAATGAAAAAAATACAACATACCGCATTTTATATAACTCATAATGGTGATAAAGACTGGCTGATGGATCAAATAAAGGAAGGAAGCCAGCTTGAATTACCGGTATCCCTTAGTAAACTGAGGGGTGAGATTTTTTCTAATAATAGGATTAAGCATTTTATAAATGAAGAAATCCGTCACGACCATTTTGAAATTGTAGCTGGAAATAATAATACCCTGTCCTGTTCTTCCAACGGAGAACAGCGAAAAGCATTGCTATCCTTTATCATCGACAGAAAGCCGGATTATATTATTGTTGACGATGTATTTGAAAGTCTTGATAAGGATGCCCGGCAATCTGTTTTGTTAATGCTGAAGGTTATGGCTGAAAATACAATGTTCATCCAGGTTTTTAGCAGGGAAAATGAGTTGTTACCCTTTATTAAAACTATTTACATTGTTGAAAGCAGGTCGGTAATTAGCAGCCATGATCCAAAGGATTTTCCTGCGCAGTTAAATTTCAAAAATAATTACAGTTTTAATGGCATCATTCCTCCCCCATTTGCAAGCTACGAACCGCAGACCCGACCGCTTGTGGCGATGAATAATTTGTCTGTTCAATACAACGGCAGGCCTGTACTTAAAAACATTTGCTGGGAAATTAATGGAGGGGAATTTTGGCAATTGACAGGGCCGAATGGTTCAGGAAAAAGTACCCTGCTTTCGTTGATAACAGGCAATAGTGCTAAAGGGTACGGACAGGATATATTTTTGTTTGGGCATCGAAAGGGTACAGGGGAAAGCATATGGGAATTTAAAAAGAAAATTGGGTATTTCGCCCCATCAATGGCATTCCAATTTGAAAGACAGGATTCTGTAGAACAAATGATTATTTCAGGTTTTTTTGACTCGATCGGATTATATACAAAGCCAAATGACAGGCAGGTTCAACTCGCCCGCGACTGGTTGTCGGTTATTGGAATGGATAAAGATAGCAACCAACCTTTTCGTTTGTTGCCTACCGGCCGCCAACGTATGGTTCTTATTGCAAGGGCGATGGTCAAACACCCGCCATTACTGATATTAGACGAACCAACATCCGGCCTGGATGATGAAATGGCGGCATTGTTTACGGTGCTCATTAATAAAATAGCTGCTAAAACCAGCACGGCGATAGTATATGTTTCACACAGGGAAGAAGCAGGGCTCACCACTGATAGAATTTTCGAACTATTGCTCACTGGTAACGGATCAGTAGGAAAAGTACGAAAATAACTTTTTGATATCGGTATCCTTAGTCCGGCCCGGGCAACTATTCCTGTGCCGGGCCGAAATAGGTACATCCTAATTGGTAGAATGAATATAATGTTTTTGGGGAGATTAACACCTGTTACCGCGTGAATGCCGCGGTAATAGCGTCTACAAATGTTGATGACAAGTGATGGTTCATTCCGGTAACGCCTTAATCGGATTTTCACAATAGTTTTTTTTGTTATATGTACATTTGAAGCCGAAAAAGCACCCAATCTGCAAGGTAAAATAATATTTAATAGTAGAATTACGATAAATGCCGTAATTTCCGCATTATTATCTCCTTTACCATTCTTGAATACCACTTATTTCCCTTTGATTTCTTTTTATATAAATTAAATATTACAAGTAAAAATACGGTATGAACCTGCAAGGAAGTTTAAGGATTGAATATAATGGTGAAACTTATGGTCTAATGGTGAAGACATTTGTAAAGAATGGTACTTATTATTTTTTTGTAAGTGATAAGGAAAAAGGAAAATCATTGTTGGCAGGCGAAAGTCTCGAACTCACCTATTCAGACTCCTTTTGTTCTGCAGAAGAAAATTCAGTAGCTGATAATAAAAAAATACCCCCGGAAATTGTAAGCGCTATTGAAAAAATGTTGCTGGAAAATAAACAATTGTGGTTTTATTAAAACAGTGGACACCTATCCTTAAGCGTTGACCGCGTTAACCACAATACTGTTTAGGCTGCCATTGACTGAAAAATACTCCTACATGAATTAGATCCAAACCTTTCGTATTACTATAATTTTGACCCAAAAACTTGTATTCTAAATTTTTACTGTCTATCTTAATCCTGCGTAGGTAAAATAACGGCCTTTATTAATTTTGACGAGTCATCAAATTCACGGAGGTGGATTTCAAATTCTCGCAGTAAACAAAAGGTTGGCAATCCTAACGACAATTGGAAATGCACCCATACAGGTTAATTATCTTTCATTATAAATTTTAAAACATGAAACAGGCATTGGTTATAATCTTCATGGTATTTTTTGCATCCGGATGTAACGATAAAGGAAGCACTACAGACGTAAAGCCTGCAGATAGCTCAACAGTTTCCACCCAGATGGAAAAACTTGATTACCCTTATACCCTTGACCAACCATACAAGGACTGGCAGCCCGGTGATAAAAATCACGCATTAAATGTTATGAAATCGCTGAAAGCTTATGAAAACGGTGACATTAACACCTGTGTATCGGCATTTGGAGACAGTGTGGAACTGAGGTTTGATGGCTACAGGGACAAGCTTAGCAAAGACAGCCTTATAAAAATGTTTACAAAATCAAGGGGTGAACTCTCCGCTTTAAAGATAAATATGGGAGACTGGGAATCTGTAATATCCAAAGACAAAAAGGATGAATACGTTACGCTGTGGTACAGGGAAATTCAAACGGACAAAAAAGGAAAAACAGATTCACTTTCTATCGTTGATGATTTAAAAATAGTTAATGGAAAGATTGTTGAACTGGATCAAAAAATTCAACATTTCCCTGCGGTAAAGAAAAATTGATTTTTTTAAATCAGTAAAAATACGCCCGGGCTGTATTCCTGTATTCAAACACCCAGGCGTATTTTTTAAACAGTTTTAAGCTTTCTTAAGAAACCGTGCAACCAAAAAACATCCAATGCTATCAAAGGTTAATTCAACTAAGCCGGTACCGTATTAAAAACCGGGACCGTCACAATGGATCGCCCATACCCAGCCTTCAAAAAAATATCAGGAAATTTGAATTAGCCTTGGACCTTTTTGTTTGGCTTCTTCCTTTTTGGGAATTACGAGGTACAATACACCATTTTCGTATTTTGCCTCTATCTTATCGGCATCCACTACATCTTTTGGCAAAGTGAAGATGCGGGAAAATGATTGATAGCTGAATTCTTTCCGTGAATACCGTTCTTCTTCTTTTGGCTCTTCCTCAAAATTTTTCTCCGAAGTAATGGTAAGGGAATTGCCATTCAGTTCTACCTTAAAATCATGCTTATTCATCCCGGGGGCAGCCATTTCCACCAGAAAGTTTTCATTATTTTCCCGGATGTTGACTGCCGGGATGGTAGTACCTGTCAGGGAACTGTTTTCTAATCCCCAGTTCCATAAATCCTTTGTAATAAAATCATTGAAAAAGCCGGGAAAACCGGGTAGTTGATTTCCATTTCTTTTGATGATTGACATAACGACCTCCTTTTTTAATGGTTTAAAAATGAAAATGATTAGTAAAAAATCAATCGAATGACAACAAAATAAATGCCGTTGATATTTAAACTGAATTTTTTTCAGGCAAGATGACTTCACGGCGGTTTATAAAACCCGCGGTTGATATTTTGACAGATTGTATTGAAAAACTTTATCCTTATGGAGCGCTATTACCTCCGAGGTTGCGACTTCCGGCAAAAGGAAGATTTGATTTTTCGCTTTCCCTGCAATAATACGCGTATCTGTGATGTTGGTTCAGCAAAATGAAATTTGGCGCACTTGTGTTTTGAGAAAATGGATCAGTTATTTTTATATATGGCTTTTTAAATTTATTAATTTGATACAATGCCAGGTGATGTTTAAGTTTTAAAAAAAACTAAATGAAAGAGATATGTACCCTATACTATACAAGAAGTGTATCAAAAAATATTTGATTACTTTAAAAAAACAGACTGCCCTAAAAGAAATAACTGAACCGTGTTCAGGAGTTCCACTAAACGGATTATTCACAATAGCGATCTAAGCGGAGTCGGTTCAAACATTCTTTAAAATGTGTATCCCACGCTAAATCCGGCAAATGGTTGTATGTATCCTTTAGCAATTAATGGCGTTAACCCGCCTCTCCAGCTAAAGCCGCCATTTTTTGGTTGCCTGCGGTACATGAACGAGGCCGTGCCAAATATTTGTGTCCGCTGTTCATCATAAAAATCAAAAATATCAATCTTTCTGCCTAAAAAAGTTGCTCCCAGTCCCACTTCAAAAGTATGCACGGAATTGTTTTTGCCAAAAATATAATTCAACTGAAGCGGCACGGTTATCACAGATTGGGGAAAAGTATTAAAAGAAGATGAATTCTCATCAAAATCACCGCTTACAAAACCAATTCCCGCCCTGCCGCCAAATCCTAAATGCGACCTGGTAAACCGCCGGTCAAAGTTGGCGGAAAATAGTATTCCCGGCCCTCCTAACTCAGCATAAAAAGAATTTTGCCCGGGCACTTTGGAAGAACCTGTCTCCTGCGCAAAGGAAGCTGAACTAAAGTAAACAATGAGTAATAAAGCAATGGTGATTTTTTTCATAAAGTAAATTTTGGTGATGTTGAGGCAATAAATATAAGGGGGGAATTAATAGTTGATTGTTAATGGAAGTACAAATATATTATGGAAGGGCGAACATTTTTTATGTGCTTTTTCAAAGCCGTTGACAGCATATTAATAAGCAATCACCTGCTTCCTGATTTATACGATGCAACTTTTAATCCGGCGCTTTATAGATCATGATACAGACACCGGGTCAGACCGTAATGCTGCATTGAAAAATATTTCGTTTACACGGTATCGTGGCCTCGGGGGGAGGGGTATTTTGCAATCGATTTTTTTCTAAAACACAAATGAATATCCTTTGTTTTTAGTTCCACCATTACCTGTCTGTTCAAATTTTTCAATTTCCGCTAACAGGTATTTTGCATATTGCGAATACATAAAATTTCTGAAGATGGACATGTCTTCCTCTTTTCTTGTTAGTGTCAGCGCATCAAAATAAGCAGCTTTATCTTCTTTAAAAACTTTACTGAGCGGTAGATTAAAATACAGTTGCAGGTAATTCATTAATAGGCGGCTCGTTCTTCCGTTACCGTCATAAAAAGGGTGAATGGAAACTAAATCAAAATGCGCGTCAAAGCAAATATTTATTTTTTCAGTAATTGTGGTAACTACAGCAAGTTTTTGATTAATGCCATCACTAAGCTTGCTTACCAGTTCCTCTACTTTTTGGTAGCCCGCAAAATAACTGCCGCCTGCACTTACATTACCTTTTCTATACACCCCCTTTGCCGCATCCAGTTCGCCAAAAACAGTTTGGTATACACTGCCTGTTTGTTTCATTACAGCAGCATTGATTGATTGGATAAACTCCGGGGATACACTAACTTTTTCTTTTGTTTTTTGTGTAATAAATAACAATGCATTGTAATGATCCTGCACCATTAAACTGTGCAGCAGCGGCTTTCCGGCAGGGGTAATGCCTTCGTCTAACAAAAGCCTTGTTTCGGTTTCTGTAAGCTCACTGCCTTCAATAGTGGTGGAGTGGTGCGTAATTGCATAGCGGTTAAACTTGTCAAAATCAATAATGGCTGATAAATTTAACGACTGAAATTTTTCAATTAATGATATGATAATTTGTTCATTCATACACCCAATATAAAACTATAACCCTGGCATATCAGCACATTAGCTAATTAACTCCATTACCATCTTCTTAACATCCGCCAAAGCAACCCTTTCCTGCGCCATCGTATCCCTGTACCGGATGGTGACAGTATTGTCTTCTTTTGTCTGGTGATCAATGGTAACACAAAATGGTGTACCGGTAGCATCCATCCGGCGGTAACGTTTACCGATCGCGTCTTTTTCTTCGTAAAAACACATGAAACTGCCCTTGCATTCATTCATCAGTTCCCTGGCAATTTCGGGGAGGCCATCTTTTTTCAGCAATGGTAAAATGGCGAGCTTGGTAGGGGCGATTTTTGCGGGTATGCGCAAAACTACCCGGCTATCTTCGGTACCGTCTTCCTTCGTCCATTTTTCATTGGCATAAGCTAAGCTGATAATGGTTAAGAACAGCCTGTCTAATCCCACGGAGGTTTCCACTACATAAGGGATGTAATTGCCATAGGGCTTTCCATCTTCTTTTAAATCGTTGTCAAAATACTGCAATTTCTTTTTGCTGAAAGCCTGGTGCTGTGTCAGATCAAAATCCGTACGGCTGTGGATACCTTCCAGTTCTTTCCAGCCAAAGGGAAATTCAAATTCTATATCCAAAGCTGCATCCGCGTAATGCGCCAGTTTAATATGATCATGGAAACGTAATTTTTCTGCCGGTATGCCTAAACTCTCATGCCATTTTTTCCTTTCCTCCTTCCAGTAATTGTACCATTCCATTTGCGTGCCGGGGCGGATAAAAAACTGCATTTCCATTTGTTCAAATTCCCGCATCCGGAAAATAAACTGCCTTGCTACAATTTCATTTCGGAAGGCCTTACCGGTTTGCGCAATGCCAAAGGGGATCTTCATCCGACCCGTTTTTTGCACATTTAAAAAGTTTACGAAAATGCCCTGCGCCGTTTCTGGACGTAAATAGATGGTATCGCTTTCTTCCGCCACGCTGCCAATCTGGGTGCTGAACATTAAATTAAATTCCCTCACTTCCGTCCAGTTGCAGGTTTTGCTGATGGCGCATTTTATGTTGTTGTTTTCAATCAGTTTTTTTAACCCTGCATAGTCATTTGCTGCCAGTAAAGAATCCATTGAAGCCAGTAGCTCAATGGCCAGTTGCTCATGGCCACTTGCTTCTTGTTCTTCTGCAAAACCTTCTATCAAATGATCAACCCGGTATCTTTTGTTACTGTCTTTATTATCGATCATGGGGTCGCTGAAATTATCCACGTGGCCGCTTGCCTTCCAGGTAGTGGGGTGCATAAAGATGGCCGCATCAATACCAACGATATTGTCGTTCAGTTGCGTCATGCTTTTCCACCAGTAATCGCGGATGTTCTTTTTAAGCTGTGCGCCATTCTGGCCATAATCGTACACGGCTGCCAGTCCATCATAAATTTCGGAGGATTGAAAAATATAACCGTATTCTTTACAATGAGAGATCAGTTCAGGGAAATTGTTTGCTTCGTTTGCCATAATGCTGCAAAAGTAAAAAATAAACCCCTCAAATAATGCGGATATAAATATTAATACGTTTGTATTGCAACAATGCAAATTTTAAGGGGCCCCATTCCACAGTACCGCTACCGATTTAAGCCGGCTTGCCCGAAATCATTGACCATCGGGTTCATTTGTTTTCCGGAAAATTTTAATGGATGTTTACAAGAGGGAATATTAAAAAATGATTTATGAAAATGTAATAGCACAGGAATTTAGTTATGTTGAATTTTTCTATTGAAAATAACTAAGTGCGAAAAGGAAAAATATAAAAGAGCTAGGCTGGCTTCTCTTTTCCCATCTGTTCTTTGGCCTTTACTATAGCTTTGTACAACGCATCATTATCCACAAGAAACTGCCGCAGCCTTTCGCCCGGCGATTTTGATAACCAGATTTTTAATTGAAGTTCCTGTATGTGTTGGGGTGTATCTGTCATTTTTTAAGCAGGTTAAAGGTATTCAATTTCAGTATATCAATCCATTTATCAATATATTGCCGGTCTAAATTATCCAAAGATGATAATGACCTGATATCTTCAAATTGCAACGAACTTTGGGTTTCCTGTACCCAAATGATTTTTGATAGCAATAGGTCTTCCGGTGATACCACATAGATTTTCATTTCAAAAAAATCTATTAGCCTCCGTCTTTCAAATTCAGTAATTCTGTAAGGCTCATTTTTCAAAATAATGAAATCTGCCTTGTAGCTACTTTTATGATCAATAACATTGAACATACTTTTATTAAGTATTGCGTCTCTTATCGCATCTTCATCGCAATAGTATCCTTCTTTAAAATGCTCAACCAAATCTTTTACGTCACCCGGCTTTAAATGAACCACAAAATCAAAATCTCTTGTGAATCGCGGCAGTGTATACAAACTCATTGCAACACTGCCGGAAAGCATGTAGGTAATCTGATTTAGTTCAAAGAAATTAACCAATACTTTTAAGAATTCAATCATTTATTTTGTTTATTTTAATTTTTTATTCTGTTGATGCCGCTCTGCATCCCTGGAATTTTTCTTCTCAAAATTTTTCTCTAAGGCTTTGGTTAAGTCAACTCCGGTTTGGTTGGCAAGGCAGATCAGCACCCAAAGCACATCCGCCATTTCATCACTTAACTCTTTTCCTTTATCAGTTTCCTTAAAGGATTGTTCACCATAAGTTCTTACCACCAGTCTTGATAACTCGCCAACTTCTTCCATCAAAATACCGAGGTTGGTGAGTTCACTAAAATATCTTACGCCAACGGTTTTTATCCATTGATCTACGTCTTGCTGTGCCTGTTGAATGGTCATGATTTTGAAAAAATAAGATGAATCGGGATAGGGAGTTTTTATCCAACCCTATTTTAAAGAACCCAGGGGCCCATCCGGGTGGAGCGGGTTATAATCTATTTTTTGTGCTGTTGGTATAATAATCAAATCCATTAGTTCTAATGGCACTGCGCCTAGCAGCGGTTCCTCATTATTGGGTAACACATATGCATCTGTAATGCAATCCCTTTCTTTAAATTTTATTCTTACCGGTCCGGCCACCGGTAAATTTATTTTTGAACCATCTGCCAGCAAAACATCCATCGAACTCCTTATTTTTAAGCCTAGCTTGCTCCTTATAGATTCATTAATGGTAAGCCTTATTGCTCCAGAATCAGCCATCACATTTATTGGGATGGAACGAACTTTTTCCTTTGGTAGATAGCCCTCCTCGCAAAGAGTTTCATCAGCCAGGTTGATTAACTCTATATCAGCATACACTAATCCCATAATAAAGTATTTATCTAAAATTACTGAATTAACTAACACGAATTTAGGGCACGAATTTAAAGGCACGAATTACACGAATAAAAAAACAATCCTTTTTGATACGAATGACTTTTATCCAAAATTGGCGATAATGCCTAATTGTAATTCAGATGCTTTGAGATAGTTAATGGTTTGTTTTACAAAGTTATTTACAATCATATACGATGCCTTCACTTCCAGTATGATCGTTCCATAAACATAAAGTCGGCATTATAACTACGTGGAAGTATTATATCTTTATATTTTACTTTATATTCCTTTTCACGGATATAAGGTATGTTTCTTGTTTTAAATTCATATTCCAACGCATCCTTATAAACTATTTCCTTAAACCCCATACCAGGCTCCCGGTGTACGTCCATACAAATTCCAATAAGTTGATAAGACTCTTCTTTTAAAATAATCTCCGTTATATTGAAAGTTTTAATTCGTGTAATTAGTGCAATAAAATTCGTGGATGTATTTTAAAATTTGTATGTTATTCTTTATTCTTCGTATCAATCCAGATCGTAACCGGCCCGTCATTTACCAGCATTACTTTCATACCGGCTCCAAACTCCCCGGTGTATATTTTTTTACCCAGGTCTTTTTCCAGTTGTATAATAAGTTTTTCATAGAGCGGCATTGCCCGTTCTGCCTTACTTGCGCGAATATACGAAGGACGGTTTCCTTTTTTAACACTGGCCTGCAGGGTAAACTGGCTCACTAATAAAATATCTCCACCAGTGTCTTTTACGGGAATATCAGGCACTTTATTTTCATCATCAAAAATGCGGAGGTTCACTATCTTTTTACTCAGCCACTCAATATCTTCAATCGTATCCGCGTCTTCAATACCTACCAATACCAATAACCCATTATCAATTTCCGATTTCACCAAATTGTCAATTGTTACCCCGGCTTTTATTACTCTTTGTACTACAGCTCTCATCCGGTAAAGATAACATCCAGATGAATCTTTGATGACCGATTTTCCGATGGTTGTTTTTTTGGGGCAATGAATCAACTTTTGAAAACAACCATCTTGTCATTTCTTGTGAAATGCAATGGTGCAAAAAGCTCCTTTGCGTTGTTGCTGGAACGGCATATATTTTGAAACCAGTGTCCGGTGATGCATATATTTTTAACAGAAATCAGCTTAACGGCGTGTTTCAAGGCGCCAAAATGCATGTTAGTTAAACAATTCGGGTAATTTGTTATTTTAATGAACTTTCCCCGGTTTTTAATGAATATTTTTTTTAAAAAATGACGAAAAGTGATCAAAAGCCCTGTACTGTTGCTTCTTAAAAATTATCCACCTTTTTTGTCCACACCTGTTAATATTTATAGGGTGGAATAGTCACTTACTATAGATAATTTCGTTGTCCTTAACAATTAGTTAACCCATCAATATAATTATAATATGCCAACACAAAATGCAGCTAAAGGCCTCCAGTTCAGCCGGCAGTTTACAAAAGAGGGTGTATCCCCCTACGATATGTTCGAGTATGATTATCGTACTTCCGTAATAAAAAATCCTTCCGGCGAGATTGTATTTCAAATGAATAATGTGGAAGTTCCGAAACAGTGGAGCCAGATAGCTACAGATATATTGGCACAAAAATATTTTCGTAAAGCAGGCGTACCCCAGGCGGATGGCACCAGCGGAAGTGAAACCACCATCAAACAGGTGGCCCATCGCATGGCGCATTGCTGGAGGGTATGGGGTGAACGGTACAATTATTTCGCAACGGCAAAAGATGCGCAGGTTTTTTATGATGAGTTGGCATACTCCATCCTAAACCAGGCCTGTGTACCCAATAGCCCGCAATGGTTTAATACCGGGCTGTTTGAAGTATATGGAATCAGCGGTAAACCACAGGGCCATTATTATGTAGACGCTGTTGACGGGCAGTTAAAAAAATCCACCTCGGCTTATGAGCGGCCCCAGCCGCATGCCTGTTTTATTTTAAGTGTGGATGATGACCTGGTAAACGAAGGTGGCATCATGGATCTTTGGGTGAGGGAAGCAAGGATATTCAAATACGGAAGCGGGGTGGGTACCAATTTCAGCAGCATACGTGGCGAAGGAGAAAAATTAAGCGGTGGTGGTACCTCCAGCGGGTTAATGAGTTTTCTTAAAATTGGCGACAGGGCGGCAGGCGCTATTAAAAGCGGGGGTACTACCCGCCGTGCGGCTAAAATGGTTTGCCTCGACCTTGACCATCCTGAAATTGAAAAATTTGTAAACTGGAAAGTTGAAGAAGAAGATAAAGTAGCTGCTTTAATTGCCGCCGGTTACCCAAGTGATTATGAAGGGGAAGCCTACCGTACCGTTAGCGGACAAAACAGCAACAATTCTGTTCGGATCCCTAACGCTTTCTTTAAAGTATTGGATGAAGATGGTGATTGGGAACTAAAAGGAAGAAGTGATGGAAGGGTAATGAAAAAAGTAAAAGCCGCTAAATTGTGGAAACAAATTACCCATGCTGCATGGAAATGCGCTGACCCTGGTACGCAGTATGATACTACTATTAATGAATGGCATACCTGCCCGGAAGGTGGTGCCATCAGGGCGTCTAACCCTTGCAGCGAGTATATGTTCCTCGACAATACCGCCTGTAACCTGGCCTCTGTAAACCTTCGCCGTTTCTTTGAAGAAAGCGACAACAGTTTTGATGTAAAAGGTTTTGAATATACCTGCCGGATGTGGACCGCGGTATTGGAGATATCTGTGTTGATGGCGCAGTTTCCATCAAAGGAAGTGGCACAGCTATCTTATGATTACAGGACACTGGGACTGGGGTACGCCAATCTCGGCAGCATGCTCATGGTAAGCGGCATTCCTTACGACAGCGAGGCTGCAAGAGCGATCGCAGGCGCTATCACCGCGATCATGACGGGGGTTGCTTATAAAACTTCGGCGGAGATGGCTGGTTTTTTAGGGGCTTTCACCAAATATGACGACAATAAAACACACATGCTGCGTGTAATGCGCAACCACCGTGCGGCGGCTTACGATGCACAGGAAGCTTATGAAGGTATTGAAATAAAACCCCAGGGGATCAATTCAAAATATTGCCCTGATTACTTATTAACAGCGGCTATTAAAGCGTGGGATGATGCCGTGCAGTTAGGCGAAAAGAATGGTTACCGCAATGCACAAACCACCGTAATTGCGCCCACCGGAACAATTGGACTGGTAATGGATTGTGATACAACCGGGGTAGAGCCTGATTTTGCGTTGGTGAAGTTTAAAAAGTTGAGCGGGGGCGGTTATTTCAAGATCATTAATCAAAGTGTACCGGCCGCATTGCGGAATTTAAAGTACAGTGAAAAAGAACTGGAAGAAATTGTAAACTATGCAAAGGGCCACGCTACATTAGAAGGGGCGCCGTTTATCAATACCGCGTCTTTACTGGCAAAGGGTTTTACCAAAGAAGAACTCGCAAAGGTGGAAGCTGCTTTAGGTAGCGCTTTTGAAATTGGCTTTGTATTCAATGTGTACACATTTGGAGAAGCCACCTTACAGCGCCTGGGGTATATATCCGAACAATACCACGACTTTGGCTGGAGCTTACTGGAGGCCCTGGGTTTTACAGATGATGAAATTGAAGCAGCCAACGTATATATATGTGGTACGATGACAGTGGAAGGCGCTCCTTATTTAAAAGACGAACATTTGCCGGTATTTGACTGCGCTAACAAATGCGGGCAAAAAGGTGAACGCTTTATTCATGCGCATGGCCATATCCGTATGATGGGTGCGGCACAACCCTTCCTAAGCGGCGCCATCAGTAAAACCATCAACCTGCCCAATGAAGCAACGGTAGAAGAAATTGCGGATTGCTACCGGATGAGCTGGGAACTGGGATTAAAAGCGAACGCCCTCTACCGGGATGGTTCTAAATTGTCGCAGCCGTTGAGCAATAAATCTGATAAAAAGAAAAAAGCAACAGGCGCAGCAGCGGAAGAAGAAGCAGTTGATGCAACTGGTAATTCTTCCTCAAACATAGTTGATATGAGCAAATTGACTGTGGATGAATTATTAGATGAAGTAAGCAAGCGCATGCAAAGCAGTCCTGATACGATATTGAAAGGCCGCCTTGCAAAAATTGTAGAGCGGAAAAAGCTACCGGCCAAGCGCAGGGGCTTTACACAAAAGGCAAAGATCAACGGGCAGGCATTGTTCCTGCGTACCGGTGAATATGGTGATGGTACGGTGGGTGAAATATTCATCGACATGGCAAAAGAAGGCGCTACGGTGCGCAGTATGCTGAACTGCTTCGCCATCGCTATCTCTATTGGCTTGCAATACGGGGTTCCGTTGGAAGAGTTTGTGGAGAAATTTGTATTCACGCGCTTTGAGCCATCCGGTATGGTGGAGCATCCAAATATCAAGAGCACTACCTCTATCATTGATTTCATCTTCAGGTCGATGGCATACGAATATTTGGGAAGAAATGATTTGGTTCATGTATTGGATAAGCCGGAAGTGGAAAACCTGGGGGATAAACCATGGGATCAGTCAACACCCACAATTGGTAACCGGGTGCACGAGTTAAGTGAGGTAAGGGTGATCGGACATTCTTCGCCGGCCGGAAATGTACAATCCGCAAAAAGTATAAAAAATAATTTAAGTGCAGCACAATTTAACGGGTATGACGGGGTAAATGCGGCTGCCAAAAGTATGCAGAGCGATGCGCCTGCCTGTAATACCTGCGGGCATATTACCATGCGAAGCGGTACCTGCTACAAATGTTTGAATTGCGGCAACAGTATGGGGTGCAGTTAATCGTTGGTCCGCAAAGGGAACAGCCGAAATACTCAACGTCAAACGTTAAAGTATACAGTAACACATAATACAAACGCCACACATTCGTGTGGCGTTGATTTTTATAAAAGCTATCCTTTTGAATAATTTTGGCTTTGGACAAACTAATTTTCTTTCAACTCAGTTTCCTTTTGCAGCTTTTCTATTTTATCCACCCTTTGCACCAATGAGTCAAGATTACGGAAATGGATATACGCTTTTCGATATTTATTGGCGTCAAATGCGGGTGACCCCATATACACTTCTCCCTTTTTGGTGATGCTTTTTGATATGCCGGATTGTGCGGTTATGATGGTATTGTCGGCAATCGATAAATGTCCTACAATTCCTACCTGTCCGCTAAACATACAATTTTTTCCAATTTTAGTAGATCCCGCTACTACACCATGTGCCGCGAAATAGGTGTTTTCTCCAATTTCTACATTATGTGCAATATGTATAAGGTTATCAAATTTTACACCTTTACGCAGGATCGTTGAACCCAATGTTGCCCTGTCAATAGCGCAATTGGCGCCTATTTCCACATCGTCTTCAATAACTACATTGCCTATCTGCGGAACTTTTTTATTGTCGTTTTCCGGGGTAAATCTAAACCCGTCACTGCCAATCACTGTTCCGGAATGGATGATGCAGTTTTTGCCAATATTGGTTTCAGAATAAATTTTTACGCCGGCAAAAATGGTAGTGTTATCACCAATCACAGCATTGTCGCCTATATAAACCTGTGGATATATTTTTACATGGTTACCGATGATTGCATTTTCACCAACAAACGAAAACTCCCCTGCATAAATATCGCTCCCAATGGTGGCGCTTTCAGCAATAAAAGATAGTTTTGAGATGCCCTTTTTATTCAGTTTTACTTCGTTGTACATTTCTAATAATTGGGTAAATGCATTTCCGGCGTTTTCAACCCTTATCAATGTGGCAGCAACAGGTGCAGTTAGAGTAAAATCTTTATTGATGATCACTACGGATGCCTGCGTATTATATAAGTACTGAATGTAATGCGGGTTGGAAAGAAATGAAATGGAACCGTGTACCCCCTCTTCAATTTTAGATAATTTAGTAATGGTAATATTGGCATCTCCTTCTACCTGGCCGTTAAGCAGGTCGGCTATCTGAGTGGCGGTAAATTGCATCGTATCTGTTTTTGTTTATGTTTTGGTTAAAATAATTCATCCGGCCGACTTGTGGGGGAAATGGCGGTAACATCTCCGCCAAATGAAAAAAAATAGCAACAAATCCCCAGTTCTTTCATTTTACCGGTGGTTTAAGGCATTGGGCAATTTTTACATTTTGAAAATCAGCACTGCTCTTCACCTGGTTAATTTAGGCCCTTTACTCCAATCATCTGTTTGCTTTCCTGGTCCCAGACTTTTAATTTAAAACAGGCACTCATGGCCTTTGGTGTCAGCGAAGTGGTTTTGCAGTTTTGCAGTTCAGCAAAATGTTTCATTACTTCCTTTAACCGGTAAAAAGGGATCTTTGAATTCAGGTGGTGGATGTGATGATAACCGATATTTCCGGTAAACCATTCCATTAGCGGGTGCATTTTCATAAAACTGGATGATTCCAATGCCGCTTTTTCGTACACCCAGTTCTTATTTTCATAAAATTCTACACCCGGGAAATTATGCTGGGCGTAAAACAAATAGGCCCCCATGCCAAAAGCAATTAGAAAAGGCAGGAAGAACATAAAAAACCAGGCCTGCCATCCCCAAAAAATAAATAACAGCACGGCCACGGTAATATGTAATACCAACGCTACCAGTGAATCGAAATGTTTACGCGGGTTGCTGATAAAGGAACGGACGCACATACCAACAATAAACATGGAAAAATACCCCAGTACAATTGTTACAGGGTGTCGTATGGCGAGGTAGGAAAATTTCTGAATAGCGGTCATATCCATGTATTTTTTCCTGGTAACAATTGGATAGGATCCTATACTTGCGCTGAATAGTTTGGAATTGTGGTTGTGATGGTGATCATGCGACCTTTTCCAGATACTGGTGGGTGAAAGCATATACATTCCAAAAATGGTCATGATCACATCTGCAGTAGAAGATTTGGTTAAAATGGTATGATGCTGGTGATCATGATAAATGATGAACATCCTTATCAGTAATAATCCCGCGGTAATACTGAAGGCTAATTTTAACGCTATTGCAGGTATAACTAATGTACCGGCCAGTGCCGATACCAATAATAAAAGTGTGGAAATAGTGTGAAACCAACTCCTGTTCCTTATTTCTTTAGCGAACGGTTTTGTAGCAAGTATCAGGTTTTTACCAAGGAGCATTATTAGATATTTAAATGCTAAGTTACTTTATTTAAATTTTAAAACCGTTTGTGCTTCCACCTTTTGTGCGTCCATAGCCATGTTTCGGGCTGGGCAATGATATCAGATTCCAGTTTCCTGGTATGTGTTTCTGTTATATCACCTTCAGTACCAATATATGGCGGCCTTTGTAATAGTTCAGCCATCAAAACATAATAACCTCTTGTTAATTTTTGTACTGATACAAATACAATCGGGTATTTAATCTTCTGTGCAATTTTTTCCGTGCCCATAAACACCGCGGTATCCTGGTTTAGGAAATTCATCCAGTGTGCATTGGCAGGGTTGGGAGATTGATCCGCAATAAAAGCTGTTGCATTTAACTCCTGGCGGTTTTTTATCATGTCTCTGAAAGTATCTTTCATCGGTATGAGTTTTGTCCCAAACCTTTTCCTCATTTTACACATCAGCCCGTTCAGGTATTTATTAGTCAGGGGATGATAGATCACATATAGCTGATGTTTACAACACAAACTGAATGTGTTCCCCGCCCACTCCCAGTTACCTTTATGCCCCATTACTACAATTATGCTTTTATTCTCTTTGGCTAACTCCTTAAATAACAGTTCAGCACCGGGATCAATGCGGCAATGTTCCAGCATTTTTTTCCGGCTGATCGTAAGAGTTTTAAGCGTTTCCAGGAAAAGATCACAGAAATACCTGTAAAATTTTTTGTGAAGCACGATTATTTCGGCCGTTGTTTTTTCAGGGAACGAATTTTTCAAATTGTCAAGTACTACTTTTTTCCGGTAGCCGGTCACATAGTATAATAGCAGGTAAAGGCCATCAGATAAAAAATACAGCATTGGAAAAGGCAAAAGCGATAAAAGATAAATAAATGGTAGCGATAAATAATAGATAATTGCTGACAAGGCGTGGATGGTTAAATATTTAAAACGGGTATAAAAAATTATGAATATTCATTTTTATAAATCAGGAATATTTTTGTATGAAAACAGGGTAAAAAAATTCCTGTTTTTCTAAAATATTGCTGCCTTTTCTTTTTTTATCTCTTTCTGATAAAATCCTGTAAAAAGCTGCAACTGTTATACACTTCCTTATAGAATACCGTGTTGTTGTAATCTTTTATTAATTGCGGGAAATGCCGGTTTTGCTTGAATTTAGCCCAGTATAGTTTTTCCGCCGGTGCCAGTTGATCATAATTTGAGTTAAAGTCGCTGTAAGAAGGCCGGGCAACCTGCTTTTGACTGCATTTGGCCATCATAAACAAACAACGGGCTTTAAAATTTTTATCGACAGATGCGGTCATCGCTTTTTCAAAATATTCCTGCGCCGAAAAACAACCATAATATTCTTTCTGAAAAGCATTGGCACCATTGGGAATCCGGTACCCGTCGCTGCCACTTCGTTCATATTGCACGAGTTCCCATGCATGGCCGTAATAGGTCGTATTGTACATCCCATTAGCGATCTTATAATAGTATTTAGCAGAATTAACTTTATCCGTTGCGGCTTGTTGCATTAACCGTAACATGGTTTCTGCAAATGCTATTTTATTGGTGCTGAAGTTGGCTTCGGAGGGTAACTGCTCTTCCTGGTCGTACAACAAATCAATGAATGGGTTTTTATGAATGATCATTGTTTTTTTGTCGGTCGATTTTTTGAACCATTGAATCGCATTTGCATAGTCAAATGCTCTTAAATAAGCAGTGCCTGCAAAATCAGTAACTACGGATTGATTGATTGAATTCCTTTGCAGCAGAAAATTTTCAAATTTGTTTTTTTGTTTGCCGGTTATAAATGAATAGAGTTTTTCCACATCTTTCACTGCAAGGTTGTTCCGCATAAAATCTATTCCTCTGTTATAATGCCAGTTACTACCCGTAGCGCCAATAATATCAGCCGCGCCAATACACAGTGCCTCTTTGTGATATTCACCCAACTTGTGATAGCGCCTTGACAAAATTTCGCTCATCAGGTCGCGATATATTTTTCTCCAGTGCCCGGTTTCATTAAAACCCAAACCAGTCGGCTTTTCGGTTTTCACCCGTTCTTCCAGCCATTGTAAAGATGGTAATAATTGTTCTTCAAATGCAGCACCCATTTGTTCATTTTCATTGATTGTAACCAATATATTGGTTAACGTCCATTGATTTTTTATTTTCGGAGTAAGGTTCATTTTTTGCGCTGCAGCCAGGTATTTCTTTGCGCTTGAATAATCTTTCATCATATATGCGGTATAAGCCGCCCCCGTTTCAAACAATCCCGGGTTCTTTACAATTTTATTTTTAGCAACTTCATGTAAAAAAGCCATTAGTGCGCTGGTTTCTTTTCCTGCTGCGGTAAATAAACTGTCTGCCCCGTCCCTTTCCCAGTAATAATAAAAAGAAACACCCCCTTTTTCTTTTTGGAGGGAGGGGGTAAAATATTTTTCTTCCAGCTTATTAATTTCACGAACAGCGAGTACTTCCAGTTCGGGGCAACCTGCATTCAATTGATAAATTTCTTTCATGGCCCCTAATTCGTTACCCGTGCTTCCCATCGAAAATAAGGAAAGCATACCTGCCTTCTCGCCATTATTTTTACAATAGGCCAGGTAATCTTTTCTTGCCTCCGCTGAATTGACACTCCAGCTAAAACCAAGATAATTGGAAACTCTTTTGGCTACAGAACTGCTGAATGCCCTGCTAAATAAATAAGCGGCCTCTTTTAGTTTACCGGTTCTATACAAAGCCCCTCCTTTTAATGCAAGGCTAAGCGGTTGCAATACACTGTTAGTAGTGTTGGCCGATATATAGCTGTCGTACATTTGAATGGCATCGGCATAGCGACCGCTGTAATGGGCAAGCCGCACAACCTGGTAAGCATATCTTAATTTAAAAAAATCTTTTTTAGCTGCCCGGTATAACTGCTGGCCGTTTTTTATCAGCTTTGCCATTTTCACACTGTCTCTTTTCACCGGTTCCCATGAGTCGCTACTGCCCAGTACATTTGGTTCTACCTGTTTTGCATACAACAGGTATCCTAATGCTTCAAGATCTTTATTTTCTATAAACCAGGTAGTCATGCTATTACGCATAACCGAGTCTGCAACAGGGGCAGACTGGTTTTTTTCAATGCTGGTATACAAACTATTGATATCCTTAGGTGCAAATTTGTTTACAAATATTTTCGCGTCTGCGCTGTTAACGTGTGCGCCACAATAGTATGCCCATTCTTTTGCCAATAGTTCACTTACATCTGCTGGTTCTTTATCCTCGTATAAAAAATTATACCCTGTATAATAAAATGGCCGGTATCCATCTGTTTCCGGTAAGTCGGGGTGAAAGAAGGAAGTGTAGTAGTCATAGGGGTCCATACCGTCTCCGCAACCAATGATATTTTGCGGAAAAGAAACCAGGAATCCGCTAACGGAAAATGCTATAAATGCTTTCCAGTTCATTAGGGGTGAATTTAGTTAAAGTTACAGAATCAAGATGGAAGAAGGATACCCGCAGACGGGTATTTTTTAGCCGTTTATTTATTTCAGTTGCAGCAGCAAGCACTTCAGTTATATCACTTTCTTCAGTTCTGAGTACATCCCCTTTTTTTAATTCGTACCCGGCAAGCAAGGTATCTTTTAATATTTCAATCCGGCCATTATTCTTCAGGGCGAATGAATGGGCAAAGATAGCCGCGGGCATATTTTCTATCAACCCTTTAAAACTATTTTCCCGAAACAATACCTTCCATTCAAATAAAGGGAATGCGACATCTAAGCGTAATGGATAGGAAGAAAGATTGCCCGTATATTTTTTTAACTCACTGGTTTCAATAATGGAATTTTTAGTAGCCGGATTTTTCAGGTTGCCCATGTTGTAACACATAAGTAAACCCCTGTCTGCAGGCGGAACACCGCTCTTGGAAAGGAATTTTATCTGATGTAAACGGATGGTAGCGGAGATATCCTTATTACTTATTTGTTTAAGTGATCTCAGTAAAGAAAAATATTGTTTACGGGTGGATGCGGTCCAGTCACAGTCCACCTGTATTTCATCCAAAGTATTGATATGATTTGTTTCACAGATATCTTTTATCAATCCGTAAATTTTACCGGCAAGTAATATCGTTTGTGCAGAGTCATTTTGCCGCATGCATGCATTGGTGACAAAAACAGTTGGAATGACAGCGTATTTTAAGAATAAGCGCTTGTCTGGAACCTGCAGTTTTGCCTTCGGAATTGCCTGGTGGGTTGAAGCATCCCAGTCCACATCGAAGAATTTAAGATAAATGGTTTTCACATGCAGTGAATCCAGCCTGTTCATTTCGAAGCCGGTTAATTTTAGTGCCGATTTCCAGTAATAAAATGAACGTTCCACTTTTATTTCGGCGGTTTTTTCACTACAGGAATAAAAAGTAAATGCGAATAATAACAGGTACAATAAAATCAGGTACACAACATAACAATCTTTACGGATCATTTTATTCATCAGCATAGTTTCAAATGTATACCATTTATAAATTCCCGCCGAAGTCTCTTCCAGCATCCGCCATCCAGTATCCAGTATCCAATTTCCAGTATCTTTGCACCATGACCTCCCAATTTTTTACCTACAATAAAGGCAAAGTAATTCAGGCACTGCGCTATCATTTTATTACCAGGCGCGAAATTAAGGTAATGATGATATTGGTGAATGTATTTGCCATTGTTTCGGCATTTTTGTTCTTTCTTAAAAAAATATCTCCGGTGGCTTTCCTGGTTAGTTCTTTTTTATGGTTTGCTTTGATGATCGCTTTCTGGTACCTGTTACCTGTCACGATTTATAAAAAATCAGCAACCTTTAAAGATAAGTTTAAGGCAACTTTTGGCAAAGATGAATTTACTATTGAAAATGAAAGAGGCAGCCGAAGCTGGCCCTGGAAAGAATTTAGTACCACGATGGAAAGCCCGCATTTTTTTCACCTGTATTTTAATACCCGTTCGTTCTTTATAGTTCCTAAAGAAGCTTTTCCGGATGATGATTTGGATATAGCCCGGAAACTGTTGGCTGCAAAGGTTGGGAAGTGAACGGGTGGAATTAATTTGCTCTTACCTGGGTAGAACCCGGAATAAAATTTTGCATGCACCGGCACCTTTCAATTGTCTAAATGCGAGCATGAAGCAAAAATTTCCGAAAGCTTCAGCTTAACTTTTTCTCCATAATATGGTGTGGTATATTTATCTCTATAAACCGCTCGCCCTTTACTTTGTACCCATATTTTTCATAAAAGCCGATTGCCGTATCACGGGCATGCATGGTTAAAGTTTTGTAGCCTTTATCGTAAGCAAGGTTTTCAGCAAATGTCACAATAGATTCTCCTATTCCTTTCCCCTGCATATTTTTTTGCACGGCCATTTGCCGAAGTCTTACACAACCATTCTTCATATCAGAAAGAATGCAACATCCCAACATTTCATCTTCATCGAATGCGCCAATTAAAATATCATTCTTTTCTTTTGCCAGTTCTTCGGCTGAAAAGGTTAATCCTAACGGCTTACGCATTATTTCATAACGAAGGGTTACCATTTGCTGGTATTCCTTACTTCCGTGATCTATTTGTTTTAACCCCATGCTGCAATATAATAAAATCTTTCTTTTAAACACAGAGTCTGGCAGCGGGGAGTAAAATTAAAAAGCCCGCAAAATAACTTCGGGTGGATGTTTAACCATGACAGTAATTATTTGCTATACAATTTTCATGATTGCTGTTTGCCGACCATATAACGTATTCATTGATTGGTTCTGCCGGATGGGTTGTTTGCGTATTTTCAAAGTGTTGCTTGATAAGATGGTCGTCCCGGAAAGGCATCCTTTTTATATCCATATATACACATAATATAAGATCAGGTTCCGGATAGTTCAAGTGAAGGATTATTGCTGTTAAGGGAACAATGGTACAAAAAGGCAGCTCCGGAACATCTTGAAAATTGAGAAGCTGGCAGGTTATTTTATAAAGTATGGTAAAAGGAGTTGGTAGAAATTACTTTTAAATACCTGCTTTTGTTTACAATGCCGGTATTAATTTCATCACAACTTATATTTCTTTGTATTTATTTCAAAAAGTATATTTTTGCACCTGATTAACTAAATATTACTATTATGTCAGACATTGCAACAAGGGTAAAGAAAATAATTGTTGACAAATTAGGTGTAGATGAGGCCGAGGTTACCCCCGAAGCTTCTTTCACCAATGATTTAGGTGCCGATAGCTTGGACACCGTTGAACTAATCATGGAATTTGAAAAGGAATTCAACATT
>JACMLJ010000054.1 GCA_014379625.1 Ferruginibacter sp. | reverse complement strand
CTTCATCATCCTCCCAGGTGCTGCCTGCAACTAATATTTTGTGATCGCCACAAAATTTTTCGATTAAAGGGATCGGCTCAAATTGCTCAGCAATCTCAATAACACGGTCAAATCTCGTATCACCTGTAACGGTAATGTTTTTATGGATGCCTACTGTAGCCAGCAAATTCCCTGATGTTTCATTCTGAACAAAAAAATGAGAAAAATAACCAAGCATCCCCCTCCAGAGCCCGCCGTACCATTTAAAAAAAGGCTGGCTGGTCCTGAAGATACCGGATAACAATAACACAGGGATATTCCTGCGTTTCAATTCATGTAAATAATGATACCAGAATTCGTATTTTACCCACAATACCAATGAAGGGTTCAAAGCATCCACCATTTTTTTTGCATTGGACGCACTATCCATGGGCAGGTAATAAACATGGTCGGCCCCCTTGTAATTTTTCATCACTTCATATCCTGAAGCTGAGAAAAAAGTTAATACGATAGTTATTTCAGGGTACTGTTGTTTTAATGATTCCAGTACCGGCCTTCCCTGTTCAAATTCTCCAAGGCTGGCACAATGCATCCAAACCAGTTGCTGGTGGGATACCAGACTATGTGAGCTGATTTTCGTAAGAATGTTTTTTCGGCCCTGCACTCCCAGCCTGGCTTTGTTATTAAAGAGGGCCGCTATGCTGAATGCAACACCGTAAAGCGTCAAAAATAAACTATAAAGAAGATTACCCAATTGGTATTTTTAAACAAATCTAAATGCAAATTTTCAATTGTTTACTTACAAAATGCGGGTAGATGGTACAAACTTGGTACTTTAACCTGAAACCCTATCTTTGCGATTGAAAAATGAATATATGAGGTCATTGCAAATGGTGGATACCAAAACCCAGTACCTGAAAATAAAGAATGAACTGGACGCTGCTGTTTTAGCAGTATTGGAAAGTTCCCGGTTTATAGGCGGAACAGTATTAGATGATTTTGCTCAAAACCTGGCTACCTATATTGGCGTAAAGTATGTGGTACCCTGTGCTAACGGCACGGATGCACTGCAGATTGCCCTGATGGCGCTTGATCTGAAACCCGGCGATGAAGTAATTACTCCTTCATTTACTTATATCGCCACGGTGGAAGCTGCTGCCATATTACAACTTCAGCCGGTATTTGTAGAGGTGGATGCAAAAACTTTTTGCATGGATGCTGATGCAATCGAAAAAGCCATTACGCCAAAAACTAAAGTGATCGTGCCCGTGCATCTCTATGGACAGGCCGCAGATATGGAAAGAATAATGGCCATTTCAAAAAAACATAATGTATATGTCATCGAAGATAATGCCCAGGCAATCGGTTGTGATTACACCTTTAGCGATGGCAGGGTTGTAAAAACCGGAAGTATTGCCCATATCGGCTGTACTTCATTTTATCCATCTAAAAATTTGGGCGCTTTTGGTGATGGGGGTGCAATATTCACAAATGATGATGCGTTAGTAGAAAAATTAAAAATGATTGCCGCCCACGGACAAAGCAAAAAGTATTATCATGATGTAGTGGGGTGCAATTCAAGATTAGATACGGTACAGGCGGCAGTTCTTGACATCAAATTAAAATACCTTGATGAATACAATGCCGCCCGTATAAAAGCGGCAGATTATTACGACCAGGCTTTTAGGGATCATGCAGGTATCAGCATTCCGTACAGGGCTGCTTACAGCAACCATGTGTTTCATCAATACACCATTCTTTTAAATGATGCAAAGGGTACAGGTAAAAGCCGTGACGGCTTAAACCAATACCTTGCCGGTAAGGACGTACCCTCAATGATTTACTATCCTGTTCCCTGCCACCGGCAAAAGATGTTTGATTCTTTTGGTGGAAATAGTTTTAATTTGCCCGTTACGGATTGGTTATCGGAAAGAGTCATTTCGCTGCCCATTCATACGGAATTAGACGCGGAGCAACAGGATTTTATTATTTCAAATGTAATAGATTATATAAATTCAAATTAATTAAAATGAAAATCGCAGTAGTTGGAACAGGCTATGTTGGATTAGTAACGGGAACGTGTTTTGCAGAAACAGGCAATGACGTTATTTGTGTAGATATTGATAAAAGCAAGGTGGATAAATTATCTTCCGGGCAGATCACTATTTACGAACCAGGACTTGAAAAAACTTTTTTAAGGAACCAGAAAGAAAACCGTTTGCATTTCACCACCTCGCTGGTTGATGGGATAAAAGATGCCCAGGTTATTTTTCTTGCCCTTCCAACACCTCCCGGCGAAGATGGAAGCGCCGATCTGAAATATATCCTGGGGGTTGCAAAAGACCTGGGTGCCCTGATTAAAGAGGGTGAGTATAAAGTAATTATTGACAAAAGTACCGTACCGGTAGGAACTGCGGAAAAAGTAAACCAGGCATTGCTCAGCAATGGCGGGATTGAAGGAACTTTTGATATTGTAAGCAATCCCGAATTTTTACGGGAAGGAGTGGCGGTAGACGATTTTATGAAACCGGACAGGGTAGTGATTGGAACTTCATCAGAAAGGGCCAAAAAGATATTAAGCGATCTATACGCTCCTTTTGTTCGCCAGGGAAACCCGGTAATCTTCATGGATGAAAGAAGCGCAGAGTTAACAAAATATGCGGCCAATTCTTTTCTTGCCACCAAAATTACCTTTATGAACGAAATCGCCCAACTCTGCGAATTGCTGGGGGCTGATGTGGATATGGTACGCAAAGGAATTGGCAGCGATGACCGCATTGGCAGGCGCTTTTTATTTCCGGGAATCGGTTATGGCGGAAGCTGCTTTCCAAAAGATGTACAGGCGCTGGCAAAATCATCCACTGAAGTAAATTATAGTTTTAAGATATTAGATGCTGTGATGGAAGTAAATGAAAAACAAAAACTTCATTTGATCCCGAAAGTTAAAGCCTATTTTAATAATGACCTGCAGGGTAAAAAAATTGCTTTATGGGGACTGGCATTTAAGCCCAATACAGATGATATCAGGGAAGCCCCGGCTCTTTATATTATTGATGAATTATTGGCTGCAGGCGCCACGGTATCTACCTTTGATCCGGAAGCGATGGGTAACGTGAAGCAGGTTGTGGGAGATAAGATAACTTATGTGGAAAGCCAGTATGATGCTTTACAGGATGCGGATGCATTGGTGATTGCAACGGAATGGAGTGAGTTCAGGACACCGGATTTTGGAAAAATGACTTCCATTTTAAAAAATAAAGCAATTTTTGACGGGCGCAATTTGTTTGATTTAAAACAGATGGAAGAACTTGGATATCATTATGTGAGTATTGGAAGAAGAACAATTCAGCATACCTGACCTATGATTGTATAATCAAAGATGATCAATTGCAAAGACCAATACATCAGCAGGAAAAATCAGGCATCAAAAATTTCAACATCAGGATCAGACATAAAAATAACAGTACATGGCAACTAAAAGGATTTTAATAACAGGCGCAGCCGGATTTTTAGGGTCTCACCTGTGTGACCGTTTTATAAAAGAAGGATACAATGTAATTGGAATGGATAACTTAATTACAGGGGACCTTAAAAATATCGAACACCTGTTTAAATTAAAAGAGTTTGAATTTTACCACCATGATGTTTCCAAATTCATTCATATACCGGGTGAACTTGATTATATTTTACATTTCGCCTCACCAGCCAGCCCGATCGATTATTTAAAGATTCCCATTCAAACTTTAAAAGTGGGTTCTTTGGGAACGCACAATTGTTTAGGTCTGGCACTCTCTAAAAAAGCGAGGATATTGGTAGCAAGTACCAGCGAAGTGTATGGCGATCCCGCAGTGCATCCGCAAAATGAAGAGTACTGGGGCAATGTAAACCCTGTAGGCCCAAGAGGTGTATATGATGAAGCCAAACGTTTCCAGGAAGCCATCACAATGGCCTATCATACTTTTCACCAGTTGGAAACCCGAATTATCCGGATTTTTAATACCTATGGACCAAGGATGCGGTTAAACGATGGCCGTGCATTACCCGCATTTATCGGCCAGGCTTTACGCGGCGAAGATTTAACCGTATTTGGAGATGGTAGCCAGACAAGGAGTTTTTGTTATGTTGCCGACCTCGTGGAAGGTATTTACCGCCTGTTACTGAGCGATCATGCTCAGCCGGTAAACATTGGTAATCCTGATGAAATTTCATTAAAGGATTTTGCGGAGGAAATAATAAAATTGACGGGAACCGCCCAAAAAATAATATACAAGCCGTTGCCCACTGATGATCCAAAACAACGCCAGCCTGATATTACGAAGGCTAAGGAAATTTTGGGTTGGCAACCAACTGTAAACAGGGCGGACGGATTAAAAATAACTTATGAATATTTTAAATCCCTGCCACCCGAAGAGCTATATAAATTACCGAAAGAATTTGCCAAAGCCACTAAAAGCGCTTAGCATTTGTAAATAGTAGCCAGTCGTGGTATGGGCCGGTTGATACCCGCAACAAACCAACCGGTTGCCGCGGATTTGTCATAGTAATAATAAATAGCAATTAGCCACCGTAGGTAAAGATTTTATAACAACCAAAAGTCTGCATAATCCAATAAGTCCTTCAAGGGTAGGCGCACCCGCTATTTTTTATCAGAGATGTGTTTTTTATTAATTATATGATGTACCAGGATTTATTAAATAAAAACAAAAAACTAGCTGTTATTGGATTAGGGTATGTAGGGTTGCCCATTGCATTGGAATTCGCAAAAAAAATAAAAGTGATTGGTTTTGATATCAATGCCAGTCGTATAAATATGTTGCGCAACCACATTGATCCGGCCAAGGAACTGGGGCCGGCGTCATTTGATGGCTGTGATATAGCATTCACCAGTGACCTGGAGGTTTTAAAACAGGCGGGCTTTTTTATTGTGGCCGTACCTACCCCGGTTGATGACCACAATACACCCGACCTGGAACCGGTACTAAAAGCAAGCGAAACAATTGGAAAGGTTATAAAGGAGGGAGATTATGTAGTGTTCGAAAGCACGGTGTACCCGGGCTGCACGGAGGAGGATTGTTTGCCGGTTATTGAAAAATTATCAGGGTTAAAAAATGTAATAAATTTTAAAACCGGCTATTCACCGGAAAGAATAAATCCGGGTGATAAGGAACATACCCTGTCCAAAATTGTGAAAGTAGTAAGTGGATGCGATGCGGAAAGTTTAGATATGATCGCCAGAGTATATGAGTTGGTAGTAACAGCCGGTATCCATAAAGCCTCCAGTATAAAAGTTGCTGAAGCCGCAAAGATAATCGAGAATACGCAGCGTGACCTGAACATCGCGCTCATGAATGAACTCTCTATAATTTTCGACCGCATGGGGATCAATACCTATGAAGTGTTGGAAGCCGCTGGTACAAAATGGAATTTTTTAAAATTTCAGCCAGGCCTCGTCGGCGGCCATTGTATTGGTGTGGATCCTTATTATCTTACTTATAAATCAAGGGAACTGGGCTATGATAGCCAGGTTATTTTGGCGGGCAGGGTAATTAATGATGGTATGGCCGGCTATGTGGCAAAAAAACTACTGCAGCATATCATTCAGCATAATGGCAATGTAAAGGACGCAAAGGTACTGGTGATGGGGGTCACTTTTAAAGAAAATGTGTGTGATATCCGCAACAGTAAAGTAGCGGATGTAATAAAAGAATTGAAATCTTTTTCATTGAATGTAGACATAACAGATCCTTGTGCCGATAGTGATGAACTACAACGGGAATACGGATTTTCACTTACCCCGCAACTTGCCGCGGATTATGACGCAGTGCTTGTCACCGTTCCACATAGCAGTTACAGGAATTTAAATGACGCTTACTTTGCAGGCATTACAAAACCAACGGCGGTAATTGCTGATCTGAAAGGTACTTTTCGGGGTAAAATAAGCAGCCGGGAATATTGGAGTCTATAGTTAATTTGCTAATTAGCTAATCTGCTAATGTGCTAATGTGTGCTAATTGGAAAATGTGAAAATGTGAAAATTATGGCGGGCAGGTTGTTGGTGAAACAGTTTTAAAAATGAAGTAATATGAAAATGTACGCGATAAGATACAAAGCGGTATAGAAGTTTACTTAGTATGCAATAAAGATTTATCCGTTTTGGTTTGATAGTTCGATTTTTCACCATTCACCATTGACCATTGACCAGTCACCCAACTTTCCATACAAAAGACATTTCCCGGGATAGCTTCTTAATAACCGGGGGAGCCGGGTTTATTGGCGGTCATATTGCTGAATACCTTTTAAAAAATGGCGCTGCCAAAGTGAGGGTACTGGACAATATGGTAAACGGTTTTGAAAAAAACCTCGCAGTCCTTCGTGGCTACCCTGCATTTGAATTTGTAGAAGGGGATATAAGAAATTCGGATACTTGTCAGCAGGCCTGTAAAGATATCAACTATGTAAGTCACCAGGCGGCATTGGGTTCTGTGCCCCGTTCTATTAAAGAGCCTTTGTATTTTAATGAAGTAAATGTTGGCGGCTTTGTCAATATGTTGAAAGCTTCGGTAGATAATAATATTACACAATTCGTTTACGCGTCATCTTCATCAGTTTATGGGGATGAACCAACACTTCCCAAAATGGAAAGCAGGGTAGGAAATTGTCTCTCTCCTTACGCTGTTACCAAAAAAACAAATGAATTGTACGCACAGGTATTCGCGGAGGTATACGGAATAAAACTATTGGGCTTTCGTTATTTTAACATTTTTGGTCCACGCCAGGACCCCGATGGCGCCTATGCCGCTGTTATTCCTTTATTTGTTAAAGCCATCATGAAACAAACACCTGCCTATATCAACGGTGATGGTGAGCAAACAAGGGATTTTACGTTTGTAGACAATGCTGTTCAAATAAACATCAAGGGCATGTTGACCGAAAATGCAGATGCTGTTAATAAAGTCTATAATGTAGCTGTTGGCGAAAATTTTTCCGTTAATTATTTATACAAGATTTGTAAAGAATATTTACAAAGCGATTTTGAAGCTACCTACCGCGAACCAAGGCAAGGGGATATCAGGAACTCACTCGCTGACATTTCGCTTGCCAGAAAATTATTGGGCTACGAGCCGACAATGAAATTTGAGGTTGGATTAACAGACACCATTGAGTTCTTTAAAAAAATGTATTCAAATGCATGATGACTGATTTGTTATAAAAATATAGGCTATATTACCGCCGGAAAAATTATTAAATAATAAATTATCAATTAAATTAACATGGCAATTATAAAAACAGATTTTCGCGATTTGCTTGTTTTTGAGCCAGCAGTATTTGAAGACAGCCGTGGCTATTTTTTTGAAAGTTATAACGAAAAGATATTTTTAACCGAAGGCGTTGATATAAAATATGTGCAGGACAACCAGGCAAGATCGACCTATGGTGTAATTCGTGGATTACATTTTCAACTGGCGCCCTACGCCCAAACTAAATTGATACGGGTGTTAAGTGGTAGTATCCTTGACGTAGCGGTGGATATCAGGAAGGGTTCCCCTACTTACGGACAAGTGTATACGATTGAATTGACAGCAGAAAACAAGAAGCAATTATTGGTTCCAAAGGGCTTTGCACACGGGTATTCTGTATTAAGTGAAACCGCGGAGGTAATGTATAAATGTGATGAATTTTATAATAAACAAAGTGAAGGTGGTTTATTATACAATGATCCGGCGCTCGCTATTGATTGGCGGATACCTGCCGCTGATGCAGTCGTTGCCGAAAAAGACCTCCTTCATCCGGGTATAGATAATTGTGCCGGTAATTTCATTTTTTAACCATATTACTGATGGAAGGAAAAAAAACGATCTTAGTAACCGGCGCCAATGGCCAGTTGGGTAACGAAATGCAGGTGATTGCATCTGCATTTGCTAAGTACGATTTTTTGTTTGTTACAAAAGAAGCACTGGCCATTGATGATATAGAAGCGGTAAAAAAATATTTTGCGGGCCGCTCCATTGATTACTGTGTTAACTGCGCCGCCTACACCGCGGTGGATAAAGCAGAAAGCGAACCCGAAAAGGCTATGCTCATCAATGCAACAGCGGTGGGTAATTTAGCCAAGATCTGTAAAGGAAACAACACACAATTCATACATATTTCAACGGATTATGTATTTGACGGTACCGCTACAAGACCTTACCTCGAAGACGATCCGGTAAGCCCGGTCAATTTATATGGCGCTTCAAAATTGAAAGGCGAACTGTTGGCATTCGAAAATAACCCCCAATCCATTATCATCCGCACATCATGGGTGTATTCTTCCTTTGGCAATAATTTTGTAAAAACGATGTTGCGTTTAATGGGCGACAGGGAGGGTATCAATGTGGTAAGTAATCAGCAGGGTTGTCCAACCTATGCGGCCGACCTGGCCTCAGCTATCATGCATATCATAATCCGCTTGCAGCCAACCTCCAAAATATCGAACGACCCGTTGCAATCCTCCAAGATTTTTAATTATTCCAATAAAGGCAATATCACCTGGTACGAATTTGCGTTAGCGATAAAAGAACTATCCCATAGTAAATGTATCGTTAACCCGATACCGGCGGCGCAATATCCCACACCCGCAAAACGGCCACAGTATTCAGTGATGGACTGCACAAAAATTGAACAAACATTTAATCCGGCTATCCCGGAATGGAAGGAAAGCCTGGAAAAATGCTTGAAAATATTGCTGGGAAGCTGAATAGGCAATAGGCAAAGGCAAGAACTAATGAATTATTGGCCATTCACAATTCTCCGCGTTTCACTATTCACCATTCACCATCCTCATTGCAAATTCGAAAACTCCTTATTTCTTATATATACCAGCTTGGTGCCGCCCTTATCGCGTTTATCAATTTCAAACTGTGGTATGGATACCACAAGGGGGGTTAGCTTTGAAAATCCATAATTCCTGGGATCGAAATTGGGCTGCTTTTTCAGTAAGAGGCTGCCCACTTCGCCTAAAAAAGCCCAGCCGTTTTCATCACCCAGGTCATCGATTGTGGTAGCAATTAAATGAAGGGTTTCCTTATTCAGTTTATCAAAAGAAACAGGGGCAGGCACATGGTGTGTTGTTTTTGTTTTTGTCCTGGTTTTGGCCGATATATTTTCCACTGTTTCGGGCATGGCTATAATTTCCATGTAAATAAATTTATCGCATGCCACTATAAAAGGATTGGGTGTTTTCTTTTGCCCGATGCCAAATACCTTCATGCCTGCTTCTCTAAGTCGGGTGGCCAGCCTTGTAAAATCGCTGTCGCTCGAAATAATGCAGAACCCATCTACTTTCCCGGAGTATAAAATATCCATCGCGTCAATGATGAGGGCGCTGTCGCTGGAGTTTTTGCCCTGCGTATAACTATATTGCTGAATGGGCGTGATCGCATTTTCCAGCAACACATTTTTCCAGCCCGATACCGTAGGCCTTGTCCAGTCGCCATAGATTCTTTTAAAGGTAGGAGTGCCATATTTGGCGATCTCTTCCATTACACCTTTTACATTGCTGTAGGGCACATTGTCGGCATCTATTAAAACAGCCAGTCTTATATCTTTTTGAAAATCCATAACACAAGATAATTCTTTTTTGGCACCCCCCTTTTTGCGCAAATCTTTTTATGGAGCATACCGGTAAAAAACGATGCAGTTTTTTGGATAAGGTATGCTCATCTGCATTTAAAATTGTCGCAGTAGCCAGTGGTTTGTGAGGACACAAACCACGGCCCAGCATCAGTTGGTGTCCCCTCCAACCGAAATCAGGAGCGACAATTTTAAATACACCCGTATGCTAACCTGCAATCGTTAACCCATTTTGATTGCCTATTTTTGCAATTAACATGCAGATTTTCAACATTACCAGCAGGATAATAATTACCTGTAGCAACCGGTTATCGCCCTTCCTTCAGCAAGAAGTTATGGAACTGGGTTTTACACCCGTTCGTATTTTTAAAACAGGCGTTGAATTAACCGGAACAATGGAAGATTGTATTAAACTGAACGTAAACCTTCGTTGCGCCAGCCAGGTATTATTTTCGCTCAACGAATTTACGGCCCGCCATGCCGATGACCTGTACAAAATATTAATGGATGTTGAATGGGAAGATATTATTGCCGCTGATGGGTATTTTTCTGTCACCAGCAATGTGGATAATGAAACCATCAACAATTCCCTGTTTGCCAATGTAAAAGTAAAAGATGCTATTGTAGACCGGTTTAGAAACCGCACGGGTCAGCGTCCCAATTCAGGGTCCCAGCTTGATAAAACCGTGATCCATTTGTACTGGAAGGAAGACCTTGTGGAGATATTTATTGATACATCGGGTGAAACTTTATCAAAACATGGTTACCGGAAGATTCCGGGTAAGGCTCCGATGCTGGAGGCTTTGGCAGCAGCTACTTTATTAGCCACAAATTGGGATAGAGAGAGCCCTTTTATCAACCCGATGTGCGGCTCCGCGACCCTGGCCATTGAGGCCGCAATGTTAGCTACCAACCGCCGGCCGGGGTTGTACAGGAACAATTATGCATTCATGCACCTCCTGGGTTTCGGCATGGAAATGTATGAACAGGAACGTGAACAATTGGCGGAAAAAGTTACTACTGTACCGGGCTTAACCATTATTGCATCAGATATCAGCAATGATGCGATCAACATTTCAAAGATCAATGCCGGCGCGGCGGGCGTAGCAGACCTGATTCAATTTGAAGTTGGTGATTTTGAAATGACTACCATTCCCGCAACCCCGCCTGGTATCATTTATTTTAATCCTGAATATGGCGACCGTATGGGTGAAGTTGCTGAACTGGAAATTACCTATGGCAGGATCGGTGATTTCATGAAAAAGCAATGCAAAGGGTATACTGGTTATATTTTTACCGGCAACCTTGAGCTGGCAAAAAAAATCGGGTTAAAGCCAAAAAAAAGGATTGAATTTTATACAGGTAAAATAGATTGCCGCTTGTTGGCATATGAATTATACGCAGGTACCAAAAGAACCGATCTTTGACGGATCCTGGAACTGTAGTATTTAGAAAAGAGTACACCAGAGGATTAGGGGCATATATCTACTTTCCTGATCACTTCATTCAAGCTGCCTTAATACTGTATTAATATTGCCTTAACAATTACGTAACGTTCCGGTTACAATTGCATAACATTTCCGTAACATTCGATTGACATTGCCGTAACATTGAATAAGTCTCTTTGCAGAAATTAAATTGCATGAGAATAATAACATTTTTGGGTCTGTTTTTTATACTATCAATAAATTCATTTGCACAGAAAGGAAAAATCGAAGGAAAAGTAACCGATGACAAATCAGGTTTGGCTTTATCAGGTGTGTCCGTACTGGTAAAAGGAACACAAAAAGGGGTGGCTACAGATCTCAATGGCGGATATGTTATTAATGTTGATGCAGGCGCAAAAATTTCGCTTGTATTTTCGTATGATGGGGTTACAAAGGAAGTAGGTGATATAGAAGTAACAGATGGAAAAGTGACCGTTCAGGATGTACTCCTGGAAAGAAAAGCTAAAACAGGTGAAGCAGTGGTAGTAAGGTCGGTATCAGCAAAAAGAGAAACAGCGGCAGCTCTTATTTCTTTTCAAAAAAATACCAACACGGTTGCTTCCGTAATTTCAGCGGAAAGTATACGGAGGTCGCCCGACAGAAATACCGGTGAAGTATTAAAACGTACACCCGGTGCAAGTTTGATTGACGGCAAATTCCTGGTCATCCGGGGTTTGGCAGATCGATATAACCAGGCCATGCTGAACGGAATACTCCTCACGAGTACCGAGCCGGATCGTAAAACATTTTCATTCGATATCATTCCGGCAGCGATGATTGACAATATTATTATCAATAAAGCATTCGTTCCCGAATTACCCGGCGAATGGGCAGGTGGCCTGATACAGGTGAACACCAAGGATATTCCCTCCAAAAATTTCTTTAATATTCAAATTGGTACAGGTTTTAATACCCAAACAGTTAGTAAAGATTTCTACAAAGCCAAGGGCGGTAAACTCGACTGGCTCGGTATTGACGATGGCACAAGGGGCCTGCCTGACAGCTATACTACCAAATCTGCCTTTAACCTCGCAACCCCTGCAGAACGAAGTGCAATTGGAAAAGAGTTGAACAATAACTGGCAGGCTAAGCCGGGTAATGTTTCTCCCAACATCTCTTTCCAGGCCAACGGTGGGTTTTCCGGTAAAATTTTCGGTAAAAAAGTTGGGGGTGTGCTGGGCATCAATTATAGCAAAAGCAACCGTTATACTGATGTCGTCAACCGCTTTCAATCTCTTGTAAGTAAGCAATTTAGTCGTGAGTATGATTTTGATGATGACCGATACACACAGGAAGTAACGTTAGGCGGTCTGGCAAGTGTGTCGTTGCAGTTAAACGACAGGAACAAAGTTTCGCTAAAATCCATTATCAATGTAAATACCAATAATTTCGCAACCCAGCGGAGCGGATTAAACATTGTTACTGGTGTTGACGTGTATGGTAGTGAGCTTACTTTTAAGGAAAATACTTTTTTTACTACCCAGCTTGCTGGCGAACATAGCATAATCAAACCATTGAAATTCAAATGGTATGGGGCGTTTAATATCCTCGATGGCTATAGCCCCGACCAGCGGCGGTATCAATATACAAGACCTACCGGTACGCAGCTCCCTTTTTTGTTTTTGGTGGGTAACTCGCTCGCACAGGAAAGTGGCGCCCGGGTATTTCAAACGCTGAGTGATTATATATATACCGGCGGCGGCGATTTATCATATAATTTTAATCTCTCCGGGAAACAACAAACCGTTAAAGCGGGTTATATGCTACAGGTAAAGGACCGCTTGTTTGACGCACAGCTTTTTGCTAATTATATGCCAAGAGATAACCCGGTGCTCCGGGAGGTTACTATTGATAAAATATTCGCGCCTGTAAATTTCGGTGATGGATCAGAAGGCAGCACCTTGTTTGCCTTTAATGCTATCAATAACAGGGATTTCCGGTATTTATCCAATACAATTCTGAATGCAGTTTTTTTACAATTTGATAACCAGCTTGCCGAAAAACTCAGGATAGTCTGGGGATTGAGGGTTGAAAACTACGACCAGTTGCTCGGATCGGTTAAGCAATGGGATAAACGTCATAAGCACACTGAACAAAGGGATTACCTGCCGGGTGTAAATGCTACTTTAAAATTAAATAATAAAACCAACATACGGTTGTCAGGTTCACAAACTGTTATACGTCCCGAACAAAGAGAACTGGCTGCTTTAACCCTGTATGATTTTGAACTAAATTCCGCCGTGCAGGGAAACGATAACCTGGTGCGTAACAAGGTTACCAACCTCGATTTGCGCTATGAGTTGTATCCCCGTTCGGGCGAAGCCTTCACTGCCGGCGTTTTCTTTAAATATTTCGATCAGCCCATTGAGCAGACCTTGCAGGACGGAGGCGCTATATTCACCTATGTTAACCAGGAAAAGGCAACTGCTTATGGCGCAGAAGTAGAATTCCGCAAACGTCTTGATATGATAAGCGTTTTGAAAAATTTTACCGTCATAGCAAATGCCGCCTATATAAACAGCGAGGTGACAGACACCGCTAAAAATACCAGGCCAATGCAGGGCCAGTCTCCTTACTTATTAAATTTAGGTTTGATGTACGACCTTGAAAAAGCCGGACTAAATGCAACTTTGTTGTTTAACCAGATCGGCAAACGTATTTACCTGGTAGGTGATATTGTTAAAAAAGGTGATGATGGTATCCCAAATATTTGGGAAGCCCCCAGGCCTGTATTAGATTTCCAGGTAGGTAAAAAGATATTGAAAAGCAAAGCAGAAATAAGATTGAACGTTGCAGATATTTTGAACAAAACACAGTATTTCTACCAAAATGCGGATGACAAAACCAGTTTTCAGAAAGATAAGGACGCCTATCGTTTTACAAGACGATTCGGCACTACATTCAGTGTAACATTCAACTATTCACTATAACACAAAACATTAAAAAACACAAAAGGGTAAATATGAAAAAGTATATTTTTTACGTGGCGGCTATTACTTCGCTAAGTATTGCGGCTTGTCGCAAAATCGAAACGGATGGTGAGCCATTTATCGTTGTTCAGCCGGGCGGCGGTGGAGGTACTGTTACGGGCAAAACCGTAACGCTGAAAGATCATGTTACAAAAGATACCACATTACTGGCAATTGATAACAATATCATTTCCGGAAAAGTATACGTGGATGCAGGCGTAACATTAACAGTAGAAAAAGGCGCTACCGTAAAAGGCACCTACGCCGGAACAAGTACCGCAGCTTTAATCGTTAACCGGGGCGGTAAATTAATTGCAAGGGGTACGCAGGAAGCCCCTATTATTTTTACATCGGCTTCACCCACGCCTACTTCCGGTGACTGGGGTGGTATTGAACTTTTAGGGAAGGCGGCTATCAATTCATCGAATGGCGGCGCTCCCGGTTTATATATACCTGAAGGTGGCTTTAGCATCAATAATGCAGCTAAGGATGGTTATGCAGGGTCAGGTGATGCATTGGTACCTGCACCTGTAAACGACGACAGTTCAGGCGTGTTACAATATGTACGGATTGAATATGCGGGTTATGCTTTTTTACCTAACCAGGAAATCAATGCACTAACCATGGCCTGTGTAGGAAGCCGTACGGTGATCGATCATATCCAGGTTTCTTATGCAAAAGATGATGCTTTCGAATGGTTTGGCGGTACTGTCAATTGTAAATACCTGATCGCTTACAAAACGCAGGATGATGATTTTGATACTGATAACGGCTTTAGCGGCAGTATCCAGTTTGGTTTAATAGTTCGCGATTCAGCGATAGCCGATGTATCCAAATCGGAAAGTTTTGAAAGTGACAACGATGGTACGGGCGGATCAGTACTACCGCAAACAAAAGCGGTATTCTGCAACGTATCTTCATTTGGCCCCTTAGCTACACCTAATAATGTGGGCAATAGTAATTACCTCGGCGCGGCGGTTCAGATCAGGAGAAATTCTTCATTGTCCATTTTTAATTCTGCATTTGTAGGCTGGGCTACCGGTATCTTGATTGATGCCACCAGCGGAGCGCATACAGATTTGAACATTACCGCGGGTACTTTGCAGTTGAGCGGCATTTTGCTGGTTAGTTGCAAAACACCTTTGGCCTATACGGAAGCCGGTACATCCACCTATTCACTGGCTTCTCTTACCACCTGGTTTACAGCCAACACAAAAAACAGGATACTAACACAAACTACGGAGCAGGCAATTTACACCCGGCCTTTTGATTATGTATCACCAGATTGGGGACCTTTTGGTAATTCTGCGGTAGTAATTCCTACTGCAACCAATACTTATTTTGATGATCCCATTTTAGTGGCACGACCGTTTATAACCAAAGTCGATTTCATTGGCGGGATTGCACCTTCCGGAGAAAATGCCAACTGGTTTAAGGGCTGGACAAAATTCAGCAATAAATAATATCAGTAACCATTATAAAAAAAAGCAGCTTTTGAAGCTGCTTTTTTTATGTTCGTTATTTCCCCTCACTTATTACCTGGATTGTAAGCATACACCACTTCGTAAGAAATCTTATTAAGCGCCGGTAACAACTTGCCAATGCTTAAATCACGTCGTTGTGGCGTAGGTTCACATACGGAATATTGGCTGCCCTTATAGAGGATAGGTTTACCAACGGGTTTATCAAATTTTACAGCCATGGTAACGTGGTTGGGAAAAGACAATACGATCATGGGCAGGTTGTAGATTTCCTTTACCAGGAAAAAGAAGAGTGCTGCCCTGTCTTCACAATCGCTTTGGTCGTATAATAGAGTCTGTTCAGGAGATAACCGTTTTTCCTGACCATAAATTTTCAGATCTGTTTCAAACAAAAAAGCATACCTGGTAAAGCGCATCAGGTAGTCCACCCCGTTTTTTGTGCTCATGCCCCCGGTATTTTTTTTCAGCAACGGAATAAGTGAATTGTATGTTTCAGTACTGATGGGGATATTAAAATAAGACTCGTAATCCACCACCGGGTAATTGGCAAAAATAGTTTTGATTTGGGGGTTCAGTTTTACCTTAAAATGATAATCATCCTGGTAATAACTGAACATGATGTCTTTTTCAACATAATCACCCGGTCTGAAATTGGGTAACTGGGTAACTTTGTAGGTAAAAGCTTTTTTGCCTTCCTGGTCAATCATATTTACTTCTGTAAATTGTTCTTTTTCAAAATCAACTGTATTATAATCATGAAAGTTAAGGCAAACGTACTGCCTGCCATTCCGCATATAATAGGGGAGGTTAAAAATTTCTTCATCTGTTTGTACATAAAACAGCAAACGCCCATTCCCGGTTTTTAACATGGCGCCATACCCTGACTGTATAAGTAAAAACCATTTATAAACTGTGTAGCGTTCATAATTCACTTCCTTAGGACTAATCTGTTGAATTGTTTTTCGTATGAGCTGGTAGTATAACCAGTCATCCAATTTATATTGTTCTTTATAAGAAAGCAAGGCATCAATCATTGGAGTGTAGGCTGTAGCCGCAATCGCTTCAAAATAGGTGTTTACGGAATGCCCGGTAACTGCGCTTTTTAAGCTGTCGGTGAAAGGCACATCAATTTTTAATTTAACTGAATCACCATAAAAATCAAAGGCTAAGTTCCGGGTAATGGATTGGCAGTACAAAACCAATGGAGAAAGGCAAAGTAGAAACAGGTGGGATAATATGAGGCGTTTGATTTTCACAGCCGTACAATTCTTTCATAAATATACGAAACTTAACAATAATATAATATTAAGTTTTGGCAAAAATGAATTTTTTTCTTAAGGTGATTTGTAAAAAGAGCTTTTTACAAGCTCAATTCCTGCTCAAAACGAACAACAACCTTCACGGGATTTATAACATTTCGGTAACACTCAATTAATGTTTCAGTAACAAGCGGGTTCTACTTTGCATCACCGAACCACAAATACTTTATAAAGAGCATAGCAATCTAAACAAGTTTCCTTAAGCAAATAGCAAATTCTCATGCTTGTACCACCTGTTATTCTTATCAGGTGGTTTCTTTTTTTACAGATAATCCGCCTGTATTTTCCTGGTAAATAAAATGCTGAATAAATTTAAAACGAGGCTACAGGTTTTTGAGTATAACCTTATTGCAGGTAGTGTTTACTTAAAAAATTGCAGCGCCACTAACCTTCCTTTGGATAAACTATCAATTATTGTATTGCGGGCAGAGTAACATTTCATCGCAAATATTTGATTATTAAGGCAGCCGGTATTAAGAAGGGCGAAAGCAAAAGGGGGTAAGGAAAAATTGAAAACTTTAACATATTAAAATACAAAATATACATATAAAATTGACAATGCATCATTAAATGTTAATAAAATTAACAATATAAAATGATTTTTCCTTAGCAAAATGATATTTTTTCATATAATTGAGAATTATTTGTTAAATTACTTTTATATTTAACATATATTTTACAACCAAAACTATTTTATGAGAAAAATTGCAATTCTACTGGCAGTACTCTGTTGGGTTACTGCAACCGTTTTTGCCCAATCAACTATCAGGGGTAAAATTATGGACGCTAAAGATGGTTTCCCTATTGCAGGAGCTACTATCAAAGTGAGGGGCGAACGCCTGGTCACTGTTTCACAAGCCGATGGCAGATTTGAAATTATTTCCAGATCAGGTAAAGTGCTTGACATTAGCGAGATCGGGCACTTTTCGCAAACCGTTACCTACGAGGGACACGGGGTATTGGAAATAAAACTTGCCCCGGATTTAAAGGCTTTGGCTGAAGTGGTGGTAACCGGCGTAGGTACTGCTACCAGCAAAAAGAAGTTAGGGATTTCAGTGGAGTCCATCACTGCCGACAAGTTACCAGCTGCACCTACTTCTTCTATTTCACAAGCCTTGGTTGGCAAGATTGCCGGTGCCCAGATCAGTAGTACTGATGGTACGCCCGGTGCCAAGACCAACATCCTTCTTCGCGGTGTTAATTCATTGAGGGGTGGTACTTTACCAATGATCCTGGTAGATGGGATTGAAGTGAGGGCCACAGATATAGGTTCATTAGACCTGAATAATGTTGAAAGGGTAGAAGTTGTGGAAGGGGCTGCTTCATCTACCATATATGGAGCCCAGGGCGCCAATGGAGTAATTCAGATATTTAGCAAAAAAGGAAAAGCAGGTCAAACCCGTATTGATTTTTCTTCCAGTTATGGAGTTAGCAATTATCTTAATATTGGTGATTTACATAAGGCAAATACCCATGGTTTTAAAACCGATGCTAATAATAATGTGGTGGATGCAAACGGAGTCATCATCCAGGTAAAACCTGATGGCACTTATACTGCAGGCGTTAACATTGCCGGGGTAACACAGGGAGGTATCGTCTGGAATAGTACCAGTCCTGTTACAGATGGTAGTAAACCATACGGTCAAAATTTTAAATACTATGATCACCTTGCTCAATTGTTCCAGTCAGCTACCAATTTCAATTCAAGTGTGAGTGTGTCTGGCGGTGCAGGCAAAACAGATTATGCCTTAACACTTTCACGTACTGAACAGGAAAGTGCAATCAGGAAAAATGGTGAATTAGAACGTACTAATTTTTCATCGAATATGGGTACGGAATTGTTTAAGGGTTTTAAACTGCGTTCTACTACCCAGTTGGTCTACCAAAAAAATAATTTTAATCCCTATTTTACCGCCGGTCCGGGCCAGATATTTTCTGCCTTAAATACTTCGCCTTTTTTCGATCTTGAATGGAAAGACGCCAATGGAAATTATGCTTATGTATTACCGGCATCACCCGTAAGTGTAAATGGACGCAACCCCAATTACTATTTTCAATATTCTTATGGAAGCAATCAAATAATAGATGTAATCCAGAATATACAGGCTTCATATAAGGTAAACCGTTTTTTAGATATTGATTTTAAATACGGGATCAATTATCAAAAGGAAGACATTAACCAGGTATACCTTAATCAATCGCAAAATATAAATGCAATAAGCCGATCATCTTTTTTAGGCGGTTTTAGCAGTAATAAAGGTGGGATTTCGAATTATTCATATACCACCACCTTTCAAAATGCCCTGACCACTGCAAACCTGCATCTTGATTTGGAAAGAGAATTTCATATAAAGCTGCCCATTGTTTCCACTACCTTAATCGGCTATGATTATCGTAAAAATGTTTACAAACAATATAATACGACAGGTGATGGTTTGCAATTATATCCCATCTATAATATGTTGCAGACTGATACCCGAACTATAACTTCTGACCTGGTAAGGCCTTTTGTAACTTTTGGTACATTTATTAACGAATCGCTCGATTATGGCGATATAGCCGGTATTAAAGGAGGGTTTAGAAGCGATTATTCTTCAGCCTTTGGAAGAGGGTCAAATGCCCAAACATTTTATAATGGCAACGCCTATTTCAGGTTATCGCAGTTAAATTTATGGGATAATCTGCGCCACCTGGTCACAGAGTTTAAAATACGGGGTGGTTACGGTGAAGCAGGTATTCAGCCCAATGCTTTCGACCGCTATGTTACATTGAGTACAAGACAACTGGGTACCGGCCTGGCTTTTTATACACCTTCCACACAGTCAAACCCCGACCTGACTGTTGAAATTTCCAAAGAATCTGAAATAGGTGCAGATTTTATATTTGAATTATCAAAGGGTAAATGGCTGTCAAATATCAGTTTAAGTACTACTTTATGGAAGAGAACCAGCAGCGATATCATATATACGGTAGATGCCGCCCCATCATCGGGAGGCGGGGGTTACCTTACAAATGCCTATTCGTTGGAGTCGAATGGATATACCTTTGCCCTTAATTTAAATGTTTTAAAGTCGCGCAACTTTAACTGGGATTTTACTACCAATTTTAACCACCAGACTTCAAAAATTGGTTCTGTTTCTACGGGCCAGGACATAATAGTTACCAGCAGTGCAGGTTATGGCAACTATGTTTTAAGAGCCGGTTCAAAAATTGGACAGTTATTCGGCCTGAAAACTTTTACAAGCCTGGACGAGACCCGGCAAAATGGTACAGCATATATTGCAAAAGGCGACCAGGGCAAGTACGCTATTGTAAACGGATACGTGGTGGATACCGCAACAAAAGGTCTTCAGTTTACCAATGAACTGTATGCCTTTGGTGATCCAAATCCCAAATTTAATATGGCTTTTATCAATAGTTTAAGTTACAAGGGCTTATCACTTTCCTTCCAGTTTGATTGGATATATGGAAGCCATTTATACAACCAGACCAAAGAATGGATGTACCGCGATGGCATTCATGGCGACTATGAAAAGAAGATTACAGTCAATGGCCAAACGGCTGCCTTTTCAAACTATTATGTAAGCGCCTACGGCGATATGTGGGGCAGTATCAATGGTGCGAGAAATTCTGTAAAAGATTATTTCTATGAGGATGCTTCTTTCTTAAGGCTAAGAAATGTTTCACTGGCATTTAATGCTACTGAAATGTTTCCTATTAAATATGTGCGCAAACTGCAATTGGTATTAACAGGCAGAAACCTTTTAACATTCACCAAATACACAGGTATGGATCCGGAAACCAACTCAGGTACCAGTAATTCTGGATTTGACCGGGGTGTGGATTATGTTACCACCCCTAATTCAAGAACCTTCCAGGTGGGTTTAAATGTTGGCTTCTAAACTATTAATTAAAATAAAATTAATTTCAACATGAAAAATAAATTATTATATGCCCTTTTTGTTGCGGCCATTCTTTTCGTAAGTAGTTGTAGCAAAAAGGAGCTCGATGTTAAAAACCCTAACAGTCCAACTCCGGCAAGCGCTACTTCAGAAGCAGGTATTGTATCATTGGGATTGGGCGCCGTTTACCAAAATGGCTTTAACGGCATTACAGATTCAAAATACAGCGGCACATGGTTAGGCAACAGTTATTTTTTCCTTGCACCTGCTTATCATGATCTGATGGCAGATGTGATTACATCAGAAGCGGCCAATAACATTACCAACCAGGTAAGTGTTCCTGACTATGTAGTTTTAGATGATGGCTCTAAGCTTACAAATACAGCTCCTGCAAAACAGGTAGTTCGGTTAAATAATTCAAGAACAAAGGCTGGTTCAAACATGTTTTATTATGAGTGGACCTGGATGTATTTTTTAAACAACGCCTGCAACGGGGTTTTGGCGATAGTTGATAATACATCGTTTACCGGGGATGCGGTGTCAAAAAAAAATGCCATTAAAGCATGGGCCTATTTTTGGAAAGGATATGCTTATTCGCACATAGGTTCAATTTATTATGCCGGCTTAATAAAAAACGATGCCGTACTGATGAGTAGTGATTATAAAACGTATTCAGATATTATAGTTGAATCAAATGCCAATTATGATAAAGCCATCACCGCTCTAAATGGGGTCGCGAATGCAACAGATTTCGCTACCATCCTGAAAGGTTTAATTCCTTCTCAAAACCAGGTAGGAAAAGGCGGGGTTTTAACCCCGGTTATGTGGATCCATACCATCAATACAATGAAGGCGCGGAACCTGTTGGTAAGCAAACGTGTTAAAGATATGACCAGTGCTGACTGGAACAGTTTGCTGACCCTTGTTAATAATGGAGTTACCAGTTCTGACCTGGTGTTTACGGCAAGGTCCGCATCTGTCGGCAGTTTTATGAGCGCGACGGGTGGTTCAGAAGCACCGTTGACAACGGGCGATCCTACCAGTACTACTTATAAAATAAGTGAAAGATTAGTACAGGAGTATAAAACCGGCGACAAAAGATTATCGAACAATTTTACCTCGCTTGTTACTTATTTGAATCAAAAAGGAGGGATCACTTTTAGTACGAGGTACCGGTTGCTTGATGGTGGGGCAGGTATCACCGGTGTAAGCGTTATCAGCAGCAGGACTGTTGGAGCATACGAATTATTTATTGCATCTTCATACGAAGAGAATGAATTGATGAAGGCGGAAGCAAATATTAAATTAGGTAATATTGCCACAGGCCTGGCAAGTGTTGATGCGGTTAGAACTTACCAGGGAGCAGCTGTGGCGGCCGTATCCGGAATGGTTACCGACCCGGTACTGGCCTATGAAGAAGTTAGAAGAGAAAGAAGGGTGGCGCTGATTTTTAGAAATGTTGCCCTGTATGATGCAAGGAGATGGGGGGTATTAGACGATATCAGCGTTGGAGGCGGACGAACAAAAGCTGTTGTGGTAAATCCTAATACAGGGGCACTAAATATTAATTCAACAATTAATTATAATTTTCCGGACTACTGGGATGTTCCTGATGATGAAATTTCATTAAACGCCCCGTCCGCCGGAAGCGCCCCTGTAAAAAATCCTAAATAAGATATACTTGAATTTAAGATCCGGTTAATTCATAAAACCAAGTCTTATTTTGTAAACTTTAGATAGTTTTTTAGAACAATATGTTAGTTATCCATTTGCAGTTAGTATGTCGCAACCACTGCTTTTTAAAAATAATGTACTGTTAAAATAGTGATCTTTTCATTTCAAACCGGTTGTGTGTACATTTGCGAAATGAAATATCTATTGGTCATTTTAAGTATCGTTTTTGTTTTACCGGCCTGCAACAAGACCAATAAAGAATTGAAAAAGCGCATAATCAATGCTGATAGTGTAGCTATCAATTATTTTAAGGGAGACGGAACAATGGATACTGTAGTAGCCATTAAGATTATCAGGGATAAACAAAAAATTGAGCAACTGGCAACCTTTATTGCTGAGCGGTCTGCTGAAGGGGACGATTCATGTGGCTATGATGGCTCGCTGCATTTTTTTAAAATGAACAGGGTAGTCCAGGATGTCGATTTTAGAATGAATGCGGCAGACTGCATGAATTTTTATTTTTTGCAGGATGGCAAAACACAAACTGCTGTGCTGTCGCCGGAAGCAAAAGAACTGATCATATCATTGAGACAATAAGCTTATATCCATTGAGCGATCATTGGCTCAATATCCTTTAATTGTTTATTGTGCAGCCTGCTTTCACCAGGCAATGCTGAAAGTGATAAAACCCGGTCAATTATTTTATTAGTCTCATCTTTATAATCTACCCTTATCATTTTAGATTCAGTGAGCCAGTTATCCACCAGGTGGATGTATTTATCTTTTAATTTTTTAACTACCAGTACACCTAATTCCGCAGCGCCGGCCGCATTGCAATGTTGTTCGTATTGATGTTTCATTGGGACCACCAATAATTTCTTACCCATGTACATCGCCTCCGCAGGCGTTTCAAACCCGGCGCCGCAAAGTATACCTTCGCAGGAAGTAAAGCTGGCCGTAAATTCAGTTGCGCTAACCGGTTTTATCATGCAATTATTTACCTGGTAAGATTTCCGGGTATGCTTTGAGAATACCTGCCACTGCACATTTTTAAAATTCGAAAAAAAAGCAATTAATTTTTTATCGTCATAAGCAGGTAAATACACCGTATAATGGCCAAGGTTAGTGATTGTTGCAGACCGTATTTCTTTTCTTATCACGGGCGTGAAAATGTTTTCGGCGAAACTCTTAAAGTGAAAGCCAACCCCTGTTTTGCAGGGGGCATAATAGCGTAACACCATCCATGCAATCGGATCTGCTTTAACGGGTTTTGGAGAACTGGTATGTAGCACTGCAAATTGGTGGCTCATCGATATGCAGGGAATATCTTTTAATTTACAGGCCCAGGCGCTGATTGGTTCAAAATCATTAATTACCAGGTCATAATTTTCAACGGGTAAATTTTTTATTTCGGATATGAATTTTTTCGACTGGAATTGTTTGAAAGTTTTAAAAAGGTCAATACCGCCCTTTTTGCCAAAAATAAAACTGAATCCTTTTCTCCGGAAAGTAACCGGATGATTGATTCCCACATCGGCCTGGGTACCGCTGACAAGAATATCGAGGTCGCATTTTTTTTGTAAAAGGGGTATTATTTCGTTGGCCCTGCTGATATGCCCGTTTCCGGTAGCTTGTGTGGCGTACAATACTTTCATGGTAAAATGGTTTAAGATGCGATTACAAAATCTTCCATCATCATTTTAAATAATTCGGCGGTACGCAGGTAGGCTGCTTCATCCACATAAAAAGAATCGTGTAGTTCCAGTACCTGGGTATCTTCCTGGTAGTAATAAATTTTCCATGCATCTTTTTCATACTCTAAGGCCGTGAGGTTTTCTATCCAGTCGCCCGAGTTCAGGTAATTTACGCTCCCACTGCTATTTTTAACGATCCTGTTGCTGGGTTGATGTATATGTCCGCATACCACGTAATCATATCCTTTCTCAATCGCGATATCGGCGGCGGTTTGTTCAAAATTGTTGATATACTTTACAGCGCTTTTTACAGAGTTTTTTATTTTTTTTGATAAGGATATTTTTCCCTTACCCATTTTTTTACTGACATAATTGATAAATGAGTTGATGTAGATCAGCATATCATAACCAACCGCGCCTAATTTGGCCAGCCATTTACTGTGCTTCATAATAACGTCAAAAACATCTCCATGAAAAATCCAGCTTCGGGTATTGTTGGAATGGTGGATCACCATTTTATTTACAATGTGAAAGTCGCCCACAGAAAAATGCTCAAACCTGCGCAGCATCTCATCGTGGTTGCCGGTTATATAATACACTTTAACACCACGGCTAAGCATACTGGTAATTTGCTTGATCACCTGCATATGGCCTGCAGGCCAGTACTTTTTACTAAACTGCCAAATGTCAATAATATCGCCATTTAAAACAAGGATAGCGGGGTCGATTGTAGAGAGGTAGCGGGATAACTCGGTGGCACGGCATCCATATGTTCCAAGGTGTACGTCAGATATTACGGCTACATCCAGTTTTCTTTTTTCCAAGGATTCGTTTAGTGTAAAGTTCTGTATTGAATGTTTAGTAATTGTAAACAAATCCTTAACAAAACTTAAACCTTTCTGCCTTGTATCTCCAAAAACCAGGGTCAACTAAGAAAAACGGGGAGTGAAAAATATTCAATATTGCAGCTAAGACCATTGGATTTGACCTTCAGTCAATGAACACCTGGACAGGGGTTTAGTCTTTCCTGCTTTCCATTGTAAATCCAAAGGTAGTACCTACATCAATGGTGCTTCTTACATGTATAGCCTGGTGATGCGCTTCAATAATATGTTTGCATATTGCCAATCCTAAACCGCTGCCACCTACTTTGCGGCTTCTTGCAAGGTCGGTTCTGTAAAATCGTTCAAATATCCTTCCCAAATGTTCCTCTGCGATACCGGTGCCGTCGTCACTGATTTCAATCAGGATCCTTTTGCCATCAATTTTATAAGCGCTGGCTTCTATCACACCATTTTGTTTGCCGTATTTAATGGCATTGTCAATTAAATTGATAAAAACCTGCCTGATTTTTTCTTTGTCGGCATATACGGTCAGCGCTACTTCGCAACCTTTTTTTATCGCCAGCTTTATTTGTTTTTCCTCGGCTTTTATGGAAAGGGTTTCAAATACTTCTTTCACAAGATCCTGTACCACAAAATTGGCTTTGTACAGTAGCTGTTCTCCTCTTTCTAATTTGGAAATTTCATCCAGGTCATCTACCAGGTTTACAAGCCGGTCAATATTCCTGGAAGTGCTGCCCAGGAATTTCTTGTTTACTTCAGGGTTTTCAAGTGCCCCGTTTAATAAGGTATCTACATATCCCTGTATCGCAAAAATGGGGGTTTTTAATTCATGTGACAAATTTTGTAAAAATTCTTTACGGTAGGCTTCATTCTGTTTTAATACTTCTATCTCCGCTTTACGCTGCTGGGCCCAGTTTTCCACGTCTTCCCGCACTTCATCGATACTTTTTTGTGGCAATATATTTTTGTAATAAAACTCCTCCCTTTTGCTGGCTTTTGTTTGGTAGATCAGTTTGTAGATCAATTTTATTTTACGGTATACAAAACTTTGAACCATAAATAATATAAGCCAGTAGCTTCCTGAAAGAATAACAAAAAAAGATATCATTGCGATCCACCATTGCGGTTGAAAAAAGAATATACCTATACTGATAGGAAGAGAGATTATCAATGCTGTAGTGGCTGATAGTTGTTGTGGGGAAAGATTTTTTGAAGAAAACATGCTATTGGTGCCGGGATAATGTTAAATAATTAGGAGGGATTAGCAACGCCTTATTTCCCTGCTTTGTACCACTAATAAATAATTTTGGGTAATTTATTGACTTATCATGAAGGGGTGTTATTTTGTTAGTAAGATATAGTTTTAATTCGTGATTACCGACGCCGCTATAATTGTCCCTGGTGATTATTCCCTGTTCAACATTGATTATCAGTCAAAAAATCAAAGCGTCAGATTACGATTAACCTTAGCAGTTATATTATACCGAAATTAACACGGCCACATAATGGCAAATTGCAGCGGCTAAAACAAAAATGTGCCATATAGCATGATGGTACGTATACTTTTGCCACAGGTAGAAAATTACACCAATGCAGTAAAGGGCGCCCCCGGTTATAATTAATATGATTACCGCCGGCGGCATCGCCGCAAAAAATGTTTCACCTCCCGCAAAAGAAATCCATCCCATTAAAATATAAACAATAACGGATACTATTTCGAACCGGCCAGTAAAGAATATTTTAAAAAAAATACCTGCCACTGTAAGCCCCCATAAAATAGCCAGCAAAGTGAAGCCAAATGAATTGTTTACAAAAATTAAAATGATGGGTGTGTAAGTGCCGGCTATCAGAAAATATATACTGATGTGATCAAGTATTTTCAAGCGTTCTTTTATTTTAGGTTGCTGAAAACCATGATACAATGTGGAAAAGCTAAATAGCAGCAGGAAGCAAAAGCCATAAATAGCCGATCCCGCAATCCCTGCAAAGTTGTTATCCTTGCTGGCATGCGCAATTAAGACGGGCATACTGATTAGGCCGAATAATATACCAAAGCCATGCAAAAGGCTATTTATTGTTTCTAGCCTTGTATCTTGTCCTCTGCTACCTGGTTCCATCTTCAATTTTTTACCAGGTGCAAGTTAAATTCTTTTTTGAAGAGAACCTTTGGGCAAGAGAGAAATAGTGATGGGTATTGGGCAATGGGCAAAAGTCAATGGCAATAGGCAATATTTCATTTAAACTGCCATGCTGATCTCGCCCAGCCTGTTTACAATTCAAATTTATACCCTACACCCTTAACCGTGGTTATACAATCGAGGTTTAGTTTCTGGCGAATTTTCCGGATATGAACATCGATGGTGCGGTCACCTACAATTACTTCGGTGCCCCATACCTGGTTCAATATTTCATTCCGTAAAAAAACCTTGCCCGGCTTGGAGGCAAGTAAAGCAAGCAGTTCAAATTCTTTCCGGGCTAATATAATATCGCTGCCCTGGTAGTTAATGATATATTTTTCCCGGTCTATCACCAGGTCGCCGATATGCATAATATCGCTGTCTTCCTTATTCAACCTTCTGAAAAGGGCATTCACTTTACTTACTAAAATTTTTGGACTGATTGGCTTGGTAAGGTAATCATCAGCCCCCATTTCGAGGCCTCGTATTTCAGTTCCTTCATCACTTAATGCTGATAAAAAAACAATTAACGTTTCTTTAAAAGCGGGTTGCATCCGAAGGATATTGCATACGTCAATACCGTTTTTACCCGGCATCATGATATCCAGTATGATAAGGTCTGGCTTATGTTTTTTGGCTTCTTCAATCGCTTCATCGCCGTTTTTTGCGGTAATTACTTCGTATCCCTCAGCCTGCAGATTAAATTGGATGATCTCCAGGATATCCGGCTCATCGTCTGCAATTAAAATTTTTTTAACAATATTCATATTGATTTCGCTCCGCAAAAGTAGGGTATCACTTTTATCATTGTATCAGGTATAACCCATTCCTGTATTATCAAATTGTTAACCCAATGCAGCAATATTGCTGTCAAATCCGTCTTGAGCTATTATTGGCCATGCAGCCAAATTAACGGGGCCCATGGCATCAAATGGACTTGAATTGCCGGGGAATCCCTGGCAGGATAGCAGCCCAATTTTAAGGGTGGTTTTTTTTTGCCATCTTTGCAGTAGAATACCCATTTATGAAACATTACCTGTTACCTGTATTATTACTGAGTTTTTGGAACAGTTCCCTTGCTATACCTGATTCTGTTGTTGTGCCCCTCAGTCGCCAGCGCTTTCACGACAGAATTGATAACGAGCAGGTATTAACGGACAAAGCTGACGGCAAAAAGGATAGCCTTATCAGGGTATCTGGCAATGAGGAAATAAATCTGGCCGTTTCAGACGCTTTTACAAGACGGATCGATGAGTTTCAAAATTTTGTTGAGACCAATAATAAGCTCAGCTCCAGCAATGAAAAGATCAGGCAACTTAATTTCGTTGAAGAGCTGGTTAAAAATTTCAGAACTGCGTGGAAGCAAAGAAGTATAAACCCAGCACTCGCACCGCTGCTGGTGGATAATTTTTATAAAACATGGAAAGCAAATATGGATAGCGGGAGCATCCTTCCTTTTATTAATGAAATGCCCTATGAAATTGGAATGATCCTCACTAATATATTTAATACCAATATTGGTTATGCCGACAGCAGGAAGTCGCTTTTTTTAAAGTATTGCCAACTCCATCCGGGTAAAATCCTCTCTATCATAAGGCCCTATGTTAATGAACCTTTTGCAGATAGCCTCGTATTGGTGGCCTGTAAAAATGACCCCGAACAATTGTATGACTATGCTTATTCTACCAAATCACCGGAGGGCAAACTGATACAAAGAAATACCCATCCAATGGTGAAAGCCATTGTGCAATTCAGCAAAATGGAAAATGCATTATTGTATTATCCATTCCTGGACAATATTTTACATAATAAGGTATCGATTGAGGAGATTAAAAAATTTGTGGGGGATGGTCAAAAAGGGATGGATAGTGTAGGTTATTTTAAACTTTTGGTTAAAACAGAAAAAGATTATTATTACCGGTTGGGCGTTTTGAAGGATACCCCGGTTGCCATGTTTGGAGTAAATGGGTTACGGAAAATGATGCAACGCAAGGCGATTACGCATTTTATTACGCCCATCAATAATCTTCATGAACAGAATAATTTAAATATCCGGATGAGGGCGCTCGACCCCTTATCTGCGGAGGAACTTTATTATGTTATTGTAATGGGGGAAAATGACATTTATACCTCGAGTTACAAACATAGTTTTGCCAGGTTGCTGCAACGTATGGGTAACAGCCCCAGGGGCGACTCCCTGCTGTTGAGCGTAAATATGGATTATTTCAAAAAATTCATAAAAATGGCGGCTAACTTTAACCAACTCGATATATTTTTAAAAACAATGCCGCCGGATAATGCCCGCACGTTGATGAAGGCATTTGTCGCCAATCTAGACGACGCGGATAACCTTGAAGATGCAGTTGACGTGGCAGACAGCTACAGCAGTATAAGGGATTCCGTTCTCCTGCAGAACATTTTGAAAAATGTAAGTTTCAATGAACAGAAAAGCATTGATCAAAATAATAATAAGGGCAGGATTGTGTATGGGTTATTAAAAACAATTTTTTTATCCGCAAATGATAACAGTATCGACCTTACCAGCCAGATAGGGATACCTTCTATTTATTCAGTGGACTATAAATACCTGGCAGATGACAGCGGGAGGGTAATACAACAGGTGTTTTTTTACGGAGATGAGGATGGTAAGACACATTTTCCCCAGTTTGTAAGTTCATTTTCAAATAAGGAATGGAAAATAAGTTATAAAAAGGAATGGGTTGAAATAAAATCCATCAGTGGGAAAAAGGTATGGATTTACGCCAATCTTCCATTAAACAATGATAAAAACCTCGATGATACTGCACAAATACATTTGGGAAAATACCTCGAAAAAAATAGTCTGCATCCGTCAGTGGTTGTTCACCGCGGCCATAGTTATTGGCTGCCGCGTACTATTGACAGGATGGCCGGTGATGCAAAGATCATTGTGCTGGGTTCATGCGGCGGTTATCAAAACCTGAGTCAGATTATTGATAACTGCCCGGATGCGCATATTATTTCTACCAAAGAGATTGGTAAGGGCGATATTAACCGCCCAATACTTAATTACCTGAATCAAACCATCGCCTCCGGTAAAACGCTGGTTTGGAAGGATATGTGGGTATCCTTAACAAAATTATTCCATAGCGATGCCAATAAAGCTATGAGTGAAAGCTGGGATGATTATGTTCCTCCCTATAAAAACCTGGGCGCTATTTTTATTAAAGCATATAATAAGAAAATGGAGGGCGAATTATAAGCCCCGGCCCGCAAAAGAAGATCTGTTTATACCCGGGCCTACCATATGCCTGATATTGCAGGGATAGTATTCTGAAAGTATTATACATCAGCTTTCCTGGTTCGGCGGAAAGGGGCTGTCAATTTCTTAATATCTTTACTTCATGAGTGAACCGGCTAAAGTAAAAAAGGTTTTCGATTTTTCATTACTGCGAAGGGTATTTCATTTTGCGGCGCCGTACAAAAACAAATTTTTATGGTCATTGTTCCTGGCAATTTTTTTGGCGGTTATATCACCCGTAAGGCCATGGCTGATCCAGCTTACTATCAATAAGGGATTGCAACCCGGTGCTCATGTTTGGTTTTTAAAAGGAGCGGCACAGGTTATAATCGGTATTACAATCATTCAGTTAGTTTTGTTATTAATAGAAACCGCCTGCCGGTTTATTTTTACTTTTTTTACGGCATCCCTTGGGCAAAGCGTTGTAAAAGATATGCGGGTGGCTACCTATAAAAAAGTAATCAACCTTAACCTGTCTCAATACGATAAAACCCCTATCGGTACACTCACCACGCGGACCATTAATGATATTGAATCGATCAACGATATTTTTAGTGACGGGTTAATACCAATTATTGCCGATCTCTTATCTATTATTGCGGTATTGAGCTATATGTTTTATGTAGACTGGAGATTAACACTGATCTGCATGGCCCCTTTTCCGGCGTTGATAGTTGCTACCTGGTTTTTTAAGGAAAGTGTAAACAGGTCATTTATTCGGGTGCGCAATGCGGTGGCCCAGCTAAACGCCTTTGTGCAGGAGCATATCACGGGTATGGCTATTGTTCAGGCTTTCGCTGCGGAAAAAAGAGAATTCAATAAATTTAATGCCATTAATAGGGAGCACAGGAATGCGAATGTCCGGTCCATTTTTGCGTACTCCGTTTTTTTTCCTGTGGTAGAATTGGTGCTGGCCATTTCACTTGGTTTGCTGGTTTGGTGGGCAGGTGGGGCGCAAAGCCACGAAGCCGCAGGAAATATCACGGCTTTTATTTTATGCCTCAATTTATTGTTTCGCCCGCTGAGGGTAATAGCAGATAAATTTAACGTGCTCCAAATGGGCATGATTGCCAGTGAAAGGGTTTTTAAGGTAATGGATAATACTGATGTGACAGTTTCAACCGTTACTGGAAGCCCCGCAGCCAATAAAGCAAGGATCATAAACGGCAGTATATCCTTTCAAAACGTGTGGTTTGCCTATACTGACCAGCAATATGTATTAAAAGATATCTCCTTTGCAATAAATGCAGGGGAAACCCTGGCGATTGTAGGCAATACCGGTAGTGGTAAAACCTCTGTTATTAGTTTATTGAACAGGTTGTACCATATTCAGCAGGGTCATATTAAAATAGATGGAACGGATATAGCAGCCTTCGACCTGTTTTACCTGAGAAGCAAAATAGCCGTGGTATTGCAGGATGTATTTTTATTCAGCGGATCGGTATATGACAATGTAACGCTGCGAAACAGCACTATACAAAAAACGCAGGTAGTAGAAGCAGCCAAACTGATAGGCATACACGATTTTATAACTCGGTTGCCAGGCGGATACGATTACAATGTGATGGAAAGAGGGGCAACTCTTTCCCTGGGACAGCGTCAGTTATTGTCTTTCGTGCGGGCATTGTTGTACGACCCGGCAATACTGATCTTAGATGAAGCCACTTCCTCGGTGGATACTGAAAGTGAACAGCTCATCCAGCACGCGATTGATAAATTAATTGCCGGCAGAACATCGATTGTTATTGCTCACCGGCTTAGCACTATTCGTAAAGCGAATAAAATAATAGTACTGGATAATGGTGAAATAAAAGAAATCGGTTCGCATGATGAGCTGATGGGAAGAAAAGGATTTTATTACCAGTTGCATAAAATGCAGTTTGAAAAGCAGGCAAAAATCGCCCTCTAATTTTAAGTATTAGCCAAATATTTTAGTAAATTGCAGTATGGATACTTCAATAAAGGAAATTAATACTGCTGAAAATCTCTTAAATGAACCATCCGCGGATTATGAAAAGGCTGAAATGGATTTATTGAGAGATGCCTTAAGGCGCACTTACACGGAACGCTTTTTATTTGCTACACGTTTGTATAAAATTCAGCAAACCTTACATTCAGCAAAAATTACGCATAAACCCTATACCCCGGTTAAATAGATGGATATTTTTGATGAAGAAATAATCAAATTCTGGCAAGTGATGGAAAACAACGCCGTAAGGTATATTATGGTGGGAGGCTACGCTACAAACATACACGGCTATCAAAGATTTACTGGAGATATGGACATATGGATAGCCGATACACCTGGTAACAGGATAAATTTAAGAAAGGCTTTTAAAGATGCGGGAATGGGGGATTATTTTATGATGGAACGTTTACAGTTTATTCCGGGATGGACGGATTTCAGGTTAAACAATGGACTTAAATTGGATATTATGGTGGAAATGAAAGGACTTGAGGACTACAATTTTGACGACTGTTATAAAATGGCAACTATTGCCGAAATTGAGAATATAAGCATTCGCTTCCTTCATATCAACCAGCTTATCGCCAATAAAAAAGCCGTTAACCGCCCGAAAGATCAAATCGATGTGATGGAACTGGAAAAAATAAAAAAGCTTCGAAAAGAGATGGGTCATGACTAGTGTTATGTTAGGATAAAATGACGGATTGATTTGTGAATGATGAATTGGCAAAGGTGAAATACTGGCCATTCACAATTATCAATTCACACTCAACTTAACACCAGTAAATCAATTGAGAAAAGGCCTGCAAATTAAATCTGCATTCACTACCCGGTTATTCATTATTCTCCTATCTTTGCGCAAATTTCGGGAAAGATATGGCAGCAAAGAGCATCAAATCAATACTGGTAGCGGTTTTAAGTACAGTCTTGTTGATTTCCTCCTACACAGTAAGGGCACAACATGAAGAACAAAAAGCAGGGGAGGAACATAGCGCCAATAAAAAGGAAGGCTTTAATGCCAAAGAAGTGATATTTGACCATATCATGGATGCCCATGAATTTCATTTTGTAGATTATAAGGGCAGTGATGGCCAAATTCACCCCGTTGCTATTCCCCTTCCGGTAATGTTATATTCTCCTCAAAAAGGCTTTTCCGGTTTTATGTCCTCCGCCTTCGAACACGGCCATGCAGAAGTTGATGGTTATAAATTAGCGGAAGGTAAAATAATTCCTACAGCAGCAGGTGTAACAGTATACGATCTTTCACTTACCCGTAATGTGGTACAGATGATACTCGCACTGGCTCTATTAGTATGGTTGATGATCAGCGTTGCAAAAACGTATGCCTCCGGTCAGGGTGTTACTTCAGCTCCAAAGGGCAAACAAAATTTGGTGGAAGTGATGGTGGCTTTTGTAAGAGATGAAATCGCAAGGCCTAACCTGCGTCATAAAGCAAACAAATATTTACCTTATTTATTAACTGTTTTCTTCTTCATTTTAATTAACAATATTATCGGTCTGGTGCCCGGTACCGCTAATGTTACCGGTAATATCGCTTTTACAGTTGTTCTTGGACTGATCTCTTTTGTGGTGATCATGTTTAGTTCCAATTCACATTATTGGGGGCATATTTTTAATCCGCCCGGTGTGCCGGGTTTTGTAAAACCCATCCTGGTGCTGGTGGAATTTTTAAGTGTTTTCATTAAACCCTTTGCTTTGATCATCAGGTTGTTTGCCAATATGGTGGCAGGGCATATCATCATCATTTGCCTGATTTCACTAATTTTTATATTTGCTCAAATTAAACCGGTGTTAGGTATTGCGGCATCCCCTGTGTCAGTTGCATTCACCGTTTTTATCTACTTTATAGAAATATTGGTGGCATTTTTACAGGCATTTATTTTCACAGTGCTTACCGCGGTTTTTATAGGCCAGGCATTTGAAGGTGAGCATGAACCCGGCGATCATCATCCACATCCGGATGAAGCGATCATCGTTTAATCGTTTATTTTTTAACCAGTATAAATCAACAATTATGGATTTTATTTTATTAGATGCGTTAGCAAATGCAGGTGGTGCCGTGGGTGCAGGACTTGCTGCTGTGGGCGCAGGTATTGGTATCGGTCAGATTGGTAAAGGCGCTGTAGAAGCGATTGCCCGTCAGCCGGAATCCTCTAATGATATCCGTGCAAACATGATTTTAGCCGCAGCCTTGGTTGAAGGTGCTGCATTGTTTGCGATCATTATCGGGTTTCTCGCAATGGTATTGTAATGCCGTTACACAAATTACTACTGCATTCAAAGTACAGGACGGAGAGTGCAGTATTTTAATTTATTTCGACGCAAAGCGATGCCGCAGGATATAAAAGCAACTATTATTGGCTAAAACTGAAAGGCGTTTGTACCCTATATCAATATTGAGTTTTCAAAATTTATTTTTTACATTTTTAATTATATAGTTATGGAACTATTAACACCAGGTTTAGGTTTGTTGCTTTGGACATTTCTGGCATTTTTGATCGTGTTTTTTTTATTGAAAAAATATGCATGGCCGGCCATTATTAAAGGGCTGTCAGACAGGGAACAAAACATCGCCAATTCCATTGCAACCGCCGAAAAAATAAAACTGGAAATGGCACAGTTAAAAAACGATAATGAGGCTTTCCTGGTAAAGGCACGTGAAGAAAGAGCGATACTTTTAAAGGAAGCCAAGGAAATAAAAGATAAACTCATCAATGAAGCCAAAGAAGATGCAAAGGCGCAGGCAGCAAGAATTGTAGCCGATGCACAATTGACTATCAACAACCAGAAGATGGCGGCCATTACCGATCTGAAAAACCAGGTAGGAAAGTTAGTGATAGAAGTAAGTGAGAAAATATTGCGTCGTGAATTAAGCAATAAGGCAGAACAGGAACTTTATATCAAACAATTGGCTGAAGAAGCAAAATTGAATTAGTAAATAGCAAATTGTAAAAAATCCTGTGACGGGTAATTTTCACATTTTCACATTTTCACATTTATTAAATGAACAATCCACGTTTAGCAACCAGGTACGCAAAAAGTATCATTGATTTAGCCGTTGAGCAAAACCAGTTAGCCGCTGTGTACAATGATATGAAGTTTATTTTACGTATCTGCAAAACGAATCCTGATTTTGGGGCACTGCTGCGTAGCCCCATCATCAAACCCACTACAAAAGGTAAAATCATTGAATCTATCACCAAAGAAAGAGTGAGTGCGCTTACCTCGGCATTCATTAAATTACTGGTTGCCAAAACAAGGGAATTATTTTTACCTGAAATAGCCAATGCGGTTGTAGATCAATATAATGTAATAAATAATATACACAGCGTTAAGATCACTACAGCTATCCAAATGAGCGAAACTTTGCAGGCTGCCATCTTATCCAAAGTAAAGGAAAACACCCCATTGGGCAGCATTGACCTGGAAACAGCAGTGGATGAGAAACTAATTGGTGGTTTCGTTTTGGAAACAGCAGGCAAATCGATCGATACAAGCATTTTGAAAGATTTAAAAGATATTAAAAAGCAGTTTCTCAATAACGACTATTTGCATAAATTGCGGTAGGCTGTTTTTAATTGCGATAACGCTAAAATACCTTTTAATTTAAATTCGTTTGCAAGCTAATGAACCAAATAAAAACATCCGGCAGTTAAAATCAACTGGCCGGTAAAATTCAAAAAAGCGCAGGTTTTACCTGTTGATTTTTTCTTTAAAAACACCTTATTTTTTTGCGATTCTTACAGCCATCCCCTACCTTTGCAGCCTTTATTGATGCCTATAGCTGTAAACCTAAAGATGCGACAATCTACTCCGAAAAACCGGGTCAACGATGTTCCGCTGGTAGACAGGCGGGTTAAAAAACAAACTCAATATTTATTATGGTAGAAATTAAACCAGATGAGATTTCGGCGATACTTCGTCAGCAACTCAGTAGTTTCAACGCAGGCGCAAGTTTGGAGGAAATTGGTACTGTATTGCAGGTGGGCGATGGTATAGCACGTGTGTATGGCTTAAACAATGTACGCAGTGGTGAGTTGGTGGAATTTGATAATGGCGTAAAAGCCATTGCACTCAACCTTGAAGAAGATAATGTTGGTGTGGTGTTAATGGGCGATAGCGGCGCCATCAGGGAGGGTGATAAGGTTAAACGGACCGGCCAGATTGCTTCCATTAAAGTTGGGGAAGGTATGTGCGGCCGTGTGATCAATACCCTTGGCGAACCCATTGATGGCAAGGGGCCGTTAACAGGCGAACTGTACGAAATGCCTTTGGAGCGTAAAGCGCCGGGAGTAATTTTTCGTGAACCTGTTAAAGAACCTTTGCAAACAGGTATCAAAGCGATAGACGCTATGATACCGATCGGCCGCGGGCAAAGGGAATTGGTAATTGGCGATCGGCAAACCGGTAAAACCGCCATTTGTGTGGATACCATCATCAATCAAAAAGAATTTTACGAAGCCGGTAAGCCGGTATATTGTATTTATGTAGCCATTGGCCAAAAAGCCAGTACTATTGCAGGTATTATGAAAACGCTGGAAGAGTATGGAGCAATGGCCTATACTACCATTGTAGCTGCTTCTGCATCTGATCCTGCACCATTGCAGTTTTATGCACCTTTTGCCGGTGCCGCGATAGGGGAGTTTTTCAGGGATACCGGAAGGCCGGCATTAATTATCTATGATGACCTTTCCAAACAGGCAGTGGCTTACCGTGAAGTTTCATTGTTATTACGCCGTCCGCCGGGAAGAGAGGCATATCCGGGGGATGTATTTTACCTGCATAGCCGTTTGTTGGAAAGGGCCGCAAAAGTAATTGCAAGAGATGATATTGCACAGCAGATGAATGATCTGCCGGAATCCATCAGGCATTTAGTAAAAGGCGGTGGTTCATTAACCGCCCTGCCCGTTATTGAGACACAGGCTGGTGACGTATCCGCCTATATTCCTACCAATGTAATTTCAATCACCGACGGACAGATATTTCTGGAAGGTAACCTGTTTAATGCTGGTATCCGGCCCGCTATTAACGTGGGTATTTCGGTGAGCCGGGTGGGTGGTAATGCGCAGATCAAGTCGATGAAAAAAGTGGCCGGTACCTTAAAATTAGACCAGGCTTTATACCGCGAACTGGAAGCCTTCTCTAAATTTGGTGGTGATTTGGACGCTGCTACTAAAAACGTAATCGATAAAGGTGCACGGAATGTGGAAATTTTAAAGCAGCTACAGTATTCTCCGATGGCTGTTGAGAAACAGGTGGCTATGATTTATTTGGGTACACAGGGCTTGTTGAAAGAAGTGGCTGTAAAAAATGTAAAGGCTTTTGAAGAGCATTTTTTATTGGAAATGGAGAATAAGCACCCGGAAATTTTAACTGAATTTAAAAAGGAAAACCTGCCCGAAGACGGTTTGAAAAAGATGACGGCACTGGCTAAAGGTTTAATGTCACATTATAAATAGGTGTTGAAATGCCTGCGTGCAAAAACTTCTCAAAATTTATTTTTGAGAAGTTTTTTTGTGTATAGCCCATTCAGTCACCTGAAGCAGTAGTATTAATTATGGGTGATAACTGATGAATTTCAAT
>JACMLJ010000053.1 GCA_014379625.1 Ferruginibacter sp. | reverse complement strand
CAAATAATTTTAATAAGAAGTTGCGATCATAAAATTGCAATGAGTTCTCCTGATTGATGACAGAGGTATTCCCTATTTAAGTAAGAAAGACTCCCTATTTTATAATTTTACCATTTGTTCATGAAATATCAGCATCGCCATTACCTCCACAGATGTAGTGAATACGCGGATATATGGGCAGTTAAGGCGTTAAAACTATTTTTTAGGTGGCCTGGGGAGGGAGCCTTATATTTTTTACATCAGAGTTCGTCAATGTGCATGACGAAATATCGGTCATTGATAAAGTACAGGGATTTCCTTTTTCTTCTTCACAAACGGCGAGCCCCGCAATAACTCAATGTCATCGGGCGTATCAAAACTAAGTTGGCCCATCGTCTTTACCCTTACTCTTATAGTTCCGTTCAGGAATATATGCAGATGATGCGATCTTATAAAATCAATGGAAGAAATCGTACCATCACCGTTTAATTCTATTGCTTGCAATGTTATAGCGGATAAATAAAGGGTGAGTTTTGTAAACAAATGCTTCCGGTTAACATCAATGATAAGTTTCTTGTTGTCAAAAACGGGTATGATCTTATTCAGCTCTTTTTCTTTTCCTTCGATAATGACTGTACCTGCAGGGTCATTGGTCAACATTACTGAAATATCTCCCTCCAGTCGTATGCTTTGAAAGGCATTTTCAATTTTAAATTCTTTTCTTGTAACCGGAACCTTTAGTATTCCGTTTCCCTTATGAGGCTTAAAAGAAAAAAATAAAAATACAGATATAAAAATCAGCCCGCTAGTTATGACTCTGTTGATGGTTTGATAAAATTTTTGAATCATTTCCATAAGTGAATATTTTTATTAAGCGTATTATCCTTTAGGGTTGCAACCAACAATATGCAACGGCGACCTAAAATTGCCGCAACACTTAGATTCTCGAATCATCTCTCTTTCTGATTATCTATGGCAAATGAAAATCTTGCAAAAACATACCTTCCATTGAATCCCATCTGCTGTACCCTCCTGCTGTAAATGAACCTGCCTAGTGATACGTTGTTACTGTGCGTATGCTTATCCTGGTACACATCAAAAATATTATTGGCGCCTGCGGTAAAACTGAAATTTTTATCCAGATCATAACTGAGTGACAGATCGGTAACTGTTTTAGGACTAAACTCCTGGTCGAGTGTTTCTCTCTGGCCTGTATATGCGTTAACAGGAAACGCTGCCGGATTGGATGGACTAATGCCTGGATCAAGATAGGTCACCTTCCCGAAATAAGCGAACCTCAGCATTGCGCCCAACCTTTTATAGTTGTAGTTGATGGTGAAATTAGCTTTTGAATTTGGGTTGGCAACTTCTATCCTGCTTTGGTCTTCCCGGTTAAAATAATTTCCTAGCTGACCAGAATTATTTAAAATATCAGAAGCTTTGATAATTGGTTTTCCATCTGAACCTTTCTTTACTTCATTTTTAATGAATGTAGCGGCCAGCGTAAACCGCAGTTTATTTGCGTTCGCAAACCTGGTGTGGTAGCTTATTACTGCTTCAAGTCCTTTCGCTTTAGTGTCGATGGCGTTGGTAAAGAAATTTGCGGTGGTGGCGCCGTTGTCTTTCAGCAATTGCGTTAAAGCAGCGTCCGTTCCACCAGTAAAATTATTCGTTAATATAATCCGGTTGCTAATGTTGATCACATATCCATCAACCGTTATTTCCAAACCCCGTACAGGTGTAGCCGTAAATCCGGCGGAATAATTATGTGATGTTTCTTCTTTTAGTTTTGGGATGCCCAATATCTCAGCGGGCTTACTGTCGTTGGTAAACGTGCCGCTTTCCGTAGGCACCAGGCCTGCAGGTGTTGAAACAAAGAGTGTATTTGTTTTAGCATAAAATTGTTGCTGCATAGAAGGAGCCCTGAAACCGCTGGAAGCCGCTCCTCTTATAGAGAAGTTATCACTCACATTATATCGGGTTGCAGCTTTATAGTTCAGCGCACTGCCAAAATCAGAATAATTTTCAAACCGCAGGGCAAATTCAACCAGCCACTGTTTTGTAAAATCCTGTTCGAGGTCGAAGTATAAACCAACATTATTGCGTGAATGTGTCTTTGCATAATCAGGTACAAAACCTGCAAAAACCTGGGCGCCCGAGGCGGCGCCAGAATTGGTATTGTAATTTTTATACGATGCCTCTTCACCTGCGTGTTGCGAATATTGATCTATCCTGAATTCGGCTCCGTAAGCCACGTTCAAGCCTTTTAAAATATTAAAATTGCGGGTAAGGTCTGCGTTAACAGTGTTTTGCAAAAACTGTAGCCCCCCTGCGTTAAACTTTGTTTGCGGATTGGGGGTTACAGCGTATTGAGTATAGTTAACTGAATTTGCTACCGCGAAATCAAAATTGTTTATTCCCAGGGTATTGGATAAACTGGCATTCCATTTCCCCCACTTACCATCTATACCCGCAGATAAAAAGTAATCTTTAATATCTGTTTCAATCAGCGGCAAAAAACCATCTGGATAAAGGGCTAAGGCCTGCGGTGCATAAATACCCGCACCTGAACTTATTGAAGATGGATATCGGAAAAACCCCGCTGCCTCACCGTTTTTCTGGCTATATCCGCCAAACACTTTTAAACTCCAATTGTCGCTCAGGATGTAACCAGCATTCAATAGTAATGCTCCGGCTGAAATTTTTGAATTGCCAATACGCATATCAAAATTATTTCTTGTTAATGATCGGGCATTTAATATTGAATCGTCTTTATTTGCGCCATTTGCAGACGAATAAACCTGCCCGGTGTAAGTGCCAACCCTGTTCGATTTGTCTCTTACTGAATATTCACCCGTAAGATTGATAAATCCCTTTTTGCCCAGATTGAAGCCATAATTTAAACCAGCCTGGAAAGCTCCTCCGTCGTATACATTGACATTTTTCACTGAAGTATTACTAAGTTTTCCCAAGCTATAATCCTT
>JACMLJ010000052.1 GCA_014379625.1 Ferruginibacter sp. | reverse complement strand
CACTTACCCGTTACCGGAAGCACAGGTAGACAGGTTTATGCTGAAGGTAGTGATCGATTATCCCACCAAGCCGGAGGAGCAATTAATTGTCCGTCAAAATACATTGGGGCTTTCTTTTCCCACTATTTACCCGGTAGCATCCACTAGCGAAATTTTAACGGCTAAAGAATTGGTACGGCAGGTTTACATGGATGAGAAAGTGGAGAATTATATCCTCGATATCGTTTTTGCCACCAGGTACCCTGATCAATACAATTTACCAAAACTTAAGCCGCTCATTAGTTTCGGCGGATCCCCAAGGGCCAGTATCAACCTGGCTTTGGCCGCAAAAGCCTATGCCTTTTTAAATAAAAGGAGTTTTGTAATTCCGGAGGATGTAAGAAGTGTTTGTAAAGATGTACTGCGTCACCGGATTGGATTAACTTATGAAGCAGAGGCGGAGAATGTGAATGTAATAATGATTATTAACGAAATATTGAGGGTGGTGAATGTGCCGTAGTTTTTGTTGGTTGTTCGTTGCTGGTTGGTGGTTGATTGTTGGTATTGTTAGTAATTCATTAATAATTAAATAAGATGACAGGACAAATTATAAAAGTTTGGAAGCGTGGAAACTTTTTGAAGAAGAAATAAAAAAATTACTCCGTCATTCGAAAAGTCATTGCAGGCACTGAAGGGATTTATTAACTACAAACCAAAAAAAGGCAGATTTAAAATAGTAAGCACCCGACGACCAACCATCAACCATCAACGACCAACCATTAACAACTAACCATGTTAACAACCGAAGAAATTTTACGGAAGGTAAAGGAGCTGGAAATAAAAAGTAAAAAAATCACCACTCATTTATTTACAGGTGAATACCATTCTGCTTTTAAAGGAAAAGGTATGAGTTTTAGGGAAGTGAGGGAATACTATGCCGGTGATGATGTGCGGTTCATAGACTGGAATGTAAGCGCAAGGTTCAGTCATCCTTTTACGAAAGTATTTGAAGAGGAGCGGGAGCTTACGGTTTATTTATTGGTTGATATCAGTGCAAGCAGTTTATTTGGAACCGTTCATTCGAGAAAACGGGATATATTGACGGAGATCGGCGCTGTATTGACCTTTAGCGCCATTAATAACAATGATAAAGTCGGGGCGATCTTTTTTAGCGATAAGATTGAAAAATATATTCCACCCAAAAAAGGAAGACAGCATGCACTCTACATCGTACGGCAGTTACTTACTGCTGAGCCGGAGGGAAAGGGAACCAATATGGAAGAAGCTATCAAATTTTTTAACAAAGCTACACATCAGAAAAGCATTGCTTTTTTAATGAGTGATTTTGTGGATGCAGTGTATGAAAATGACCTAAAAGTAATTGGAGGCCGGCATGACGTGATCGGTTTGCGTATCTACGACAAGATGGAAATGCAATTGCCCGAAGCTGGCTTGCTCCAGGTACAGGACCTTGAAACAGGCAGGCAACAATGGATTGACAGCAATGACGCCATGGTTCAGTACACTTACAAGCAACGGTTTATGCAGCGAAGCGAGTTGTGTAAAAATTATTTCCGCAAGGCGGGCGCCGATCTGTTACACATTCGTACCGATGAAGATTATGTAAAAATTTTGCAACAGTTTTTTATTAAAAGGAGCTGATTAAATTGATAATTGAATAATTGATAATGATTAATGGGAAAATTCGGACAATTTTGTTTGCAGGTTTAATGTCCTGTTTTTCTTTCCTGGTGTCGTATGCACAGCCCATAATTAAGACCTCCGTTGATAAAAATGAAATATTAATTGGCGATCAGTTTAAGCTTACTATCGAAGCCGACTTTTCGCCTGAAAACTATACAATCCGCTGGCCGGTAATACCTGACAGTATACCGCATTTTGAAGTAATCAGCCGGGGCAAAAACGATTCCTTGTACAACAATGGCCGGCTTTCCGGGCTTGTACAAACACTAACCTTAACCAGTTTTGATTCGGGCAAATGGGTTTTGCCCTCCTTCCAGGTTAACTTCGGTCCTGTTAAGGCGGGTGATACCGACTATAATTTTTTTACCGATTCTGTACCGGTTACCGTTTCATTTTCCACATCCGATACTACCAACCTGTTAAGAGATATAAAACCGATCATGGAAGTGGAAACAGTTAACCCGGTATGGTATGTTATAGGTGCGGGTATGGTATTGATTGCCTTGATTATTTTTTTGATTTGGTTATACCGGTATTGGAAAAGAAATAAAGCATCCATTCCATTTCAAACAAAAACAGCGCCCTACGAAGAGGCCGTAAGGGAACTGGAAAATTTAAAAGCGCATAACTTATCCTTCCCGGTAGAAATAAAAATAGTGCATTCCAAACTGGCAGAAATATTAAAGCGCTATTTGTCGCGCAGCAAAAAAACTGATTTCCTTAATAAAACAACCGGGGATATATTAATTTGGCTAAGTGATCAAAACCAGGATAAAAATTTACTGGCAAAAGCAGCCGCCAGCCTCCGTTGCAGTGATGCTGTAAAATTCGCCAAATATTTGCCACCGGTTGTAGAAAGTGAAACCTGCCTGCAATCCATCAAAGAAGTAATTACTGTTCTGCAAAAACAAGTACAAGTACAAACCCAAAACCCTAAATCCTAAACCCCCTTGCTATCCGAATATTTCAATATGATCCATTTTGCCGCACCAGGGTTATTCTGGTTCGCTTTATTACTTCCTGCAATGATTTTTTGGTATTTTAAAAACAGCAGCAGGTTGCAGGCGGGTATAAAAATATCTTCGTTAAAAAGTTTTAACGGACCTTCTTCCTGGAAAGTATTGTTGCGGCATACGCCTTTTGTATTTCGTTTGTTAGCGATGGCATTTATTATAATTGCCCTGGCGAGGCCACAGACAAGGAATGACGAGCAACAGGCAGAGGGAGAAGGGGTGGATATTATTTTATGCATTGATGTAAGCGGCAGCATGACCGCGCAGGATTTTACACCCAACCGTATGGAAGCTGCAAAAGCTGTTGCTGCCAATTTTGTTGAAAAGAGACTGACCGACCGGATCGGTATTGTGATTTTTTCGGGGGAGAGTTTTACACAATGCCCGCTTACTACCGATAAGGGGGTATTGAAATCCGCTATTGAAAATATCCGGAACGGGTTACTGGAAGATGGCACTGCAATTGGTGATGGGTTATCTACCAGTGTAGATCGCTTGCGTAGCAGTAAATCAAAAAGCAAATGTGTTATTTTATTAACCGATGGAGAAAATAATGGCGGTTTGATAGGGCCTGTTAATGCTAAAGAAATAGCCAAGGCTTTTGGTGTAAGGGTTTATACGATTGGAGTGGGTACCGAAGGATATGCACCCTATCCTATAAAAACTGATCTCGGCGTAATCATACAGCAGCAAAAAGTTACCATTGATGAAAAATTACTGAAGTCCATTGCAGGTGAAACCGGTGGAAAATATTTCAGAGCAAAAGATAATGCAGGGTTGGAAAATATCTACAAGGAAATTGACGGACTTGAAAAATCTACCATTGAAATTTCTACGATTACCCGGTATACAGAAAAGTTTTTTCCTTATGTAATGATTGCGCTGGCTTTTTTGTTGCTGGAACTCGTATTGCGCTTTACTGTTTTTAAAAAGTTTCCCTAAGCTGTTCAGGCATTACTCGGTAAAGTGATGATTTAAATTGTGAATGATCAATGGTGAATGGTGAAATATTGCCTTTTCACCATTCACCATTCACGTTTCTTCACAGCAACGTCTCTCCACGGGTTTGTTGCAGGGGTGAGGACGTAGCGTTGTTGAGGGATACTGAATTAATTTTATATGAACAAAGATTATTCAGCATAGACGCAACGTCCCCGCCCAGGCTTAAGGCTCCTGGGGAGACGTTGCTGGGAATAAGCTGTTCAGGCATTACCCGGTAAAGAGATGATTTAAATTGTGAATGGTCAATGTTGATTCAATGTCATTTAGTTAAGGATTAATACTTCGTTCCATGGGGACGATATATGGGTAGAAAGAATTAATGACGATTCAATTCGTCCCATAGGGACGATATGTAAAATCGGTTTTTAGATATTTGTGTTGGCTATGATTGTAATAAGGGGAGTTAATCACATATCGTTCCTACGGAACGAAAATGCATAACCTTTTTCATTGCTACCGACATACCGTTCCTACGAAAAGAAAAAGGAAAAATAGCTTAACTAAATGACATTGAATAGTGAATGGTGAAAGTATCTATTGCCTACCACCTATTGCCTGTCCCTTATTCACTATTGCCTTTACAACCATTTCTTTCTTCTAAACCACCAGAATATACCGGCTGAAATAAGCACCAGTAAAATGAGTACCGCGGGATAACCCCATTTTTGATTAAGCTCTGGCATGAAATCAAAGTTCATTCCGTAAATACCCACTACAAAAGTAAGTGGCATAAAGAAAACAGAAAATATGGTTAATACCTTCACCACTTCATTGGTTTTGCGGGCAGATAAGGACAGGTAAATATTTAATAAATTGGTGACATCTTCATTTGCCTGGTCGTACAAAGTACTTAGTTTAACGTGAAGATCTTTAACATCCTGCAACGCAACGATATCTTCGGGTGTTGTACGTATCGTATTGATGACTTCGCCTGTAAGCATTAGCAATTTATTGCAGATAGCTGCTTTCCGCTTAATAAAATACAGGTCCTCCATCATTAACGGAGTAAGTGCCTGTAAAAAAATCTTGTCTTCGTAGGTATCTACTTCGTTCGAAAGCTGGATGGCCGGCTGATCATACGAGTGCAGAACGAACCAGATAATTTTTGTAACCAGTTCGCTGGTATTTTTACACTTACCGGTTGCCACGTATTTAACTTTTATATGTTCTAAAACAGACTGGGGCAAACGATGAATGGTAATGATGAAACTGTCATTATAAAACACGGCTATCTTGCTGCTGATTTCCTGGACGGTATGCAATTTTACCGTTTGCGTTTCATTCAGCATCCGGGTAATTATAAACTGGGTATCACCCATGTCTTCATGCTTGGGTAAATGATCCGGTTCAAGGCAATCCCTAAGCGTATAATGATGCAGGCTATATTTTTCACTAACCTGCTTTAATTCCGCTGTTGTTGGATTAACGATGTCGATCCATGAAAATTTTGATGTGTCAACGGTCCAGTCAGATATAGGCATGCCTGATTTTTTTGCAAAAGTAAGTTAGATAGTGCAAAAAAAACAGGGATGCAATTAAACGGGGGCATTTCAAATTGTCGCCGTTTGGTGGAGACACCAGCCACTGCTGGGGGAAGTATCCTGATGGAAGAATTGGGTGATACCCCTTTTATTTTTCCCACCACATTTTGGTCGTATTTTCATTTCCGCCCATGGCCTCTACCGCTTTTTGATAATTTACAGGGTTATTAGTGCGCACAGCAATGGGGTATTGAAAGCGGGTAGGCATTTTTTTTCCAACAATACCCGCATTAACAGGTAGTACCGGCATACCGGTGCGGCGATATTCAAACCATGACTGGTAATCAACAAAGAAGAGTGCATAATATTTCTGCAGGAGTATGCGGTGCAGCGTTCCGTTATAGGCGGTAGCCCCGGCTGTAGCTGTATTGGTAAAATAATCTGTTGGCATCACTGCACCCCATTGTTCCACTGATGCCTTGATTCCCTTTTCGTAGGCTGCTTTTGAAGCCACCAGGTTATTAAATTGCAACTCCACTTCTGCCTTTATAAATTCCACTTCTGCATAAGGCATAATAACACAGATCATTGGCGTAACAGATGCTGAAGAAGCCGTAACCAGCGCCTGTACTACGTTGGAAGGGACATAGTTGAATTGTGTTTCGCTACCTGAATAACCACTCGGTATACCCTGGTAACCAATCGTTGCATTGGTGGCAGGATTTTTAGCCAGTGTAGCAAATTTTACGCGGCGCGGATCATTGAAAGCATTGAGGCTATCCAGAAAAAATTTAGCAGTGGCCCGGAAGGTGGTAAAATCAACCGGCCTGCCCCAGGGTGAAGACAATGGTGTAATACCTGTTAATTTTAAAACAGCCGCATCATCATTGACCGTAAAAACGGGGTATTTAGTTGGATTATCTATCATTGCCCTCAACTGTACAAAAATATTCAGGTCTGTTTTTTTTGATAACCTAAGTAACAAACGCATGCGCAGCGAATTGGTAAATTTCTTCCATTTGGTTACATTGTTGGCATACATCATATCTGTACCATACGTCATCGCCCTGGAAGTGAGGTACAGGTTATTGGCAGAATCCAGGCTGCTTAACAACGTTGTGTAAATTTCCTGCTGTGTATCAAATTTAGGATGAAGGATGCCATTATTTCCCTGGGTAGCTTCTTTCATCGGCACATCCCCAAAACAGTCAGTGAGGTTTGCATACACCCAGGCATTTAAGGTAAGGGCAATTGCCTGGTAATTATTGTCACCGGATTTCACGGAAGTACTGTACATCTCTTTAATATTATTGAGCCACAGGTAATACGTGTTCCAGGTACCATTGCCGGCATTTTCAGCCATATCATACCGGTGAAGGCCACCCGAAGCACTGGGGTAAGGCAATACAACCTGCATGAGGTTGAACGTAATATCATCACTTCGGAGCATATTGTAACCGGCAACATTATAAATGATGGGATTTAGGAGCGTGCCCGGGCTGATCGCATCAATACGGTTAGGATCGGTATTGATCTTTTCAAAGTCTTTTGTGCAGGAAGCAGCCAGCACACCTGTAAACAAAATAAGGCAGGTAAATTTTGTACTATATTTCATACTGATTTTTTAAAGTAGTGTTTGTTTTAATGATAGCGTTTCTATGTGGATGGTGAAATATTCACTACTCACATTTACCGGCATGTGCATCAGAATTTTAGAGTGAAGTTTATGCCCATGGTTCTTGAAGAAGGCAATTGTCCCATTTCAACACCCGGTAATAAGGTAGAACCGTTGAGCGAAGCCGTCTCCGGATCAAACATGGGAAAACTCGTCAGCATCAGCAGGTCTCTGCCATACAATGCAAACGTGGCGCCTTTAATAACGCCGTTCTTTAAAATAGTTGCGGGTATGGTGTATTCAATCCGTACTTCGCGAAGTTTTAAGAAAGACGCATCAAATGAATTTGCTTCTACATTTGCCCTGCGATAATATTCCACATAATAATCAACCGGCAATACTTTTTTTGTATTGGTAACATATTTACCGCTGGCTGCATCCATCACCACGCCATCACCAATAATAAAGTTTTCTTCTCTTCCTCTTAAAGTATGCACCAGTTTGCCCTGTTCGGTCATTTTATGATGCGTTTGAGAATAAATTATTCCCCCGTATTGGCCGTCTATTAAAAAACTAAAGCGGTATGATTTATAACTGAATTCATTCTTAAACCCGCCCTTCCAGTCGGCAAATGCGTTGCCTATAAAAGATATATCTGCCGGCCGTACCGGTAATCCATCGGTGGTATAAACGATGGCCCCTTCGGGCGAGCGTACAAATCCAAAACCATAAATATCACCCGTTGTGCCACCTATCCTTGCCTGTAAGGTTGCATTACCGCCGTAACCGATATCCTGCTTGCCACCCATTCCTTCAATCAGTTCCATCACCCTGTTTTTATTTTTTGACCAGGTAATGGTGGTACCCCATTTAAAGTGCTGGGTTTTTACCGGTTGTGCGCCTATCACTACTTCAATACCCCTGTTTCTTACCGCCCCAGAGTTTAACACGGCAAGATTGTACCCGGTAGCGTACTCCAGCGGCACATTCAGTATCTGGTTCCGGGTGATGTTTTGGTAAATTGTCAAGTCAACATTTAAGCGGCTTTTAAATAAGCGAATATCAATGCCGGCCTCTTTGCTGGTTGATATTTCCGGCTTCAGGTTGGCATTGTGCAAAGTTGTTTGTACTGAACCGGAGGCCGGGAATTCGCTGGTTCCGTAATACATCCTTGTTTTATACGGATCCGTATCATTACCCACCTGCGCAATGGAAAACCTGGCTTTGGCAAAAGATACCTGTGCCGGCAGTTTAAAAATATCGCTCAAAACAACACTGGTATTTACAGATGGGTAGAAGTAAGAGTTGTTCTTTAACGGTAATGTACTTGACCAGTCATTTCTACCGGTAACATCAACAAAATATTTTCCTTTGTAGCTAAAGTTGGCCATGCCATAAACACTATTTACTTTTTTGTTTCTATCGGTAGCGGTTACAATAGAAGGACCCGATCCGTTGCTTAGCTTGTAGATAGCCGGAATTACCAGCCCATCCACATATGCATCCAGCCTGTAATACTTATGCGTCATGGTATTGGCGCCTGCCGAAACTGACAGTTCAATGTCTTTAGAAAATTTATCGTGATAGGTAAACAGGGCATCAGAATTTACTTCGTAATCATTGATATTTTGTTGCTTGAAGTAACCCCGGAGATAATTGGCGGTAGTGAATGGCCGCTGTTGCCTGCGTTGCTCAGCCGTCATGTCTATTCCGGATCGTACCATCAGGTCAAACTTTTTTGAAACCTGGTAAGTGGCGGCAAGGTTTCCACTAATATTATTATTGTTTACGCTATTGGTCATTTCATAAGCGATCAGGTAAGGATTGTCAATGAATGAACTGTACGGATGTAACTGGTCAAGCTGCTCAAACCCTTTTTTCCACCGGTCCTTATACCAGTTAATGTCTACATTGGGATTTTGAAAAATCATAAAGTAAGCAATCGACTGGTTATTGTAACCGGTACCCGGAAGATTATCGCTTTGCTTATTGGTGTAATTGGCTTTTGCAGTAACTTTTAACCTGTCCGACATTTTGTAATTGGCGCTGAACGCGGCCACGATTCTTTCAAAGCCGGTATTAGGCATGATCCATTCGTTTTTAGTATGTGTTACTGAGGCCCTGGCCGAACCATTTTCATTGCCCCCTTCGAGTGAAATATTGTTAGATAGCGTAAATCCGGTACGCCAGTAATCTTTTATTCCATTCTTATACGGCTCCCATAAAGTGCGCTCAGCACCCTGCCCCTGTTTTGCAGGGTCATACTGAAAATATTGCTGGCCGTTAAACTTAGGCCCAAATGCACTTGAAGTACCACTGGTGCTAAGCCCATCGGCGGATGAGCCGTAAGAATAATATTTTTCGCCATTGGCATTTAATGCCTTGCCTGTACCCTGCCCATACTGATATTGATAATCTGGCCATTTAAGCACGGTATTAAAGCTGCTGTTTGAATTAAAAGTTACTCCAATACCCTTGCCCTTACGGGCGCCTGATTTGGTGGTGATGATCAGTGCACCGCCTGCGGCACGGCTGCCATATAAGGCTGCTGCTCCCGCCCCTTTTAATACGGTGATGCTTTCAATATCATCCGGATTGATATCGGCAATACCATTACCATAATCTACCGGAATATCATTTCCGGCGCCTGCTCCATACGCATTGCTGACACCAGCACTCGTCATACCGCTATTTTTAGGAATGCCGTCCACTACGATCAGCGCATTGTTCTTATCGGATTCCATAGAAGTTTCTCCCCTTAAAATGATACGGGTTGAATTTAAAGGTCCGGAACCGGATGACAAGAGATTTAAGCCTGCAACTTTACCTGATAAAGCGGCTGACCAGTTATTTGAATGGGCATCATTCATATCTTCTTGGCCAAGGGTTTGTATCGAAAACCCAAGTGCTTTTTGTTTGCGAGTAATGCCAAGGGCAGTTACAACAACCCGCTCCAGTTCTTTTGAATCATGCACCAGCGCAATGATTTTGTTATCTGCATTATCATTTACCAACAGGCGCTGACCGGAAAAGGAAACCGTGCTGAAATTAATATAGCTTCCTTTGGGAACCCTGATTGAAAATGAACCGTCTTCCTTACTGGCGCCAATCGCCTTTTTGGAATCATCACTGATGGTTACTAAATTGAGGGGTGCATTTGTTTCAGCATCCCTTGTCATTCCGGAAATAGTTACGATAGTAGTTTGCGCAATTTTGTTTTCCGTTTTTTTGTTTGACTGTGCATCGCCGTGCAGCGAAATAGAGATAGACAGGAGTACCATAAGTACAGAGACCAGCAGTTTCATTTTGTTTATTTTGAATTGGGTGATGAGAACAAGGTGTGAGAATGAGTGATAAACAATCACGGGTATTAAGGGCGCAAATTGGCGAATAAATGTTGTGGAATTGTTACCGAAATGTTACCGAAACTTTAAGTGTTGTTGCAATAAAAATGGATCATTTTAGAATGGCAGTAGTTTCAGCCAACACCTTAGGCGCAGGACTCCGTCCTGAGTCTTCCTTGTTACTACGCTTGCACCTGATAGGGTTTTATAATGTTGGATAATTTCTGAATCGAAGGATTAGCAACAGCAGGCAAAGGAGAGAAGCCTTGCGACTAATGCGTCCTGAGCTTAACAGCATGATGAATTGTATTGGTGAAAAGTTTATGGAGTGCGGGGATTAGTAACATGGGGACACATGACAGGAGTCCTGCGCCTAACGCGTAAAAGAACTTACTGTACCCGAAAAGAAGGAGGGTCATTTATTTATTTCTTCGCTGTTTTGATCTATCTTCCTCTTCCTCATCATCAATAATTTTTACAAAAGCACTGCGCCTTGGTGCCGGCATTACAGCATCTTCGCCTTTTACCGCTTTCCAGATCACTTCACTGAAAACAAGGTCCGGTATCCTGTCTTCTTTTGAAAAATCAAAGGTTTCACTCAGTTTAGCGGTTGCGGATGTTGACTTATTCCTCTCGTTTAAATCAATATTGGATGGCAAAGCAATGAACTGTTTTAAATCAGGCTTTGCAGTAAAGGAATTCCACATGGGTGTAGACGCGGCGTCGTACTGACTCATGGGTGGCAAGCCAAGGATTAACTCCATCGTACGGAGCATCGAAGAGGTGGAATACATTGTATGATCCACAAAGCCCCTTTTCACAAAAGGACCGGCTACATAAGCCGTAGTACGGTGGGCATCCACATGATCGGGACCATTTTGCGCATCATCTTCCACAATAAACACGGCGCTTTCTTTCCAAACCGGGCTTTTGGAAAGATACTCCAGGAACATACCAACAGCCAAATCATTGTCTGCCACATGGGCAAAAGGCGTGGGCCGTCCAAAGCGCAACCCTTCCGTATGATCGTTTCCAAAACGAAGTGAATTAAACTGCGGCAATGCATTTTTTGCAATCAGAGAATCAAACTCTTGCCGCCATTGATGAAAGCGTATGGTATCCATTACCCCCAGGCCATAACTGCTGTAATAAGGACAGAAATGCCCTTCCAATACAGGAATATTTGCTTTCCCGTCGTCTGCAAATTCGCCATAAGTCCGGTAGCTAACACCTGCTCTCTGGCAGTAATCCCAGATAAACCCCTTCTTTGGATTTGCAACAGCCCGCTTTCCTTCTCCCGGGTAAGTACCACCCCGGGCACCATAACTTGTTACCCAATTCTTTTCTAAGAAATCGGTAGCATTGGCAGAAGTGCTCCAGTTATGCCCGTCGGCGCTTACTTCGCCATCCGCATAAAAATTATCGAGTAACACAAATTCCTTCACTAATTTATGCTGGTTAGGCGTAATTTTTTCTCCAAATAAAACTAAACCGGCATCTCCGTTTCCCTGCGGCAGATCGCCCAGCACCTGGTCGTAAGTGCGGTTCTCTTTAATAATATAAAACACATGTTTGATGGGAGAAGGGTCTCCCACTTTCATGGGAATAGGATTACCTTTTTCGCCCCCCGCATTTAATTCCCTTTCTTTTGTATAAGAGGTGTTTTTATAAACCGCCTTAGCGTAAATAGCCAATGCCGCATCAGTTGGTTCATCAATGATTGACATGGTTCCCTTCATCAACCCGCCAATATATCCGGCCCTCACTTTAATGGAGGTATCCCCTACATGCCGTTCTACCGTTTGCGCAGGTTTGAGGGGATTGGGGCCTGTTGGATTAGCAAAAGAAGAAAAACCTTTGCCATTGGCCACAAATATTTTTTTACCGATCACCTTAATGTTTGTTGGGTACCAGCCTACAGGAATAAAACCCTTTGAACGGCTTTTGCCCGGGATGGATACATCAAACACCGCCAGGCAATTGTTATCCGCATTTGCCACATACAAGGTTTTTTCATTGACAGACAAGGCAAGACCGTTTGAAGTGGACCCAGCCGGAGCATCTGCAAACAGCGCTGCATTTAAAACCTCCGTTACCCGTTGTTTTTTAACATCAATGATAGACACACTGTTATCATTGGCATTGGCAATAAATAAAACATCACCTTTTTTATTCAGCAATAATTCATTTGGATTATCGCCCACTTCAATTTGGGAGAGGATGGTCCTTTTCTTTGTATCAAACACAAGTACTTTATCACCACCCCAAAGCGAAATGTATAATTCATTTTTTTCAGGAGACAATAAACAAGCATAAGCTTCATTACCAAGTTCCAATTGGTGGACGATTTTTTTGGTAGCAAGATCAACTACGTACAGCGAATTATTTTCCTTTGTTACTACATATAAAAGATTGGCTGCGTCATCTATTTCTATACCGGCGGGGGAAATTTTTTCAGGCCATTTTTTTCCTAACAGGATGCTATCCGTTAATTTCAATTTGTTGTTGATGATGGCATATTTCAATATCCAGTTGTCATTACCTCCGGAAGCGTATAAAAACTTTTCGTCCGCGCTAAACTTCAAACCATACCATGATTTTGGTATCACAGCATTGTCTATTACTTTTTCAGTTGCCGCATCTATCAATTGAATGCTTTGTACACTCTGGCCATTGTTGGTAACGGCAATCCACTTTTTGGAAGCAGAAACGGCGAGGTTAAGCGGCAGGTCGCCCAGGGGTAAAGACCGGCCGGCAGGTGAAAGGTGCCAGCCATTGGGCAGCCTGACCCTGTTTTTTATTAACTGGTCTTCTTTAGAATCACTTTTTTGAGCGGTAGCCACCGAGGTTAAAAATAGCAATGAAATAATTAAGGCGTTATTTTTCATAAGTATATTTACTAAATGTAATATGGCAAATGTCTGAATTTGGCAGGGAGTGCCACCCGCTTCCAACAAACCCTTTTTGTGAACCTGCCTGAATAAAATTTTCAATCAGCAAAATTCCCGGTTAATTGTCAGTTAAATATTTCTGCGGTGTTATTAAATAATGAACAATCAAATTTCGGGAAATCTGGTGTGCACCTAAATTTTTGCTGACAAAATAATCCCGAATTTATTAAATGAGGCCATTTATTAAACCTTCATCCTCTGTATCCTAACTGCATTTAAGATTGCCAGTAAAGCCACTCCCACATCGGCAATGACCGCTTCCCATAAAGTAGCAATACCACCGGCCCCAAGTATCAACACAATTACTTTTATTACCATTGCCATTGTTATATTTTGCCAAACAATATGTCTTGTTATTTTTCCGATTTTGATAGCACTAACAATTTTTGATGGCTGGTCATTTTGGATAACAATATCCGCTGTTTCAATGGTAGCATCACTTCCCAGGCCACCCATCGCAATGCCTGCATCAGCCAATGCTACCACAGGTGCATCGTTTACGCCATCTCCAGCAAATGCAATATGTTTGCCTGCGTTCTTTAGCTGCTGTAGTTTTTCAACCTTTCCTTCGGGGAGTAAATCGCCATAGGCTTCACCAATTCCGACTTGTTTTGCAACTACATCTACCACGGATTGTTTGTCACCGGAAAGCATAACCGTTTTAATATTCAGGCTGTGCATGTCTTTAATAGCCTGTACTGCATCTTCTTTAATTTCATCACCCATAGTGATATGACCTGCATACTGATTATTGATTGCCACCACTACAATAGTATCTACTATTTTTTCAATTTCTGCCGGAAAAGCAATATTGAATTTCTTCAGCAGTTTTACATTTCCGGCCAATATTTCCTTACCGTCAATTTTTCCTTTTAATCCGTGCCCTGAAATTTCTTCTACATTTTCAACCTTTACCTCATTGATTGTGTCACCGGCATATTCAGTAACCGCCTTTGCAATAGGGTGTGTAGAGTTCTTCTCAAGGGCTGCTGTTAGTTTTATTAATTCCTTTTCATCTATATTATTTGCTACAACCTGCTGCACTTTAAAAACGCCTTTAGTCAATGTACCTGTCTTGTCCATCACTACCACATTTACTTTTGTCATTACATCTAAGAAGTTGCCCCCTTTAAATAAAATACCACTTCTTGATGCCAACCCGATGCCGCCAAAATAACCTAAAGGAATAGAGACAACCAATGCACAAGGACAACTGATCACTAAAAATACCAGTGCCCGATAGAACCATGTTTGAAAGTTATAATCATCCGCAAAAAAGTATGGCACAAAGCAAACAGCAACAGCTAAGAAAAAAACGATGGGTGTATAAACTTTGGCAAACCGGCTGATAAACAATTGTGTTTGTGATTTTCTTGCAGTTGCATCCTGCACCATTTCCAATATCTTACTTAGTTTACTGTTGTTAAACAAGGCATTTACTTTCACATCCGCAACGGTATTGAGGTTGATCATACCAGCAAAGATCATTTCTCCTTTATTTTTTGTACCGGGTTTACTTTCACCGGTTAAAGCTGCAGTATTAAATGAAGCATTTTCAGAAACCAGTTCACCGTCCAATGCCACTTTTTCGCCGGGCTTTATTTGTATGGTTTCCCCTAACGCTACCTGTGAAGGGTCAATAACTGTTGTTAAGCCATTCCGCAAAACCGTTACTTCATCCGGCCTGATATCCAACAAGGCTTTGATACTTCGTTTCGCATTGTTAACCGCCGCATCCTGGAACCACTCGCCAACCTGGTAAAATACCATTACCGCCACGCCTTCCTCATATTCGCCAATAACCAATGCACCAATCGTTGCCACACTCATTAAAACAAATTCATTGAAAATATCGCCCCGCTTCGATTTACGAAAAGCCAGGTCCAATACTTTTCTGCCCGCCAGTATGTAGGCAATGCCATTTATTATTAAAGATGGAATTTTAGGTAGCTCAATTTTGAACCCATACTCCAATATCAATAGTACCGCCAATATCAATAAGGCCAATAGTAAATCCCAATGAGATTTCCAGCCAGTTTTTTCTTCCCCATCAATTTCGTCATGGTTATGACCATCATCAGCATTGTGAGTTTTATTGCTGTCCATTGTTTTTACAATGGCCTGGGCTGAAGTTTTCTCAGTTGTATGTTCTTCATTATTATGATCCATACTTTTTAATCAATAAAAAATGAAATGATACCTGTTATAATTAATACAAGCCCTGTAATGATACCTGCATTGTGTTCCCATTTGTGCCAATTCAGTTTCAGTAATCCTTTATATACAATTCTTATCCAAATTAGCATGCCGGCGATAGTAATGATAGAATACATGCCGGCAATTGCAGCCAGTACATACCATTCTTTAGCACCTGCCAAAAGAAAATATGCCTCAATTTCCATACAGGGAGAAAGAAACATGGCAATTACCAATGCCAGTATGATTGACCTTTTGCCTTTCTTTTCAATCTGTTCTTTTTGTAAATGAAAATGATGATGTTTATAATGTTGCATAATAAAATATAAACCCAGAAGAATCAAAACAGCAGGGGCAATAATGTGCGTGAAGTGTTCTATATGATCTGTTAACTCATTACCAATCAACCCAAGGAGCAATCCAATAATAACTGTGCTGATAACGTGAGCCATGCCCGCAAGAAAGGTTATACGGGTTGTCTCTGCGAGGCTCCAACCTTCTTTTTTGCCAATAGCCAGCACAGGCAACCAATGATTGGGTATTAAGGCGTGAAGCAGGCTTATCAACAGGCTTCCGATTAAAAGTGATGTCATATTAATCGCCGGGTTTTAGATTTATAGTTTTTATATACTTCCCCATGCTGCTGCTCCAAAAAAGTTTCTTCCAGCCTTATTTGTACCTGGATGATAAAATAAGTTGTCAATGAAAGAAAAAAATTAAGTGCATTTGGTAATATAAAAAATAATCCCAGAACCGTTAGTATCATACCAAGAAAGATGGGGTTGCGACTGATACGGAACACGCCTTTGGTTACCAAATCTGTTTTATTCACTTCATCAATGCCTATCCGCCAGCTATTACTCATTTGATATTGAGCAATGATTATCCAAAACAGGGCAATATGAATAACAATTAAACCGGTAACGAGAAAAGTTTGATTTTGCAAGTACCAGGCTGGCAATAAGTAGGCATACAGCTTACTGCCAGAAGAAAAAAGTATTACTGGAACGAATAAAAAAGCAACCAGTTGCTTCATTACAAATCCAATATAATTGTGCAAGGTATCATCTTTGCCAAATCTTATTGGGTTAATGCCTGTTTGTTTCCATGTTCTGTAGGATGGCAGTACAAAGGCTACCAACAGGTATAAGAGCAAAAAAAGCGGCAAATATATTTTGAGGAAATTTATCATGTTGCCAGGTGATTTGAATGAATTGGTTTTTAATTAATTGTTTCCATCTTCGTTGCCTGTGCAAATAAAATAGCCAGGCAAACAGCTATATAAATGGGGTTATTAAGCCCGCCCCTATTTCAACCTCATCGGTATATTGTGTAGTTTGTTCATCCTTATCCAGCAGGTAAATCCAGTGATCCCATTTTTTTATATGCTGTCCATGTCCGTTATCCCTTAATATCAGTGTATCATTGTTTGAATGAACAAATTCTATTTCAATGGACTGTTGCCCAAACGGGATAAAACCAAATAATTTCAATTCAGTTGTATAGGTACCGGTTTGCCACAAGAGGGGCGCTGCGGAATAATACCGGAATTTTAAGAGGGGCCAAGAAATATAATCCAATACCGCGGGCTTCATTAATTGTTCCCATACTAATTTTTTATTTAACTTAAGTACCGTGGTTTGTTTTAGTTTCATAACATTTTTTTAGTGTGCATGCCCTTCTGTATTCGTCATTTTTGCTGATACAAAAAAAGCCCCCTTTACCACAATCTTTGCATCCTTTGGCACTTCCCGCAGCAATGTAATTTCAGTATAGCCTACATCTGTTTTACCCTTTGCTACCGGTATGCGTTCAAAAGTTTTTCCTTTTTTATCTTCCTGCTTTTCACCATCTTTATGATCGTGAGGGTTTTTTGAATGTAGTTTTAGGCTATCTTTTCCTTCACGATTGTGTTCATCTTCTGCGCCGCCATCCGTAAGCACAAAAATATAATCCTGGCCAGCCACCGTTACAATAGCATCATTGGGCACAGCAGGTACGGTGCTTTGTTCTAAACTTATAACTGCCGTAACATTCATCCCATCAATTAACCCTGTTTTAACGCCTTTCACTTTTGCATGAACGGTTACTGCCTTACTTTCTCCCTCAAAAGATGAACCCAATGAATATATAAGCGCATCATATTCCTTACCCGGATTATTGGTAACGGTAAAATGAATGACCTGGTTATTCTTCAGCCTGGGCAGGTCCTTTTCATACACAAATAAATCAAGGTGCAACTGACTGTTGTCCACAATTTCGGCAACAGCGGTAGTTGCATCTACATAACTTCCCATTGTTACCATCACATTGCTGACCACGCCACCGATTGGACTGCGAACGGATAGTACCGAAACCAATTTCCCGTTTTGTAAGGAAGCCGGATTTATACCCATTAATTGTATCTGCTGTTCATAGGTTGATTTTGCTGTCCGTAAAGTCCTTAATTCTGTCTCCGCAGATTGCAGGTTTTTCAATGCCCCTGCATTGCCGGCATTCAACTCTTTCTGTCTTTTTACTTCTAACTCCGCCAATGAAATTTTTGCATTCACATTCAGGTATTCGCTTTGTGCCTGCATAAATTCAGGGTTGGCAATTGTAGCAATTGTCTGGCCCTTTGAAACATAATTACCCGGCTGTACCAGCAATGATTTTACAATCCCGCTGTAAACAGAATTGATACTGGCTTTGTTTTGATTGGGAACTTTTAACACCCCGTTTGTTTTTACGGATGCAGTTAACTGTTTTTGTTCAATAGCGCCTAACTCAACGCCAATACTTTTTATCTGCTCTTCGGTCAGTGTGGCGGTATTGGGTGTTTCATGTTCATCTGTATGCCCTTCTTCCTCTGTTTTAACAATTTCGGCATTGCTGCCTTCATCGGTACTTCCCTTGCTTCTGCAGGAAATAATAAAAACCAGACTGGCTAAAATGATTACTGGCATTAAAAAGTTCTTCATCTTTTATATTTTATTGATTGATATAATAATTGTACTGAATTACGGATTGATTATAATTATTCAGGGCCTCTAAGTAATTTTTTTGGATCTCAATTGCCTGTGCCAGGAACTGTGACAGTTCTGCAAAACTAATTGCACCAGACCGGTAAGCTAAGGATGAGGCGTTGATGATTTCGTTCGCCTGTTTCAATCCCGTTGCCTGGTAAAAATCCAACATAACGCTGTTTCTTGCCACTTCCTGCTGCCCCCGTATCCTTTGGGAACTTAACAGCTGGTTGTTGTAATCATATTGCTTTTGTTGTACGGCCATTTCTGCCTGCGCTACTTTTACCTTATTGCGATAGGCGCTTGCCCCAAACAAAGGGAAGATTGCGGATACAGAAAACCCGGTGAAAGGATCTTTTGCACCCCATAAGCGCTGGCTGAAAAAACGGCCTGCAAACTCCGGTTTGTTTTCATTTTTTACAACGCCAATACCGGCATCGGCAATATTGATGTTCTGCGATTGGAGCGTCAACATGGGATGGGCGCTATCGTTCGCAACAGCATCCATTGCTATTGCTATTTTTTCCAACGGCGCCATCAGGGGCAATAAAGGCTCAGGGGTGTTGAGCAATTGCATCAATAACTGTTGCTGAATCTGTACATCGTTACCTGTTTGTTGCAGCATCGCCTGCAGTTCTTTCATTCGCACCATGGCAGAAATACTATCTAATCCCGGGCTATCGCCTGCTTTTACTTTCAATATGGCTGCGTCATTCAGTGATTTGTAAATGCTATCCAGGCGGTAAAATAATTGCTGTTTATCCTGCAAATACCAAAGCTGGTAGTATACTGTACGTACATCCCTTCTTATATCAACATCAATAGCTGCAGTATTGGCCTGGTAATATTTTAATTGTTCGCTGTACAGATTTTTCTGTGCCTTGTACAAACCCGGCCAGGCGATACTTTGCGATACACCAATTTTTAATATCCCCCGATTATCAGTTGGACGCAAGTCTTCGTTTTCAGCGAATACACCGGTTTTAGGAATTGCGTTAGCTGCGCCTACCTGTGACCTGCCTTTGTTGATCTGCTGATTATTTATATCGTACTGCAGGTTGCTTTTTGCAAGTGTGATTACTTCGTTTACACCTATTCTTTTGTTAACAGGCACCTGTGCCTGCACACTGTTTGAGCATGCCAACAAAAAAACGCTTGCTATAATTGTTGCCACCGGTTTCGCTACTGGTTTATTTTTTTTTGAAAAAAGGATATACAAACAAGGTAAAACTATCAACGTTAAAAATGTAGCCGTTATTAAGCCCCCGATAACAACTGTTGCCAAAGGCCGCTGCACTTCTGCACCGGCACCGCTTGATAAGGCCATCGGGATAAATCCTAAAGCTGCCACGGAAGCAGTCATTAACACTGGCCGTAAACGTATTTTTGTACCTTCCAGTACCCGCTGTATGATGTCTGTCATCCCTTCTTTTTCCAGTTGATTGAATGTGCTGATCAATACAATACCATTTAATACGGCCACTCCAAACAAAGCGATAAAACCTACACCGGCGGAAATACTAAAGGGCATCCCTCTTATTAACAATGCAAATACACCACCAATGGCACTCATTGGTATTGCCGTAAAAATCAGGGCAGCTTCTTTAACCGACCTGAAAGTAAGATAGAGCATAAAGAATATCAGCAAGAGAGCCAGTGGTACAACAATCATCAGCCTGGCAGATGCTTTCTGCAGGTTTTCAAACGTACCGCCGTAAGTATAATAGTACCCGGCAGGCAGCTTTATTTTTTCATTTAATTTTTGCTGTGCTTCTTTCACAACACTTGACACATCCCGGCCGCTTACATTAAAGCTTACGTATATCCTACGCTTACCGGCTTCACGGCTTATTTGCGCAGGCCCTGTTTTAAATGCCACGCTTGCCACTTGCGATAATGGGATTTGGGTACCATCATGCAACGGAATATATAAATGACTTACATCTTCCAAAGCAGTCCGGTGGGCACCGTCTAAACGTACAATCAAATCAAATTTTCTTTCATTTTCAAACACCACACCTGCTTCTTCTCCGGCAAACGCAGTACTAATGATGTGGTTTATATCTTCAATATTCAAGCCGTATCCAGCTATTTTAGCCCTGTCATATTCAATGGTGATTTGCGGCAGGCCATCCACCCTTTCCACCTGGGGCTGGGTAATACCATTAATAGGACCAATAATACCTGCCACCTTATCTGCATAAGCAACCAGTGTATCTAAATTTTCACCAAATATTTTAATAGCTACATCCTGCCTAATGCCTGTCATCAGTTCGTTAAAACGCATCTGTATGGGCTGGCTCGGTTCAGCGATCACACCGGGTATGGTAGAGAGCTTATCCCTCATTATATCTGACAAACGATAAAAATCTTTGGTGGTTGTCCATTCTTTTTTATCTTTTAATATTACGATCAGATCCGATGCTTCAGGTGGCATCGGGTCGGTAGCTATATCGGCCGCACCTGTTTTACCTACTACCATTTTTACTTCCGGGAATGTAAGCAGCATCCGCTCTGCCATCATTACTGTTTCTATTGTTTGCGATAAGGAGGAACCCTGTGGCAATACAAATTCAATGGCATAATCCCCTTCTTCCAAGGTGGGTATAAACTCGCCCCCCATATTTTTAAAAATGATGATCGCGATAATTAATAAGCCGACTGCAATGCTAACTACCGCATATTTTATCTTAATGGCTCCTTTTAATAGGGGTGCATAGCCCCGTTGAAAAAAATCCATCATCCTGTCGGAAATATTTCTTTTATGTTGCATGCTTTTAGATAGAAACAAGGCACTCATCATGGGTATATAAGTGAGGGATAAAATCAATGCGCCTAAAATGGCAAAGCCTACCGTTTCCGCCATGGGGCGGAACATTTTTCCTTCTACACCCTGGAGCGAAAGAATGGGTAAATACACAATCAGGATAATGATTTGCCCGAATGCAGCGGAACTCATCATTTTCTTCGCACTACCCGCCACGGCTTCATCCATTTGCGGCTGCGACAATTTGCCGGTTAATTTTTTAGCTCCCAGGAAATGCAGCGTGGCTTCCACAATAATGACGGCGCCATCTACTATTAATCCAAAATCAATAGCACCCAAACTCATCAGGTTGGCGCTTACACCAAATAAATTCATTAAGGCTAATGCAAATAATAAAGACAACGGAATGGCAGATGCGACGATTAAACCAGCACGAAGGTTTCCTAAAAATAGCACGAGTACCAGTACTACAATCAATGCCCCTTCAATTAAATTAGTTTTCACAGTATTAATAGCACGGTCAATTAAATTGGTACGGTCTAAAAACGCTTCTATCTCCACATCTGCAGGCAGGGAAGTTTTTACTGTTCTCATCCTTTCTTTTACCAGTTCTACCACAGAGGCGCTATTTGCTCCTTTCATCATCAGTACAATTCCGCCAACCACTTCTTTTTCCCCATTGTAAGTTAAAGCGCCATACCGGGGAGGCGAACCATACTGAACGGTGGCAACATCCCTTATCAATATTGGAATATTGTTTTGCTGTTTCACTACAATCTGTTCAATATCTGCGAAGGATTTCACCAGGCCCACGCCACGAATAAAATAAGCGTTGGGCTTTCTGTCAATATAAGCACCGCCGGTGTTTTCATTATTTTTTTCGAGCGCCGTAAAAATTTCAGGAATAGTTACGTTCATGGCTTTTAGCTTCTCCGGATTTACAGCTACTTCGTATTGTTTACTAATGCCACCGAAACCGGTTACCTCTGCCACACCCGGTATGCCGGTTAGTTGCCGGCCAACTATCCAATCCTGCATGGTACGTAAATCCATAGCAGAATATTTTTGCTCGCTACCTTTTTTTGGGTGAACAACGTATTGATAAATTTCTCCCAGGCCCGTAGTCACGGGGCCCATTTCAGGGGTACCTAAATCCTTTGCTATTTCTGCTTCAGCATTTTTTAGTTTTTCGGAAATAAGCTGCCGGGCGAAGTAGATGTTTACATTTTCCTGGAATACAACTGTGATTACACTTAACCCGAAACGGGAAAAAGAGCGCATCTCTTCAATACCCTGGATATTTGATAAGGCCCGCTCTACGGGATAGGTGATAAACTGTTCTACTTCCTGCGCTGCCAGCGTAGGTGCACGGGTGATCACCTGCACCTGGTTATTGGTAACATCGGGCAGCGCATCAACGGGTAATTTAGAAGCACTCCATAAGCCCCATGTGATTAGGGCCAGTGTCATTACACTGATGACAAGTTTATTTTTAATGCTGAAATGAATGATTTTATTGAGCATAGTTTTTAATATTTTGTAACACGCCTATAGTACCTGCCCTTAAACCTGCTATAGCCAACAGCATTAAAATAGACAGAAAGATTATCATTATTACTTTTGTAACCCGCATCCATTTTGGCTTTACAGGGTCTTTTCTTTTGCTGTAAAATGGCATTTACGGGTTAATGGCTTTTTAGCCATAACCATGTTTTCGTAAAATGTAGAAAGGAGAATTAGCTATACAAATAATGCATAACAGCCTTAGGCCGTTAAGCAAGCAATTGGGGAGGCTGAAAGATAGAAAAATACGCTTCTGTATTAGAGGCTACTTTGAAGAGCGGATGTTTAGCGGATTGAATGATTACTTTATTGATATGTATTTTTAAGAAGGATACATAAAATGTTGAAGCAGCACAACAGGAACAAGTACAAAAAGGGGTACAGGCTTCAGTTTGATGCTGATGATCTTCGTGATCCGTGATAGCTGAAATTTTTTGCGTTCCCTTTATATTGCACTCCTCAGCATCACCGCATGGGAAGCAGTTAAGGGCTAACATATAAAAACTTAGTATAAATGCAAAAAAATTCATTGGCGGTAAAGATAAACAAAGAAATGAAAGAATGGCGCTTGTTACATAGGTGCAAAAGATTACTAACCTTTAACCGGTTATTAGAAATAGGTGGATAACCCAATACTAAAGCCGCCGGTTTTTGCAGGCGGGTTACCCAGGATATCCTGTTGACGGAGATGCCGGTAGTTTACCCGAAATACGGTTTGTGCCGTTGGCCGGAAACTGATGGCCGGCATGATGCTCCATAGATCTTCCGCTATATTCCCACCTGTGCCGGTAAACTTTCCTGCATTCCAATCCACATATTCAAACCGGCAGGCAAGGTTGATGGTTGCTTTTTCCCAACCCAGCATTCTTTTCTTTAGCATTGGTTGAACGATATCTACAAAACCACCCTGTTGTTTATTGCCAAACTGCTCCGTAAAAGTGGAGGGTACATTTACTTTTATCCAGGCCCATTCACCCGTAATGAAGGTATTGAATTGAGGTAACCTGGTATTAAAATCAATGGCAAAAACATCCACCCTTCTTTTATCGTCTATGCGTAATCCATCGTCCTGAAATTTGTTGTATACCCCACCCATATACGACAAGCCGAGCTCAGCTATTTTGTTGTTCTTTACGGCCAGTTTTCCAGTAAAAAGCGGCAGGCCGCTGTTTATTTCCTCAAAACGTTCGGAGTTGTTTTTTGCTGCAGGTAAAAAAGTTTTGTTTTCGGCATTATCAATGATAGAATTATCAAAACTGCCGGAGAAGTAGGCTTCATAGCCAAACATCCAATTGTTGCTGTAGTGCTTTCCGTATAAGCCAACACCTGCATTGCTCCAGGTAGCTGGAAGCAGTTGTGTAGCTGAAATGGGCCGGTCAATAAATTCCCATTTAGGTCCGTCATGGTTTTGATTGAAGGCGCCGATTGGATTTAATATCATTCCGGCCCGTATATTCAGCAAAGGATTCAATTCGATATCCAATGCGGCAAACTCTATCGCTATTTCTTTTGCCCCATCTTCAAATTCAATTTCACTCAAAAATTTTAATCTTTTCCCAATGGTGGATGAAACAAATAAGGTCATCCTCCTGAACTGGAACTGGTGACCTTCCGAAATCCCATCCGTACTTAAGTGTTGCCAGTTGGTTTCCATATAGCCTCCCAATGAAACCGGTAATTTTCCTACTGCCACAAAGGGGCGGTTATACACCGCATCCATATTCATTGTTTGCTTTACCGTGTCTTTGGGAACCTGTTTTAATAAGGAGGGATCAATTTGCGCCTGAACATGACAGCAAAAAAATAAAGAGGTTACTGCTATGGAAAATATTTTTGTCATACTGCCTTCAATGAAATTTTGAGTTGATTATTTTCAATAGTTACAGGAAAGGTTCTCAGTTTTACATCCGCCGGGCCATCCTGCACCCCACCCCTGTTGTTAAATTCGCTGCCGTGTGCAGGGCATTGCAGTTTATCACCAAATACCTGCAATTCTGTTCCCTGGTGCGTGCAACGCATCCACAAAGCAGTATACTCCTTTTCATTAAAGCGATACACACAAATGGGATATTGCAGCAAATCGTTTTGAACGACCAGGTATTTTTTAAAATAAACGTCTTTACCATTTTTAGTTTCAAAATCACTAATGGGTACTATTAAATTATCGCCGGCAATTTTACCGCTTAAAAGTTTGGAGGCGCCGCAGCTTTGCAGTATGCCCGCCAACCCAACGCCACCAATACAGGCAAAGCCACAGCTTTTTATAAAGTCTTTCCTATCCATCCTTACAATGATTTTAAAAATTTGACTAGGGCATTTCTTTCTTCAGCAGCCAACTGGTTGAATCTATTTTTACTGGCTTCCCCCTCGCCACCATGCAGTTGAATAGCGGCTTCAATGCTCTTAGCCCTGCCATCGTGCAGTAAGAAATACTGACCCCCCTGTGAGTTAGGGGAAAGCCCCAAACCCCATAGGGGCGGCGTTCTCCATTCACTGGTTTTTGCATTTCCCTCGGTGTAGCGATCATCCAACCCAACTCCCATGTCATGTAAAAGCAAATCGGTATAGGGATGAAATGTTTTGTAGGACAGTTGGGTAATTGCAGAAAAACCAGTTTGTAAGGTTTGCTTATGGCAGCTTTCGCAACCGGCCTGTACAAATAAATTTCTGCCCTGTATCACCTCCGCATCATTTTGGTTACGCTGAATAGGCGCTTTTAAGGTTTGCAGATAAAATACCACATTGTGTATTGTTTGATCAGGCACTTCCGGATCAATATCAACACCGGTGTATACATCTTTTGCTTCAAAGGAAGAAGTGATACCAATATCCTGGTTGTAGGCATTTACGGTTTGGTGCAACAAATTATACGCTGCCGCTTTTTTGCCAAAGCGGTGAATATATCTGCCATTTTGCGAAATGGCATTTGCATTGACCGAAATAAATGAGGGCGGCGCAATCCAATTGGGTGAGCCTGAAATACCATCCCCGTTTGCATCCGCAGGATCGGCCATCGCCAGTATATCAGCATCCGGCACAAGTTCTAAAAATCCTAGACCGGTATTGGCCGGCGGAGTAAATTTTGAAAAGGTTGCACCCGCCGGAATTTGTTCCGGCACATAGCCGGGCAACGCCCTGTTTTGCAACTGGGGCCCGCCCAAATGCAGGAACTGGTTACCGCTACTGTCTTTTTGACCAAACCGGGTAAGGGTGGTAAAGGGATGGCCCTTTCCATCCCCCGCATGGCAACTGCCGCAGCTCGTGGCAACGAATACGGAGCCCAACCCATTGGCCGTAGTAAATACTTCATCATTGAAGGCAATATCTCCTGCAAGGAACCGCCGGTTTTGTTCATAGCTGAGCCCTCCCACCGGGCCATCCAGCAATTCATCATCGGGCGGTGCCCCCGGCGCCAGCTTTGAACAGGCCTGTGCAATGGCGATGATCGCGACCAAACCGGCAATGACTATGCTATATTTTTTCATACTCCTAAATTTAATATTCTACCTGCAAAAATAATAACTTAGACGAATCTAACAAATTTATTATTTTTATCCAGTTCTGGTATTTACCGCTCTAACTTAAATCCCTATTTTTGTGGTATGCATTCTTATACAGAAGAAAATTATTTAAAGGCACTTTTTAACCTCGCCAACGACAAAGGGGAAGTGAGCCCCAATGAGCTGAGCAAAAGACTGGCGATTAAAATGCCAACCGTGAACAGCATGATGAAAAAACTGGCGGAGAAAAAATTAGTCCATTACGAAAGCTATAAGCCGCTCCGGCTTACAGACAAAGGTAGAAAAGAAGCCGGCCTCGTCATCCGCAAGCACCGGCTTACAGAAATGTTCCTGGTACAAAAAATGGACTTTGGCTGGGAGCAGGTGCATGAAATAGCCGAACAGATAGAACACCTGCACTCACCATTGTTTTTTGAAAAGATCGATGAAATGTTAGGTTACCCAACTTTAGACCCCCATGGCTCCCCCATACCGGACAAAACCGGTAAAATTGACTGGGTGCATTATGAAAAGCTAAGCGACTGCAAAGCGGGTGAAACCGTTAAACTTGCAGCGGTCATCCAAACAACGGATGAGTTCCTGAAATTTCTGAACAGTCGGGAATTGCATTTAGGGTCGAAAATTAAAATAAAAACGGTAGAAAGATTTGATGGGAGTATGGTGGTTACCTACAATAAAAAAACGGCTGAATCGCTGAGCCACACCGTGAGTGAAAGGTTGTTGGTGGAGAAACTTTAAAGTACGGGTGCCGGAATGGTGAATGGGGAATGGTAAAATATTGATCATTATCCCTTCTTTGTATTAAAGCGATATTAATTTTGGTATTGGGGACACTTCAAACCTGTAATTTACCTTAGGCATTGTGCGGGCAAATTCGATAACGGATTATTCAACGTACTCGTCAGTAGAATTATTTAATTCAATAAGAGTAAAGCCTTTGCCTGCCGGACTTAAAAGTTCTTTTGACGGCCTGGTTAAAAACCCGGAGGTTAATAATATAATAAGCGTTAGGATCATTAAGCAGGCCCCAACGCCAACAAAATTATGTTTTATAATAAATAACCGGATAGTATCATTTTTGAAAAGAAGGTGCTGATCAGGCAGGTTTACTAAACTGGTTGCTGATCAGTTTTACATAAGCCGTATTTTCTTTTAGCATCTGCATACCCATGGAAAATTTCATGTAAGGGATATGCAGCAATTTATGATTCTGTTTGCTGATCCTGTACAGGATGCCCAAATGCCGGATGATCTCCCTCCACGCATAAAAGACAGAATGTTTTGGGTCGTATATATGCGTAGGTTCGCTACCAGCGCCATTTAATTCAATGATGGAAAAATTCCTGCCCCGCCTTAATTCCTCCCAGGTATTATACCGTACATCCATTCTGCCAAAATAAAAACCAGGTACTTTTTGGCAAACACTGTCAATTGTTTCTGTTAATACCTCGTCAATCAAATAGCTTATATCCATAAACTTTGCGCCGCGGCTATGGTTACCATAAGGCACCAGTAAATGTGTTTCGTCTTTTCCTAATACTTGTTGCAAGATTTCGGTATGCGTTCTTCTTAACACGGGCAATTGCAAAATAAAACGCGGATCCTGTTGCAATAGCTGCTCTACAGTGGCCATCCCATCGCCGGTAACCGTTAAAAATTCCTTGCCCACAATACCTGATATATGCCCTTTCTTTTCGTTGGGGTACCGGTAGTAAAAAATGCCGGCCTCATTTTCGTAACTGATAAATTCCTGAATCAAAAAATCTACCTTACTACCTGTTGCATAATGCATCAGTTCTGCAGCACAATGAACTTTTTCCACACTCAAACCCCTCATGCCGATATCGGGCTTTGCGATTAGGGGGAAACGCATTTGCGTCCTGTTTAACTCATTTAAAATATCGTTTCGGTTAGTTCCTGCTTTGAATAATAAAGTAGGCGGGTAGTATTGTGGCGGAATAAGATCGTATATCTGCTTCTTACTTTCCAATAAAAAACCGCCATTCTTGATAGACGGGTTAGAAGTGCTGAAGAAGAAAACTGCCCGGGCCTTTATCCCCAACCAAAACCAGTAAATATAAATAGGGCAGTACACCACATTAAAGGGCCAATATTCCCAATGAAATATTTTAATAAATAACGGTTGACGCAAAATTTTTTTCATGGCTGCCCGATTTTCTTATTCAGCATAAGCCGCAATTTGATTCAGCTTTTGAGAGTAAGTAATTCCATTTTTCAAATCGAGGTATTTCATGACAGCGGTTTGCTTATCCAGTTGAATGCCTGTGATGCTTACCGTAAACAGTTGCCCATCCCGGTTCATCCGGATATCGTTCTGCTCATCCCCTTCACCGGCAAATTGATGAAAATGAAAAATATCTGCCTGTGATGGTTGGGGATTGCCGCCCAGCCATTGTATAAACCAATCCTCTCTTTTACTTTGAGCAGTTTTGTCGTATAAAGTAGCGCTGCTCCAGATATGATTTTGCCCGGTATTAAGTTGTATTTTATATTTTTTATCCCCGTCCCAGCGACATTCATACAATACAAACTCCTGTAATAGAATCACAGTAAATGGTTCAATGGCTTCGAGGTTCATTTGTAAAAAAAAGTCTGCCGGATCTTTTTCGGCAAGGATATCAATTAAAATTAATCCCCTGCTTCGCCTGTAAGGTGACTGTAATTGGTGCCTGGTAAAAGCCCCATTGAGTAATACAGCAGCGCTTGAATGATCCTTTACAACAATCCATGTACCACCGGCATCAGCATCTTTGGGAAAAAGCAAACAGCCTTCTTTCAACTGGTATATTTTTGGTGGAAGCGCATTGTTGCGATGCACTTTCTCATCGCGGCTGGAGGTAAGGAAAAACGAATCCTTTACCCGTATAAATGTTACTGTGCACATGCTGTACGATGCTTTATAGTGGATGCCGCCATACCAAAATTTTCCGGAACTGGTATAGTTGCTACTTCATTAATGCCAACCCGGATCAGCGCCATGTGGTGGATAGTATGCTCAAGGTTGTATAATAATTCCCGCTGGTAGTTGGTTGCAACCGGCAATGGTTTATGCGAATTTTCACTGTACGCTGTTTCAAGCAAAAGCTCCTTGTCAGGCCTATCCAATAAGAAGTGAAGGTGTAATAAAGTTTCATTCGCAAAATAAAGATCGGTTTCTATGCGTATATCTCTTTTACGTTTATCATAGTTAACTGTTCCGCCGGCATAGCCATTATCCAATTCAATAAACAATTCTATAATATGTCTTACATGCTGCCCGATGGTGGCATTAAACAAAGTGGTACATTGCTGTGCATATTGCATGGGGGTAAGTTGTTGCAGGGTATCACTTAACTGGACAAATACTTTTTTAATGGCTTCCTGCAAATGCATGGTTTGTTGTTTTTAAATTATTTTTTTTGATTGATAGTCTATCTGCAATAACCACCCATTGGGGTTTATCCGCATAAGGAATATAATAATTGTACTAATTTTTTTTCGCAAAAACTGATAGTGACACCGTAAGATTATCAGACATCACCATGCTTTTTCCCCCCACTTCAAAATCCCTGCGGTTTAATTTAAATTCACCTGCAAATAAATAACCCTCGCCTTTTGCAGTGGCAGTAAAGGGAAATGACACTTTTTTTGTTACCCCTTTGATAGTAATATTTCCTTCAACCAGGAAACTGCCCGGCTTTGAGGAACCCGTAATTTTGGTAGATACAAAACTGATCAGCGGGTATTTTGCTACATTAAAATATTCTTCTTTTTTAAGATGACCGTCTCTTGACCCATTACCGGTATTTACTGTAGCCGCATCCACGCTGGCATTAATGGAAGATGCGGCAGGATTTGCAGGATTGAAAGATAATTTTCCCTTTAACCCTGTAAAACTACCACTCACATTGAGACCAAAGTTTTTAATGGAAAACTTTATGGCAGAGCCGTTATCCACAGCCATATAGTTCTGTGCAAACAGGCATGACAGAAAAATTGCAAATACAAATGAAAGTATTATTCTTTTCATCTTTATACTTAAAATAGCGGGGCACTCCCAAACAGGTGATTGTATAACTGGCAATGAACTAATGCAAACTTGTACTGCGAAACTTCAGGCATACCGGCGATTTCGTATACCTGGGTGCCGGTCACTGATTTTAGCTTTCCGAGGTCTATAAAATTAACCGGCATGATTTCTTTAGACAAGTACACATGCAGATCGGGCCCATTAGAAATATTTACGCTGTCAAGTACCAACGTGAACTTACCATCTTTCATCAATAATTTAGCTTTGCCCGATACTGTACCGTAAGGGCCGTTTACAAAATTACCGGTGACTTTTACACTGGCGGTGGTATCAACCATATCCATTACCGGGGTCGTTGGTGTGTTATTTTCTTTTTTACATGCTGCTAGGCATGTTGTCACTACTAATAGTGAAAATAAATACTTTTTCATAAAGATGTTATTTTTATTTACAATTGATAAGATACACCCGCCCCAAAATTATTCGCTTTATTGCGAAACCGGTCCACCATGGTTCCATCGGGCGCTGTTTGTCGTATTGTAGTGGTTTTATATTCCGTAAAAAGAAACTGGTAAATCCCCCTCACCGCCCAGCGATCATTCAGTGTATATTTCAGGGAAAACTCAGAATTTAAACTTCCATAGTCAAGATCGCCGGTAAGCAACGCATTAAAACCGGCAGGTTTTGCCTGGCCCTCAGCTTTGGTGATGCCGTTGCTGGTTAATATAGCGGACGATTTTCTGCCGAAGGTAAATCCTACGAGGTCAATATTAAAAACCGCACTAAACCTGCTGCTAAAATTATATCCGAAATTGGCTGACAGATTTAATGAATTAACGAATGGCCTTTGTACCGTGAGTGTGTCCCAGTTGACGGTTTTTTGTCCCGCAAAAAATATAAGGAATGGGGTTGTATTGGTTCTTGACAACTTTGCCGGGGCGGTGGTGTAATCTATTTTTTCGCCGAACATACTGGTAAATCTTACACCTAATCCTGCTTCCAGTTTTTTCTTTCTCCCCAGCTTCCAGCTATACACGTATGATATAGCGGCGGTACCCTGCGAATTACCGATCGTTGCCGCCAGGTCAACCCACTGGCTTTTTCGCACGGTAGTTGTTTTTTCCTGGCCCATACATAAATTGTATACTGATAATAGTAACATGAGCGCTAACAATTGTTTCATACCCTATATTTTGCGTTTAGCTTTAACAACGAATAAATCTGAGTACGGTAAATGAGCACCAATGCAAGGCTGGCAACAAATACCAATACCGCATATACGAACAATTGGCCGCCGTCGTTCATCACTTCTATCCCTAATTTGGAAAGATGAAAGAATATGGCCCCGCCCATCAATCCCATTGCCAGCAACGCTCCAAACACCGTGGTGCGGGGATATAGGAGCAGGATGGATGCAATCAATTCCATGACGCCGGTACCAATTCTTCCATAGGGTTCCATACCCAAAGTACTGAAGATGTATACGGATTCTTCGGAAGCGGTGAATTTGAAATAAAGTGTTTGGAGGAGGATAACTGCAGCTATCAAACGAAGCAGCCAGGTTCCAATTGTTGTAAGACGATGGGTAGTCATTTTATGAGTTGATTAGGTGATTAAGTCGGCAGGTTGATTGTTAATGAAATAATTTAATCCAACTTGCATCTGCTTTAGTTTTCAGGTTTGGTTCATCTTTATTCCAGTCTTTTAAAGTATTGTTGAAAAACTTATTATAGAACAAATAAAGTTTGCCATTTACAATTTTGAAAGTGGCCGGGTCAATGCTTACTTTTTCAGCGGATGATCCCATCGCATAAGCGCACCAGCCGCCATACTCCGGTTCATATTTTGCGGCATTCTTTTTAAATTCTTCTTTGTTTTCAATAGTTGAAAAATAATAGGTAGCTGCCTGGTATAACAGGGAAAGTTCTTTTTTACCTTTTTCCGCTTTGTTTTGTTTGAAATAAGCCACGGGGTCGTACCCTTGTATGGCAATACCATCCTTCAGGTTAAAATGTTTCTTTCGTAAAGGTTCCTGCGAAAAAAGCGTACCCGATGCAAGCATTATAAAAATGAATGTCATGGTGATTTGTTTCATATCATCTAAAATGTATTGTTCTTTTTTACTTAATGCCTGGTGAATTTATTTGGATTTCAATTTTAAAAAACATCCATGAATAATGGATACTGGTCGATGGATAGCTGATATTTTTAAACAACAGGATCATTTATGCACCAGCTAACCTCCATCAATATTTTATAAGATAAAGGTAATGGGTTAGTACCATTGCAATTAGTCGCCTGAATGACATTCAACAGGATTATTTGATAATATTTATTTAAAACCGCCGTTCAAATTTTAAAAACGGGTAAAGCCTGATTTTTTATTGCCTTATCTTAGTCAAAATTTTTTTAACCACTGTAATGATTACATTTATACTATCCGCCGTTTTTATTTTGGGATATGTTGCGATTGCGCTTGAGCACCTTATAAAATTAAATAAGGCGGCCACTGCTTTAATAACAGGTGTTGTATGCTGGACGGTTTATATGTTACATGCTGAATCTCCTCATATAGTAAGTGAAGAGCTGGTTGAACACTTAGGCGGGATAGCTTCTATATTATTTTTTTTGTTAGGCGCCATGACAATCGTGGAGCTGATAGACTCGCACAATGGTTTTGATATCATCACACAAAAAATTAGCACCACCAGTAAACAGCGGCTGTTGTTTATTGTTACCGCGATTACATTTTTATTGTCGGCATTATTAGACAATTTAACCACAGCCATTGTAATGGCATCCTTATGTACAAAAATATTACCCGACAAAGAAGACAGGCTTTGGTTTGCCGGTATGATCGTGATTGCTGCCAATGCGGGAGGGGCCTGGTCGCCCTTAGGCGATGTAACCACCACCATGCTCTGGATCGGGGGACAAATAACGGCATTGAATATTATGAAACAACTCCTGCTGCCAGGTGTGGTGGCCTGCATTCTGCCCGCATTGATAATGTCACTGCGGTTTAAAGGAAAAAAATTCGATGCCCCCACCCTGCGGGTTAGTACATTGAAAGAAAACAGGGACAGTAATATTGTTCTTTTTGCAGGCATTGGCTTATTGCTTTTTGTGCCGGTATTTAAAACCGTTACGCACCTGCCGCCTGTTATGGGAATGTTACTGGCGCTCGGTTTAATTTGGGTCATCAATTCGATTATCCATAAAGATAAGGACGCAGAATACGTGGAAAAATTCACCGTAGCGAGAGCCCTGCAAAGAATAGATACGCCGAGTATATTATTTTTCCTGGGTATTTTATTAGCAGTTTCCGCCCTGCAATCTTTTGGACTTTTGAAGCAGGTGGCAGCATTCCTCAGCAGCGCATTACACAATGATTACGGGATAGGTATTGCAATGGGATTACTTTCTGCGGTGGTGGACAATGTGCCGTTAGTGGCTGCTGCGCAGGGAATGTATGATCTATCCATGTATCCCACAGATCATCCTTTTTGGGAGTTTCTTGCATTAACTACGGGTACAGGCGGCAGCGCCATCATCATTGGTTCGGCAGCCGGTGTAGCAGTGATGGGTATCGAAAAAATTGATTTTATATGGTATTTAAAAAACATAAGCTGGCTGGCACTAACAGGGTTTGCGGCGGGAATAATCGTATTTCTTTTGCTATTATGAGGAGTTGCGTGTTTTTGTCTTTGAAACTACTCTTTCAACGCAGTACACAAGACATCGTAAATGCCCCACAATGTAAAACAGGGATTTCGCAGGTTTTTGATGAAATATTATTAACCAGTATAGCACCCTGATACCGTGTAAATAATAAAGGGTGGGTAGAATTGTAGTTATAACCTTAATTAGTTCAGGGTATGGCTAAAGTTTAGATCGATACCGTACCCGGCAAGCGATTCATCAATTATTAATGACCGATTATTGATAAATGAAAAAAGATGCCCCTGACAAATAAAACTTTGGGGATTTCTGCTGCAATATATTAAATTCTCAATAAGTTGTTCCTTTACCTGGCTCAAACACAGGCTCGTAAAAATCTGCACAATAGATTCCGGGGAATTAGTGAGCTTGTACATAAAATATTAAATTTTAGGATTTTAAGGTTTTGATAAGGTATTATTGATTTTTTAACTCCGTTACAAAAAAACGATTTATTATTTATCTCATACTTAATAATCTTTCTATCTTTTTGTAGTAAAAAACCTACATTATATTAAAATAACTTATGATCAAAAACTTTTGGCTAAACAAACAAGTGAAGGAGCAGCAAAATTCAGTCCAGTTTTACTGTTTGGCTATATTTCAAATAGTTGAAAACATAAAAAATTCATCTTAAAACCGTATTTATTTATGGCTCCATTATTTACCCGGGCAACCTGATTAAAAAAATTTCAAGGGAGATCAGCATTCAACGGTAGAGCGGCCAACTTAGTTTAGCTGGTGACTATGATTCAATTTTATTCCATATATTTTTAGTGATTCATCGATAATAAATGATCGATTAGGCAATACAGAAAAACGTTGTCCTTTTAAGTAAAAGCTACTTCGGCCAGCATCAAAGGATTCGATAATTTCCTGGAACCATAACCTTACCTGGATCAGACAAAGAAAGGAGAAAATAGCTATACTCCATGGTGGAAAGCAGGTAAACCGGTACATAGAAAGATATTGAAATAAACAATTGGTTTTATAAAACGGACTGTACCAATTATTATTGCAGTAAAATCACAATTAATTTCCGGCAGGTTATCAACCGCCAATAAAAATAATTGCTATACTTACAGCCTGTTGAGTATGACAACCCAGGGGCGATACCCGATAGCCGCAGGATTCGGGATGCACCTGCAGGCGTCATATTATCTGACAAAACCCTGGCGGTTAACTCAGCTGTGAATAATTCGATCAGTAATGATCAAAATAAAGTTTATTCCGAATGCTTTGCGGGTTTATACATTTATTTTGTGATTGGGATCATTAATAGTTTCTGTGAACTAATAAAAAAAATTATAACCCATCGCTGAATAAATAAATGGTAAAGGCATATATTACAAATCCATGAAGACGGCGTTATAAAAAATGCTTTCCTGTAACCTTAAATAATTTCAATAAAATGAAAGCAGTCTTTTTAATTAAAAATGGTGCACCTGCTTCAGCATTCGAAATACGTGAAATACCCATACCCAATCCGGATGTTGGCCAGGTGCTGGTAAAAGTGGAAGCCTTTGGTTTAAACTTTGCCGATGTAATGGCACGCAAAGGAATGTATAAAGAAGCACCTCCCCTGCCCTGTGTACTGGGCTATGATGTTGCCGGAACTGTTGCGGCTACCGGGAAATCTGTTACCAATTTAAAAACCGGCGACCGGGTAACTGCGATGACCCGTTTTGGCGGTTATGCAGAATATGCGGTTACGGATGCACGGGCCATCTCCATTATACCTGCCACCCTGGAGGCGGCAACAGCAACAGCACTCACCACCCAGTATTGTACGGCATATTTCGCCGCGGCAGAAATGGTAAACCTGCACCGTGGTGATAAAGTATTGATCCAGTCGGGTGCCGGCGGTGTGGGTACCGCGCTGATCCAATATGCAAAATATAAACAATGCGAAATATTTTCCACCGCAGGTTCTGAGGAAAAGTTGCGGTATTTAGCAGCGTTGGGCGTAAACCATCCCATTAATTATACAACGCAGGATTTTGAAGCATCAGTAAAGAAAATAACGGAAGGCAAGGGAGTAGATGTGATTTTTGATGCAGTGGGCGGAAAGTCTGTAAAAAAAGGATTCCGCTCACTTGCTTCTTCAGGGAGGATCGTTTGTTTTGGGGCCGCCGATATGAGCAATAAAAATGCAATTGGTAAAATTAAAGCGGCGCTGGATTTTGGCATCTACCATCCCGTGATGTTCATGATGGCATCCAAATCAATGCTTGGTATCAATATGCTGCGGGTTGCGGATGACCATCCGCAAGTGTTGCAGCGCTGCCTTGAGGCGGTAGTGAGGTTAACCGAAGAAGGGGTTTTTACGCCAACCGTTGGCAAAATATTTCCTGTTGCTGATATAGCCGCGGCTCACGAATATTTGGAAAAAAGAAAAAGTATGGGTAAAGTAGCGGTGACCTGGTAGCGGCTACCGCCAAAAAATTAAATTGCATAATGGGCGAAAGGGTAACCTTTAGCATAATGTATATCATTAATTTTCATTTATAATAAATAAAGACCCCGTTATTTTTCCGCCAGGTATTTTTTTGCAAGTGCAGAATGGTGATTCACATGATACATGGTAAAATACAACATCTCGCGATAGGTGATCTTTCCCAGGATCGGATGTGGGAGCAGGTAATGATCCAATTCCGTTTCTGAAATTAAATCAACCGCTGAATTGATTTTTGAAATCTTTCGTAAAATCTTTTCAGCCAGTTTAATCCTGGAGGCATACGGTACTTTTTTGGGTATAAATATAGTGGTAGCTTTTGCCCCTTTTTCAAGTTTTGATAAATATTTTTGCACCAGCTCATCGTATTCCAGCGGAGCCCTGTTTACTTTTCCAAAAATTAACCCGGGGATAAATAATGGCAAATTAAAAGCCAGGGGCAAAAGGGAGGTGGCCCGAATGATATGATCCATTTGCTGACCTGCAGTCCATTTATTTTGAAATGAAAACATAAATTCTTTCGGAGTTAAAGACAATACGTAATCTACCATTGCCGTATGCCGTTGGGAAAGTTCTTTTATTATCAACTGCTTCGTCATTATAAAAATGTTGTCATTTTATACCATTATCGATAGCGGCATTTCATTTAATAAATTTCCTTTCCATCCTTAAGATTCTTTATTTCACTGATGCAGAAGACAAATAATGAGTCATTTAAATTGCTCAAGGAACAAAACAGTGAACGATTTAATTTGAAAAAGTCACTAATTTACCCCTTACGAAGTATAAATTGCTGACTGGTAACTATTATTATTCAATTCTGTTATCTTAATAGTACAATCGTGCCTTTATATACCTGGTCTTTTCCATTTGCGCCGGGTATTTTTACAAGGTAGATATAAGTGCCGGGAGCAGCTTCCACGCCTTTATGGCTGCCGTCCCATCCAAAGCCGGGATCATTGGGCGGAATATTACTGGTTTCAAATATCTTTTGCCCCCACCTGTTGAATACAGAAAAATTCTTTACCAGGCTGACGCCAGCACCGGCCAGTATGTAAAAAATATCATTCAGGCCGTCATGGTTGGGTGAAAAGGCTGAAGGTATATTGATCAGCCCGCTTGTAAACGTTCTTACTATTGCATACGCAGTATCTGTACAGGCGTATTCGTTACGGGCAATAAATATATACTCCCCGGTATGCCGGGGGGTTACCACCGGCGCAAAACAATTTATACAGGAAAGAAACGGATCCTGCTTCCATAAATAAGAAGACAAGACTCCACCCTCTACCCGGGGAGTTAGTTGTACCGTTCCCAATCTTGCGATGGCTGTATCCGGGGGATAAATGCTTACATTAAAAGATGAGGTTCCTGTATTGTCTGTATTGTTATCGTAATTGGTTTCACTGAATGCTTTAGCAGGTACAGCGCCAGTATTGGTACCTTTATCATTTACAACGGCATACAACCGGTTTGTGGGAGGTGTAGCAATAATATGCTGATAGAGATAACAAGCTCCCGGCTGAAGGCGGGGAGTATAAAACACGGGAGACAGCAGTTTAGCCCCACCACCTGCAGGAGGTGCATCATAAAAAGATACCGGCACACCGGCAATAACGCTGTCATAATTATTGTTCATGCAGATTTCAAATTTCACTAATGTTGTGCTGTTGGAGTAACAGGTTGCTTCATTAATTCGTACGGTCATATCAGGCGGAAAAATCTTTATAACGGAGGTACCTTTGATGAGGCAGCCATATTTATTTTCGGTTTGCATGCTAACCGTTGAACTGTCGAATATCTTTACCACCGGGCCGGCACACTGATTACAACTAAGCGAATACCCGTTGCCGTTAAACCAACTGGTGGAAGCGGGACGATAGATGGTTGTATTGATTTTCAAAGGAAAGGAAGCCTTTCTGAAAACAGTGGTATCCTGGGGTTGTAACTGAACTTTTTCAGGCTCATATAAAAAAGCGGTACCATTATTTATATAGTCTTTTTCCGGCAAATTAATGTTACCGGGAAGTTGCACCGGCACTATCCTACCACTATCATTTACCACTGCATAAATATTGCCGGCACCGGCACCCTTAATAAAAGCGCTGAAAGTAAATTGTTTGGCGAAAACAGTATCCGGCACAGAAAAAGCCGGCGCTAACAAACGTGCGGTTGCTGTGGCAGGATCCCCCTGATAAAAAGCAACGGTGATCCCTTTTGGAATTACACCCCTTTTAAAACTATTATGCAAAGTGAAATTAACAAAAAGGCTATCTCTCGCGGCACATTGCACATCATTGAGATCAACGGTGTAATCGTTGGCAGGAGGAACTTTTATATCTACAAAGGCGGAATCGGTACAGCCATAGCGGTTAACCGCAATTACACGCTTTACCCTGTTTGAATCGGCAATCAATTCAGTGACCCGGCATACCGTGCAACTTAATAATTTCGGGCTACCCCAGGTATAGGATGCCACTATGCCGGGCGAGGCCGAAGCAGCCATCTGCAAAGTATCCCCGGGTTCTAATATAGCTTGCACCGGCACCGTGGTTATCGTAAACTTTGTATAGTTGAAAACATTGACATTATTATTGAAATCCTTTTCGGGCCAGGGTGTATTGGGCAAAATCAAGGGACGGGCAGTGCCACTGTCGTTTACAACCGCATACAGTTTCCCGGTTCCCACTGATTTTATAAAACTGCTAAAAGTAATTTGCTTTGCATTTACGAATGCCGGTACCGTAAAAGCGGGCAATAGTAAGTTAGCCGTGGCAGAAAACGGATCACCATCATAAAAAGACAATACCAGCCCTTTTGGAATTGTACCTCTTTTAAACAGGTTGCGAATCGTAAAATTCACATAAAGACTATCCCGGCCGGCACATTCCACTTCGTTCATTTCAATGGTAAAATCATCCGATGGCGGTACTTTAATAACGGTATAAGCAGTATCCACACATCCATACTGGCTGGTGGCGATCATGCTTTTTACCCTGTCAGAATCAGCTACGAGGTAGGGTGACCTGCAAGGGATACAACTTAAATTAAGTGCAGGAGCCCAATTATAAGATGTTATCGTACCTGGTCCCGCCTGCGCAACCAATTGCAGGGTATCACCGGGTTCCAATACAACCTGTGCAGGAAAAATGGAAGCCTTGAAGCGGAAATTTGTGGCCACCGAAATATTGTTAATATAATTATTTTCCACCAGTGAAGTATTGGGCAGCGCCAATGGCATTGTGTTGCCCGAGTCGTTGAATACCATATACAATGTATTTAACCCGGGTTGCTTTACATCGATGATATGGGTATATAAAAACCCACAACACTTTCCGGGTATTGGATCAGGAAGTTTGAAACCAAGATCAAGTTTCTTTGCATTTCCCTGTCGCGGATCTGCATCGTAAAAAGAAATTAGGGTATTAGCCGGGATGGGCGCATAACCATTGTTACAAACATATAAGGTTACCCTCACTTTGGTTTGCTGGTAACAGTTTACAGTGGTCATATATGCAATGCCATCCTGCGTTGGGTCTGTCACAGGGATGATAAAAGTATTGGTGGTATCTGTGCAGCCGCCATTGGTAGCAATCAATTGTAAAGAGTAGTTGGCAGGTGAGGGAAAAATATATACAAGATTTTTACTGGTGCTAACCAACTGTTGTGCCATCCCCTGGTCATTACCCATCATCCATTTAAAGGAACTGGCATTTTCAGAAGTATTGGTAAAAATAATACTATCAGGATAAATGGGGATTTTAGATGCAATGATCCTTTTGTTGGTATAAAACCGTGCAGTTACCCCACAGTTGACAATAACAAAATCTGAATACATTGCATAGCAGGAAATAGTATTGTAGGCTTTTAAGGTGATCTTGTATTTTCCTGTTGCAGAAAAAGTGTAACCAAAATCTGTACCGGTAGAAACCATTATATCATCTACCAGCCATTGATAATTTGCAGCGCCTGCACTGAGGTTGGCAAAGCTGACGGAATCTCCCGGAACCGGGTGAGGATTGTTTCTCACAAATGCTGCAATAATATTTTCGCTACAGGGTTTATCACATTGATTTTGCAATAAACCGCTTCTTTGTGTATTAATGGCCGCGATCATTCTTACTGCCTGGCCCTGTGTAAATGCATTATGACAGGCGTTATTACCGTAATCCATAAAATTAGATATCGGGTCGGTTGTGTCTGCGGTAAAATTCCCATTTGAATAGTTGGACAGGGTATCGGTATTGCAGGAATTTTCAGGACTGGTGCAGGAGAAAGAATTAGCTATGGATCGGTCAGGAGGCGTATCACAAACCCTGTCCCCGTCTGTTGTACAATTATTATTGACACAATTTCTACCTTCAAACGTATGGTACAAACCCAGGTAATGCCCCATTTCGTGCGTCAATAAGTTTCCAAATCCTGTAACTACTATACCGTCTAAAGCACCACCGCCAGGTGGCATAGTTGCATAACCACCTACAGCCGTTCTTGACCAGCGGCCACAACTAAAATCGGCAAAACCTTCATAATCCATGCTGGCTACATACCATATATTGATATACCTGGCAGGATCCCACTGAACAAGGTTTTTAAGTTTCGCATCTTCGATTAAAGGATTTAGGTGGGTAGAAAAATAAGATTTGGTACGGGTAATCCCGGTTGTAATGCCACCATCAGGATCTTTCTGTGACAAACAAAACCGGATTTTTGTATCTACCCCGTTGCCGGCCAGGTAATTTCCCCTTTTGGCGAAAGCATCATTCAACTCATTCAAAGCATCTGTTATTACCTGGTCGGGAATCGTTGAAGGATCCTGGTTAATGATGTGAAATACAACCGGAACAACTGTGCTGTCATTATTTACACCACGTTGGAAATTCAAAATTTCCCTGTTCATTTTCGCTTCCCCCGATTTGTATTGCGGATCACGTCTTAAATGATTGAGTGAATTATCAAGTCCGCATATTCCTGAACCATCATTTTGAATCATATTGGCGGGAGCAGTGTAGGGCATGGGTTTATTACCCTGCTGGGCTACAGAAACAGAAGAAACCAGGAGGGCCAAAATCACCTTGCAAATTAATTTATACATACGCATCCTGCTGTTTGATTAATACTACCTGGTTTGGCGTAAAATTAGATGGATGATAAAGTTTTTAATTTTTATTAGTCCACTAATATACTTATTTTATTCACTTATCGTAAACGGATATGAAAAAAGCCCCTGTAGAAACAGGGGCCGTGTAATCTAAACGATCTGCTTATGCGAGAAAAATTTAAAAATGAATTGCTATTTGATTAAACGGGATTGCTACCGGTATGTTTATAAAAAACCTTTCGGTTAATAGGTCTTATGATTTAGATGACAAGGAAAAATTTGCACCTTTTGTGTTTGGATTCTGCACTTTAGTTTTCATCCTCACCTGTAATTTTTTCTATCCTTCTAATTTACTGATCAGATTTTTTCCTATCCCGTTCAGTAATATAACCAGCACCACATAAGCCAGTACTGCGAATAATGTACTTTCCGCCTTCCATGTTATGATACAACAGGTAATTAATTTTAACAGGTAGAACAGCATGCTTTGCGTTTTCATTTCAAATAATTTTAATTCGGTGAGCTAATATCCGGTAAGTTTTTCAACCCCTCTTTTTGTCGCGATTAGTGCTGAAAAGGGAAACAGCTTACTGGTTTTATTTAGGCATGCCCTGAAAACCATATTATTTACACCTATGAACACAGACATATTTATTCCGGCAAAAGAGGGTTGCATTAGATATACCAGGCGGCATCATATGACCATTTTATACAGCCTACAACCAGTAACCCCGGGGTTAATAAATTATTTGTTGTTGATGGATTATTTGCTGCACAATAACAAACAAGGGGCAATTAAATATTTACCAATTATAATGGCAGGCCAAATGTGAAAATTGGAAAATGAAATTAAAAAAAAATATTTTGTGGGGGTAATGGTTAAAAAAACCTCCATCCTTCCGGATATGAATTTGGAATTGGATGAATTTGTTACAATGCCTAATCATTTTCATGCAAATTTGTATTGGGGATAATGAATATAATATTTCCCCCAATCAAAAAATTTATCATCCATCCTTCGCGGTCTTAAATCTGCCGTAACCACCTACGCCCGGAAAAATAATATTCCATTTGACTGGCGGTCACGTTTTCATGACCATATTATACGCGATGAAGGATCATACCAGCGGATAAAAAAATACATCATTACCAATCCTCAAAACTGGAACAGGGATAAATTCAACAATTAGCGATTACGTGAGGGTAAAAAATCGAAACAAAAAAGTATAAATAAATATGCTCCTTGAAAATTATCCAGGTGCCGGAACAAATTTGAATTCAGATACCTTAAAAGCCCATACTTTTATAAATTCCGTTGCAGTGGTTGTTTTCACCAAAAAAGCCCCTTTGGAGGAGCTTTGTATCGGGGAGCAGACTTGAACTGCCGACCTTCGGGTTATGAATCCGATGCTCTAACCAGCTGAGCTACCCCGACATTTGGGGCTGCAAATATAGTAGATTTTGCTAAAACTAAGATTGCTAATTGCTTAAAAGCTGGTTTAATCGTTCAGAGACCTTGGCGGCATTGGGCAACATCGCCCGTTCCAAACCAATATTTAAAGGCACCGCGGGCAGGTTTAACGCACCAATTACCTCTACCGCACAGTCTAAATAATTAAAACAAGCTTTTGATACCCTGCCGGATAAGGCTTCTCCAAATGAGTTGTTTTGCTGTTCTTCGGTTACTATTAAACACTTGCCATGCCGTTTTACGGTCGCAAAAATCAATACTTCATCCAGCGGGAATAAGGTTCTCAGATCAATTATTTCTACCCGCCCCGGGAAATCCTTAGCAGCAGCAATTGACCAGTAAACGCCCATTCCATAGGTAATTACACAGCAGCTATCCCCAATTTTAACGGAACTTTCATGGGCTTGCAAAATAATCGCGCCCTTACCCAGGGGTATAACATAATCTTTTGCAGGCTCAATCCTTTTCGCGTCTTCGGTACCAGGTACTTTACTCCAGTATAATCCTTTATGCTCAAGCATAATTACCGGGTTAGGGTCCAGAAACGCGGCTTTGAAAAGGCCCTTCATATCAGCGGCATTGGAGGGATAAACAATCTTGATACCCTTTATGGAAAGCAGGGTGCTTTCTATACTTGCGCTATGATAGGGGCCACCGCCGCCATAAGCGCCCACCGGAACCCTAATGACGGTCTGAACCGGAAACCTGCCACAACTAAGGTAACAGCTTTTGGATATTTCGGTAACCAACTGATTTAATCCGGGAAAAATATAATCGGCGAATTGCACTTCCACTATCGGCTTTACGCCTACTGCGCTCATCCCTACAGTAGAACCAATTATATAGGCTTCCTGGATAGCGGTATTGAATACGCGATGATCGCCAAACTGCTCCGCCAGGGTAGCTGCTTCCCTGAATACGCCACCTAATCTTCTTCCCACATCCTGGCCGTAAAGCACCACTTCCGGGAATTCTTCCATTAATTCGCGGATGGCAAATAAGGCCGCATCTACCATCAGTATCTTTTCTTTTCCTTCCGGATTACGATCTCCTCTCTCGGCGGTAACAGTTGCAGGGGCAAATACAAAATCTTCTACTGTTGATGGATCCGGTTCAGGGGCTTTAACCGCATCTGCGAACTGCATTGCTACAGATGTAGCGGCCAGTTTTTCAATCTCCTGCAGGTATGTTTCACTTATACCTATATCTAATAAACTTTTACGGAGTTTGGGCCCCGGGTCGTCATTATAATGCTTAACTAGATCTTCTTCCGACCTGTAAAATTCTTTTCTCACTCCACTGGTATGATGCCCCAGCAACGGCACTTTTGCATGCACCAAGTAAGGGGCGCGGCTTAACCTCACTTCGTCCACAACATTTTTCATTACCTGGTAACTTTCTTCAAAATCACTCCCGTTTACACTGACAGTTTTAATGCCTTTAAAGCCCATTATAAACTCATTTGCATCGGTCGTTCTCGCTTCTTCAGCAGTTACACTTATGCCCCAGTTATTGTCCTGCACCAGGTATATAATTGGCAATTGGTGTAAGGCGGCAAATTGAAAAGCCTCACTCACTTCACCTTCGGTAATGGAAGCATCGCCAAATGAGCAGATCACAACGGGATACCTGGCAGCATCCGCTAAATTATTTACCACATGGTGTTTTTTTAGTAACGGCGAGTTTATTTTTTCCAGGTACTGAATGCCCTGTGCTATGCCGGTGGTAGGTATTGCCTGCATTCCGGTTGCACTGCTTTGGTGGATTATATTTGGTTTATCGGTTCCCCTATAATTTGGATGGGCATAGTATTCTCTTCCACCGGTGAAAATATCATTGCCCCTGGCCAGTAACTGCAACATTAATTGGTAAGGTGTAAAACCCAGGCCCAGCAACATTGTTTCATCCCTGTAATACGGACTTACATAATCACATGGCAATAATTGAAAGGCCGTTGCGAGTTGAATAGCTTCGTGGCCGCGGGAAACAGCATGTACATATTTACAGGTTTGCCGGTTCAGTTCGTAGATATCCGCCATTTCCCTTGCGACACACATGAGTTGATATGCCTTTAATAAAACATCATTTTGCAGCATGGATCAAAATTACGGTAATTGACTGCCGGGATACCAGGCAGTTATTGTAAGATATGAATTTGTCCCCGATAGCTAAATGGGTGCACTAAGCAGTCAAAAAATGGAGCCGCTCAGACCTAAGAAAATCTTTAAACAAGCTTAAAAAAAGTGAAGTATTTTCCTTTTCATCATCACGATAAAAACAAATAATCTAATACTGCAGGGTCTTATTTTACTTCCATCTTCAGCAGCATTTCCTTTTCAATAAATCCTTCCAGTTCATCGCCTACCACGCATTCGCCCACACCGGCCGGGGTACCGGTAAAGATCAAATCCCCGATGTTTAGAGAAAAATAATTGGAAATATGCGAAATAATATAATCGAAATTGAAGATCATTTCGCCTGAATTGGCCTGTTGTACCAATTCTTTGTTTTTATAAAAACTGAAGTTGATATTCTTTTTATTAAAACCCGGCACAATATCAATAAACTTTCCTATCGCTGCCGAATTGTCAAATGATTTGGCTTTTTCCCAAGGTAACCCTTTTGCACGCAGTTCATTCTGGATGTCTCTTGCTGTAAAATCAATTCCGGTAGTAATACCGTTATAATAATTGGAGGAATGACGTTCCTGTATATATTTTCCATTCTTTGATACCCGCAGTACTAATTCACATTCGTAGTGTAGTTCGTTTGTAAACTCAGGATAGTAAAAAGGTGTATGGCTTTGCAACAACGCACTTTTTGGTTTCATGAATATTACGGGTTCCTCGGGTAAGTCGTTGCCAAGTTCTTTGGCGTGTGCCGCATAATTGCGGCCAACACAAATTATCTTCATGGTTTACAATAGTTAATAATTCCAAATACGACAACGAATATAGACAAATCGGGTAAAAAAAGAACAATTAAGTATAAACGAAGAAAATTATTACGCGATGATCGACAATTTATTTACTTCGTTCATAGTTTGTTCAATTCCAATAGTTACGAAACTTTCAATGGTGTCAATACATTTTTCAATTTTCAGCTGTACGGTAGGTATTTCATCGCTTAACCATTTACCCAAAACAAAATCGACCTGCATCCCTTTGGGATAATTATTGCCTATACCAAATCTTAGCTTGGGATATTTATGGGTACCGAGGATATTTTGAATATCCTTCAGACCGTTGTGCCCCGCATCCGTACCATTAGGCCGGAGCCTCAACTTATCCAGGGGTAAGGCCAGGTCATCTACAATGGTAAGGGTGTTTTCCAATGGCAGTTTTTCCTTATCCATCCAATATTTAAACGCCCGGCCACTCAAATTCATATAAGTGGTAGGGCAGATGCATACCAGTTGCCGCCCCTTCCATTTTACTTCGGCTACATAAGCCAATCTATCCACCCTGAAAACTGACCCGTGCTTTTTTACAAACGCATGCAACACATCAAATCCAATATTATGTCGTGAATGGGTATATTCATTACCAATATTGCCGAGACCTGCGATGAGAAATTTTGACATAATGAACGCGAAGATAACAGAAATGCCCCTTTAATCAGGGGCATTTCTATCAAAACCAATCTTTAATCAAAACGGCATACATTATAGGCTATCCTCATTTTCTTGAACGAAATATATTTTTAAAAAAACGATTGCCGGAGGATTTTATTGTGTCAGAATTTTTTGCCACCAAACCAGCTATCCCCATCTCAACGGCAGAGCCAACTATTTTCTTAAATAAACCAGGAGCCTTGCCGATCAAAAGCCTTTTGGAAAGAAACCCCACGCCCAATCCTACCGATGCTTTTAAAATATTACCTGCTAAACCAGGTGTTTCTCTTACTTTAACAAACGAACTTTTGATCAGGTTAACGGGCGATAAACTTTCTTTAAAAGCATGAAAGTTTTCAACCAGCAACTCCTTTTCTCTTCGTTTTCTATCTTCCAGCTCAAGAATAGCAGCCTTTAAATCCGTTGCATTGTTGATTTCCATACTAATTTAATTGAGCATTTTTTTAATGATAATACTACTAATGGGCCCTTTTAAAAACGGATGCCAGAAAAAGTGAAGTATCAATGCCAGCAAAGCATAAAATCCGCCAACCACAAAAAAGCCGAGATAAACTTTTCCAAGTAATTCACCTGCCCAAAAGGCTAACCCAATGTTGAGGATAACAATTGCAAAAGCAACAATTAGCAGGATGGTCAACCTGGAAACAACTGATGAAATAATATCAGAAGACTTATCAACAGCTTTTAGCTTTAATAAATCCAACCTTGTTTCCAGGTAATCACCGGCATTTTCAAATAAGGACCCAAAAGTATCTGGTTGTTTTTCCATTATTGTAATTTAATAAGCGACAATCCGGGTTTTAGGAAAACGAGTTTTTTGTATCTGCTTTTGCTTTGCTAAATTTTTCCTTTCCTTCAGCATACAAGTCCTCAGCTTCAGTCTTTACATTTTCATAATGTTTAGAAATGCCATCTACCAGATCATTGATTTTATCAGTTACACTGGTCTTAAGATCGGAACCCTTTTTTGAGATTTTACTTCTTGTTTCCGACCCCTTTTCCGGAGCAAATAAAACTCCTAAAATAGCGCCTGCAGCAGCGCCGATCAATACGCCTGTTAACAATTTTCCTGAATTCATAGTTCTTATTTTTATTGTTTAAAAAAAATTTATCCCTGTAAGAAAACCAAAATATTGCCAATTTTTCAATCGTAGATTGTTTAATCCTGCAATGCAGTATGGGGTTGTATTTCAATTGCCCGTCAGTTACAATTTCGTTGTGCAATTTAAAAAATAATATCGTTAAAAATGGGAAAAAAAATCCACAGTTGTAGAACTAATACTGCATAAAGCCGTATCGGAATGGTGGTAATAATTATTAACCCTGCTTTTATTGCAGGTTAATTAATGGCATAATTCTAATATGTACACACCTATCACAATCAAAATAAATAAGATGATAAAAAAGTTGAAAAAACAAACGGCCAAACCCGGAATGGCCAAAGCAAAAGAAACCGGTCCGGTTAAAAAAGCTGCTGATTCCATGCTGGCAGATTTTTTTAAAGATGAGTTAAAAGATATTTACTGGGCAGAAAAGCACCTGGTAAAAACACTACCTAAAATGCAGAAAGCTGCCAGTGCCCAAACACTAAAAGCCGCATTTACAGGCCATCTCGAGATCACAAAATCACATGTAACGAGGCTTGAAAAAGTATTTGAACTACTTAATCTAAAGCCACAGGCAAAAAAATGCGAGGCCATGATGGGAATTACAAAAGAAGGTGAAGGAATTATCGCTGAAACAGAAAAAGGTACAGCCACCCGGGATGTGGGACTTATACTGGCTGCGCAGAAAGTGGAACATTATGAGATAGCTACTTATGGCGGCCTTGCGCAACTGGCAAGTACTTTGGGCAATAAGGATATAGCAGATATTTTGCAGAGCATTCTTTTTGAAGAAAAGGAAGCAGACATGCATTTAACTGGGATTGCAGTAAATGATATTAATTACGATGCATACCAGGAGCCGGCAAAATAAAAAATAACTAGCTGGTATATAAGAGGGCTGATGTACTCATCGGCCCTCTTATATTTTCCCCGCAATAACCAATTCGAAGATTTAATATTAAAGCTTGTAGCGGGGATGTGCCATAATAAAAGCGGAATATTTTCCGTCACTCAAACTTCACCTGCGGCCAATAGGCGACAGGGCGAAAAAAATTTACAACAATTGCTCAAGTTTTTGAAATTGTGCTTATTGGCAGGCGTTGAGTAATTTTCTCATTCAAAATTCAGGCTTTTCCTTTAGTTTTAATCACTCAGATTAATGTAGTTATTCATCGGCTCGTGTAAAATTTTATACAATGAATTTACGTTCCGGCTACCCGTTCTGGTTAGCTAAAAATGGATTGCCCTTTGATTATCCCAAACTGGAAAAATCAACCAGGGCGGAGGTAGTTATTATGGGAGGCGGCATCTCGGGCGCACTGGTGGCCTATCATCTTATTAATGCCGGTGTTGATTGCATACTGATTGATGCCCGTACAATTGGCTTGGGAAGTACCTGTGCCAGTACCGCCCTGTTGCAATACGAAATTGATACCCCACTTTGTGAATTAAAGGACAAGGTGGGCTTAAAAAATGCTGTCCGGTGTTACCAGCTTTGTGCGGATGCGATAACTAAATTAGGAAAGATCGCAAAAAAAACAGCCTTTGCCGATTTTGAGTTTAAGCAAAGTTTATACTATGCGGCATATAAAAAAGATCTGTCTTTTTTAAAAGAAGAATTTGGTATAAGGAAGGAACAGGGCTTTGAAGTTGATTATCTTGATAAAACCTTGCTTAAAAAGCAATTTAATATTGACGCCCCGGGTGCTATCCTATCTGCCGTTGGCGCCCACACCAATGCCTACTCATTTACCCATACCCTCCTGCAAAATGCTAAAAAGAAGGGAGTAAATATTTTCGACAGAACCCCCATCGTAAGTATAGACCATCAAAAAAATGCTGTTAAGCTTACTACGGAAACCGGCTTTACGGTAAAAACAAAAAAATTAGTGTATGCCACCGGTTACGAAGCAGTGGAATTTATAGATAAAAAAATTGTTGACCTGCATTGCACTTTCGCATGCACCAGCGAACAGGCCAATGAAAAAGAAAAATTCTGGACAAATGATGTATTGATCTGGAACACAGCCGATCCCTATTTATATATGCGGAGCACTAAAGACAGGAGGATCTTAATCGGTGGGAGGGATGAAGAATTTTACAGCCCCGCCAGAAGAGACAGACTATTACCTGGTAAAGTAAAGCAATTAGTTAAAGATTTTAATAAAGTTTTTCCCCGTATAACCTTTAACCCCGAGTTCAGTTGGGCCGGCACTTTTGGCGCTACCAGCGACGGACTTCCTTATATTGGCAATTATAAAAAATTACCCAATAGTTTATTTGCGCTGGGCTTTGGCGGTAATGGTATTACTTTTAGTTTAATTGCGGCTGAAATTTTAACGGATATCATAACAGGCCGGAAAAACAGCGACGGGCAACTTTTTTCATTTGGGAGAACCTGAAGAAATAAGGGATAATTTCGCATCCCCATCGCTCATCACCCGTAAAATATTACCCATCACCACTCACTGCTGCATGCTGCTGTCGGTTGCATTTAAAACACCACCCTCCTTTTCGTCAGTTATCTTCTTCCCTGCACCAGATTTTTTTAAATCATTTTTCTTTTTTAAGTCTGCCTTCTTTTTTAATGCAGCCGCCTCTTTTGCTTCTGCCTTTTTCTTCTTATTAAAATAGCCCCGCAATAATATATTATTCTTTGCGGCTTCCATATTTTCACTCAGGCCCTTTGTTCCGGCCTGCAGATTGGACATAGTGGAATCTAGTGTTTTACCGAACTTTTCATCACTCACTAATTTTGACAAAGCACCTTTTCCATCATTCATTTTAGTAGTGAATTTTGCAAATTCGCTCGAACTGGTTTGCAGGTTGGTAAGCGTACTTTTAAGGCTGCTGGAGAAAGCTTCATCGGAGATCAGTTTGGATAATGCACCATTGCCGTTATTCATCTTATAACTAAACTCCGCAAGCTGGGCAGTAATAATTCCGGCATTGTCTACACTTGCCTTTACGCTGCCCATAACATCTTCCATTTCTATGGCACTCTTTGAACTGATCATGTCGTTGTCTTTAACCGGCGGCAAACTGACCGTTCCGGGGGAGATCGTCAATACCTTATCGCCCATTAAGCCGTCTGAACCAATACTTGCCGTAGCATCTGCTTTAATAAACTGCTGAACATCATCCTTTATCAATAAAATAACCATTACCGAGGTATCGGTTGTCAACTCTATATTTTTTACAGTCCCCACATTGATGCCCGAAAAACGTACATTATTTCCCACTTCCAAACCACTTACTGTTTTAAATTTGGTTTTTAAATGAAACGTGGAACCGAATAAATTTTTCTCCTTACCAACAAAGTAAATGGTAAGTACAAACAGCACCAATCCAATTATTACGAACATTCCCAATTTCCATGTATACCCTGGTTCCTTATGCATAGCTTATCTTTTTAATAAAATGATTAATTGAAAAAAGAGCGTATCCATTCGTCGTCACTTTTTTCCAATTCGTTGTAAGTACCTTCCGCATCAATCACGCCATCCTTTAAGATCACTAACCTGTCGCCGGTAAGTTTTGCGCAGGCCATATCATGGGTGATGATAATAGAAGTTGTTTTATCTTTTTTTTGGATAGCAAGGATCAATTCACTGATCTCCCGGGAGGTAATTGTATCCAAACCGGTAGTTGGTTCATCATACAATATGATCTCAGGCTTTAAAATAAGCGTTCTTGCCAGCCCGATCCTTTTACGCATACCCCCTGACAATTCAGAAGGCATTTTATCAATGGCTTCTGCCAGGCCTACGCTTTCCAATGCATTTGTAACTGCCTCATCTACCTGGCTGGGAGAGAGTTTTTTTGAATGGCGCTTTAATGGAAACTCCAGGTTCTGCCTTACGGTCATTGAATCATACAATGCCGAATTTTGAAAAAGAAAACCAATCCTCACCCTGATCTCATTCAACTGCCTGTTATTCAATGGACTGATATCGGTACCAAACACTTTTATTTCTCCTTCATCGGCGGGCACCAGGCCCACGAGGCATTTTATTAATATTGATTTTCCCGAACCTGACTTTCCGAGTACCACCAGGTTCTCCCCCTTTTTTACGGTAAGATCAACCCCTTTTAATATATCGTTATTTTTACCAAAGGATTTAAACAGGCCGTTTATGCTGATGATGGTGCCATCAATATTTTCTTCGCCAACGGTCTCCTGTTTTCTTATATTTGTTTCTTGGGGTATCATAGTTGTTGTTAGAAAAAAAGATCTGTTATCTGCACGGCCAGCATATCTATTATAAATATTGTAAGTGAAGCAGCCACTACGGCAGAATTGGCCGCCTTACCCACACTTTCAGTTCCGTTGGCCGCCGTGAACCCCTTGTAGCAGCCAATCATCCCGATAAAAAATCCAAAGAAAAATGTTTTAATGGTGGCTGGTATGATATCTAAAAATTCGAGCGAAGCAAGTACCTGCGAAAAGTACCGAAACAGGTTAACATCCGCATGAATATTAATACCAATGTAGCCTCCGTAAATACCAACCGCATCGGCAAATACCACCAGTAAAGGAACCATCAGGGTGGTAGCAAGTATACGGGTAACCACCAGATATTTATAAGGATTGATAGCAGATACTTCCATCGCATCTATCTGCTCGGTCACTTTCATGGAACCTAACTCGGCGCCTATACCCGATGAAATTTTTCCGGCGCATATCAATGCGGTGATCACCGGTGCAATCTCCCTGATCAGTGATAATGCCACCATCCCCGGTAGCCACGACTCAGCGCCAAACTCGGCCAAAGTAGGGCGGGATTGAAGGGTAAGTACCATTCCCATAATAAACCCGGTGATACCCACCAGCGGCAGAGACTTGTAGCCGATGGTATAGCATTGCCTGATGAATTCTTTTATTTCAAAAGGCGGCCTCAATACCTCCTTAAAAAATCTTGCAGCAAACAGGGTAATATCCCCGGCATCATTAAAAATATTCTTTAGATAAATAACCAAAATTTTTCAATTTTTTAAAAAATCAAATAATTATCACATAAAAAAAGCAAGTCGGCGTTGCGGGTATCTCCACTAATAATTATTTTCTTCATTTTGAGACCCGGAGGATTTTTCCTGCTTAACCGGCTCCAGTTGCTCGACATCAAGATCATCGCCGATTAATTTATCATCCACTTCCCTGATTTTCTCAACATCTTCAGGATTGCCCTGAATTTCGCCTTTCAACTTGCCCTGAACAATATCCTTTTGAAAATAATTAATCATTCTCCTTTTTTTATTGTGCGGATTCATAAAAAAATTCTTATAGATTAAGTTAAGTTGCACTATTTAATTATCTACCGTAGTTTTTGTAAACCTTGCAACAGACAAAACAATGTTCATCACGTTAAACTTCTCCAGCAATGCTGAGGAAGCCTACTCCTGATTCAGCTACCTTCTCAATGTACGGGCAGTTGCTTCATGTTATTTTATCAGATGGGTAAGGATACCTGTTTTACAGGCTTGACCGCAAAAAATCCACACAGCCTTCGGGAATGATTATGAATCAGTTATGAAAACGAAGCGAGTTTAAAAACCTGATCCGCATAAAAGCAGATCTTATCCCTAATAACTGGTAATGCATCATATCTTTTAATGAGGTATCGGAAGCACATTCATTTAAAAGATCAGTATATAATTCGCAAAAGAATGCTTCAGTTTTTTCACAAATGGACAATACTTCTTTCCCTTTTTCTTTGGGCAGGTCAACCAGGCCATTCTCTATTATTTCCTCCTCAAGGTTATTGCCCGCAAACACAGGTGGAATGATTTCCAGGCTTCTCAGGTGGGCATTTAATTCCAATGCATACTGGTTACTTTCTATGGCAACCGCACATAAGGCATTTCGCAAATTTTCATTATCTATTTCATCAGCAATCATTTCTAATTTGCCGGGCAGTTGGGTTAAGAAAGATAGCAATACACAGAATTTATTTTCCATCTGCTTACGAAGCCTTTCCATGGTTTGGTAACTTTACAATCGTTAATGAAATTAAGGTTGGGCAATCTTAAACCCGTCGATAAACACTTCAAAAATTCACATTGAAGGCCAGCTTTCAATGTAACCAACAAGGTCAATATATGTACCACGAAATAACAGGTCAATTTTTCATTTTAATTTATGCCTATCGTAGAATATAACGACCAAATGAGCAATTAATTCCACATGCTTTACTCCGTTAAAATAATTTATTCATCGATGAACGAATTTTCGCCAAGCAGGAAACCAGGGGAATAAAACAGCTCAAAGCGATGTAATTTTAAAGTATTGGTTCCGCAATCAAACACCTGGTGCCTGTCAAAAAAATAATGAGGTATCAACTCTCGAATTTTCCTTGTGGACCACCCCTGGGGTTACTCACAAGGAAAATTCAACGCGGGCAAAACAATGTCAGCTAAAGCGCTAATCCAGCGTAGGCGGCTTAAGTGGCGCTGCAGGTCTTAATTTATTACTCAACCGCCCCAGCTTCATATAAATCTTGCTTCTTTTAGCCCCGGTAATTTCATCTCCCAAAAGAAGTCCCCATGGCTTCAAATCTTCCACCCGGTCAAATATTACTTTTAATATAGCAATAGCAGGGATGGATATAAACATGCCGGATATGCCGGCGAGCGCCCCACCCACCAATACGCCCAAAATGGTAATCAGCGCATTGATCTTGACTTTTGAACTCACTACTTTGGGCATGATGATATTGTTGTCAATAAATTGTACCACAATTAAAATAACCAGTACCCCAAGTATGTCTGTAATTTCTGTAGAACTGGTGAGCGTGATCAGCATACAAAATACAGATGCGATCAGCATCCCAATATACGGTATCATATTGAGGATGGCAGCCAGTACACCCAGGAAAACAGCGTACTGGATTCCGAGTATCAGAAACCCCGCCGAATTGATAGCGGCCACAATACCCATTTCAATGATCAGTCCGACCATATACCCCTGCACGATCGAACGGGACTCCCTTAATACTTCCAACACTTTGGCTTCATGTTCATTTTTAAAAACCCCCACCAAAAATTTTTTGATCATATCCCGGTAATATAAAACCAAAAATGTATACACCGGCATTAGTACCAGTACCAAAAGCGCCTGTGTTAATGACACTACTGTGTCTCCCAATATTCCGGTTCCGGAACTTTTGATCTTATCCGCTGCGTTGTCCATAAAATTGGTTTGCTCCTTCCGGGTAAAATTAAAATTCTGGGAGATCCATTTTTGAACGGTTTTCCAATGATCCGCCAGGTGTTGTTTTATAGAAGGCAGGTCCTGCATAAAACCGGATATCTGGGAGGATAAAAAATAAACGATCCCGCCTATGAATAAAAAGGCAAGCAATATCCCGATAATATTTGCTATGGCACGGGGTAGCTTTTTTCTCTCTAAAAAATTAGTAACCGGTAGCAGTAATATTGCAAGCAGTATTGAAAACACCAATGGAACCAGTATATCCTGGCCGATGAAAATAGCATAACAAATAATGGTGAGACTTATTAACGTGAGGCTCAATTGCTGGTAGAAAGGCGGCTTACTCGTTGGTATCATGATTTAAATATAATTAAAATGCCACCATCCCCGGAAATTTTACCGGAAATGGTGACAGTTATGTTAGATGTAAAATAAACTGTTCAGGCGCCAATGGTAAATGGTCAATGGTGAATATTTAACAATTGACCACTCACCATTCAATACTCAACAAACAATTTTCAGTGATAATGTGCCTGCGTTTTATAGATGAGCATTAAAATTGATCATTGAACATTTGTTCTAAAGTAAACTACACTATTCAACATTCATAGAAAAGCCTGGTCTTACTATGCACCGGGATTTACCCAACACATTAAAGGCTTTCTATCCAGCTTTTTACCTCTTCTTTTGTTTTACCGATTTTCTTTTGCAAACGGCCCACCAGTTCATCATCTTTTCCCTCTTCAAGCAAAAGGTCGTCATCTGTAAGATCTGCATATTGTTGTTTTGCTTTCCCCTTCAGTTCATTCCAGTTCCCTTTAAGATTTAATTTCCAACTTTCCATGATTGTAAAATTTTAAGTCAATAATTAAAGATTCAAAATATCAGGCCGTGCGCCTGATAACTTTCAGTAAAAATGCAACAATAGCGATGACTAAAAGCACGTGGATAATACCACCGGTATAGAAGCCCCCTAAAAAGCTGATTGCCCAAATGATTACTAAAATAACTGCTACTACATACAATAGATTTCCCATGATAATTTTTTTTTAATTTTTATGAATGAATTACATACCGTGTATTAACAAAACCCTGCCAATTATTTTACATAGTGCCAGAACGGATAAATTATCTGTTAACCCGAATAATTTTCATTAATGGATAAGCTTCACGCATATAAAATGTGGAATAAATTCTACAAAATGTGTAAGCAAATAAAATGAATTAATTTTGTACCTAAAGCGGTATGAGGCTAATCTTTCCGTATTGGTTTAGTACAACCGGATTGCATACCATTTCACAACAAAAACAAACATCCTGATGAACTTCATTGATTATTACGAAATATTGGGCGTTAAAAAAACCGATACGGACGAAGAAATAAAAAAGGCTTACCGGAAGCTGGCAAGAAAGCTACATCCCGATCTTAATCCAAACGATAAAGAGGCGAATAAAAAGTTTCAGCAGTTGAACGAGGCTAATGAGGTATTAAGCGATCCTGAAAAAAGAAAAAAATATGATCAGTATGGAAAGGACTGGCAACATTCGGAACAGTTTGAAAATGCCCGGCAACGCGGCACAAGACAGGCGCATACAGGTGGGCAGGAATATTCAGGGAATTTTGAAGGAGAAGATTTTTCCGATTTTTTTTCATCTATGTTTGGAACGTCGGGGAGCAAACGCAGCCAGACAAAATTCAGGGGGCAGGATTATAACAGCGAGCTAAGGCTTTCCCTCAAAGATGCCTATACAACCCATCAGCAAACCTTATCTGTCAATAGTAAAAATGTGCGCATCACTATCCCGGCCGGGGTTGAAAACGGCCAGGTAATAAAGCTTAAGGGATATGGCGCCCCCGGCATAAATGGCGGCCCTAACGGCGATCTTTATATTACTTTTTCTATTGCAAATGACCCCGGGTTTAAACGCTCCGGAAATGATCTTTATATTACTGAAGACCTTGATTTATATACTGCGTTGCTGGGGGGTGAAATAACCGTGGATACGATGGGCGGAAAACTAAAACTAAAAGTAAAAAACGAAACGCAAAACGGAACAAGAACAAGGTTAAAAGGAAAAGGCTTCCCGGTTTATAAAAAAGAAGGAGAGTTTGGAGACTTATATATCACCTACAATATAAAGATCCCTACTAATTTAAGTGAAAAACAAAAAGCCTTATTCACGGAATTGGCTTCTTCCGCCAATCCTTAAAACATTTTTGTATGCAAACAGAACAGTTTATACAGGCAGATACCTTTTGCGTTTATCACAATGTTGAGTTTTCATTCATCACCAGGTTACAGGAGTATGGATTAATAGAAATTACCACTAAGGAAGATAAAGCCTTTATACCGGAAAGCGACCTGGAGCATATTGAGAAACTCGTACGGTTACACAATGATTTGCATATCAACCTGGAAGGGGTAGAAGTGGTATCTTATTTATTGGAGCAACTAAAAAAACAACAGGAGCAGCTCAATCTGCTTCAAAACAAGCTTCGTTTTTACGAACCCTGAGGATTGGTCCCCCGTTATTTGATTGTTGGTTTTTATAAAAAATTCAACCGGCATTTTACCGGGCAAAAAAGATTATTCTTTACCGGTTGCTTTAATCCATCACCGTATTCTTCATGGTAATGCCAGGGTCGGGGCCATTCGTTTTAACCGGACTGTTTTCAGTTGCAGCATCCAGTTTTTCCTCTTCCAACCTGCTTTTAATTTTTTCGAGTTTTATATTCTGCCTGATTAACGCAAACAAACCCATATAAATATTAGCGATCCATACTAATGAAAAGCCCGAAACAATATATCCGCGCCAATCATCCATCAGTAATTTATAGCCGGTGAGGCAAAGCATCAAGACCGTTACATAATGGCTAAAACAATATTCGCAGGTAAAGAGATAGAAAAATTTTCGCTGCAATAAAGAATGACATCCTTCGCTTCGCTTTTGACAAAATTCGCGGGGTTCTTTAAATACTTCTTCATGTGTTACAGTCCATGCTATACAGGCAATGGGTAGCGGAAGAATAAAAAGCCATAAAAGCTGCGTATACATAAATAAGATTGAGTGGGCCGCTGATCCGGGACGTGATTGTTTGTAATAATTCCCCTAATATGTACGCTGCCTTATCAACCGAAATCAGACAGTAAACATAATTGATTACTAAATTCCGGTTATTATTTTTAGCTCCCCGAGGGAATAAATTTCATTGAAACAGAGTTTACACAGTGCCGGGTATTTTTTTCTGTAAATCTTTCGCCCGTAAAAACATGGCCCAGGTGGCCACCACAGTTTGCGCAAACAATTTCAGTTCTGCGCCCGTCAGCATCTGTTACATGTTTTACTGCTCCTGGTATTTCATCATCAAAACTTGGCCATCCGCAGTGCGAATCAAATTTATCTTTGGAAAGGTAAAGGGGCGTGTTACACCTTCTGCATATATAGGTACCTGCCTGCTTATTATCCGTGTACTCCCCGGTATGCGGTCTTTCCGTGCCTTTGTGAATAATAACCTGTTCTTCTTCTTTTGTAAGTTTATTGTATTCCATTATTACTATTTTATCCTAAAATTAAGTGAATACAAAGATAAAATTATCATTCTGTTTTTACAAGGGTGTATTCCAAATTTTCGCACCAGAACAAGGGTTGGCAACCCCGCCAAAATATGTATCTACTGCCCAAGGGGCAAACAGTAAACGATTTAGCCTGAACAAGCCACTAATTTACCCCTTGCCAAGTATAATAGAAATTTTTCCTGGTCCGCAGTTTTGACCAACCATTTAAAAATATCACCGGTGATGGAAACTTATACCATCTTAAACCAAAATTACCCGGCATACATTATTTTTATCCGGTTATAAAGCTGGTTGTCCGAAGACCTCCCCTTCAGGGGCCGGGGGCAAAACAGTAAATGATTTAGTCTGAAAAAATCTAATTTACCCCGTGCGAAGTATACAAGGGGTGTAAATAAAAAAAATACCGTTTGATGATGGTCAAACAGTATTGTAAAAAAGGATGATTGATTTTAAAGCGAGTGGCTCTTTTGTTGATAATGATGATTCAAATTGATGCTATTATACTAATTATGCTGACCGGGGTGTTATATGTTTTTTTTAAAGGGTTATGAAGGGATCGGGTTAAATATTAAAAGAACTATTGTCCCGCTTCTGCACGCAAAGTTGAAAAAAATTACCCTGTAATTCTTACACAATTACAGTTATGTGTTATATAATTTACTGATTGGGGATGGGAATGCCAATTTAAAGGTATGATTGGCGCAATCAATTGCAGACAACCGGAAAAGCTGTCCCGTTTAAAAAGAGAAGCCGGATAGACATCCAGCTTCGATTTTTTTATCCAATATCCTATGAAAAACCTGTACAAAATAACCGTTTTAAAAATGATTAAAATTACACAATTAGGTTATTTATTTACATAATTCACAGGTGGTTTACTATTGTTAACGTTACCATTCCGTGTATTGCCACTGTTAAAGGGATGAGATTTTTATGTTACCTGTGGCCGGCAAAAAGAACAGGGCCGGTAACCGGGGCATTCATGAGGCTATAATTTTTCCATATACCAACTCAGGGTTTTTTCCATCTTTTTATAGTGCAGGGCGGTAAGGATCGCATTGTTTAATCTTGCAAGCGCTGTTTCGCTTTTTACAATGTATTCAAAGGCCTGCAACTTCATACAATTTACCGCGACTTCAATTTTATCCTGCGAGGAAAGCATGATCACAGGTATCCCGGGATACTCGGATTTTATCATACTCAGGGTTTCCAGTCCGTTTAAAACATCCTTTTCAATTCCATTCAAAAAATAATCTAAAACAATAATATCCGGCTTTTCTGACAGGCTCTCAAGGCAACGTTCACCTGTAGCAAAAGTACTGATCAAATAGTCTGGTTTCTCACTTAAATCCTTCTCTAATAACTTAAGGTACAACGCATCATCATCTACAAGAAAGATGGATATTTTTTTATTTGTACTCATGCTTTAAAATTTTTATAAACAATTTAAACGATCGCTTATTGGGTATTCATTATACTTAATTCTTCCTCCAGTTCAATGTATGCTTTTTTACAAACCGTTTCTATTTTAACTACCATTTCGGTTATATCATCCAACTGCTCCGGGTTGCCTGTATAATCCTGAATTTTTTTAGCCATACCCTGGAATTCCTTATCCATCCCCATAATAGCAAAGGAGGGATGTATTTTATGTGCCGCCGCTTTTAACAGGGGCCAATCCTTTTTAGCTATACTTTCCTTCATTGCAGAAATTAACGGGGGTGTCTGGGCCAGGTAGATGAGGATCATTTCCTTTGTCAGTTTGGTATCTGCTTTGGTGCGCTGTTTCAAGTAAGTAAGGTCTGTATACTTACCGGTAATGTTTACGGCTTTCTTTTCGTCCAGAATATTATTCTCATCAGCTTCCAAAGGCGTTTTAAGCAAATGAATAATTTTGGTAAACAGCAATTTTTCATCAACAGGTTTGGAGATATAATCATTCATTCCCACTTCAATACATTTTTGCACATCCTCCTGTGTAATGCCTGCTGTAAGCGCTATAATAGGTATAGCCAGGTGAAGTTCATTCCGGATATACTCGGTGGCTTCAAAGCCATTCATCCCGGGCATTTGCAGGTCCATCAAAATAATATCGTAATTAGCTTCGGGGTTTGGGGAAGGATTGATTAATTGCTCAATGGCCATTTTTCCATTATCAACAATTTTAAAGGTAAAGCCAAAATCAGCCAATAATGTTTTCATTAACAATTGGTTTAACGGCATATCCTCTACTACCAATACGTTGATATTTTTTATGTCAGTTTCAGGCACAAATTCACCGGCCAATAACAAGGCCGGCTTTTCATTTGTTTTTTGAAAGCTTAATGTAAAAGTAAAAACCGAACCGAATTTTAATTTACTTTTTACCTGTATCATGCCGCCCTGTGCTTCTACTAATTTTTTTACAATAGAAAGCCCCAAACCCGTACCGCCAAAAATGCGGGTACTGTCAGTATATGCCTGCTGAAAATTGTCAAAGATAAGGTGCAGCTTATCCTCAGGGATGCCTATCCCTGTATCGGCTATTGAGCATTCGATTTCTACTTTTTCTTCATCTTCACTGAGCATACGCACACCCACGGTGATTTTACCCTTATTGGTAAACTTTACCGCGTTGCTCATAAGGTTTAAAATAACCTGGTGTAAACGCAGGGGATCGCCGGACAGTACTTCAGGGATAAGGGGATCAAATTGCGTTATTAGTTCTATGTTCTTTTCCTGCATTTTTATTTCAAACAAATGAAGCATGGATGACACGGTATCCGCCAGTTTAAATGGTATTTTTTCAAAAGTCATTTTACCGGCATCCACTTTAGCAAGGTCCAGGATATCGTTGATCAGAACGATCAGCACATCGCCCGATATTTGAATGGCGTTTAAATATTCCCTTTGCTGGTCGGTTATCGGTGTCCTCAATAGCACCCTCGTAAACCCGATAATTGAATTCATGGGTGTACGGATCTCGTGGCTCATATTACTCAAAAACTGTTGCTTCGAGCGTACAGCCTCCCCAGCTGTTTTTGCGGATAGTTCTGCCAGGTCCTTGGCCTTCAACAGCTCGTCTTCCGCAATTTTTTGTTCATGGATATCGGTGAAGGAACCAAACCATTTTGTAATCCTGCCATCCTGGTCCTCGATAGGTGAAGCTTTCGCTAAAAACCAACGGAAGCCCCCGGTTTGCTGATCTTTAAAGCGATATTCTACCTGGTAGGGCTCGCCGGTTTTTACCGACTGGTACCAGGCTGCAATGCCCCGTTGCCGGTCTTCTTCGTGTAGCAGGGGTATCCAGCCCTGGTCAACCTGGCCTTCATCAAAGCCGGTAAAACTATACCACTGGCGGTTGTAGTAGTCTAAGTTTCCGTCAGGCTGGGCGGTCCAGATGATCTGGGGAATAAAATCAGCCAGGTTCCTGAATTTTTTTTCACTCTCTATCAATTTACCTTCCGCCACCCTTTTTTCAGTGATATCTTCAATGGCCAGCAATATTAGCTTTTCGTTGCCGGCCTCTTCTTTCATCTCACGTGCATTCAGCAGCATGATACGTTGCCCGATATTGGGGAAACTTTGCGTTACTTCATAGTCAGAAAACCTTTCCTTATCCGGAATGATATTAACCAGCATTGTTCTCAGCTCTGGAATATCCCATTGCCTGTTACCCAGTTCAAACAACTGCCTTCCTTCGGTTTCGCTTTCACTTACCATAAAGTTCCTGTAAAAAGACTGGTTAGCGCTTTTTACCCGAAGGTTCTTATCTAATATGATCAGTGGTTGCTTAATAGTGGTTACAATCGCTTCGGCATAATTACGGGCTTCTGTAACCTGTTCGTTGAGACTGATCATTTCCTGGTTGATTACAATCAGCTCTTCGTTGGTGCTTTGCAATTCTTCCTTGCTGGTTTCCATTTCTTCATTGAGGCTTTGTAATTCCTCGCTTCCGCTCAGTAATTCTTCATTGGCGCTTTGCAGTTCTTCATTGGCGGCTTCCTGGTCTTCTGTAATGGTGTGCATATCTTCGCGTGTTTGCGAAAGTTCCTTTTCCAATTGCAGTATGCGCAGGTCTTTTTCATCCATGCTGCTTTTAGAAGATTTACGGCTGGCGGTTTTTAATTTATTACCGGATGATATTTTGGTATCGTGAAAAAGTACCAGGTAATGGGGTTCAATTACATTCCGCAACGGGATAGCTTCGATGGTAACGTTTCTTTGCACACCATTGATATCAATAAGGATATTTTCCTTTACAACGGGCTCCTTCTCGGTTTTTGCCTTGTGCAGGATATTCCGTAACTCAAAAGCCAGGCCTTCCCTGATCATTTTTAATAAATTAAAGCTGGCCTTGCCGGGTGAAGGCTCTAAGTAAGCGCCTGAAGCGCCACGAAAATGTACAATATCCATCGCTTCATTTACCACTACCCCGGCCGGAGTGAACTTACTGAGCAAAATATCATCCGCCGTTTTTTGAAAGTCGGCCAGTTTGCTTTCGGTTTTTAAGTTATTATCAATGGTGGGGAAATTTTGTTCAATACGCGGACCGGCCACCAGCAAGTACCTCGAAGGCATATCTTTGCGTGAAAACAATTTATCATTTTTACCCCGGTTATCGAACAGGTCTGGAACGCTGCCTGAGGTTTCTGATTTACCCAGCAATAAATAACCATTGGAATTCAAAGCGTAATGAAAGGTAGTCAGCGCCTTTTTTTGCAGGTAAGGCTCCATATAAATAAGCACGTTGCGGCAGGTCACCAGGTCCATTTTGGCGAAAGGGGGGTCTTTTAAAAAATTATGTACTGCATACACACACATATCCCTGATGATTTTATTGACCTGGTAACTGCCATTGATTTTTACAAAATACTCCTGGAGCTGCTCACGGCTTAGTCCATCTATATCGGCTTTTGAGTAAACACCCCTTCTTGCTTTTGCTATTGCCGGTTCGCTGATATCGGTAGCAAATATCTGTACCCTTATATCATTGTTTAGCTTTTGGTCTTCTGGTTGCGAATTCGCCCGGCGGCTGCTTAAATACTCCTTGAGGCAGATAGCAATAGACACGGCTTCTTCCCCGGTACTGCAACCCGCCACCCATACCCGAATGGGCTCCAGGGGCGTTTTATTTTTTACAATAGCAGGAAAAACTGTTTCACATAAATTATCAAAGCTTTTATGGTCGCGGAAAAAACTGGTTACAGGGATCAGCAGGTCCTGGTATAAAATATCCTGCTCAGTTTTATGCTCTCTTAAAAATTTAAGATAAGCGCCGGGTTCATCCTTTTTGTTAAGCGCCATCCGGCGTAATATCCTCCTGCGGATGGTGGTTTGTTTGTAATAGGTAAAATCAGTGCCTTTACGGATGCGCAATAAGGCAAGTATTTGTTTAAATATTTCATCTTCTAAAATGGGGAAATTACGCAGGTCATCATCGCTGAGGTTGATACGCCCAAAAATTTCTATTAATTTTGGGGGGATCTCATGGGGTGGTAAAATAAAATCCACCACGCCTGCCATTGCGGCGCTATGCGGCATTCCATCATACTGAGCGGATGCTTCGTCTTGTGCAAAAGTGATACCCCCATGGTCTTTAATAGCTTTTAACCCCCTGGTACCATCCGATGCCGTACCCGATAAAACCACGCCTATTGCCTCTGTTTGATGTACTTCTGCAAGCGACGTAAAGAAAAGGTCAATCGGCAAATTCAGTTCCTTTTTATCTTTTGCGGGCCTCGGGCTCAACTGTAATATACCATCGGTTGCCAACAGCATTTTGTTACTGGGAATAATATAAATATGGTCGGGCGCTACTTTAATATCATCGGTAATTTCAGACACCGTGATTTTAGTGACTTTCTGTAAAATTTCGGGCAGCATGCTCTCTCGCGATGGATCTAAATGCTGCACAAGTATATAAGCCATTCCGGAATTTTCAGGGATTGCTTTCAGTAATTTTTTAAAAGCATCCAGCCCACCCGCCGATGCGCCAATCCCCACTACCGGAAACAGGTTGGCCGACTTCACCGGATTTTTGTCAGTTTTTTCTTTGGGCATTACAATCATTTTTAAGTTCCCAACTGATGTTGTTTCGCGCAATATTTTTATTGGTCCATCGCAAATAACCGCTCATTTTTAAGCTTTTGGTATTTATAAATGCTTATTTAACCGGGCGATTAAAACTAAAGGAAGAGCTTGAATTTCAAATGTGCCAATTAGCTAATGTGCTAATATGCTAATGTAAAAATGCCCCGTTCCATTAGTGATCACCTGCCAAAAAACTGATAACCTGTTTGCAGTTTTTTCTTCATTGTCGTCAATAGCCAACCCGTGTTTTACTCCACTGCGCCATAAGTATCACCGCCGGAAGTACCTGGCAAAAAAACTCATGAACTCTGCAAATTCATATAGCTCAAACCTATCATTCAAATAATCCCCCAACAACATCCATTTTATTAATTAAATATTTTCCAGCGCATTGCGTCTCTTATCTTTCAATTTTTTAAAGTGGGAAGGCGTAAGGCCGGTTACTTTTTTAAACTGGTTTGATAAATGCGCCACACTGCTATAATTCATTTTATAAGCAATCTCAGTCAGGTTGAGCTCGTTATATACCAGCAATTCCTTTACTTTTTCTATTTTATGCGCAATCAGGAAATGTTCAATAGTGGTTCCCTGTACATCAGAAAATAAATTAGAAAGATAGGTGTAATCGTGGTTGAGCTTTTTGCCGAGGTAATCTGAAAAATTTATCTTAAGCGGTTCCTCGAGATAATGAACTACTTCTATTACGATATTTTTAATTTTTTCTATCAGCATGCTCCTTTTATCATCCATCAGTTCGAGGCCCGACTGGAGCAGGCCGGATTTTAAAGATGCACGCATATCTTCAGAAAGGTTTTCCATGATTTCCACTTCGCCAAGGTCCACCATTACAAAATGAAGACCCAGTTTTTTCAACTCTTCCTTTGCCACCATTTTGCACCGCGATGACACCATATTTTTTATGTAAAGCTTCACGATTAATATTTTTCTTTTTGCAGCCGGTAATAAAGTAACCCAACTGCAATTTAAATTAAAGTAAGGTGTATTCGTAGAGTGTATTTAAAATTGTCGCTTCCGTATTTACGCCCATGGGCGGTGGAGACACCGCCCATGGCTCCCGGCCGTGGCTGCGCCCCACCAGCCAGCGTCAATTTAAATGCACCTTATTCGTACCTGTTCACCAAAATAGCATCAGCGGATTTAGCAGGTAAAGGTGTATAACATCTGCCAGGAAAATGTTACATAATTATGCTAAAATCTTACACAATTTACAGGTAAAGTAATGGATCTGGCGGTTTTCAAAAGATTTTCTAGGGACGGTCATTTTTGATAAACAGCGCTTCCTGGTAACGAAGGCATGATCAGCCTGGTAAATTGTTCAGTTTTTTAATCAGGGTATAAATGGGTTTAAGCCAGTTCCGTTAATAAACCCGCCAGGTCCAGTGGCCTGGTAAACATTTCTATTGCCCCATCTGCTTTATAAAGCCATTCTTCTTTTGGCCTGTCCCAATATAATTCCACCCCGTTACCATCAGGGTCATCCAGGTAGATGGCTTCAGATACGCCATGGTCGCTGGCCCCTGTAAGCATGTACCTTTCTTTTTGTAAGCGTTCCAATAGTATTGCCAGGTCTTTGCGCGTTGGATACAGGATCGCCGTATGATATAAACCTACCCCGTTTTCGGGGGCGGGCGCCATGCCTTTGCTATGCCAGGTATTTAACCCGATATGATGATGATAACCGCCTGCCGATATAAACGCAGCCTGAGCGCCATACCGGGCAGTTAATTGGAAACCTAATAAACCGCAATAAAATTTCAATGAACGCTCCAGGTCGGACACTTTTAAATGAATATGCCCGATCCGGGTTTTTGCGGGAACTATATATTCATTATTCATGATAAAAATGAGTTTAAATTTTACGCGGTACAAAACATCCTTCAACGTTCAGCACTCAGAAAAATCCGGGAAATAATTACCGGTTTTACCTAATCCCTGCCTGCTAACAAATAAACCGGCTATGCAGTGGTGAATGCCGGTCTGGTTGTCATTTCTTTTCATGTTTGGAAGGAATGATAAACAAAGGCACATCGGTATGGTGTAACACTTTTTCTGAAATGCTGCCCATCAATATTTTATCTAATCCGCGCCTGCTGTGGGTTCCCATCACAATTATATCTACTTTCAAATCGTTGGCAACCTTCAGTACCGCATCCGCGCAATCTCCTTCGCCCACTATTGTTGTAATTTGGTCATCGCCCAGGTGTTTCTTTGACTGCTCCAAAAAGTCGAGGGATGCTTTTTTAATTTCAGTATCATCTACCAGCAGCAGCATATCCGGGGAACTGAAACCTGTATACCCCATAATGGGAGAATAATCAAGATTGGAATAATAGGTTGGTTCGGCTACTACGTGCAACAGTATTACCTCCGCGTTCATTGCTTTGGCCAGTTCGTAGCCGGTTTCAGCAATTTTTTCCGCTGTTGGATTATAATCCAATGCAATTAATATTTTTTTCATAATTTATTTTTTTATACTGCCGGATGTATTTTTATTTGTGTAATGGGAACAGGCCCCAATGAAGCTGCGCTGAGTTTTTATTCTTCTCAAAATTAACAATGTTTATTGTACAATAATAATTAAACTGTAGCCAGCAGTCATCTAATGAAACCTGTTCAACACCATCAAAAACCCGGGGGTAAAACAGCTTCTCATCCAATCAAATCAAAGAAACCAATCTTTATTTCGCCGCGTTAATTCAAAATCTAATGATAAGGAATAGCAAAGCAATTCAGGATTTTCCTACATTCGCGTGAGCCTTTTTAATATTATATGGTTGATTTAATTGTTTGGTGAATGAAAAAAAAAGTAACCGGTATCTTTTTATTTATAAAGAAAGTAATACTTGAATTTTTTGATGACAATGTGCTGAAGTATAGCGCTTCCTTATCCTACTATACCGTGTTTTCACTGGCTCCCATGATCATTATCATTATTGCTATTTGTGGTTACCTGTTTGGCAGGGATGCTACCGAGGGACAGGTGTACAAAGAAATAAAAGACCTGGTGGGAAGCGAGGCGGCTATCCAGATCCAGGATATTATTAAAAACATCCACCTGACCAAAGATACACCGGCCGCTACTATTGTAAGCGTGTTTTTTTTATTGATTGGGGGTACGGCAATTTTTGGGGAGATACAGGATTCTCTCAACAAAATATGGGGGCTTAAAATAAAGACAAAAAAAGCCTGGTGGAAACTGGTTCTTAGCCGTCTCCTGTCATTTTCACTAATCATTAGTCTTGGATTTGTTTTAATGGTATCACTGCTGCTAAATGCGGTAGTAGCAATTATTGGCAGTCACTTGAACCGCCTGATTTCGGGTGTTGGCAAAATCTTTATACCGGCAATTGATAACCTGATTACGTTTATGATCACCGCAATAGTTTTTGCCGTGATCTTTAAAGTATTGCCCGATGCGAAAATAAAATGGAAGGATGTAAACGTAGGGGCGTTCATAACGGCCATCCTGTTTACCCTCGGTAAAATTGTAATCGGGTGGTACCTGGGTACCAGCAATATGGCGACTATTTATGGCGCTGCGGGTTCCGTTATCATTATAATGGTTTGGGCCTATTATAGTTCCCTGATCCTTTACCTTGGCGCAGAATGTACAAAAGTGTATGCCACGCAGTATGGCACCAAAATACAGCCCAATGACTATTCAGAATGGATAATTATTGAAAAAATTCCTGTTGCAAACGCCACTTTAAAAGAAGAAGTATTAAAGTAGTTGTACCTTCATAAAAATTTTGGGTATATGAAGAAGAGCGTTTTGGTAATTGATGATGACCTGGATATGTGCGCCTTATTAAGCAGGTTTCTTGCTAAAAACGGGTATACCGTGGATACGGCCCATAGCAGCAGCAAGGGAATGGAAAAATTTAAAGCAGGTAAGTTTGATATTGTAATATCCGATTTCAGGCTCGGCGAAAAAAAAGATGGCAAGGATGTACTATTGGAAATAAAACAGCATGATCCGGCCACCATTGTGCTGATCATAACAGGATATTCAGATATCAAGGTTGCGGTAGATGTGATAAAAGCGGGCGCCTATGATTACATCACCAAACCATTGGTACCTGATGAGGTATTAAGTGTTTTAAGCGCCGCCCTGAGAAATCATGACAGCAATGCCCTATTGCCGGAGGAGAATTTTGGCTTCACTAAAAACACTAAAAAAAATAAAGTCTTCCATAGTGAATTTTTAGTGGGTCAGTCAGTGTCCACAAAGGATTTATACACGCAGATCGAAATGGTAGCGCCCACCAATTACAGCATCATCCTTTATGGTGAAAGCGGTACAGGAAAAGAAGTAATTGCCAAAACAATTCATGAATTAAGTAACCGGAAGGCCCATCCCTTTATCGCTATGGATTGTGGCACATTATCAAATGAACTGTCGGGCAGTGAATTATTCGGGCATGTAAAAGGAGCATTTACCGGGGCGATCAATGATAAAGAAGGACATTTTGAACTGGCCAACGGGGGCACTTTATTTTTAGACGAGGTAGCCAATCTTTCGTCAGAAATACAGGCTTCTTTATTAAGGGTGATCCAGGAAAGAAAGTTTAAAAGGATTGGCGGTACCAAAGAAATGGAAGTGGACGTACGGATCATTGTAGCAACCAATGAAAACTTACAGGACGCCTATCGTAATGGTAAATTCCGGGAAGACCTCTATCACCGTTTTAACGAGTTTGCCATCAACCTGCCCCCCCTGAGGGAAAGAAAAGATGATATCCTGCAGTTTGCGGATTTCTTTTTACAAAAAACCAATACGGAATTAAACAAAACCATCGATGGATTTGAGGATGAAGTGTTGAAGATGTTTACTTACTACCCCTGGCCGGGAAATTTAAGGGAGTTCCGCAATGTGATAAGGCGTTGTGTATTGTTAACCAATACCGGAAAAATATCTGCTGCCACACTGCCACCGGAAATTACCGGCGGTGATACCGGCGCGTTTAGCCCGCAACAACCCAGCCCCGAAATTAAAACAGTATCGTTAGATTTAAAAGACACTGCATCCCGGGCAGAATATGAAACTATTATGCACGTGCTGAAAGAAGTGAATTTCAATAAAACCAAGGCCGCAGAACTATTAAAAATAGATCGTAAAACTTTGTACAATAAAATTAAAAGTTACGAAGATATACAACAGGATAATAATGGATAATATTTTTTAATAGATAATTGAAAGTACCTCCTGCAGGAAAATTTCCTGAAACTAAGCACACCAGAAATGAATTAATTTCGTTTCATATTTAAAGCGCTGAATTAAGGAAATCTAACCATTTGAATAGTATCATTTATGTAATTCCGCTTCATTGGCCGGATTTGAAAATGCCGAACCTATTTTATGCATTAAGCTCGATATCGGACCTTCCATTTTATTGGTATTGTCATCCAGCGTGTTATCATTTAATAATTCCCCCATGTGCAGGGCATCCGGTAAAAACAATAAAATGGTATTTGTTTGAGCAGACATGAAATCCTTAACATCCATCATTGTTGCACCAGGTTTCATATTTTCCCTTATTAAACGTATTGCTTCATTTGCGATTTCGTTCATACGGGTAAGGGTATCTTCATTGGAATGAAAAGAATATGAAGCTATTTTTTGTACTACTTCATTTGTAGTGTCTTTAAAATACAGACTTACCCAGTTTGTGGAAATATCTCCCCTTAGTATATGCTCTGCCCCTTCATCAGTAGTCGAGTATTTATATAAACCGGTGAGCACAGCGGGTATAGCAGCCTGGCTAAAACGATGCTCATCGGGCTTTGTATTGTCTATCACCACTTCCTGTGTATTTGGATCAATTTTTTGAAGCGGCGGATAGTGCAGGTTTACCTGTATCGTTTCTATAAGATTGATTGACATATAAAATTTATTAAAAATTGATGAAATGTCCATTAATCCTTTTTACAAAATCGTGCCACAAAATAAATGAACCAGACAAGCAACCTGCATTTTAAGCGATGTAGTTCTCAAATTCGTATGCGCCCACGAAAAGTTTTAAGAACAATTATTTCAGATTATTTGTTACCATCAAAAGCACTTTATGAAAACTTTTCTTGTTGTGGATGACCATGTGGTGGTACGTTCGGGGATAAAATTACTTTTACTGGAAATATTTAAACCGGCAGAAATATACGAAGCTTCAGATGGTGAAAGCGCTTTGAAAAAATTATTGGAACGCGGGTATGACCTGATCGTGCTGGATATACAAATGCCGGGAACGGATACGCTTAGTTTAATGCAGCTCATCATAAAAAAATACCCCGATGCAAGGGTGCTGATTTTTTCGATGGGAGCGGAAAATATATATGCAAAACGTTTTTTAAAAGCGGGCGCCCGGGGATTTATTTCGAAAGAGGCGCCGATGAAAGAAATAGTTAAAGCAGTTGGCCGGTTATTAAATAACCAACGTTACATTAGTGATGCGCTTGCCGAGTTATTGGCTAAAAACAGTTTTGAATCAAAGACCGAAAATTCTTTCAATCGCCTATCTGCACGAGAATTTGAGATCGCCACCCTGCTTTTAACTGTTCAGACCATCAGCCATATCTCTTCTGCCCTTAAATCCAGGTATCAACCGCGGGCACCCACAAAGCAAGAATGTTTGAGAAATTAGGGGTAACTAATTTATTAGAATTAAAGGAACTTGCAAATATGTATAATTTATAAAGTTATTAAAAACATCCTGCCAGTTTCAACAACTAAAAATATGCACGTAATTGCTATTTTTATAAACTGAAAACCCCGCGATCAAGTAGTGGCTTATTCGCAACTGATATTTATGATAAGGAGAGAATAAACAAAAGGGTTGAAATGCTTTATTAAAAAAACTGTTGTTGCGCCGCTGCAATATTTATTTACTTGGAGTCGTGTCACTTTTATAATGACGTATTAAACCAGGAAAATTCATCCCCGGCAAATCAATATTGACATTAGTTTAAAAGAACCCTCTATTCCTATAATTTGTTGAATACAATAGTTGGGGAAATCAAAACACTCCAATTTAGTAATTGGAGTGTTTGATATTATCACAAAATTTATTATTCACTACAGCCAGCTACCAATTTTTGTAACCGCATTGGTACCAATTGGTGTTAGTTTAAAATAAGAATTGGTTAAGCACCTGTTGGTTCCCCCCGGGGATGCACTAAACTTTATCTGGGGTATCAAAGTACCGGCGGCATTAACCCTCATTATTCCTTTAAGTTGTATCACCGTTTCAGCAAACCCTACACTTCCATTAAGGGCGGTTACGGCACTTGTATTTACATTGGTTTTCGAAATATTTGTTGTTGCCGTATTTGCATTACCATTGGATAATTCACCGATATAACTTATTGAGGTAAATGTAGCGGTGCCTGCAAATAATGTTGAGGTAGTATGATTTGTTGTACCTGTTGTTAGTATATACTGGGCCTCAAATTCGTAGGTGGTGGAAGCTGATACATCGATATTATCCTGGCCTGCGGAAAATACCGCCTGTGCTGCGGTACCATTCGTTAATGTATAATCAGCGCCCAGCACACTATAACTTACCGCAGGCAATACACCCCTGTTAACGGCATCCGGCGTTAAATAAAATACGTTGGCATCTTTTTCAATGGCGCCTTTTTCAATGGCAGTAAGCAATACCCCGTCACTGATTTTTAATGGCGCTGTGCCGGCCGTGGCAGTACCTGCTTCAAGATGTAAAGCAGCAGTTGGCACACTTACACCAATACCTACATTGCCTGTTGCCGTTATTCTCATCCTTTCGGTGGCAGCAGTGGCAAAAAACATAGGGGCCGCAATATTGGTGGAAAAATAAAAGGAGTTAGGAAAACTACCCGCCAGTGTATTCGACCATCCGATATTTCCAACCTGTGTACCCAACTCATTTTGCAGGTCAATAGAAGTGTATCCGTCCGGTGCAGTATTTCTAAACTGCATCAGCCCACCCTGTGCCGGAAGATTGGTAACAATATCAATTGGCTTTTTGGGTGTGGGTGTTCCAAATCCCACATTGCCTACACTATCCAATACCATTCTTTCTACATTAAACGAACGAAACCGTAAACTGGCATCATTAACACTCCCAAAAAACATGTTGCCGGAGTTGACCGGGCTGTTGCCAAAAGTGCCCCATACATTGCCGGCAACAACACTTGCGATGGTTCTTTTTTTCAATAAACCGGTGGCATCTGTTGTTACAAGACTGTCGGTAGCTGCACCACCGGGTAAACTTGCAGCAGTTACTGTTCCGTTGAATATTTTGTTACCTGCAAAAGTTTGCGCACCGGTTGTTACAACACCTCTTGCTGTAACGGAAGCATCCGGCAAATTAAAACTGTGTACAGATCCGCTTGAACTAATCGCGAAGTTATTACCGGAACTGCCTGTTGCAAAAGTTTGGGTAGCGGGGGTTAATCCATTCATAGAACTGAGAAACGGTAAAGCAAGGGCCGTACTTGCCACGCCGTTTACGGTAGAAGTTAAGTTACTTCCAGCCAGTGATAAGGCATTGCTGTTGATGATGGTCACAGGTGTTGCCGATACGCCATTTACCGTAGTGGCTAAATTATTGGCACTGCTGCTCATAGTATTGGTAGTAGCCGCTGCAACTGCCGGTGATAAATTTAAACCGGTGGATGGTACTCCGTTAACGGTTGATGTCAAAGTTGATCCTGTGAGGGAAAGCCCTGTTGTATTTACCGCAGCGGCGGTGGCGGTTACCCCGTTTATAGTGGAGGTAATGGTATTAACAGGATTCGTTAAGGTATTGCTGTTGATGATCGTTACACCTGTTGCGGCAACACTGTTGACCCTTGTAGTCAACGTATTGGTTGCGCTGGTATTGCTTACCGTATTTACTATGGGTGCATTTGCCGCAACGCCGTTAATTGTACTGGTCATGGTATTGGTTGCGCTGCCCAATGTATTGGTATTACCACCGGTGGCCGTAACCAGATTGGTCCATACTGGCGCGGCAGGGATACCTGTATTTACTTTAAACAGGTTATCTGTAGTGTTAAATATCAATAAGCCATTGGCCGGTAAAGGAATGGCATTCTGCTCAATCGTTGTCATACGCGGGGCAAGAAACCCTTTGTTGGTACTGCTTATATCCAGCATGGCGCTTGTATCCGGAAGGTTTCCGGTGCCGTTGATCGCGATATTCTGCGCGTAAATTTTTGTAACAAATGCCAGTTGACCGATCAACAGCATTATTAGAAAATGATTTTTCATATTAGGATTTGGATTTTAAATAGGTTTTTTAGATTTGGATATACTGCTCACTTCTTGTTACTCATTACTCATTACTCAACAATTACTTTAAGGGTAACGGGTTTACTACCCTTCCCGGTAATTTCTAACTGGTACATTCCGGCAGGCAACTTTGAACGGGTGTTAAGTCCCTGGCTGCTGCTTCCATCATTTTGTATGGTATGTTCAAAAATCACCTGACCCATGGTATTGGTTAATTTTACCTGGTACTCCCCAACCGGCTGACTATCCAGGCGCAGGTTGATCACATTTCCGGTAACCGGGTTTGGATAGATGCTGAAACCATTGCTGATTTTTGCTATTGCCAGTTTTACAATTGCACTGTATTGTATTGCCCCGCTCATATCATATGACTTAATCCGGTAAAAATTATTTCCGGTTGCCGGATGAATATCTAACCAGTTGTACGAATGGTAGGCATTATTTCCACCATTTACAATTGTTGTACCTGCATGAGTGAATGTAGTTCCGTCCCTTGATTTTTCTACATCATATTTTACCATATTCAACTCATTTTCCACCTTCCATTCTACCTCGATATTGCTGTTTTTTTGATAGGCATTTACACGGGTGATAGTCACCGGCAAAGTGGCTACTGCGGGTTTGAATACAATTTTAAACCGGTTAATTGCAGTGGAACCGGTTGCGGCGTTCAGGGCGAAGTTTACCGTAGTAATTCCTGAAAGGCTGATCAATGTGCTGGTACCGAGATAGCTATCTTCCAGAAAACCCATCATGCCGGGTTGTTCCAGTCCCGTTACATTAAATACAAACTGGTAGTTTCTTTTGGTAGTGGTAGTAAGCCGCAGGTAAACCGTATCGTATATGCCCAGGGCAGGCCTCCTTTCTGCAGCTAGCGCAACATTGTTTCTTACAATGCTGATGTTTTCATTTGTGTTTGAAAATTTAGCCGCATCATCTAAGTCAACTCCCGCATTGTAAATATTATCAAACTCCACAAGTGCGCCATCTGCAAGTATGATAGTACTATCTGCATTTAATAAATTCAACGTAGCGTTTAATTCACCCGCTCCCAACGCTGCGGTGCCGCCGGGAGTTACCGGCCGGAATAGCTGATTATTATTACCGCCCGATTTGCTTATTTCGTTAAAGGTGATGGAAGCTGCCGCATTGGTATTGGTTTGTACAAAAAACGCCTGGCTCGATTGCAGGTGTTTTGTTTGTGAACTGCCCATTACAGATTTACTGTAAGAACCATCATTATCTAAATCATCCAGCATAACGTATCCGCCTACCGTGTTAAGGGAAGGATCCCATACATAAAACCGCTTTTTGAGATTGGTTCTTGTTACATTATCAAAGTCTACCGGTGAAGCATAGGGGTTGCCAACCAGGGTATACCTTTTGTTGGTATCAGCAGAGGCCGTAAAAGTCTGTGTTCCGGTTTGCAATGAGCCAATACTGCTCAATGTGGTAATATTCACATTGTTTACATAAGTATTGACTGGGTTGCGATCGCCCCTAATAAAAATAAAGTATCCCGCATTATCGGCACTACCGCTATTACCGGGAGAAACAGCAACTTTCGTATTCAATACATTGGTAAATTGTTGGGTACTATAATTAAATCCTCGCATGGAGATGTTATTGAATTCACTGTAATCCAAACCATTTCCTGCGGCGGCCGATGGGTTTGGACCGGTTACCAATAATCCTGATCCGGAACTATAAACTCCCTTGTTTTGCCAGCTATTGTAAATGCTATTTGAACTTGAAACCGGCGCTGTTATTAACCTCCAGGCCCTTCTTGCAGGAATGTATCTTTCTACATTTGCCTTGCCGATGATATAACTTCCCGAAGGAACCACATCTAATCTTGCTGTAAGATTTTCATCTGACCGTAATGTAAGGTTACTGTCTGTATACAAATTACCGGCATTTACCGCCAGTACATCTTTAACGATAACCGGGGATTTTAATGCTACTCCATAAGCAGATTTAGAGATGGATAAATTATTGAAAGTAGTGGAGTTGCTGCCTGACACATAAGACACCAGCGTATCCCGATGTCCTCTAAAATTAACCGTACTTTTTCCGGCTGCAAAACTTCCATTATTTTGAAAAGCCATATTATTTACCACAAGAAATACCGCGCCGTTCAAAACCATCCTGCTCCGCGGGTTAATGGTGATCTCCTGTGCATGTATAGAACTGGCTAATAAGCAAACAACAATCAATACATGGCAAAGCAACTTGTATTTTGATGAAGAAGAGTTGAGCAGGCATAATATTAACCTTTTGAAAGTCAGGTAGAAAATTATCATAAGTGTAATTTCAGTTTTCAAAAAAATAAGCTTTTGTAATTCCTTTCTTAACCAATCATAGCTTTTATTCTAAGATGACTGTAGTTAATTTTCTACAAAACCCAAATTTCGAAATAGGAAACGCATTAAAACGGATAAAATTGCGTATGAAAAAGAAAAAATATTAAGCCATATATTTCCAGGAGCTTATTCTTCAATTGATTTGTATTTTCACAATCAATCATAGCGGGTTGTCCGCCAGGTGCCTGATGGCTAACCCGGGCTGCTTGCTAATTTCCTGAAAAGGGATTTGTTTGCAAAAAAGGGAGTAGTTTAAAAAGTTACCCTATTGAATGAGAAGGCCTTTATAATTATCTGAACGGGGAATTAAATAGAAGGAGATAACGAATAGCGCAATGTTTTGATTTTGTGACCCGATCGGGTGGCGGAAGGTCAACGGTCAATGGAGAATCAATGTCGTTAAAGCCGCCCTTCTCCCCTTTGGAGAGGATGAAGCTCAGGTCAGATGTTTACCTCGGGAATTGGGGAGGTTTTACATTAGCAAATTAGCTAATTAGCACATTTAAAATATAGCTGGTGGCCCTGAAGCAAGGGCAATGGCCATGGTAAGTGCCTGCCACCATCGTTGCTTTAACACGCAAGCGACAATTTGGAATACCTAACGGTTGTATGCAGGATTCATACATTTGCTGGCAGTTTATTTGTATCAATACTTTAAATCCCTATAAAAAAATAAGACTCAGGCCTGTGCAGTAGGGCCGCCAAAAGTAAAAGGCACTTCTATTTGCTCCATATCCTGGATCGTTCCATTAGCTGCTTCAAACTTCTTTACATTTTCAATCATCGCCTTCATAAAGCGCTTGGCATGAAATGGTGTAAGTATGATACGGCTTTTCACCTTGCTTTTAGGGGTGCCCGGCATCACATTTACAAAATCAATTACAAATTCTGCATGGCTATGGGTAATAATAGCGAGGTTAGCATACTGCCCTTCTGAAACTTCTTCTGAAATTTCAATATTCAGTTGACTGGGTTGTTCGGGTAGACTGTTCATTTGCTTTCTTAAGTTGTTTCAGCAAAGATAAGTTAAATGATGAGTGATGAGTAATGAGTGATCAATAAGGAGTATAATGTTGTGCTTGCCGGCACACTTTCAACTATTCAATTATCAATTAAAACCGGTACTGCGCCTGGATTTTCACTTCCATTCTTTTATTGCCGGCAATCTCGTCCAGGCCGGAACCAATTACATTTTTCCCATCATAAATTGTTTGGGCCCATCTTAGCCAAACGGTTAGTTTTTTACTTACATCGTAGTTGAAATTGACATAATACCGGTATCCTTTATCATAAAAAATCGGTATGGAAAAACTATATAAAACGTCATTTTCATAAGCATACAATCGGCTGTCATAACCTTCCGTTTCAAAATATTGTAGCCGGGTACTTCCCGAATATCTTTTCATCAATGGTTTAATGATACAATCAACATAGATCAAAAAACCGTTTTGGGCGCCTGCTCCTTTTTTATCAAACCAAAGCATTTCTACCCGGTTGCGCAGGGTAACTGAATTATTTATTTTGTAATTGATGTGGGAACGCAAATTCTGCATGGGTTTAGCTACAACCTGGGAAATTACAAACCCGTTTGGATTAAAATTTTTTGATTTTGACTCCGACCGGTAACGAAGATACATGTCCAATTGTTTATTTGGATGATAGGATGCCTGCACCAAATAATCCTTACCAACAGATGGCATATCAACCAGGTATTTCATCCAGGGAAATTTATAAAAATCCGCGTATGCGTCAATGCGCCAAAAAAAATTCGGCCTTACACTGATACCGGCATATATCCCCTTTTCGTTATTGGGAAAGGTACTTTCTGTAAATGCATTGGTATATAAAGACTGGTAAGATGCCGATATATTCCTGTACAGCAAACTCATATCTATTTTTGAGTCTGCGCTTATGATCAACCCGTTTACGAAAGCCCTGTCAAAACTATTGGTGAATGCTGCCTCTCCAAAAAAATGAAAATTCCTGTAACTGAAACTGTAGTCGGCACTATAATTACCAAAACCCCTTCCTGAAATTGCATAAATATTGTAGGGAGCAATTGATTTTTTTACTGGCAACTTAAATTGATACTGCACCCCGTTAATTCCAAAGTGAAACCTGCCGGGATTATAAGACAGGTTACCCCCCAAAGTAATTTGCCGCTGTACTCCCTTGTCTGCAGTTTCACTTTTGGTTCGGTGAAGGCCGGATGTTTGCAGCGAAGAAATAAAATCCTCATTATTTAAAGTATCCGTTACAAAGTTTGCATCAATATTTTTATAGGATGCAAAAGCGGTAGCTTCCAGGTTGTTTTTAGCAACGGTTATTCCTATCCCGCGGTGAAAGTTAATTTCGCCCGCCGAGTTATAGGGTCTCAACACGGGTAGCTGGCATTTGATATTGGTGACATCAGCGCTTTTTTTAAATGCAAGGCTCTGCCACTGGGTGAGGCCTTGTGCAAGGTTTACCGTAAAATCACCCAGCGCCAGCGATTTAATGATCCCCGTATTTCTTACAAAAAGATGAGCAGAATAGAAATCAAAACCATTCTTTTGTGAACCTTTAAAAAATTGTTCACCTGGGTCTTTTTCACAGGTAATGCCAAATTGGAGCAAATTTTTAAACTGGTAGGTATACCTGGCGAACAATCTTTGTTTTGAACCGGGGTAAGAATTATTTGCTGCGCCGGAGTCAGCACCATATCCCTTTTGTTCTCCCAATACCTGATTCACCCTTATCAAAATGGTACTGGTTCCTCCTTTAAGCCGCTCACCTATCGAAGCGATCACATATTGGGGCGTACTAACAGTTATGTATGGCCGAAGTCTATTAATTAATTGCAGGTCAATACCCGGCACCGCCTGCAACTCATATACGCTTATAAAATTTCCTAAAAGCATTCTATAGCTAATAATGTTCTGAACCTGTACCGGCGACAACAGCATCAGTTCATTCAATGTTCTTATGTCGGCAGTATTCAGGTTGACGGGGTTTTCCAAAAACTGCCGCATGGCCTGTAAAAAAGAATCATCTTCCGTTTCCGCATCTTCATTATTTTCTGTTACCACTTCTAATTGTTGTTCCACAATACTTGCGAAAGGTATTTCAGGAAGCTGGGCCGGGCAGGTGAAAGGTAAAAAACAATACCCGATAAGGCAGCACATAAATGAGCAACTTACAATTCGCAAATAAGCAATTTTCAATAACCAAAAAGTAAACATGGAAGGGGTGGCATTATAAACTGCTTTCAACAATAACGAAACATCCCGCGAAATTTTTAAACATGTTTTCATGCGTGAAGATTGATGATCAATTATTTTGATAATTCACTTTTATAATTCTGTCAATCATTACCGCACGGATTAAATTTTATGGATTGCTGTAATTCGTGTTTAATAATGCCTGAATAATAAATAGTACCCCAATAATTTTTAACCGCCCACCCTGGCAACTTAAATCCGGAGCAGGTTCATCGAATAACTCCCCTTCATGGGCCGGGGGCTACAACTAACAGTAATCCCGGTGACCAGCCCAACTGTGGATGATAACTACCGCTGATGTCTAATCGCAAATTGTTCCAGCTAATACCAACACCAGCATAAGCGGCTGAAGATGCGGAGGAGATGCCCGCCCTTGCAAAAAATTGCTTCATGAACTGGTATTGAAAGCCCGCATTTACATTTACAGGGTGATCCTCTTCTTTCACTACTTCTGCACTTACAAAAAATATTTCAGATGCATCATAACCTAAGCCCATTTTATAGGCAGCAGTTAGTTGCTCCCCTGTTTTGGCAAATTTGCCACCCACCGGATTGTATATATGAATACCCGCATTTAACTCACCTGTTAAATGGACCATCGCACCAATTTCAAAATTGATAGTATTTGCATTGATAAAGGAAGGCACCTGGTACCCGTAGTAATTAAATTGCACACCGATATCCATTTTCGGTCCCAGGCTTCGGGCATATGCCAATCCTATTTGTTTCTCATTAAAATTTTTGAAACCTGCGTATTTCAGGTTAAGGCCAAAATTGCCCATTGCAGAAGGAACAGTAATAGCGGCTGTGTACAAACTGGTAGCTGCCAGCAAAAATCTTCTTTCGCCATAAACACCGGCGGCTTTTTTTTTAATTTGAGCCAGTGCGGCCTGGTTATTTACAAAAGAAAAAACATCTGAATGTTTGGTGCTGTAACAGCCCAGCCCAAGGTAAATGGCAGATACAGGCTGTCGCAATGATTGGGATAAACCCGGCTGTATTAATGAAAATACAAAGCCGGCGAAGGCTAATAGATATTTTTTCAAGGAGGGTACAGTTTATTCTTAAACAATATAATAAAAATTTATTATTTATTCAAAATTTTGGGTTGGATATTAAATTTTAGGCATGAGTAGTAAAAAAAAGAATAGGAGATCATATACACAATGGGCAAGACGGAGGTTGATAAAAAGTTAAATCTTTTGAAAACGCCATTAACTTTAATAACCAGAAATCCAGGATCCGGCGTTTAGTCCTGCTTTAAAAGCTGGTGTATTAGCCTAAATAATCATTGATTAAAACAATTGGGAACTGGTTATCTCCTGAAACAAATCAGGCAGCAAAAAATCCAGACATCAGACATTAATTGTTATTTTTGCCGCATGCAAATTTTAGATGGAAAAATTGTTTCGCAGACTGTAAAAAATACAATTAAAGAGAAGACGGCACTGTTAAAATCAACAGGAAAAAAAACTCCGCACCTTGCGGCTGTTTTAGTTGGTTCGGATGGCGCAAGTGAAACCTATGTAGCCAGTAAGGTAAAAAATTGTGAAGAAATCGGTTTCATTAGCACACTGATCCGCCTGGATGCATCGATAGAAGAATCCCTTTTAATTGAAACCATTCAAAAATTAAATGCGGATGACGATGTGGATGGAATACTGGTGCAATTGCCCCTTCCAGGCCAAATCAGCGAAGAAAAAATAATCAACCTCATTCACCCAAATAAAGATGTAGATGGGTTTCACCCAGTGAGTGTGGGTAAAATGGTACAGGGACTGCCAACATTTTTACCGGCCACTCCTTATGGCATATTAATGATGCTGGAGTACTACCAGGTAGAAACAAAAGGCAAACATGCCGTGGTTATCGGCCGAAGTAATATTGTTGGGAGGCCGATCAGTATTTTATTGAATAGAAATGCATATCCTGGTAATTGTACCGTTACTGTTTGCCATAGCCATACGCGCAATTTAAAAGATATCTGTTTACAGGCCGACATTATCGTGGCTGCATTGGGGAAACCGGGATTTTTAACCTCCGATATGGTAAAGGAAAAGGCGGTGGTGATAGATGTGGGCATTAGCAGGGTGCCGGATGCCACAAAGAAAAGTGGGTTTACCCTTAAAGGAGATGTGGATTTTATACATGTAGCGCCAAAATGCAGTTTTATAACCCCTGTTCCCGGTGGTGTTGGTTTAATGACCATCGCCGCATTGATGACGAATACATATAATGCATGTGTTTTAAAAAATTAAAAATATGAATGGTGAATGCTGAAATTTTGCGCATTGAGCATTCACCATTGACCATTCACCATTGACCATTCACCATTCACGATGAACCAAACAAAATCATTCACGCCCCCATCGCTCCCTGTAATGGAACATTTTTACACATTGCAGGGAGAAGGTTTTCACCAGGGACGGGCAGCCTATTTTATCCGCCTGGGTGGCTGTGATGTAGGTTGTGTATGGTGTGATGTGAAAGATAGCTGGGATGCAGGTGCCCATCCTAAAAAATCTGTTGCAGAAATAGTATCTCTGGTGATTGAAAATTCAGCTCCTTTACATAAAGGTTTTCGTGGTGGCCTGGTGGTAATTACGGGGGGCGAACCATTGATGCATGATCTTACGGCGCTTACGGCCGCATTAAAAACAGCGGGATTTGAGACCAATATCGAAACCTCCGGCGCACATCCTTTAAGCGGTAGCTGGGATTGGATATGCCTCTCTCCCAAAAAATTTAAAGCGCCGCTCCCCGAACTTGTACCACTTGCAGATGAATTGAAAGTAGTGATATTTAACCAGTCGGATTTTAAGTGGGCAGAGCAATATGCAGCAATGGTTTCGCCTAAATGCAAATTATTTTTACAGCCGGAATGGGATAAAGCTGCCATTGTTACACCTGTGATCATTGAATACATCAAACAACATCCGCAATGGGAACTGTCTTTGCAGATACATAAGTATATCAACGTGCCTTAGTAAATTGGTTGGGGTGATGGTTTTTTCGGATACTGGGTACAAGATACTGGATATTGGATACTGGATACTGGATGAATTGCTCATCTGTTTTTACTAATTACTCATAACTCATTATGCAACCATACCCATTTACGATCCGATCCTTCATAAGCTTATTTATGCTCGCTGTTTCATCCTGTTGCTCAGCCCAATGGTATGATCCGGGGAAAGTAAATAAAAAAGCGGATGAGATATATGCGCTGGCCTACGAGGATGCGCAGGAACAAAAATATGAGGCTGCGATTGCTAAAATTAATAAAGCGATTGAACTGGAGCCAAGGTATGTGGATGCATTTTTATCAAGGGCCGGTATCTATGCCAATCTTAAAAAATACGATTCTTCGGTGATCGATTTTGAAAAAAGTTTTCAGCTCGACCCTGTTTATACCACCACCTACCTTCTCCCCTATTCTATATCGCTGGCTGGCCTGGGCAGGTTTCAAAAAGCACTGGATGCGGTTAATCGTTTTTTGCAATACGATAAATTGAATTCACAAAGCATTCGTGCAGGCAACTATCGTAAAAGCGTATACGAATTTGCATTGGCCTACGAAAAAAAACACCCTGACAATAATTACGTATTCACCCCCATAAATTTAGGCGACAGTGTTAACTCAATTGCATTGGAATATTACCCATCGCTTACCATTGACGGTAAAAAACTAATCTTTACCAGGCGTGTTTCGGGTGATGAAGATTTTTATGAAACCGATTTAAAAGATGGTAAATGGAACTTGGCCCAACCATTAGGTGGCAAAGTAAATACCAACCTAAATGAAGGCGCCCAAAATATTTCGCAGGACGGGGAATGGATCATCTTTACCGGCTGCAATTACCCCGAAGGCCAGGGTAGCTGCGATCTCTATATTTCGTACAAAACAAAACAGGGATGGAGCGAAGCAGAAAACCTGGGACCAATGGTGAATACGGATTATTGGGAATCCTCCCCTTCTTTTTCACCTGATAAAAGGGATATCTATTTTAGCAGTGACCAGCCGGGTGGATATGGCGGTAAAGATATTTGGGTAACCCACCGCAACGGTAAAGGAAAATGGGGCAGGCCGGAGAACCTGGGTTCACAGGTAAATACCAGCGGTGATGAAAGCTGTTCCTTCATGTACGCGGATAATCAAACCCTGTTTTTTAACAGCAACGGGCACAAGGGTTACGGAATGACAGATCTCTTTTTTTCAAAAAAATTAAACGACAGTACCTGGGGCGAAGCGGAAAACCTGGGCTACCCGGTGAATACCATTGACGAGGAAGGGTCGCTGGTTGTAGCTGCAGACGGTAAAACAGCCTATTACGCCAGCGACAAAAGCGATGGTAAAGGCGGCCTCGATCTGTATAGCTTCCAGTTAAGGGAAGATATACAACCTCCCAAAACCTTATGGGTAAGAGGACAGGTGTATGATGCCAAAACCCGCGCCGGCCTGCCATCCTCTGTAGAACTAACGGATATCATTAGCCGCCAGTTGATCAGCAAGGTACAGACGGATGAAGACGGTAATTATTTAACTACCCTGCCGGTTGGAAAAGACTATGCTTTTAACGTAAACAGGAAGGGGTATTTGTTTTTTTCGGAAAATTACAATTTAAATGGCCCTGCCATTGATTCCCTTTTTACGGCAAATATTCCGTTGCAGCCCATTGAAGCAGGCGCTGCGATTATTTTAAAAAACATTTTCTTTGATAGTAAACAAACTGCATTGAAACCGGAATCAATGGTGGAATTGAATAAAGTGATCCAGTTAATGACTGAAAACCCCCAACTGAAAATACTGATCAGCGGGTATACCGATAATGTAGGCAAGCCTGCCGACAACGCATTGCTTTCTAACGGGAGGGCCCTGGCCGTGATCAGTTACCTGTTAGCCAGCAGGAAGATTGCCAGGGAACGCTTACAATCCAAAGGAATGGGGGCAGCCCAACCAATAGCCGACAATGCTACGGAACAGGGTAAAGCATTGAACAGAAGAACGGAATTGAGCGTGATCAGTAACTAAATTAACCGGAGCAATTAAAACTAAAGGAAGATACTGAATTTCAAATGTGAAAATGAGAAAATTTGACAATGACTCAATTCCGGGGCACGATACTACATTAAAAAAGTGACAACCTGTTCGCAGTTTTTCTGTCCTGGTGCCTAATCATCCCACTCCCCCCGCGATAGAGATATCTTTAAACCCTTAAAAAATCGTTCCTATTTTTTCAGGGTTTTGTTTTTACACCAGGTTAAGTTCCCACTTCAACACAAAGGCTTTTTTTATTATATTTGATAAACTGTACCAGCTACCCGATGACAAACGATCTGTTATACCAAATAGCGCTTACGCTTGTGGCCAATATTGGCGATGTACATGCAAAAGCATTGGTAAACAGGTTTGGCGATGCCCAATCGATCTTTAAGGCGAAAAAAAAGGACCTCGAAAACATGGAAGGCATTGGTACCGTAAGAGCGAACAGTATCAAAGCATTTAACGGTTTCCCGGTTTGTGAAAGTGAAATAAAATTCATCGAGCAATTCAGGATCACTCCACTCTTTTTAACCGATAAAAACTACCCGCAACGGTTATTAAATTGTTATGACAGCCCGGCATTGCTGTACTACCGGGGCTGCGCGAACCTTAACAATTCCCGGGTAATTTCAATGGTGGGTACCCGGAATAATTCGGATTACGGCAAAACAACCTGTGAAAAATTTCTGGAAGAATTAAAACAATCAAATATAGTAGTGGTGAGTGGATTAGCCTTTGGCATTGATACTATTGCACATAAAGCCGCCATTAAAAATAACCTGCCTACTGTGGGCGTGCTGGCACACGGACTGGACAGGATTTATCCCCAGCAAAATAAAACCCTTGCAAAGCAAATGATGGGTGAGGGTGGATTGCTAACCGAATTTATCAGCAATACCAACCCGGGCAAACAAAACTTTCCTAAACGCAACCGCATCGTGGCCGGCATATGCGATGCGGTAATTGTAATCGAAACCGGGAAGAAAGGCGGATCACTCATTACTGCAGAATTAGGCAACAGTTACAATAAAGATGTATTTGCGATCCCCGGCCGCACAAGTGATATAAAAAGTGAAGGTTGCAATTATTTAATCAAAAGCAATAAAGCCTCTTTAATTACGGGCGCTGCCGACCTGCTTGAAATGATGAACTGGAATGAAACCAAAAAAATCCTTGCTGCCAGGCAAAGAGAATTATTCGTTGAATTAACTGCGGATGAAAAAATTGTAACAGATATATTACAAAACCAGGATAGTATTCAAATTGATCAACTCTATTTCAAATCGGGCTTAAGCAGCAGTGCAATGGCCGCTGCACTCTTATCACTCGAAATGCAGGGTCTGGTGGTAAGTTTGCCTGGTAAAGTATATATGCTCAGCCCCTGAGCGCCAAAACAGGAAAGAACAATTTGAAATGCGCCGGAGAAGGGGCTTTGCTTTTTTTCATTTATCTTTGCCTATGGCAACAATAAATAACCTCCCTGCTAAAAGCAAATCAAATAAATTTTTCGGTGAAGGCTTAACTTTTGATGATGTATTGCTCATGCCGGCATATTCACAGGTATTACCGCGCGAAGTGGATATCAGTACAAAACTTACAAAAACAATTACCCTGCACGTACCCATGTTGAGCGCCGCAATGGATACGGTTACAGAAGCGGCCCTGGCCATAGCGCTGGCAAGAGAAGGTGGCCTGGGTATTTTACATAAAAACATGAGTATCGACCACCAGGCCGACCAGGTGCGAAAAGTTAAACGCAGTGAAAATGGTTTGATATTAGACCCTGTCACACTTAGCCCTGATGCTACTATTGGCGAAGCCATTCGCATGATGAGGGAAAACAAGATTGGCGGTATTCCTATAGTTAATCAAGCTAATAAATTAGTAGGTATTTTAACCAACAGGGATATCCGTCTTGAAACCAACTTTAAAGAAAAACTAAGCACCGTGATGACGAAAGACAACCTCATCACCGCTCCGGAAGGCACCGACCTGAAAAAGGCCGAGCTGATCTTCAAAAAAAATAAAATTGAAAAATTACCGGTAGTCAGTAAGTCGGGTATTTTGATTGGCCTCATTACTTTCAGCGATATTTTAAAATTAAAATCCCACCCGCATGCCGTTAAAGATTCCTTTGGCAGGTTGCTGGTGGGCGCCGGCGTGGGTATTACAATTGATACGCTCGACAGGGTTGCCGCATTGCATAATGCAGGTGTGGATGTTATATGCATCGATAGTGCGCATGGCCATACCAAAGGTGTGATGGATGCATTAAAAAACATAAAAAAAACATTCAAAGGATTGCAGGTAATTGCCGGAAATGTGGGTACCGCCGAAGGAGCTATAGCGCTCGCCAATGCAGGCGCCGATGCTATTAAAGTAGGGATCGGGCCGGGTTCTATCTGTACCACCAGGATAGTAGCAGGCACCGGTGTTCCGCAGATCACGGCCGTTATGGAAGCAGCCGCGGCATTAAAAAATAAAAATATTGGTATCATCAGCGATGGCGGTATCCGGTACACAGGGGATATGGTAAAAGCCCTTGCTGCGGGAGCCAGTTGCGTTATGATGGGTAATATGTTTGCCGGAACGGAAGAGAGCCCCGGCGAAACAATTATTTACGAGGGCCGTCGTTTTAAACAATACCGGGGTATGGGTTCACTGGGTGCAATGGCGCAGGGCAGCAGTGACCGTTATTTCCAGGATGTGGAAGCCGATATCAAAAAATTTGTCCCCGAGGGCATCGAAGGAAGGGTGGCTTTTAAAGGGCCGTTAAAGGAAGTGGTGCATCAGTTCACCGGCGGCTTAAGAGCGGGTATGGGTTACTGTGGCGCCGGCAATATCAGGGCGCTTCAAAACGCAAGGTTTATAAAGATTACCAATGCAGGCATGAAAGAGAGCCATGCGCATGATATCGCGATTACTAAGGAAGCGCCAAATTATAGCCGGTAAATGATGAGGATTTTTTAAACGGATTTTTGCCCGGGCTGAAATTTTTCATGGCAACATCCTTGTGTCACTCACTTCTGCCGCATACCATTAAGGAACGCGTTTAATTCAAACTCCTTCTTCCAAAAAAAAGTGTACCCTCTTTTTGGAAAGCATTCACGTAAATTCGTGGATTAGTGGTAAAAACAATAACATGAAAAAAAAAATTCATCCATTCGTTGTGTTTCACCTTTTCACATTTTCACCTTTTCACATTTTCACATTAACATTTAAATACAAAAAAATATTACTCCGGCTATTCATAATTAGCATATTAGCACATCAGCACATTAGCATATTTGCACAAGACTCCTCCCACCTAAGGATATCCCTTCTAACCTGTACCCCGGGCGAAGAATTGTATTCCACATTTGGCCACACTGCCATCAGGGTAACGGATAGTAGCAGCGTAACAGATAATGTTTTTAATTATGGCACTTTCAATTTTGAAGACCCCGGCTTTTATACCAAATTTATCCGGGGTAAGTTGTTATACTATTTATCAGTTGAAAATTTCCAGGATTTTAAATACGCCTACCAGGCAGAAAATCGCGGCATTACAGAGCAGGTACTCAACCTTACTGCGGAAGAAAAAATAGCCCTGATGCAGGCCCTGTATGAAAATATTAAAGACCAGAATAAATATTATCAATACGATTTCTTTTTTGATAATTGCACCACCCGGCCCAGGGATATGCTGGTAAAGTATAAAAAAAATCATCCGGGGTTTAAACCCGTAATGCCCCCGGGCACACGTTTCCGGCAGGCGATACACCAGTACCTTGACAAGAACGGAAAATACTGGAGCAAGCTGGGCATAGATCTTTTATTGGGTGCGCCTACCGATGCGGTGATGACAACAGCAGGGTCACAGTTTCTGCCGGATAATTTAATGAAATCCTTAGATAGCAGCAACCAGGATCATCAATTGGTTATATCCACTACCAACCTGTACCCCATTAACCAGGAAAAATACGGGGATTCGTTTTTAACGCCTTTAGTGATTTCTTCTTTTCTTTTGTTCCTGGTTATAGTGATCAGTTTTTCCACCAATAATTGGGCGAAAATATTTTTACAGGGCTTTGATGGCATCTTCTTTTTTTTAACTGGGGCAATGGGCATCCTGTTAATTTTTATGTGGATTGGCACGGATCATTCTATGACAAAAAGCAATTATAATTTATTGTGGGCATGGCCTCTCAATGCCATTAGCGCTTTCTTTATAAACAGCAAAAAGAAATGGGCCCATGCATATTTTGGTTTCAATGCGGCTGCTTTAATAATCGTTTTACTAAGCTGGTTCTTTTTACCCCAGCAAATGAACAATGCCTTAATCCCTATTGTATTATTACTGGTGTACAGAAGTGCCGGCAAATATTTCAGGCCGCACCGGTTTTAAAAAAGAGTAAGGTTTGCCGGTTGCATCACAACCCTGCAATGTTGATATTTGTATTAAATTCGCGTAACTGAAATAATTCAAATAACGATGACAGCAAAAACAATTTCTTATCAAAAATCAACCGTTAGCTACAGGGTGACCGGTGAAGGTAAAACGGTTGTATTATTGCATGGGTTTGCCGAGGATAGTAATATATGGGATAACCAGGTTGCATTTTTAAAAAATCGGTTTCGTATAATCATTCCCGATATACCCGGCAGCGGCCACTCCCAACTGATCCCCAATGCAAATATTGAAACCTACGCTGAAATAATAAAACTAATCCTCGATGCTGAAGAGGCAGGTAGACTGGTAACCCTTATCGGCCACAGCATGGGTGGGTATATCACCCTGGCCTTTGCAGAAAAATACCCCCAATACTTAGATTCATTTGGCTTGTTTCATTCAAGCGCATTTGCCGATAATGAGGAAAAAAAACAGGCAAGGGCGAAATCAATTGATTTTATTAATGTAAATGGAAGCAATGCTTTTTTGAAAACAAGTATCCCCGGATTGTTTACCAAAGCCTATGCTGATGCTTACCCGGAAATTATTAACGACCTGCTTGAAAAAGGGAAAAACTTTAGTTCCGCGGCGCTAATACAATACTACCAGGCTATGATCGCCAGGCCCGAAAGAATAGCGGTGTTAAAAACCTTTTCAAAACCCATCCTGTTTGTCATCGGCGAACACGACAATGCCATTCCATTGGAAAGCAGCATGCAGCAATGTTATCTTCCGGCAATAGCTCATGTACATATATTAAACAAATCGGCCCACATGGGTATGTGGGAAGAGGCCGATAAGTCGAATCAAATACTATTTAATTTTTTACAGTAACCCGTTTCCATTAAACAATTAACTTTTTCCCAAAAAAATATAACAGGAAAAGAATATCGCGGTATCCATATTTAACAGAAACCCTGTACCGGCTGATGTTGTTTTTATTTATATTTATATTTATGTTTAATATTTGCTCATTGTACAGGCTATGAAGAAATTTTTATTCACCATATTTTTTTCCATTGTCCTCTTCAATGCATTTTCGGCGCACATTAAAGGTGGGTTTTTTACCTACGAATACCTGGGGCCCGGGATAATCAACCCGGCTAACCTCCGTTACAGGATTACCCTTACTGTTTATATGAGTTGTTTTCCATCAGCGGGCCAGTTAACTAATCCCATTAATTTAACTATATTCCAGGGAACTGCTACCAATGTTTTTGCTAATCCATCCGTAAACATAACCAGCCAGTACAACCTCAGTAAATCCACGGATGAGCCCTGCATATCTTTAGACCAGCGGGGTTGCTATTATACCATCGTTGTTTACGAACTAAATAATTATGAACTCCCGGTATCTGCCGCGGGATACACCGTTAGCTACCAACGCTGTTGCAGAATTGCCGGGATGGAAAATGTATTGAATTCGGGGAGTGTTGGAAATACCTATTCCATTAAAATTCCCGGTACTAATTCGACTGTTCCAAACGCCAACAGAAATACCAGTCCCAATTTCCCGGTTAATGATACAGCTGTAGTTTGCGGCGGAAGTTATTTTACCTACCCTATTTCTGCAACAGATAAAGATGGCGATGTTTTAACCTATTCATTGTGCTCCGCTTATGAGGGGGGTTCCACGGCAGAGGCCGCCCCAAATCCGGCCACATCACCTCCTTATTCTACCCTTAACTATACCTCCCCCTTTTTTGCAACACAACCATTGGGCGTCGGGGTAACCATCAACTCAACCACAGGATTAATCAGTGGGATCGCCCCCATCCCAAAAACATTCGGCGGCGAATTTGTGGTCACTGTTTGCGTATCTGAGTTTAGGAATGGTGTATTTTTGGGTGAAACCAGGAAAGAATTACATATCCAGGTAAAAGATTGTACCCCGGTGGTAGCCAAATTAGCTCCAAAGGGTGTTACCTGTGATGGCTTTACGGTAAATTTTTCCAATGCCACAACAAACCCATCCGGTACAACTTATACATGGGATTTTGGAGAACCTGCTTCCGGGGTAAATAATAGTTCCGCCCTGCCTGATCCGGTTCATGTGTATTCAGATACTGGTATCTACATTGCAAAATTAACTGTTTCGATCGGCGGCTTGTGCACCAGTTCTGATTCACTTATAGTAAGGGTCTATCCCGGTTTCTTCCCCGACTTTAATACCATCGGCCCGCTTTGTAAAGGGGTACCGGTTAGTTTTGCTGATAATACCACCACTCAGTATGGAGTACCTACCGGATGGAGATGGGATTTTGGTAATCCCATCGTAACAAACGATTCCAGCCGTTCTCAAAACCCCGGCTATACTTATTCAATCCCCGGTACTTACAACGTACAATTAATAGCGGGCAATACATTTGGCTGTGTTGACACCATAACAAAACCGGTGATAATCGCAGATAACCCGGTTTTGACATTAATTTCAAAAGATACCAGCTATTGCGGAGCGGATACTTTATTATTATCTGCTGCAGGCCAGGGAAATTTTAACTGGACCCCGGGTCCAAATATTATGAATGCCAATACGGCTACTCCCCTTGTTTATCCTACTGTGCCTACTTTGTACAGGGTAACTTTAAGCCAGGCGGGTTGCATCAGCAGTGATTCGGTGCGGGTAACCCCAAAAAATGACCTTACTAATTCTATTACCGCATCTGCAACGGCAATTTGCGAAGATGATACCCTTACGCTTACGGGTAACAGTAATTATAGCAATAACGTATCGTGGAGCTGGGGCCCGGCGACCATGGTAAATGATCCTGCTGTAAAAGTTACAAAGGCTTTTCCCAATACCAGTGTTACTTTCGTATTAACAACCAGGCTTGGCAGAAATTGTGTGGCTACCACCACCCGGAATATTACCGTAAAGCCACTCGCTCTTGCAGATGCAGGCCCGGATCAGTCAATATGTATCGGCCAAACAACTGCACGATTATCAGCGGGAGGCGGAAATACTTACCAATGGCTTCCTGTAACAGGTTTAAGCAATCCAAATATTTCAAACCCTGTCGCTTCCCCGGCTTCCACTACGGTTTACAAGGTTTTAGTGGGTGTTACCGGCTGCATCAAAACCAGGATAGATTCTATGCAGGTGCTTGTAAGGGCATTACCGCCCATTACGCTTACAAATGACACGCTGATCTGCAGCATTGATACATTACAGCTAAACGCTGCAGGAACAGGTAATTTTTTATGGTCACCCAATGTCAATATCAGTAACCTGGTCATTACCAACCCGCTTGTAAGTCCCGATTTACCAACAAAATATTTTACCACCTTAACCGATCCTTTTGGTTGTATTAACAGGGATTCTGTTTTTGTAGATGTGAAACCCTTTGTTACAGTCAGCGCCGGTAATGACACCACCATTTGCAGAACAGATGGTATTATTCTGAATACCACCAGCGATGCCTTAAGTTATAACTGGACGCCTGCAACCTGGCTTGGCAGTGCAACAGATAAACGGCCCCTCGCCACACCATTGGACCCTGTTATCACCTATACCGTTACAGGCAATATTGGAAAATGCCAGAGCATTGACCAGGTTACCGTAAGAACCGTACCTTATCCGGTGGCCCATGCAGGAATTGATACCATTGTTTGCTTTGGGGATTCGGCTCCGCTGAATGCTTCTGGCGGAAGTATTTATTCCTGGTCACCATCTATTTTTTTAACCGCTACAAATATTCCAAACCCGGTATCAATCCGGCCCACCACAGATACAAGATACCTGGTATCCGTTAGTGATGTGCTTGGTTGCCCTAAGCCGGTAAATGCCAGCGTTTGGGTTCGGGTATACCCGATTGTGAATGCTGATGCGGGTCCGTTGGATACTTCGGTGGTAATTGGCCAGCCGCTTTTATTAAACGGCAACGGGGGAGATAATTATTTATGGAGTCCTTCACGATGGTTAAATAACCCGAATATATTTAATCCGCTTGGTTTCCCTGAAGATAATATCGTTTATAAACTCTCAGTATCAACTGCCGCCGGTTGCAGGGGGACTGACAGCATCCGGGTAAAAGTATTTAAAGTACCGCCCAGTTTTTATGTACCTGGGGCTTTCAGTCCGAATAACGACCGTAACAATGATCTTATCAGACCGATATTACTTGGCATGCGATCACTGAGATTTTTCAGGGTGTACAACCGGTGGGGACAATTGTTATTTGCCACTTCAGAAAAAGGCAAAGGATGGGATGGTACTTTTAAAGGTAATCCCCAGGACCCCGGTACTTATGTTTGGATGACGGAAGGAGAAACCTATACCGGCCAGGTTATAAAAAAACAGGGCACCGTTGTTTTGCTGAGATAAATTGAAAATAGTCATACATCGAAATAGGATTTCAATCAAACCGGGAATCCTTTTTTTATTTGGTTCAACTGCGATATTTTACACCCATGAATAAAATAGTATTGATAACAGGCGCTACTTCAGGAATTGGAGAAGCCTGTGCTAAAAAATTTGCTGCCGCCGGTGACCACCTCATTATTACCGGCAGAAGATCGGAGCGCCTGCAGCAACTGAAAAAAGTACTGGAAATAACATTTTCTGTTAAAATTTTGACCTTAGTACTGGATGTACAGGACAGGAAAGCAGTGGAAGAAAAATTAGGGTCATTACCATTAGAATGGCAGCATATTGATATTTTGATCAACAATGCCGGCCTGGCGGTTGGAAGAGATTCTTTTGAAGATGCCGACATAAACGATTGGGAAACCATGCTGAATACCAATGTGCATGGACTCTTGTATGTTTCCAAAGCAATTGTACCATTGATGATCGCACAAAAAAAAGGACATATCATCAATATGGGATCGGTTGCAGGAAAAGAAGTATATGAGCGTGGAAACGTATACTGCGCCAGCAAGTTCGCGGTGGATGCCATTAATAAAGCCATGCGGATAGATTTGTTAAAACACAATATCAAAGTAACCGGCATACATCCCGGTGCCGTAGAAACGGAATTTGCATCGGTACGCTTTAAAGGCGATGAAAAAAAAGCTGCCGCAACCTACGATGGGCTCGTTCCGCTTACCGCCGCAGACATTGCCGATACCATTTTTTATTGCGCCCAGTTGCCCAAACATGTTTGTATCAACGACCTGGTAATTACATGCACCCAACAGGCAGGCACTTATTATTTTCATAAAACACAATAAAGATTGAATTCGGCTGTTTAATCAGGTAGCATATATCCTTATTCCGTTGGGCGCGCATATTGGAATGAAATTCGACAACGCGTAGTCACCATCCGACAAACTTAAGATTTGGATTATTGGTAAAACGGGCTTTGTTCAAACTATATCCATTACCCAACCGGCAACACTTGAAAAATTTATATTATTATATCATATTTGTAGTCCTGCTTTTTCCAAGTGTGCAGGCAACGGCCCAAAATGTTATCCGGCAATCTGCCTGTTCCGATCCTTTCATTTTACACCAGGCCGACAGCATTAAACAGTTACTTTCCAAACAAGGTTTTATAGTAGTAAAAGAAGCTTCCATGACTATGGAAAGCGAATATGAGATGCCGGTGATCGTTCCTTTAACACAGGGCAGTTGGTACCAGTTTATTTTCATCGGCGATATTACTTCCCGGTTATACGAAGTAAGGATGTTTGACTGGAATGAAAAAGAGGTTGCGTATCAAAAAAAACAATGGGGTGATGTGGATGGAAACGTGATCAGTTACTCCTATATCCCAAAATTTTCAGAATTCCACATGATAAAGCCCGTGCAGGTAAACAAAAAGAAAAAGAAGGACCTATGCGGCTATGTGATGTTATTAAAAAAAATAAAACAATAAAATATTTTATGAGTGGTTACTTTAAAACGCCCCGGCTTCGGGGCGTTTTTGCAGTTCAATAATACTACCGTGCTAAAAAAATACAAGAAGGCTCAGCCTGATAACAGGTTGAGGTCAGCGGACGAAAGCGTTATCCGGCCAACTGAAAAGAAAAGATTGAAATAATAATAAGTAATGCATAACGTACCAGTTGAAAGAATGGAAGCATTCACTAAGCAACTAATAAAATATAACCCCCTCCTTATAAGTTATTCTAAAATCCAATACGCAAATAAATTAGATTTACTGTTGATTAAAACATAGATATGGCAAAATCAACAGCAGAAATAGCCTTGGCTGATGAGCTAATCATTGGTAAAATTTAGGTAGGAAGAGGGCAAAGTCATGGTGTAAATCACCCTATAAAAATAGCAACGAAAAAAACTGAAAGGACAGATAATAGTAGACAGGATTGAACGCCTGGATGATTTTGCCGGAATGACAGGAAATAATATTTTACAAAATGCAGGGATAGTAATTCATTAGCAACTGCAAAAAAACTAAATGCTAAAAAGCCTAAAAAGTAGTCTGAACATGATTAAAAGATTATATGATTGACAAGATGAAGATAGATAATCTAACCCATAGAATTATTGGTTGTGCAATGAAAGTTCATAATACACTTGGCAACGGTTTTCAGGAAGTTATCTATCAAAGGGCTTTGGCGATAGAAATGCAAAAGCAAGGTTTAATTTTTCAAAGGGAAATGGAAATGCCGATTTTTTATGAAGGCATTGATATTGGTACAAGACGAGTTGATTTTTTTGTAGAAGATAAAGTGATGGTTGAATTAAAAGCCTTAGAAAAATTAGGGCCCGTCCATAAAGCACAGGCAATAAACTATTGCGAATCCTACAATATTGCAGATGGTTTACTTATAAATTTTGGTGGTATAAGTTTAGAATTTAATCGGGTATATAATAAGAAATTAATAAATCCTGTAAATCCTAAAATCAGATAAATCTTGTTCAGACTTAACTATTGCGAAGCCTACAATATTGCAGATGGTTTACTTATAAATTTTGGTGGTATAAGTTTAGAATTTAATCGGGTATATAATAAGAAATTAGTAAATCCTGTAAATCCTAAAATCAAATAAATCTTGTTCAGACTTTCACTCAAATTAAAATTAAACTGAGTTTTCATTTTATTGCGCCAGCGATATCCTCAATTGCAAACCCGCCCTGGTATTGGTAATGGGCGCACTGGAAGAAATGTATGGATTTACCCTGCGCTGGTCAAAAAAGAGCTTAACATTTACCCGGTTATTTAAAAAGTAGTCGATGGTGGGGGTGATGGTAATTTCTTTACTGCCCCCTGTTGGCAAAGTGGAATTCTGGTCGAGCCGGTTATTGACCGTAACATTATCCCTGATCTTAAAGTCGAGCCTGAAGTTAATCTCGTTATCTAACTTACCGGTTTTATCCTTGCTTAAAAACTTGGGTAACTTTAATCCCCCGAATAATTTCAATCCACGTTTACGATAGCCGGCGCCAATGGCAAATTCAGTACTGCGTGTTTCGCTTAACTGGAAGTCAACTAGGCTTAAACTGAGGGTACGTTGCTTTGTATAATCCACCTTCAATTGAAACTGGTTGGTAAACATCATATCTATTCCCACCAAAGGCGCAAACTGTTCCTGTATGGTAATATTGGGTAACAGGAAATAAGGAATATAATTTTTGGAAATGGTATCATAAAAAGACGGGTAACCAAACCGGGATATATCATCATATAACAGTGCCGAAGTAAACCCATTCATACTCAGGCTTCCGTTGTACCCGTGGGAGATGGTGAAGTTGGTGAATATTTTATCAACCCCTTTCATCCTGCTCAGGCCGTTGTAATCCAGTTTCCAGTTGGGTCTTGGAATAATACTGCGGAATGGGTTGGATTTTATTTTCGGGTTAGTTTGCCTGATTAATCCAACATTGTTCGGATCATGTCCCGAATACGCCGCTATAAATGCCGGTATTAACACATCTATCGCATACTTATTGTATCCATAAGCATAACCATCAGCTTCAAGCGGGCGGCCATCATTGTATTTATTAAGGGTGCCTAACCTTTGAGAGATGATCTTCCTGTTTTCCTGGAACTTCAGGAAGGTTGATGAAATCTGGTTAGGATCAAACTTACCGAATAAAGTTTTGTAGGAAATATAACTGACATCAAATCCGCCACCCGCATAAGGACTTAAATGACCAAAATTGTTACCCGTGCCGGTAGTGTCTTTAAATAATTCTGAGTAATTTTTATTAAATGTTTTATTCACATTGATGCTGATGGTTAAATCCCTTACCGGTTCTACCTGGGCGGTAAAAGTTAAGCGCTGGTCGAAGGATTGTTGCAGGAGGCTGTTAAATAAGGTATCCCGGCTGATCAAGCCTTTCCGGGCGGCATTATTCAGCCAGTTGGTATCCGGCTGTTGCCCCAAAATAAAACCAAAACCGGGTTGCATACTCCGGAAGTTCCGGCCCACAAATTTGGTACTGTCCAGGTAACCCGGCAAACGTGTATTCGCATTTTCAGACAGGGAGATATTGACCTGCTTTACACTGGTAACTAATTTGCCAAAAACCCTTCCAATGGTTCCTACATCAGGCAGTGAATTAGGATCTTTTACCCTCGTAACCTTAATACGCTTAAACTTCTTGGTTGCAATACCGTTTTTGGTAAGGTTCCTGAAAATTGAATCCCGTCTTACCTCTTTCGTTTTTGCCTGCCCGGCTACCCGTGGCTGCTCAATGGCACGGAAGAATTTAAGTTTACTATATAATTTTGTAAAATCAAGCTGTGCGGTTGCTTCCTGGCTTTGCCCGTTTTCGAGTATATTGCCTAATTCTACCGCAAGCCGCGATGCGCCAATCCAGCGATAAGTTGCCTGGTATTTTAAATTTACCGTGGTCCAGTCTAACAACGGGAACTTGGCGGTGGGCAAGGTATAAGAAATATTGGCCGACTGGTTATAAAGTGTATTTCTTCCCCCTTTGAAAAGATTTTTCCAAACACTGTCCTTTTTAGGTTTGGTATCAAGCCTGCCCGCGGGTTCGTCTACCCTTGAATTATTGGTTGCGGTAAAATCAAAGTTGAGGGAACGGGTAAATGCCCAGCGAAAAATATAATCTCTTTGGAACACTAAATATTTATCATAGGTTTCCGGGATTTTATATTTGTCAGAACCCACGCTGCGCGGCCTTATTGCACCAAATTGCCGGTGAATATCAGCCCTGAAACTTAACTGGGACGGCACAGGGTTAATATTGAAATCCTTTACCAGGTCAAACCAGTGCTTCTTTCTTTTGGTGAAAAATTTTATCTTTTTAAATGGTTCAATATATTTTGGTTGCGGCGCGAAATTGTAGCCCAGTCCACCCCTGTGCCTGGTAATTTCATTGTTTTCTATTAATGGATTATGTGCGGTAATATTGATGTAGGAATAACTTACATCAACATTGGATATATCGTAAATTTTAGGGGCCTTCGTGCTGGTCCTGTTCTTTCTTACATTGGTAAAATTCAATGTTTTGGTACTGGTAAAATCTATGGCGGCATCCTTTATAGAATCCCTTCTGTTTGCCGGGGATGCACCAAGCTTATCTTTAAGCCGGATATCAAGATCGTAGGGATCATATTCAGGCATGCTAACGGTTTGTGAATAGCTGGCAAACATGGGTATGGAAATGGCGGCTTTTTTTGGTAATAATTTGCCCAGTTCCAGGTTGGCCGCTATATCTAATTGCGTAAAGTTATCCCTGTAGCGTTCATTCACCCTTTGCTCAAGCGTACCAAAACCGGTGGTATGTTTGGTAACCGATCCTGTAATAGTACCAAGGTCGGCCAGGGTCATGTCGATCCTTGCCATGGCTGCCCAACCGCCGTTTTCGTTGATCGAATTGAGCCTCAGTTCATTTACCCACATTTCACCACAGGCATTACTGATATTGCTGTTTTCAACACCAATCAGAATACCCCTCAATTCACCAAGGTTAGGGTCGCCTAAAATTGAATAGGTTTGTCCGTTGTTCTGTGATTTCCTGTAAATGGTGGTGGGTACGCCGTTGATATTTCTTTCCTGTTTCAATTTTGGTAATACGGTCAGGTCAACGTTTAAGCTATTGATGGCCCGCCAAAGCGTATCATTGTATGCGTCCGTGTTGGCATTTAAGGAACCCGCAGTGAGCGGTGTTACATAAAGCGGTATCCTGATCTCATAATAATTGCTCACAAAATCGGTTCCTATCCTTACAACTGCAGTTAAATCACGGTCTTTAATATTATTGGGTGTTTTTACATTATTTTCCGCATGTATAAACATCGATAAATTACCATATTGCCTGATATCCCTGTTAGCAAAAGTTTGTTGTACCCCCCGGGCATCACCTTTGCTTAAACCGCAAAACTGCAGCGACATGCTTTGTTCGTTCTGCAAAAGGTTAACACCATTGTTACTTTGTACTTGTTGCCGCTGTATCTCTCTGGGTGTGCGGTAAGCGAGCGGCGTACGTTTATCATTTTCCTCAATATTTACGCCGTTTACATTAAAATCCGCGGCGCTGGTGATCGGTGAATAAATGCCGGTAGAATCAATCTTGTTAGTAAACCTGCGCCAGATATTCCTGGTGAGTTCCAGTTTACCGAAACGCATAACCACCTCATCTTCAAAATCCGTGAGGAACATCCTCATAAAACGGATTGACTTAAAATCGGGGATATTTCCAACTCGTTTACCAGCTCCAATGGGTATCCTGAACTGGTACCAGGTTTCGGGGCGGGTGGTGCCATCAGGTAAGCCGGTTATATTCACCGTTTTTTTGTCAACAATATAATTAACCCCGATCTGCATGATCGGGTCATTCACCGGTTTTATTTCAACTATATATTGAAAATATTCTTCCGACTCGTTCATGGTATTATCCCTGTTCAGATCCTCTGCATCCGGGTAAAGTGTAGCTGCTGAAGAAAATATCGATCCGTCATTTATTTTGGAATTTCCTTCGGGATTATTGAAATTCTTATACCGTTTTAAAATGCCATCTGTTGGGGTAAAAGCCGCATCCCGGTAATGCGTATAATCATCCACGGATGGATCATCTGCTGCCAGTTGAAAAGCAGTCCCATTTACCGTTCCCTGCAGTTGGGCCAGGTAAGGAGCCCTTTTTACCGCTTCGGAATCATCATTATTCCCATCAAATCCAAGATCCTGGTAAACACGGTCGGCGGCATCATTACTGAATGCATTGGTTACCTGTATGGGGTTCAGTGGCACCCTTCCCCATACGGAAGAATTATCTACCTGCGAAGCAGCGGTAGGTGTTGGCAACCCGTTTTCATAAAACCTTCTCCCATCTTTCAATACATCTTCCGAAATATTACCGAGGTTGAAATATAATTTCCCCCCGGTTGATTTATCTGCGTTTGGCCGGGTGCTGGTATTAATAAAGGGGTCCTGCACCCAAAATTCTATGAACTCTATATTGGCAGTTTCAAAATCAGACTGGTCAATATTTCTCATCAAACCACCCCATTTTTGTTTGGGATTTTTTAAACGGTTATTATTATCAATTCCCAAAGCAGATGACTCATAATTATAAGCGCCCTTTTCTGTCGGGTAATAGGCAAGGTCAAATGTGATCAACTGGTTTTGGCCGAAATCCGTAGTGCGTTGCGGAAATATTTCACTCTGTTTAACCAGCCGCACCCTCGGATCACTCAGTTCGGCCCTGTTTTCACTTAAGGGATTATTAGCACCTTTGAAGCCCTGTAAGGCAGGTTCAATCTGGTACCATGCTAATTTAGCGCGCTTCTTACCATACTCAAGATCATTGTTTAAAATGGCTTCGGGGAAAAGTATATTACCACTCACATCGGTTGCCCTTTGCGGTGTAGATGCCATTGCCCAGCTGATTGCAGGGAAACGAAGATCGATACCTGATTTGCTTCCTTCAAAATCATCAATATACACTGTTCCCGCAGCACCCTTTCCTATCTGGGGCGCATGGCCTGGTTGCAGAAAAGCGCCTTCAGCATATGCATTAATGCTGGAGGGTGCGTTAGTGGTATAAAAAGGCAGCTTATCCAATAATTTTGTAAGGCGGGGCATTTCCTTCCTGTAATTTACATCAAGTCCGTACATGGTATTACGGATAGGATCTTCACCAATATTATTTTTTGTAAAAAAGGGGCGTTCGCCCAAACGTACAATGGTACCGCCAATCGCCAGTTGTTCTTTCAGGGTATTCTTCGCAAGATAATCTAAGCGAAGGCCTAAATAATTTCGTTGCTGGATACCAAAAGCCGCATTGTTTTCAAAATTTACCTGCACCGGCAACCCTGCGTTTAATATAGCCTGGTTGGTTACTTTGATAGTACCAAGATCATAATTAATATCATAATCCGCCCCTTCAATAAGGGTTTGTCCACCAGCGGTAACGGTTACGCTGCCCCGCGGAATATTGTACCCGATACTGATATCCGATGAACCGGATGTTCGGGCCGATCCTTTTAACACAAAGCGGTTAAGATTGGGAAACTGCTGCGCTACGGCTTTTATGGAATCATACAAAGCATAATACAAAGTGTCTTTTGCAGAAGGGGGTGTATTGTTATATACCTGTGCTGCAAGGTCCCGACCAAATGGTTCCAGCACAGGGAAAACGATGCGGCTGTAAGGCGAGATCACCGTAAACCCTTCCACATAATCAAAAACACCATCCGGTTGCGGATCGAGCTGGTTATTCAGCCTGTCTAAATTGACTAATGAAATAATGGGCACACCCTGATTTTTATCGCCAAAGGGTACATATCTTTTCCAGCCAAGACTTGGTTCCTGGTACAAAACATTGAGCTTGAAATCTGTGGACGTTAAGGTACCATATCCAACAGAGTACACATTTTTCATCATCAGGTTCCAGATGGGTAATGCGGTACGCTGGGAAGTAGCTTTTAATAATTTCAGGAACAATACCTTTTGGGTAGCCGATACACTGTCCGGCGGGAGGTCCTGAGAAAATTCCCCTACGGTGAAAATTTTTCCATTGTAAGAATACTGGTAAGCCACCCCTAGTACTTCATCAGGTTGCAAAGGCTGGCTCAAAGAAATATAACCCGCCTGCCGGTTAAAAATATATTGAGTAGAATCTAATTTCCTTGCAAATATTTTTTCAAAATCCTGCACGGGAGAAAGCCCCAGGCCTTGTAAATTGCTTACTACCAATGCGGGATTCCTGTTGCCGGCGTTGTTGATGATCCGGGAATACAGATCGTTGGTATTGTTGTCAGGAAAATTGCCGGATGCGATAATGGTCGGCAGGTAGGGATTCTTTTCTCCAAGATCCATCAATCCTACAATATCTCTGGTATTGGTGGTGCTTCCGTTGCGGTTGGTAACCCATACGTCTAAACGAAGTATTTGCACCGGCGTAGTAACGGCGGGTAATTTGGATAACACTTTGTTATAATTATCCCTAAAGTATTGTCCCAGTAAAAAGTGGCGGTTCTCTTCGTACTCGTCCGCTTTCATATCAATTACCTGAGCTGCCGCCCCTCCCTGTAAATTTACCGTTTGCCGCTGTGATTTCTGGTTGGCCAGCACGGCGGTAATATTCAGTTTGCCAAATTGCAATTGTGTTTTTAAACCAAACAATTGCTGGGCGCCGGGTATAAAAGTGCTGCGGGATGCAAACTGCACGGCACCGGCTTCTATTCGCTTTATAATTTCATCATCCACACCACTGTAATCCAGTTTCAACTGGTTGTCCTGGCCAAAATTGGCCAATGTGTTATAATTGATGGGGAATTTTAATTTATCGCCGATATTGGCGTTTACATTTACCTGGGCATTCATGTCAAAATCAAAACCCCCATTTCTTCTGGCCCTTTCGGGCAGGGTAGGATTCTTAATATTTTGTCCCTGGTAGCCTGCTGTAATATCAACATTTCCCTGAGGGCTGATATCTATTTTACCATTGCCAAACAGGCGGTTAAAAAGATTATCGTATAGGGATAGCCGTGGTTTTGTCAGTTTCCGGTTGAGCAAATTCATGGTATTTGCCCGCTTTTTAAAATAATCTATTTCCGCCTGCCGTCCACGCAAAGCCCAGTATTCGTCAAAAGTGTAAGTGGTAGGCGTACGGTAATATTTGTCGCCAATTTTTTCATATACCGTATAGAGCCGGGTCCTGAAATCGTACGCTACAGAATCCGTAATATTATCCGGGGTCTTAAAATCGTAAGTGCTTTTTTTGTTATCGCTGATGATATCCCCTTTTCTATCATGAATGGGAAACGGCAGGGTATCAGGTACGTTTTTCCCTTCAAATGATGAGGGCGAATGCCTACTTGTACCTTTAGCAGTAAGTAATAATGAAATAGCTGAGAATAATACTATAAACACTAACCTAAAGCCAATCAATTTTGGTTTTAAATTTCTTTTACGAAACATCCGGTGATCAGTTAATGTAAAATTCTATCAAATGGCTTTAAGTGCTTTTTTAATTAATTCCTCCAGGTTGTTGGTATGGTTATCGGTAAATGCTATTTTTTTAATGGCCGTCTCGGCCTGTGCCCTGCTGATCCCCAGTGCTACCAATGCATTTAACGCATCTTGTTGGGTACTATTGCCTGCCATTGCAGGAAGCTGAACAATACTGTCTATTTTATTAACTTTATCCCTTAGTTCAAGCACCAGGCGTTCGGCGGTTTTCTTTCCTATCCCTTTTATACTCTCCAATAATTTTACATTTCCCTGTTGTATCGCCGCGCTTACTTCATCGGGTTTTAAATGAGACAACATCATCCTTGCGGTAGCTGCACCAATTCCCGAAACACTGATTAACTGTATAAACATCTCCTTTTCGCCCCTGTCAAAAAAACCATACAGGGTATGGCCGTCTTCTTTAATCTGAAGATAGGTATACAATTTCCCCGATTCGCTGTTTTGAATATGGGTATAGGTATTTAAACTGATATTTACTTCATATCCTACGCCATTCACATCTATATAAACCTGGGCCGGATTTTTAAGCGAAAATTTTCCTTGTAAATATGCATACATAATTCAATCTCAATCAGTGACGAAAATAAGGAAATTTTTTGGGGAATACACAGTTGTACGTACTTTTGAAAAAAAGGTATGAATGAAGCAGTTTTGCTTTGCCTGTCGCGGGCTGATAAACCGGCAACATTGTTAAGCTTTCTGCTAACCATGAAGGTAAAACCGGGCATGGATTAATAAAATATTATCTTTTATTGTTACCTGTCGAGGAGGAAATGAAAATCAATTATCCCCTTTTATTATAAAATAGTTTGGGTGCAGTTAAAACCAACCGGACCATTCACTTTAAAGAAATACCTGGAGAAACAATCAAATGAACCTCCCGGCTCCTGATCTTACCAAAAATAATGATTGCCATGCATAATCTATTTTCTACCGAAAAGCAAATGGAAATAAAAACACCTGCAGTTTTTAAACCATTTGATAGTGGAAGATCAGTAGCTTGCTTTGCTTGCCTGACTTATTTATGCTATTAAAGATAACGCAGTTTTAATTTTATACGAACTATTAACCCAATAAACAAAGAATGCAAAAAATTACAGCAGCCATTACCGCCGTAGGTGGATATGTACCCGAATACAGGCTTACCAATGCCATATTAGAAACAATGATCGATACCAACGATGAGTGGATAAAAACCAGGACCGGGGTAGAGGAAAGAAGAATATTAAAAGGCGATGGCCTCGCAACCTCTGATATGTGCGCACCTGCTGTTATAGAGCTTTGTAAAAAAAGGGGAATTTCCCCGGAAGAGATTGATTGTTTGATTGTTGCCACCGTAACTCCGGATATGTTTTTTCCGGCAACCGCAAATATTGTCTGCGACAAAATAGGCGCGGTAAACGCGTGGGGGTTCGATTTAAGCGCGGCCTGTTCGGGATTCTTATTTGCATTGACTACCGGTTCGTCTTTAGTGGAATGCGGCCGTTATAAAAAAGTAGTTATAGTGGGTTCCGACAAAATGAGCGCTATTGTAGACTATACCGACCGCACTACCTGTATACTTTTTGGAGATGGCGCAGGCGCTGTTTTACTGGAGCCTTCCACAGACAGTAATGGCATAATGGACAGCCTATTAAAAAGTGACGGGGCGGGACGTGATTATTTGTATATGAAAGCCGGCGGCTCATTAAGACCTTCAACGGTTGAAACAGTTTTGGCAAAGGAACATTATATCTACCAGGCAGGTCCGCAGGTTTTTAAAGCGGCGGTAAAAGGCATGGCAGATGTAGCATACGATTTATTGCAACGCAACCATTTAACCGGAGATGATATTGCCTGGCTGGTGCCACACCAGGCCAATAAAAGAATCATTGATGCCACAGCCAACCGCATGGGCCTTTCGCACGAAAAGGTGATGCTGAATATACAACGCTTTGGAAATACAACCGCGGCAACCATACCATTATGCCTCTGGGAATGGGAAAAGCAATTGCACAAGGGCGACAAAATTGTGCTGGCGGCTTTTGGCGGAGGTTATACCTGGGGCGCCACACTGGTGAATTGGGCTTATGATACGGCGGCGGTGGTTTAAAAGGGCATCCTGCACTAATTCGATACTAAAAGCATGAGTGAATTAGTCGTATTGCGTTTTGGAAATAGCAGAAGTTAGTCCTGCGGTTATTTTATTTTGCTTCGATACATAAAAATATCTTCGTAAAACAAAATTCGAAAAAAAATTATTTACCCCAACTAATTAAATTATTATAAATTATTTAAGCTATCAAAAACCATCTTTAAACAATTTTCCGGTTCTTGAGCAAAACTGTAGTCATCCACTAAATTACTGATGTCCTTCATAAAATTAAATTCCTTCTTAATATCATATGGGGTATGTTTAATTTTTTTCATTTTTTTTGTGGTGCTGTCAGTATAATAGTAGTCGTATTCAAGTTCAAATTGCCGGAGATCAGACTGAGCGTAACTGGTAGAAACAACAGCCAAATTGGATTTATATTTTTTATACAACTTAAATCTTTTACCATTTTCAATCATCTGGTAAAACCCTTTTTCCTTGGCGCCGAGGTGAATCCCATTGATAAAATGCACATCTTTCGTAATCTCAGCAATTTTACCTTTTTTTATTGTAAATGAATCTACCATTTCCAGGTTCTTTATTAATGGCTTGGACTGGCTGAAACTAACATAGAATTCGACCTGTTGGCTGTAGGTATTATAACTTATAAAAACACTCTCCCCTTTTTCACCTTTACCAAAAAGATCACCAGTATGCTTTTCGCCAAAAAGATAACTGGTGCCATTTACTTTGTACACACCAATTCTTTGTTGTGTGCCGCCGCCATTATCAATTAATAACTTAACGTATGCCTGACCGGGATCAAGATAAGAACCGGTTTGTGCCTTCGAGCAGGATACTATAATTATTAAAAATATTGATGTTAGAGTTATTTTCATTCTCCAAATTTATCTCGTTAATAAAATTAATTCCCTTTATCTAATTTACCTTGCCAAAACCCTCCATAAATAAAAGAAACTTTTGCCTTTTAGAATTATGAATTGATAACTGCAAAGATGAAGTGCCATAAATAAAAAGTGAGAGATTGCATATTGCAATCTCTCACTTTTATATACAATTAAAAATTTATCGGGCCTTTTTAAAAACCAAAGTATCATAAATAAACTGATCAGGTCTGCCAGTTTGCGACATAATGTAAGCTGCATAAATTGTTTTACTTCCTACATCATAACGGCTATCAGTAATTGCGCTATTTATTCTAAATGCCCTGTTTCTTGAGTCCGGAACAGCGTCATTTACTACACTTGTTAACTTATTCGAAACCAAATCAAATACAAATTTAGGTTCAGTAGCGCCAAAACCAGTAGGAGCAGCATTACCAGTGGTAAATGCAACCTGTATATATGCCCCAAAACCATAATCATCAAAAAGTTTATTACTATTTGATCCTGAAGTGATCATTGAAATACTTGTTCCATCTCCATTTGAGGGCCATGTTGCTGGCAAATTATCAGAAATTCCATAAGCTGACCAACCCACAGTTTTAAATCTTAAAGAATATATCCCATCATATTTGTTCTTTACGCCAATAGAAACAATTTGGGATTTGAAGTTTCCGCTAATTTTTACACCCGCATCTGATACGGCGGTAATAGTAATTCCCAAAGCATAATCCCGGTTAGCAACCACAGAAGGCTTGGTAGTAACTCTTAAATAGCCTTCTCTTTTTCCGGCAGGAATAGTAACCACTAAATTAGTTATGCTATAAGCAGTCGTCGGAGCTTGTACAAAAGCAGTACCGTTGGCGCTATTGTATGCAGTTATTAAAGCAGTATCTACTTTAACGGTAACTTTTATTTCATGGTCCAGGGGCTGATCCGCAGCCAGGTTAACGACAACTGCATTAAAGGTGGTATCCTTATCGCTAAACTCAAGATTTTGTACCACGGTACCTGTACTTGGTGCAGGGCCTAAAAGCTCAACTAATTTATTATTATTATCAATTGTAAACTGGGCTTTATTTTCGTCTACATCCTTATCTTTAAGGCAACCTGCGCCAGCTAATGAGAATACTAACAAGGCAGTCAATAAATTTCTGAATTTGAGCATATTTTTCATGAATTAATTTTTAGTTTATGACATTATCTTAAAACTTACTTGTCCCAAAAAATTGTTGATGTAAATTGATTAATTGATTTAGGGACATTAGCTCCGTTTACTGCAATTTCGCTTGATGGATAAAGCAATCTTACGGGTAATACAGCCGATATCCTTGCAGGATTGACACTGGTAGCTCCGCTTTTGGGCTGGGTTCCAAGTCGCCTGTAATCACTCCAGGCTTCCAGGGGATTTATTCCTGTGAGGGCAATATATTTTTGAGTCGTTATAAAAGCAATAACCGAATCCGGGGTTGAACCTCTATTTGCCCACTTTCCGATAACAGCAGTTGTTAAATAAGTATCCGCAGCAGTTCCGGCGGATGGCACACCAAGCCAAATAAAAGATTCCTTTACTGCATTTTCATAAGCTGTTTTTGCATCACCGGCTAACCAGCCCCTTGCAACGGCTTCTGCATAAAGGAACATACTTTCAACAGAAGTTAATATCCACTGCGCCTGGGTAGCTGAGCCTGCTAATCCGGGACCAATATTTGAGGTATGGGTACCATTCACAGCATCATCGGGTGGCGCCCCGTAAGTAGTACCAACATATACATTAGAAGGACTAGTTGGTGAAGCAGCAGGTGCAAAAAAACGACCGATGCGGGTATCACCATTATCTTTTAAAATTCCTAAGATGTAATTATTTGCCCTGTAGTATTCATTAGCATCAACTCCGCTCGGTTGTTTACCGTAGGTACCGTAAAACGGGCTTTGTTTGTTTACGTCATTGATATATGACGGATTAACATCCACCGTTTCCCCAGACATTAAGACTCCTCCATTAGTGGATATTTTAGCTAACTCAGCAGTAGGCGATGCATTCACCTTGCTTTGCCTGATCAATAACCTTAACTTTAAAGTGTTTGCAAACTTTACCCATAGAGTAGCGTTCCCGCCATATATGATATCAATTGTTTTAGCGTCCAATGGAACTGGATTTTTTAAAAAAAGGCTGACAGCCGTATCCAGTTTTACCTGCAGATTGGCATAAATGTCCTCTGCCTTATCATAAGCCGGAGAAGCAATTGCCGGATCAAAAGCCTGTGTGTAAGGAACATTGCCATAGATATCTACGAGGTTTTGAAAAAGATGCGCTTTAAGCACCATTCCAATTGCACGATAATAAGGCTTGTTTGCAGCGGCAGAGCGCTTCTCAACATTGTCCAGATCAAATAGAACATTGTTTATCGCGTTAAATTTAGCATCCCCAAATGTGGTGGTAATATTGTAGGTCGATTCCTCCGTACTCGGAGAATAAGAACCTGACGGCGACCAATAACCTATCCAGTTATTTAAAAACCCATAACCCAATGCTGTTTGAACACCAACACCATGCATGGCATTAGGCAAAATCAGTTCAGGTGTAATACTTGATTCTGTAACGTTATTAGGGTTTTTATTAATATCCAGGAATCCCTTTTTGCAGCCCAACGATCCTGCTACAATTAACGCTGTAAATAAAATTATCTTTATTGTTTTCATCTTTTCAAAAATTTATTTTCAATTAAAAGGTTAATGTTACAGTTCCACCAAATGTGCGTGATGGAGGTGTTGCAAAAACACTGCTTATGCCGAATGTATTACCAGTAGAAGTATAGTTAAATTCAGGATCTGTCCATTGATTTGATTCTGGTAAAAAAACCAGCAGGTTCCGACCCACCAAACCTACGGTTGCCTTTTTAATTACTTTGCCATTGCCAAGCACACTTGCCGGTATTTCATAACTAACAGATAACTCCCGTAATTTCCAAGAGGCAGCACTTGCAAAATAGTTAGTACCAACTGCTGAGTTTAAGGCTCCGGAAGTCCAGAAATTTACACCACCGCTTGACGTTTGAATATTGTCATTTGGTAAATATTTAGTTCCCTCCAAGTACACCGAATTTGGAAATACAAATCTTTGTCGGCCATACTGCGCGCTGCGTTCACTGATACCGGTAAAATCCATATCTGATCCCATACCAAAATAGGCACTATGTCCACCCCTGTAATCCCACGTCATACCAATTGTGAATCCTTTAATGGTAAATGACGGATTAAACCCAAGTATCCATTTGGGCAATGATTGCCCAAGAGTAACCAGGCTATCGCTCAATTGAGGATTACCGGTAGCTTTATCAACGATCACTCGTCCTGATGGATCTCTCTTGTAATCGCTGATCTTAAATACGAAAGCCGGCTTTCCTACAATAGCATAGTTTTGCGCTTCAGGTGAACTGGCAGCCCTTTGGGTAAAGTTTGGTGTACCCCCTATTGCTAATTCAGGGATGCCATCAGCTAAACTTAAAATTTTATTTTTGCTATAAGTAGCATTGATACTCAGGTTTACCTTACCCATACCAATGTTAATCAAAGGAGTCAATTTAAGATCCAGTTCTACTCCTTCATTTAGAAAATCCGCTGTATTAGCAGTTTTAGTGGGATATCCTGTGGCAGATGATTGCTGTACATTAAGGATTTGATTAGTATTCTTTTGATTATAGTAAGTAGCCTCAAAATTTAACCTGTTCTTTAAAAATCCTAACTCAATTCCAACTTCTTTGGAATTCACAAATTCCGGTTGAATGTTTGGATCAGGTTTAGTGTTGGCTGCTGAAAACCCACCAAGATTCCCGTAAGGGAAACCATTTGTCTGCGTATACAACGCTTCCAGTGCATAGGTACCAAGATTCACATTACCGGATTTAGAAACAGACCCGCGAAGTTTAACATACGAAATATCATTGCTCTCTTTTAACAAGGTAATCGCATCTGAAAGCACAACTGCTGCATTTACGCCGGGATAGAAATAAGAGTTCTTTTTGTTATCTAAACGGCTATCCCAGTCATTTCTTCCCACTACTTCAACGTTGGCCCAACCTTTATAACTAAATGCAACACTTCCAAAAACCGAGACAAGACGGTTTCTGATATTAAACTCTGCTGCACCTGCTTCACCGGTTTTATTAGAAAGATTATAAACACCAGGAACAACAAGATTATTTCCATTTACATCAATTTGCTTGGAAGCATTTTGCCTGTACTGCGTACCAGCTAAATAACTAACTGAAAAATCATGATAATCTGTTTTTCCATTTAAGAAGAATTCCTGGTTAATGCGGCTGCCAAAGTTTTGACCGTCGCCTACTGAACCAGGTTGATTTCTATATTGCTGCCCCCTGTTAGCCGCTGCAAAATCGGATACAGTAATAGCAGAATTAGAATTTTTATAGGAACCAAACGTCAGGTTGGTGCCTAACCTATATGTTGCGGCAAGCCATGGCGCAATTTTATATTCCAAAGTCATTGAAGCTAATAAATCATCAGAACGTTGAACTGATCTATGGTTATCAATAACCCAATAAGGACTTACAAAATATTCGTTGTAATAATTTGAGTATTGACCAAATTTATTATTTGGATCTTTATAAGAAGTCAAAGGCACCTGCATAGGTGTATTTAACACAGTAAAATACACACTTCCATTATAACTGCTAGCAAATCTACCTGCATAAGCTGCATTATTCACCACATCAATATTTGTTTGAATGTAATTCAAATTAAACCCTGCCTTAAATTTTCCATATTCTTTTGCAGAATTAAAACGAAATGAAGTTCTTCTGCTCTTGTCTTTAGGTGTTAAACCTTTAATTTCCACATTTTGAGCCGAGATATAAAAATCCTGTGTAGAAAACGATAGATCATCCTGGTGTGTTAAACCACTGTTCCAAAATTTCTTTTTCTCATCTGGCCTAGCGCTGTAAGGTACCATTTGTACGCTCCCATCTTCCAACGGTTTCCCCAATTCAACCATGGAGCCGTCAAATTCCGGACCGTATTGCTGATTTTCATAAGGGGTATATTCCGGACGACCTAAAGCATCAACCGTTGATCCACTACCGAAACGCGTTTGAAGTTTTGGCATGTAAGCAATTCTTTCCCATTGTGTAGTGTGACTTACAGAGATAACGGGCGCACCCTTTGTACCACGGCGTGTGGTTACAATTATAACACCGTTCACACCATCAGGCCCGTATATAGCCGCAGATGACGCACCTTTTAAAACGTTTACATCCTGAACATCATTCGGATTTATGGAAGATATATATCCAATAGGAGTTGGAATACCATCCACCACTAATAAGGGGGAATTGTTTCCCGTTAATGAGCGTAACCCCCGTAAATTGATTTTAGTATCCGCGGTAACACCACTATTTACAGTAGTAATGTTTAAACCTGAAATCTTACCTGTTAAGCCATTTTGCAGATTAACAGTTCTACCTTGGTTCAGTTCAGCGCTCGTTACCTTGGCAGTAGCATAACCAACTTCCTTAGAGGGACGGCGGATACCCAATGCTGTTACTACCACCTCAGATAATTTATTTTCTCTGGAAACCAGTAAAACTATTAGCGAAGATCCCGAACCTACTTTGAGCGTAGATGTTTCATAGTCAATAGACGTGATCATTAGTACATCACCTGTTTGGGCATTAATTTGAAAATTTCCTTTTTCGTCAGCAACGGCACCAGCGCCACTTTTAAGTTTAACAGAAGCTCCAGGTACAGGAACGCCTTTTGGATCAGTTACTTTACCCGAAATTAAACGGGTTTGAGCGGTAGCAACCCCAAATGACAGCAAAGCTACCATCACCATGGTCAATAATCTTCTCATGTTTTATTTGATTTTAGTTTTAAAATGTATGTCATTAAAAATTCTAATGTTAATGAAAACTATTCTTAAAATTAACATTTCATTAATGATGACCCCCTAAAGGAACGATTTGCTGCGTAAACAACAAAATAAAGGTTAAGATTCTATTAATATTTAATTTTATAATACCTTCTCAGATAACAGATTGAACTAAATATATATTTGATAGATTTTAATAAATTGCCGAAATATATTATCTTTTCAAAAAAAATAAGCTTTATTTTAATATTATATTACTATTTCATAGAATTTGCTAATTCCGTAAATTTGGCACAAATGTTAAAATTTAAATTATCTCAATTTTCGGCTGTAAAAAACCTAATTATAAAATCGTCATGTGGCATGGAATAAGCGCGCCCGTTTAAATTGCCCGGCATCCGGCTATATTCCCATTCCCATATTCCGTTTTTGCCCCACTATTCTCAAAAAACTCCAGCTACCTTAAAAAAGGTTTCGTGAAATATTTGCCGGTTTAAACTTTTCGGGACTGTGTAATAAGAAATTTATGTTATCACCATGTTAAGTTATCATTAACAATTACAAAGCGGGAGCCTGACAAGTCTATACAACTAATTTTGCCCAAAATTTTATCTATGGGAATAAATTCGATTTTAAAGATATTTCTACCAAAAGACAGGATATTTTTTCAACTGTTTGAAAGTGTAGCGGAAGAGTTAGTAAAGATGGGTGAAAAATTAAAAGAAGTAGTGAATGAACCGGATTTTGATAAAAGGGGCCAGCTGATCCAGGAAATAGAAGATATGGAGCATGTAAATGACGACTACACGCATAATATTTTCACCGAATTGGGTAAAAATTTTATTACGCCATTTGACAGGGAAGATATTCATTACCTGGCATCCGCATTGGATGATATCGCCGATTATATTTATGCTTCAGCTAAAAAAATTAATTTTTACCGCGTTAATCCCAATGATACCGGAATCAAAAAAATGGCCGAGTTAATTGCGGTGGGTTGTGTGCAGGTACACAAGGCCGTTACAGAATTGCGGAATATGAAGAATATGCGCCAGATCACCGATGCACTGGTAGCTATCAATAGCATTGAAAACCAGGCCGACGATATTTTTGACATGAGCATCGAACGCTTATTTGCTACGGAACCTGATGCCAAAGAGGTAATAAAAAAGAGGGAAATTTACCAGGTGATGGAAATTGTTACCGATAAATGCGAAGACGCCGCGAATGTTATTGAATCGATCATCGTAAAATACGCTTAACCCCAATTTGAAAATGTGAAAATTGCTCAATCCGAAAATGGCCGCAATTTTTAGAACCCTGTTTTAGCTCAAAATGATGCGATCTTTTGATTTTAATGCACGTGAATATCGCGGAAATCAATTGAGCCATTTTCAAATTTTGCCATTTTCAAATTAATATTATGATCCTGCTTATAGTTATAGTTATTTTAGCCTTAATATTCGATTATATCAACGGTTTTCATGATGCCGCTAATTCAATTGCCACGATTGTTTCCACAAAAGTGCTAACCCCCTTCCAGGCAGTAGTATGGGCGGCATTTTTCAACTTTGTTGCTTACTTTATTTTTAAAGATCATGCAGTTGCAAACACGATAGGAAAAACAGTTCACCAGGATTTTATAACGCTGCCAGTGATACTCGCCGGTTTAATAGCCGCCATTACATGGAATTTGCTGACCTGGTGGTACGGCATCCCTTCTTCTTCGTCACACACATTAATTGGCGGCTTTGCGGGGGCTGCTATTTCGCACGCCTATCTCACCAACGGGTTTACTAATATTGGTAATATTGTAGAGGTCAAAAAAATAACCGAAATCATTCTGTTCATATTTCTTGCCCCTCTTATCGGGATGGTCATATCCATCTACATTACTGTCATTACCATTATGCGCAATACATGGGCGAAAGTAGGATTAATCATATTGTCCGGTATTGGCACCTGGTTCCTGTTCGCGCATTTTGAGCAAAATAAACTGGAAGAAAATCTTGCAAAATTTTATAAGGTAGATCATCTTAAAACAGCAGTTTCATCAATTCCGGCAAAAGCTGCAGGCGAATCGTCCGCCATCGCTTTTTTTGATAAGGCGAAACCCCTGTTGGCTGATTATAAATCCCTGGGGGCCACAGGGCTCGCCCGGGAAATTCAAACAAAAGTTGATAATAATGTTGATACCCTTGCGCTCTCAAAGGCATTGAAAAAAGCGGATAACTCGATCATTATTTATGGTATTCTAATATTGTTATTCATTTTTATATGCTCCTATATCTATTCGGAAAAAGTAAAATCCCCCAATGCGTACCGTACAGCCAATATGTTTAAAAAGCTGCAGTTATTTTCTTCAGGTGCATTCAGTATCGGGCATGGAGGCAATGATGCCCAAAAAGTGATGGGCATTATCGGGGCTGCTTTTGTAGCATACAACAGTTCAAAATACCCCGATGTGGGGGCCGCATTAAAAGACCTCACCTGGGTACCCCTGGCCTGTTACACTGCCATCGGTTTGGGTACCATGAGTGGTGGCTGGAAGATTGTAAAAACCATGGGTACCAAAATTACCAAGGTAACTCCCCTGGAGGGAGTAGCTGCGGAAACATCCGGAGCCCTTACTTTATTTATGACAGAACAAATGGGTATTCCCGTAAGTACAACCCATACCATCACGGGTGCCATCATTGGGGTAGGCGCTACCAAAAGGTTAAGTGCTGTCCGCTGGGGAGTTACCGTTAGCTTGTTATGGGCATGGGTACTCACTATCCCGGTTAGCGCATTGCTTGCAGGCATCGTTTATTTCATTGTTTCTTTCTTTATAAAATAATATTTTTAACCATTCATTTTTTGCAATCACTCACTATCAATGAGTGATTTTTTATTCCGATAAAAAACATATTGTAAGTTTGTAAAAAACTGCAACCTTTGAAAGCAATGAAAGCAAATCTTTACGCAGTGCTGGCGAGGCGTTGGGCAGAATATTTTACGGGAAATTTCAATCAATAAAAAACATGAATAAAATATTAGTTACCGGTGGATGCGGTTACATTGGCGTACACACCATTGTAGACCTTGTACAAAACGGGTATGATGTTATTTCGGTGGATAATAATTCGCGGAGCAGCGCTGCTATCTTAGCCGGGGCAGAACAAATAATTGGCAAAAAGATAAAAAACTATACAGTAGATCTTTGCAATTTAATTGACACTGAAACCATTTTTGCTGAAAATAAAGATATTATTGGCATTATACATTTTGCTGCTTACAAGGCAGTAGGCGAATCAGTTGAAAACCCACTATTGTACTTTGAGAACAATCTTACTTCCTTGGTCAATATCCTAAAATGTGCAGAGAAATTCAATATCCCAAATTTCGTTTTTTCTTCCTCCTGTACAGTTTATGGAAATCCTGAGGTAATTCCTGTAACAGAAGAAACCCCGCAACAGCCTGCTGAATCTCCTTATGGCGCTACCAAGCAAATGGGGGAAGTAATTGTAATTGATACCGTAAAAAGCAATCAGTTACAAGCGATACTTTTAAGGTATTTTAACCCGGTGGGGGCACATCCTTCTAATTTAATTGGCGAAATCCCCATGGGCAAACCAGCAAACCTGGTTCCAGCCATTACACAAACTGCCATAGGCAAACTGCCCACAATGCAGGTATGGGGTACAGATTACCCCACAAGAGATGGCAGTTGTGTGAGGGATTATATACATATATGTGATATTGCCCACGCCCACACGCTGGCGCTAAATTTCCTGATCGACAAAAAAAATACAGTAAATCCTGAAATATTTAATTTGGGTACCGGCGATGGTTACACGGTTTTGGAAGTGATCCATGCTTTTGAGAAGACAAGTGGTGTAAAATTGAATTATACAGTCGGACCGCGACGGCCGGGAGATGTTGTTGCCATATATGCCAATAATAATAAAGCAAAAAATGAATTAGGCTGGATACCCGCGTATAATTTAGACGATATGATGTCCTCTGCCTGGAACTGGGAACTGAAATTAAAAAATGTAGCGTCCCAAAATATTTGATACAGCTGTTTTGTTTAACGTGTTTATCCATTCCAGTGAAATAAATAGGAACAAGCTATAAACCTGCCGAATTGTTTGCCAGGTACGAGACGGAACGTGCAGCGCAGATTAAACCTTTTAATTTTTAACCAATCTTATGGCTGGTTTTTTTACTTTTATACCTGTATACCACTTATGTCCCAACAATATTTAGAAGACAAAGAACTTTTAATGCAATTTAAAGACCCCGTTACAAAAGAACGGGGCTTTACTGCAATAATTAAGAAATACCAGGAAAAATTGTACTGGCATATAAGGCGTATGGTGGTTGAACATGAAGACGCGAACGATATATTGCAAAATATGTTCATTAAAGTTTGGAAAGGACTGGATAATTTCAGGGAAGACAGCCAGTTGTATACCTGGATGTACCGTATAGCCACCAATGAAAGCCTTACCTATCTTGAACAGCAAAAAAAAAGATCATCCGTTTCGCTCAGTAATGAGGAGAATGGATTGAGCAACCGCCTGAAAGCAGATAAGAACTTTGATAGCAGTAAAGCAGAATGGAAATTGCAGTTAGCCATGCAGCAATTACCGGATAAACAAAGAGCTGTTTTTAATTTACGGTATTACGATGAAATGCCATATGCAGAAATGAGCCGGGTACTGGAAACCAGCGAAGGGGCCCTAAAAGCCAGCTATCACCACGCAGTAAAAAAGATAGAAGACTACATATTAAATCATTAAACTATCAGGCCCGCTGAGGGTCTGACTAACCGGATGGAAACAAAAACTGACATATTAAATGAATTAGTATCATTAAGTCCGCTGATTGCAGGAATAAACAAGGAAAATGTTTTTACTATTCCCCAGGGATATTTTGACAGTATTAGTACGACTGTATTTGCAACCTTACAGGAGGAAGAGGCAATTTTTGGGCTTTCCGGGAAAAGCCAAATGACTGATGTACCGGAGGGTTATTTCGATCAGTTAGCTAACGCCATTTTAAATAAAATAAAGACCGGTGAAACGGCAACAACTGAAACCAGGGATTTATCATCAGTGCTCTATCCTATACAAAATAAAAATGTGTTTGAAGTACCCCATGGATATTTTGAAAATATTTCTAAAATTATCATTGATAAAATTACAGCAGCCCCAGCTGCTGAAGAATTAATGGGTATATCTCACATATTGCATAGTATACAAAGCAAAAATGTTTTTAAGGTGCCGGATGGATACTTTACCCATCTTCCGGATAATATCTTAAAAAAAGTAAATAAATCAACTGCCAAGGTAGTAAGCATGCGCACCCGGCGCCTGTTCATACAATACACGGCCGCTGCCATGATAACCGGTATACTGTGTTTAGGTGTTTATAAATATATTGATAAACCTGTTTCAGGTGTAACCATAGTTAATACGGTAAACACATTAGATGACAGCATTGAAAAGGGTAAAAATATGAATGATAAACAGTTTAATGAAACACTGGAAAATCTAACGGAGGCTGATATCGCTAAATACCTGGAAAAAAATGGAGAAATCGCTGATGTTGCCGTGTTAAGAAATAATCTTGAAGAAAATAATTTACCCAGCCAGGAAGATTATTTGCTCGACGAAACAACATTAGAAAAGTATCTTAAGGAAATCGAAAAAACAACATTAAATAATTAGGAGGAAGTAACGATGAAAAAATTATACCTATTTATACTATTTGCAGGCTTTATAGGTTTTTCCCAGGCCCAGGATGACCTGCCTTCTGAAAAAAAACAACAGAATATTGAAGCGCTTAAAGTAGCTTTTATCAGTAAAGAACTGGAACTTACCCCGGATGAGGCCCAAAAATTCTGGCCATTGTATAACCAGTATTCAAAAGAATTAAAAACAACTATTAAAGATGACGTGGATGTGCTTGATCGGGATGAAAAAGTACTGAACCTGAGAAAAAGATATAAGGATCAATTTACAAAAGTATTGGGACAGCAAAGGATGAACCGCATTTTTAATGCCGAAGGAAGGTTTCGCCAGCTATTAATTAAATCAATGCGCAACCAAAACCTACACAATAAAGCTAACAGGCAATTGCCAAGAAGAGGATAGGGAAAAAGTTGAAAGCGTTAACTAATGAAAGGATAAAAAAATATCAACCAGGATTTTGCGAATGGTTGTTTAGGTGGTTAATAACGGTCAGTTTGTATAAAACTGACCGTTATTTTTTTTAATCCCTTATTCAAAGTTAAAGACTGGCGTTTTTATATCATGATAAAAAAGAAATGTCCAATTTTCCTGCAGGCCCCGGTGCCACCATTGTTGCCTTAATTCCATACATTTCTTCCCATCAAAATCATATTTTGCAATAAAGCGGTTTTTCATTTGCTGAAGCTGCGGGGCCACGTCGCCTCCAAAAAAAGCCTTCTGTCCGGCTTCCTCTATCCAAAATACCTGGTGAAAAGGTGAATGCGCCCCACTAACTTCGTAGCGTATGTAATCATCAATTATACCATCGCCTTCCATAAAAATCACCTTATCTGAATTTACCAGGATATTGAAATCTCCCGGTGAATAAGATGAGGGGGCTTTTTCAAAAGCATAGGTAAGTTCATCTTTATTTACATAATATAGTGCATTGGGAAAATTGAGTATATGCTGGTGTAGTACTTTATCTTCCCTGCTGATGCCCCCTGAATGATCTTTGTGTAAATGGCTTAACAACACTTTGGTAACCTCCAAAGGTTTGATCCCGTTATTTAATAAATTTTGATGTAACTGTAAAATACCATCAGCAGTATTAAATCCCAAACCCGTGTCAATTATAATAATATCCCGTGACGTTACAATACAAAAAGGTTGAATCTCCACTAATAAACTGCCCACAGGTCTTTGTTGTAAATCGTCTTTCACTTTATCAAAAGGAATAAACTGTTTAGTTTTATCGACTGTGAAACTGCCTTCGCTTAGTGGTATTATTTTCATTTATTGCTGCCCAAAAAGGGTATTTTATACTCAAATATTTAAGGAGTTTTTACTAAAATTTAAGCTCCTTTGTAAAATTAATTAAAAATGCCTGCACAGTTCCCCGGCGATATAATATTGTTGATTTTGAAAGACATTTATTCTAATTCTATTCTATAAACACGCTTCAGCACCCCAGCTACTTACCTTAAAACCATTTGCCGGTCGGCATCCAACTTTATCAATATGAAAAGTAAAATTGTAAAAGTTAATAAAGACGATCCGCCGTAACTTAATAAAGGCAGGGTAATGCCAATAACCGGGGCTAAGCCAATCGTAACACAAATATTTACCGCTACGTGAAAGAATATTATACTGGCTACACAATAAGCATATACCCTGCTGAAGGTACTTCTTTGCCTTTCGGCTATGCTGATAATCCGAAAGATGAGCCCCATATACAGCAACATTAATAAAGTACTTCCCCAAAAACCGAAATTTTCACCTACGGATGTAAATATAAAATCTGTATGTTGTTCCGGTACAAAATCGCCCTGTGTTTGGGTTCCCTTCAAAAAGCCTTTACCTAAAATCCCACCTGACCCAATCGCTATTTTCGATTGTTTTACGTTGTAATTCTGCTTATCGCTCTTTTTCTGTTTTGCCTTTTGGTCATCCTGGTTGAAAATGCCGGTTGAATTTTTATCGGCAAATGGATTGTCAACACCTACCATGCTAAAAATCCTGTCCGCCTGGTAGGGCTTAAATACATTCTTAAATGTAAAGGGTACCACAACTCCAACAAAAACCGAACAAAAACCCCATATACTAATTACCCCTATCAATAACTGGTTGCTGCGCTTTATCTGCCTTCGGTTAAAATAAATAAAAACTGCTCCCAAAACGGCAAAAGCAATCAATAATACCGTGGTTGAAAACAATAAAGATGCTATCAGCAAAACCGCCATTGCCGCTCCTGTGATCAGGTACCCTGGTGGTAACCCTTCCCTGTACATGGGAATCAGGAATGAAAAATATACCAGGGCAAGACCTGTTTCGCCCTGAAGTATGGATAAGGCAGCCGGTGCGAATGAAATGGCCGCGGCGATAATTTGTGATTGCGGTTTTCTAAAATCCATATCCGGCATTGATAAATATTTTGCCAATGCCAGCGACGTAAATATTTTGCAAAGCTCCACGGGTTGCAAATTCATAAATCCCAATGGTATCCAACTCTTGGATCCCTTTATTTCTTTACCAACTACAAATGTTGCCAATACCAGGGCGATACCTACCAGGTAAGAAATATTTGCCGTGGCCGTAAACAACTTACTGTCCGTCAATAATATAAAAGTGGCTAAAACAATGCAGGCAATAAAATAAAATAGCTGCTTGCTGTAATTTTTTTTAAACCCTAAGAAGCTTTCTACAACCCCATCCGTGGTCCGGTATTCAACCGAAAAAATACACAGCAGCCCAACCATCACCAGTATAGCATAAAGCCATATCATTACCCAATCAACGCCTTTTCCTATCGCGGGATTTTTCTGGTTCATTTTATTATTTACTATTTTAATTTTTTACCGTGTCTTTTGGCTCAGGCTTCTTTTTTTCGTCAGGCAGTATTGCTTCCACCTTTTCTAACCTTTTATTGTCATTACTATCTTTGGGGGGCAGTGCCTTTTTTGATTCTTTTTCCTTCTTTATTTTGTCCAGTGCGTCTGCTTCGTCATCCGCATCCAGGCCAATGGTATCTTTTACAATCTTTATGTACCCTTTGGAGATCAGGTAAGTTGAATCCTTTGCATGCCTCAAAGAATCCATTTTTCTAAGTTCTTTGTATATCCTGGGGGGTATCAGGTTCAGGTTTGATATTTGGAGCACTTTTGCATTACGTTCTTTACCCGATATGGAATCCTTCAGGTATTTTTCTATCATTAAGCTGGCAATAGGGGCTGCAGAAGTGGAACCAAAACCTGCATTCTCGCAGATCACCGCAATAGCGATCTTTGGGTTATCCCTGGGAGCAAATGCCGCAAAGAAAGCATGATCCTTTTGTTTTACGCCATTATAGGCATTTTCAACTGTACCGGTTTTTCCGCAAACTACCACCCCCGGCACCTGGGCATACCGTCCCGTGCCCCCATCCATTACTCCCTGCATGCCATCATGCACCGATTCAAAAATACTGTCGTTTATGTCAAGCGGCCGGTGCTTTTCTTTAAAGTTCGCCAGCATACTGAATTTATCGCCTCCCTCAATAGAATCAACCATGTGAGGAGTGATAAACCAGCCCTTATTGGCCAGGTAGGCCATTTCATTGGCAACCTGCAGTATAGTTACTTCTACTTCGCCCTGTCCGATACTTACAGAACGGAAAGTGCAAAAATTCCAGTGCCCCGCGCCATATATCTTATTATAAGTGATTGAAGTTGGTATAGAACCGCTTCTTTCCGTGGGCACATCAATACCCAGCCGGTGACCAAGGCCAAATGCGTTCATAAATTTGGCCCATTGGTTTAAACTGCTATCTACGGAAGGATATTTGGGATTATTGATTACCCGCTGCATAACATTCGCAAAATAAGTATTACACGAATGTGTAATGGCGCCCCTCAATGACCATACCCCGGGATCAAGGCAACGCATCGGTTTACCGCATCCGTAAAAAGCACCACTACAGCTAAAGGTAGTTGTTGGGGTAATGACTGCCTCATGCAAACCTACTAAACCCTGGAGGGTTTTAAATGTAGACCCGGGGGAATATTTTGCATTCACCGTTCTGTTCAGCAGTGGCAAAGCAGGATTCAGCAACAGTTCTGCATAATGTTTTCTGCGATCGGCGCCCGTTAAATATTTTGGTTTAAAAGTAGGGCTGCTGATCATCGCCAGTACCCCGCCTGTCTGGGGATCGATTGCAACCACCGCGCCCACTTTATTTTGCATCAGCATTTCCCCAAACTCCTGTAATGCTATATCCAGCGACAAATGCATATTATCTCCTGCAATGGCAGTAGTATCATATTTACCATTTTCCAACTTCTCAGTTAACCGGTTTTTGTTATCTCTCTTCCAGTATTCAATCCCCCTTTGTCCCATCAGCACTTTTTCATAAGTACGTTCCATTCCTGTTTTACCGGCGTAATCACCTATCTGGTACCCTTCATCCTTATGTGATTTCAAAAAATTGGTGTCCACTTCTGATAAATATCCTAAAATATTACCTGCCGCATCAAAAGGGTAACTCCTAACCGGACGTTCCTGCAAATAAAACCCGGGTACGAATTTATACATCGCTTCATTGAGCATGGCCATTTTTTCATCACTCAGCAGGGCATCAAATATGGAGGGTCTGCCCCTTCCGTTTTTGATGATAAGTTCTACTATTTTTTTACTGAAAGTGGCAGTATCTATATCCAGTATCCGGCACAAGGCAAATGTATCTACCCCTCTTACTTTATTGGGTACTACCATCAGATCGTAGATGGTCATGTTTTGAAGGATGGCTTTATGTTTGCGGTCGTACACAATACCGCGATCGGGGTAAATTACCTTTCGGAACCTGCCCTGGTCATCAGCCATAATTTTATACTTGGAAGAAAAAATCTGCAGGTTGGCTAGTTGTAAAATGATAATTACAAACATACCTGCAAAAACAAGCATTATAACATTTTTACGCGACTGGTTGAAGACTGACAATTGTATTTAGCGTTTTGGTTTAGCGTTGATAGTTGATGGTTATCTGCAATTTTAATGCCCGCGAAACATCAGTCAATAAATAAACCATACCCTGATGACCGGCTCATCATCCCCCGGATGACTGAATGTGCCGGCGGCCGGGCATCAGCAATTAAACTGTATTTGTTCTAAACTGTTGTTTACGGGAGAATATTAATTCCACAATGATAATGAGCAATAAACTTATTGCCGTTGACAATAAAGTTTTTATAATAAAATACCAGAAGTTCCCAAATTGCCAGGCTTCCAAAAAAAAGAGCCACCCATGATGCACAAATGTAAGTACTCCGGCATATAACATATAGGGCATAAAGCCACCCATACTTTTAGCAGAAGGCTCATCATAGTTATTGTCTGCACCCTCCTGTGGAATAAGAATATTTATGAGAAAGGGGCGAAGGTAGGCAATGAGCACACAGGCTGCCGCATGAAAGCCAGGGTTGTGCTGAAAACTATCCAGCGTAAATCCCAGTGCAAAAGCAATAAGCATCTGTGCTGTACGACCCAATTGAAAAGGCATCCATAAAATGAACAGGAAATAAAGGTAAGGGGTTACCATGTAGTGCAAATGGATCCTATCCAGTACAAAAACCTGCACCAGTATGAGAATCACAAAACGAACTAAATTTTTTACCAGTGTACTCATCAGCTTTTTACTACGACCAATTAGTTATTGATTTTATTTTTTGCATTTTCCAACAACCGGTTAATTTCATCCTTTTGAAAATTCTCAATTGCATAAACATATTGAAGGTTGTAAAAATTAGCGGCTGATTTCAATTTAATGATATAATTATTAGTGCTTTTATCCGGAATTATTTCATCAATAGTACCGATCAGGAGCCCATAGGGAAAAGTTGGCGTGAACCCACTTGTAAAAACCGTATCGCCCCTGGCAACTTTGGCGCTTTTGCGAATTTCAATTAATGAAAGCCGGTTGGGGTCTTTACCATCCCAGGTAACCTGCCCCGCATCTCCACCATTTTTTAATTTGGCGCTTATTTTACTGTCCTTATGCAGCAGGCTCATTACAACGGCAAAATTTTCACTTACATCGGTAATAATACCCACAACCCCATTATTAGGATCCATCACCCCATCATCTTTTTTTAATTGCTGGTGTAAACCCCGGCCTAAAACGATGAAGTTATTTTGTGCTGAAACAGAATTGAACACCACTTTAGCTGAAAGGTAGAGCCATTTGCGATGATTACCTAAGGTGTCATAAGGGATGGAATCAGTAACTATTTTTGTAGTAGTATCCGGTGAGGCAAAATTTACTTTTAACTGGTTTCTTAACCGCTCGTTGTCTTTTACGAGTTGCTCATTCGTTTTTTTAAGCTGGAAATAATAATCAATTTTATTGAACCAGGTATTAACCTTGCCGGACACCTCATTCATAAAACCTGAAGCTACCGCATTGTGATAGGTATTGTAATGCACAATTAAATAGATGCAAAACCCCTGCAATAACAGTAAGAAAATAAAATTGAAATACCTTCTGATGAATAAAAAAATGTTACGCATACACAGCCCCTCCTAACCTTCCCCGGGAGGAGAAACCTGATCTTATAAAATGTTGAAAATTCTTCATACCATAAAAGAACTTTTGCACTTATCCTCAAAATTGGAACAAGGACTCAGCATATTGGGCTTTAATTAGTTATTCGCTGAGTTTCAATGGCTCCCGCATTGCATCAATTGGTGATGGGACGATTATCTTCCGGCAGGTGCTTAACGCATTACAAATGGATATTTATCGTAGTTTTTTAAGGCGATACCTGTACCCCTCACCACACTTTTCAGTGGATCGTCTGCCACATGTACCGGCAATTTTATTTTTGCTGCGATCCGCTTATCGAGGCCCCTTAAAAGCGACCCACCCCCGGTTAAATACAAACCGCGGCGATAAATATCCCCTGCCAGTTCCGGTGGCGTGGTTTCGAGCGCCTTTAAAATAGCTTCCTCAATTTTAAAAATGCTTTTGTCTAATGCCTCCGCAACTTCCTGGTAACTTACAAAAACCTGCTTGGGTATCCCGGTAACCAGGTCGCGTCCGTTTACAGGAATATCATCCGGGGGATTTTCAAGGTCCTTCATTGCAGCGCCCACCTGGATTTTAATTTGCTCTGCGGTACGCTCACCTATCAATAAACTATGGTAACGACGAAGGGCTTCCATAATATCGGCAGTAAATTCATCTCCTGCAATCCGGATACTTTGATCGCAAACAATGCCTGCAAGCGCAATTACGGTAATACCGGTTGTGCCTCCACCAATATCTATAATCATGTTTCCGACGGGTTCTTCCACATCAATTCCTATACCCAGCGCGGCCGCCATTGGTTCATGTATAAGGTAAACTTCTTTGGCGCCAGCCTGTTCAGCGCTATCCCTGACTGCACGTTTTTCCACTTCGGTGATACTGCTGGGTATACATATCATCATTCTCCAACTGGGTGCAAACAGTGGCTTTTTAGGATAGATCATTTTGATCATTTCCCTGATCATTAACTCAGCGGCATTAAAATCGGCAATTACACCATCCTTTAAAGGACGAACGGTGCGGATACTTTCGTGGGTTTTTTCATGCATCATCAATGCCTTTTTACCCACCGCCAGAATATTTTTGGGATTGTTTCTGTCTAATGCAACAATGGAAGGCTCGTTTACCACTACTTCATCGTTAAAAATTATCAGGGTGTTTGCAGTGCCCAAATCCATTGCAATTTCCTGCGTGAAAAAATTAAAAAGACCCATAATTTAGATAGAGAAAAATCGAATGTAAATAATTGGGCAAAGTTGATGTAATTTATTTGAATTAACAACGGCAAATTCTTTATTTGACAATATTTTGTGGGAGGATAATATTAACTATTTATCCTTTGTTGTTTACGGACTATTTACCGTTTGGAGTTTACTGCAATTGTTTACAGCCCTTTGTTTGTTGTATTTTGCCGGCATTTTATAATGAAGGGCCATCAGGCCTGCCTGAATTCAAATCCAATATCATCCCTGAAGTAAACACCTTCAAAAAACACCTGCTCCAGCAAATTATTGGATTGTTCGGCGGCTTCAGCAATATTATCGCCAAATGAGGTTACTGCCAATACCCTTCCCCCGTTTGTCAACACTTTATTGTTTTCCTGCCGGGTACCTGAATGAAAAATGATGGAGCCCTCCATTGCTGAATCATCCAAACCGTAGATTTCCTTGCCGGTTTCATGGTCATTTGGATACCCCCCGCTTACCGCCACTACAGTCACTGCTGTTTTTGAACTTGTTTTGATTTCAATTTCATTCAACCTGTTTTGCGCGGTAGCCAATAAAATCTCTACCAGGTCATTTTCTATTCTTGGAATAATCACTTCGGTTTCGGGATCCCCGAACCTGCAATTGTATTCAATAACAAAAGGCTCGCCCTTTACATTAATTAATCCGATAAACACAATACCCTGGTATTCGAGTTTTTCTGATAATAAGCCGGCAATGGTTGGTTCCACAATTAGTTCTTTTACTTTTTGCAGGTAGGCATCATCTGCAAATGGCACCGGGCTAACTGCTCCCATTCCTCCTGTATTTGGGCCGGTATTGCCTTTCCCAATCCTTTTATAATCTTTCGCTTCCGGAAGCAATACATAATTTTTTCCATCGGTTAATACAAATACACTAAGTTCTATTCCATCCAAAAACTGCTCGATTACCACCCGTTTACCAGCCTCGCCAAATTTTGCGTGTTGGATCATCAGGTCAAACTCCGCCAAAGCCTCAATCTGACTGGAACAAATGATCACCCCTTTGCCGGCGGCCAGTCCATCTGCTTTTAACACTATCGGCAATGAATGGTTCTTTATATAATTGATGCCTTCTTCAAAATTTGCAGCATCAAACTCACGGTATGCCGCTGTAGGTATATTATGGCGGTTCATAAACGCTTTTGCATAAGCCTTGCTTCCTTCGAGCTGCGATGCTTCTTTGGACGGACCAATAAAATGTATATGAGCTGTAGCGGGATTAGTTTTAAAAAAATCATAAATGCCTTTTACCAATGGCTCCTCAGGGCCTACTATAATCATGTCTATTTTGTTACCGGTGCAAAAGGATGCCAATCCATTAAAGTCTGTAGAGGTAAGTGCAATATTGATACCCAGCCGGGCAGTACCCGCATTACCCGGAGCAATATATAATTGTTTGCAATGGGTACTTTGTTTTAATTTCCAGGCTAATGTATGCTCTCTGCCACCACCGCCAATCAAAAGAATATTCATGAAATAAATAGGGATTGAAGTAAAAAAAAGTAAATACCTGGTAAATGCCTCAGGATAGTTTAAGCATTTACCGATTATATTTCCAATAGCACAAATTGAATGAATTTGTGTGAATAAAGATTATTTTACTTAAGATAATTGGTAAATATTTGAACATTGGTTGCACAAACAAAAACATCGACAGCTTATGAAGCACATTACCATTTTATTTAAATGATCATTTATTACACCAGTGATTTCCTGCGATGAGCCAACAACAGGGTATAAAACATTCATTTTAAACCGCCGCCCGGGAAGGCGAAATTAAAGTTCCTGAAACAGTTTGCCATATAATTTTTTACAGGCGGCAGGTAGATTTATTTTCCTGATTTTAAAAATAGAAATGAGCGCTTTGGATTTAGTAAAAAGAAATTTGCTACTTTGAGGGATTAAAATATATAAAGTATTAAAATAATTCACTATGAATGAAACGGTAATTCAAAAACAGGGGCATCCAAAAGGTCTATGGGTACTTTTCGGAACGGAAATGTGGGAGCGGTTTAATTTTTATGGCATGAGGGCGGTCCTTACCCTTTTCCTGGTAAATTCTCTTATGCTTAAAGAGGATAATGCCTCCTTAATTTATGGCGGTTTTCTTGGATTATGTTATTTAACTCCAATGCTCGGTGGGTTTATCGCCGACAGATTTTTAGGAAACAGAAATTGTATTTTGCTGGGTGGCTTATTAATGGCCACTGGCCAATTATTGTTATTTTTCAGCGCTAGTATTTTTGGAGACAACTTAGACCTTGCAAAAACCCTGATGTGGTGCGCGTTGGGCGTCATCGTTTTTGGCAATGGTTTTTTTAAACCTAATATTTCCAGCATGGTGGGCAGCCTTTATCCAAAAGCCGAGAAAAGCAAACTGGATAGTGCTTTTACCATTTTTTATATGGGTATTAATTTAGGCGCCTTCTTAGGGCAATTGATATGCCCGCTGGTTGGAGATGTAATAGATCAGAATGGAGTAAGGGATATCCATGCTTTTAAGTGGGGATTTTTAGCAGCTTCATTAGCAATGTTGACCGGATCGGCATTATTCTTTTTTTTAAAAGATAAATATGTTGTAAGGCCCGATGGAAAAGCAATTGGCGGTTTACCTTCCAAAAATGTAACGGCAGATTTTGAAGAAGGCGAATCGCAAAAGGCCACATTTTCAAAACAATCATTGGTGGTAGCTGTTTTTGCTTTTATAGCGTTGGGCTGCACTATGCATTATTTATTTGGACAAAATGTGATTTATTCTTTAATCTATTCCAGTGGTTTAACTTTGGCCGGACTGATACTTTCAGATAAGTCATTAACCAAAGTAGAAACAGAAAGGATATTAGTGATTTATATTGTTTCATTCTTTATAATTTTCTTTTGGGCCGCTTTTGAACAGGCAGGTTCTTCCTTAACCTTTATAGCAAATAATCAAACAGACCGGGATTTTTTTGGTTGGCAAATGCCGCCATCAATGGTTCAGATTTTTAATGGCTTGTTTGTTGTTGCCTTTGCCATCCCTTTTAGTATGCTTTGGGATTATTTACGGAGCAAAAACAAAGAGCCCATATCGCCTGTAAAACAGTCCATTGGCTTGGCATTAATAGCATTAAGTTATTTCATTATTGCCTATAATGTGAAGGACCTGGGCAATTCGGGTTTGCTGGCAATTAAATGGCTGATACTTCTTTACTTAATTCAAACCTGTGGCGAATTGTGTTTATCTCCAATCGGCCTTTCACTGGTATCTAAATTATCCCCCAAAAGATTTTCTTCATTATTGTACGGCGTGTTCTTCCTGTCGAATGCTTCAGGTTATGCTTTAGCGGGCACTTTGGGTTCTTTATTACCTCCAACCGGGGATAAATTTAAAAGGGCAGGGGAGTTGGGAATTAATTTACAGGATGTGTTAGACAAAAAGATTGTACCGTCGGCTGACCAGCTAGCCCAATTAAATAAAAGTCAGATCAATATTGATTATCCTGTATTTGCTGGTTTTGAAATTCATAATTTGTTTGAATTCTTTATGGTATTTGTAATACTAACCGGGGTGGCCTCTATTCTTTTATATGCACTAACACCGTTATTGAAAAAAATGATGCATGGAATAAGGTAATCTCACCAGTCAAAAATCGAAAAAGGGCAATCAATAGGTTGCCTTTTTATTTATCTTCAAAATTGAAAAAGATATTAATGACCGAAACTTTAAAGCAACGCAAGCATCCCAGGGCGCTTCCTTTTTTATTTTTCTCCGAGATGTGGGAGCGGTTTGGATACTATCTTATGATTGGTATTTTCTTATTATACCTTAAAAATGTGGAGCAGGGTTTCGCCATGACAAATAAGGAGGCTTCCGATCTTTATGGAACTTTCATCGCATTGGTTTTCCTCACCCCGTTTATAGGCGGCTTACTGGCCGACCGTTATTTTGGTTACAGAAGATCCGTTATTGCGGGTGGCCTTATGATGGGTATTGGCTATTGCTTAATGGCAGTACACAATTTACCGATGTTGTATTTATCTATGACCCTCGTTATTGTTGGCAATGGATTTTTTAAACCTAATATTTCCACCTTGCTGGGTAACCTGTACTCCACTCCCGAGTTTGAAAAAAGAAAAGATGAAGGATACAATATCTTTTATATGGGTATCAATATTGGCGCATTTGTCTGCAATTTTTTCAGTGCCGCCATTATCATAATCTGGGGATGGAAATACGCTTTTATCGCCGCAGGAATAGGGATGTTCCTTGGCGTACTCATTTTTATTTCGGGTACCCGCCATTACAGATCAGTTGACATTAAAAAACCGATGACGAAAGAAGATATGCCTTTTTCAAGAATAGTAATTACCATATTACTGCCTTCTGTAATCGCCGGGGTGATCGGGTGGCTGATACCCGGAAATATTTTTCAATCTGATAGTAACGATGCATTTATTTTTGCCTGCATCCCCGTTATTTATTTTTATGCTTCATTATATTTTCGGGCCGAAAAGTCGGAGAAACGACCCATAGCTGCATTGCTGGCGATTTTTGCTGCGGTAGTAATGTTCTGGGCAGTTTTTAAACAAAATGGTACCGCTCTTACCATATGGGCTGATACCTATACCAACAGGGAGGTTTCCGGGGGGGCTGGCAAGGTTTTCAGTGGGGTATACCTGGCTGAAAAACTGGAATACAGAATGGATTCAGTTGAATTGTATGATGATCAGTTCAGGCTTCAGAAAAAAGATGGAAAAGTGATGATGGAGTACAATTACCCGGCATATTTTAAAAATGTGGAGCCTGCCCAACTTCCTCAAAATAGCGGGCATGCAACTTTATGGTCAACCCCGCTAAGCCAATCCATTAATCCCGGGTGGGTGATCCTGTTAACGCCATTGGTAGTTGCATTCTTCGCTTTTCTCCGCAGGCGGAACAGGGAGCCATCCACACCGACCAAGATAGCAATCGGTCTCCTGATTTCGGCCGTCTCCGTACTCGTTATGGTTTGGGCGGTGAATGCCAGTGGCAATGGAACTGAAAAAGCAAGTGTATGGTGGCTGGTGGCTACTTATGGCATTATAACAATTGGTGAACTGCTGCTTAGCCCGATGGGATTATCACTTGTTTCAAAACTCAGTCCCGTGCGCATTACAGCCTTGATGATGGGAGGCTGGTTCCTGGCAACATCCATCGGTAATAAGTTATCAGGGGTATTGGCAACTATGTGGGATGGGTACGAAAACAAGGCCAATTTCTTTTGGGTCAATTTCGGGTTGCTGATGATTGCAACCATTATTATGTTTTCCATGTTGAGATGGCTGAACCAAATAATGAAAGAGAGGGGCGTAAAATAATTATAAATCAAATTATATGGATCTTACGGAATCAGCTCATGCGGCCACAGTTTCTGCCAAACAACCGAAACAACTTTACCTGCTGTTTTTTACTGAAATGTGGGAGCGTTTCTCATTTTACGGCATGAAGGCCTTGTTAATTGCCTACATGACCAGCCAACTGAACTATGATGATCCAAAAGCCTATGCTATCCTTGGATCATACGCGGCCCTGGTTTATACGATGCCGATGTTTGGTGGTTTTATGGCAGACCGGTTTATTGGTTACAGGCGTGCGATACTGTTTGGTGGTTTACTGATGACGATCGGCCATTTCATTCTAGCTTTACCCAACGACTGGAGTTTTTTCTATGGTATGGCATTCATCATTTGCGGTAATGGCTTTTTTAAACCAAATATTTCCAGTCTTGTAGGAACACTATATGAAGAAAATGACCCCCGCAGGGATAGCGGTTTTTCCATATTTTATATGGGAATCAATATCGGCGCAGCCATTGGCGGGGCACTTTGCGCCTATGTGGGTACCACTATCAACTGGCATTATGGTTTTGGGCTTGCCGGTATCTTTATGCTGTTAGGCCTGGTTGTTTTTGCGATAGGGAAAAAATCATTGGGACTAAGGGGCCTTCCACCCAATGATGCAGCGTTGAACAACCGCCTATTTGGATTTATAAAAACGGAATGGCTGATCTATGGTGGCACCCTGGCAGTTGTGCCATTGGTGGTTACCTTATTCCATCAATACCATATGATGGATTATATCATGTTTGGGCTGGGTATATTATCCCTGATCTATGTGCTTTCAATAGCGATGAAATTAGAAAGAGAAACAAGACTTAAATTATTTGCAGCGCTGGTAATGATCATTTTTTCAATCGTGTTCTGGGCTATCTACGAACAAAATGCCGGATCAATGAATTTATTGGCAGAGCGAAATTCCAAAATGACCCTGCTGGGTATGGATCTTCCCGCCTTAGCCGTGAATAATTTTCTTCCCCCGGGATGGGTGATCATCCTCACCCTGCTTGCCGCGCCCTTATGGCCCTGGCTAAATAAGCGGGGAAAAGAGCCCGGCACCCCGTTAAAATTTGCGCTCTCTTTTATTTTTCTGGGTATCGGCTTCTATGTTTTTTACATAGGGTGTATGGTGAATGAAAGTACGGGCGTTATCCCTTTATGGCCCTTTGTATTTGGCTATTTGTTTATTATTTGCGGGGAACTTTGTTTATCGCCGATCGGGCTTTCAATGGTAACCAAATTGTCGCCTCCCAAGATCGTTTCTATGATGATGGGAATATGGTTTTTCGCAAGCGCCATCGGCGAATTCCTTGCCGGGAAGATCGGGGCTTTGATGAGTGTCCCTAAGGAAATACTGGCGAAGGATGACCCTGTGCTTTCATTACCGTATTATGCTGATGTGATCCAAAAAATCGGGATTGCATCAGTGATGATTGGTATATTGATAATGTTTACTGTTCCATTTTTAAAGAAATGGATGGGAGGAGTTAAGTAGCATTCTTCGAAAATGCAGCGTGTACTAAATGGCTTTCGGTGGACGGATCGTAAAAACTTTGTCAGGAGCAATGCGGGATGGGTTGGATTTTATATCCAATCGTTTTGAAAAAAATAACTTTCACTTCATTTATGGGAAGGCGGTACCTTCCGATGTATCGCCTATTTTTTTTATCTTTCAGTTCAATCCCGTCTGAATGAAAGCGCCGGGATAATGACAACTAATTTTTAGACAAACCGGTTTCGCCGAAATTTCATGGAAAGGTTTTCAATTAATTTATATCTCTAACAGGTAATATTATGGTAAAAAGATTTATTCTATGCATTCTCACGTTCACCATTATCGTTATACATTCACTTGCACAGGACCCCAATAAAGCAATTGATAGTTTTTATAAAGTTGCGCTTTCTGCAAAAACAGATTCAGCATATGTATTTAACATGTTATATGCTGCGAACTATGCTTTTGAATTTAACAAGGTGAAATTTCATAAATCCCTTAAGGCTGCATTCATAAAAGCAGATGAAACGCGTAACATCAAACTAATCTGCAATGCCAATATTTTTGCAGCCGGAATCTATAGCGGACGGTTAAATATCGCAGCGAATATTGATACCGCTTTAACTTATGCCAATAATGCGTTTGAACTGGTAAAAAATACCAGCCTTACAGAAACCCAGGCCTGGGCTAATATGGCCCTCGCACGCATTTACAGGTTGAAAGATCAACAGGAAAAAGCCCTGGAGTACAATCAAAATGCCTTAACGCTTGCCAATATTTCCAAAGCTGATTCCGTAATGATATCCGCCTATATAAGCCTTGGTAATACATTAATGGAACAGAGCCAGAAACTGAATGCATTCCGCAATTATATGGCGGCTTATGATATAGCAGATGCCGCCGGCAATAAGTTTTTACTAAATATCTGCTACCGAAAATTAGCCGATTTTTATACTTCAATTCAGCAGTATGAAAAAGCCAAGGACTATTTGTTTAAACAACTTGCCATTATAAAAAAAGACAACTCCCCCCTTTACAATGTAATGCCCGTTTACAGTGCCATTGCAGTCAATAACATAAAGGCAAAACAATACGACCTGGCAGAAGCCTATATTGATACCGCTCTTGCACTTTGCGATAAATACCACCAACCGATGCTGAAGCTTAACCTGCTTGACCCATTATTTCAGTTGTATTTCGCCAGCAATAACCCTCAAAAAATATTTGTTTTGCTGACAGAAAAAAAAGACCTGATCGACCAGATAAAAAACATTGGCTACACTTCACCGATAGATTTTTTGATTGGGGCTGCATATGCAGAGTTGCACAGGTTTGACAGCGCCCACCATTATTATAAAAAAGCCACCCCTTTTTATGAAACAAGATCGTCGGCAATCAATAAACATTATTTCTATACCTCATATGCTGAATTGTATAAGCTAGAGGGGGACTGGAAAAATTCATTGCTTTATTACAACCGGGTGTTCGACTATGCAAAACTTGCAGGAGATCTTGAATTACAGAAGATTGTATCAAAAGAAATGGATTCAGTGTATCAAAAATCAGGTGATTATAAACTGGCTTATGCATATTCAGGGATATACAATCAATTATCGGATACCTTGCTGCAGTTAGCAAAAGATAAGGATTTGTTATCAGTAGAACTGGATAACGAAAATAAAAGAAAGGAAAGAGAAGAACTAAGGACCAAAGAAGCGACAGATCGCCGCCACAATATTCAATATATGGGTATTACCATCGGCATAGCTACCATTTTTTTATTACTAATTTTAATGGGATTATTTAAAGTTTCCGCTGGTACTATCAGGGTAATTGGTTTCCTCGCCTTTATATTTTTCTTTGAATTTATTATTTTACTGGCCGATGTCCAAATTCATCACTGGACGCATGGTGAACCCTGGAAAATACTGCTGATCAAGATCATTTTGATTGCGATGTTATTACCGTTTCATCATTGGCTGGAAGAAAAAGTGATCCACTACCTGACCACTAAGGATCTTTTAAAAAATGACAAATTAAAATTCTTCAACAGAAAAAAACGAGTGGCGGAAGTTAATACCTGAAAAAAAGCGTGGCTGCAAACTGATGTCAAAAGTTGGCACCGATCTCAATAACTTATTTAAAATCGGATAGCCGTGGATATTTCTATATAAAATTCAGGTAGTTCCCCCTACTGCCCAATATCTGCTGGTCGTTTGCACCCAGCCAATTCTTTAAAACAGTTGCATACACATCTTTAAAATCAACTTTATGTTTCAGGTCACCTTCTTTAAGGTCGGACAGGTCGGGCATCGCATTTAGTAGCCCTTTTTCTTTTAATCCACCGCTGATAAAAAACATATTATTGGCCGTACCATGATCGGTGCCACCGCTGGCATTTTGGCCTACCCTTCTTCCAAATTCACTAAAGGTCATCATCAGTACATCTTCAAACCTGTTATTCTTTTTTAGGTCAGCCGTAAATGCTTTTACTGCATCATTCAATTCTGTAAACAGTCTTTTCTGTTGATTTTCCTGGTTTACATGTGTATCAAAACTACCCAGCGAAACATAGTACACTTTGGTATTGATGTCAGAGAGGATCAGTGATGCAATGGTTTTTAAGTCTTTCCCCAACGCAGTCCCGGGGTATACAGCCACCGACGGATGCAATTTGCTTTGCTGAAAAATATAGTCGGCACTGCTTAATGTACCACTCATGGTTTTATATAGGTAATCAGCCGTTTCATCACCGGCGTGATGATCAGCATTGATATCCCTGAAAAACTTTTCATTACTGCTGGTATATAATTTTTTCGGGTCTTTAAATGCCAGGCCGTTATTATCTTCGCCTTTTAAAGCAAGGCTCAATATATCGTCAATCTCCACAGCCTGGGTTGGTTTATCACATCCCTTACACTGCGCATCCAGGTACCTGCCAATCCAACCGGTATTCACATACTCATTGCTTTTACTGGCACTATGCCATATATCCATACTTCTGAAATGAGACCGGTCGGGGTTGGGGTAACCTACACTATTCATAATAGCAAGGTTTCCTTCATCATATAAACCTTTAAAGGCTTCCAATGCGGGGTTCAGTCCTGCTTCATCAGTAAGCGATAAGGCTTTGTCCTTTGCTATCCCCAACCTGGGTCTTGCCTTGTAGTAAATGTCATTTTGCACAGGGATCACGGTATTCAATCCATCATTACCCCCGCTAAATTGAATTACTACGATCACTTTATTGCCAGGCGGTACCATCATAGGGCTTTCAAAAGCCTTGAGAAATTTCGGCAGCATAAATGAAGCGGTGGCCAGTGAACCGATCTGTAAAAATTCTTTGCGTTTGATTACCATAAAAAATCCTCCTAACCTCCCCTGCCGGGAGAAATATTTAAGTTAAAAAATAAATTGGTTTGTCGATTTAATCGTAAACTATTTTATACCTGACAAAAGCGCCGAAATGCTTGCACCCATTCACTCTTTATGTTTCAACAAATTCAGGAGAAAATGGATCCTGGTCGCGGGCTTCCGGCTATTTCATATAAGATGGGTGAAACAATACCCAACGCTAAAAAATATTATAACAATACGAAAAGCTATGGTTTTTTTCCCTTCGGTTTAACACAACTGGTACTCTGGCGTACTCATCAGGTTAATGATAGTACTTTTAATATAATTTTCCCTGCTTTCGCTATTAAGGTATTTAGCCAGCAGGTTGCTGCTCACCCTGCTTTTTGTTTGAAGAACTGTTTCTGAAATTTTAGGCAAAAGGTTTTCCCTTGATACCTTTTCAAATATTTTCACAGGCATTTTCCAGTCTACGGCAACCCCATTTTTAACCCCATAACCGGCCTTCTTTTCCAGTTTTCCTTTCTCATCCGTCATTTGGCCCATCATCACATCATCATCACTTTTTGGGCGAATATTTATTGCTTCATTCGCTGTTAAAAATTGTGGAATACGTAGCCGCAACATGAGGGTACTGCTATCGATCCAGCTTTTTCCACCGGGCCAGCCCGCTACATTGGGGGGATAAAAAAGTATTTGTCCCAATGCACGTTGAAACAATAAAAGGGGAGCGTTATTTTCTAATTCGAGCGGGAGTAGCCTTTGTATCCCTACCAGAAGGTCAACGGGTGATTTTATTTTGGTACCGATATTTTTCTCTTCATAGAACCAATCACTGGTGAAAATATCCGACATCAGTTTTTTGATATCATATTCATTTTCATAAAAGCGGTTGGCCAGCCATTCTACTTTTTTTTCATCCACTTTTTCATTTACAAAATAGCGGTATATTTTTTTTGTAATGTAAATCGCAGTTTGCTTTTGCTCCAACAAAATATCGATAATATCATCGCCATTAAAATTGCCGGTTTTACCCAGAAATGTTTTGCTGCCATCATCATGCTGGTTATCCCTGAATATGTATTCTCCCTGCAGGTTAAAGCCCCATCCTGTAAAGGCCCTTGCGGCTTCTTTTACATCATTTTCTGTATAATTTCCCCTGCCCATTGTAAACAATTCCATCACCTCCCTTGCAAAATTTTCGTTGGGCTTTTGCTTCCTGTTTTGCTGGTTATTTAAAAACTGGAGCATGGAAGGGCTTTTGCTGACCTCCCTTAACAAGTCACCAAATTTACCGAAAGCATTCCTCCGTAAGATATCCAGTAATTGTTGCTGGAATAAAATATTGATCACCCTGCAGGCAAAATGACCATGCCAGAACAGGCTCATCTTTTCCCTGAACTGGGCTTCGCTGTTGGTCATTTCAGTCATCCACCGCAGATTAAGATTTCTGATATCTTCCCTGGACTGTTGCTGCACAGCCTTCCTTTGTTCCTGCGTAAGTTTTTGCATTTGACCAAGGTCCTGCATCCCTTTTACCAATCCATCCAGCATACTTGAGGCCACATCTATTTTTACGGGTGATTTTTCAGACGTTTTTAATAACAGTTCCCATAACTTTTTTTGAGAAATGCCATCCAGGTCTGCCGCGTTTTCAGCCATCGGGCCAAAAGCTGCCCTCCACAAAAGGTGTTGATTTTTTAATCGGTTTGAAACTTGCATTCGACTGGTTTAGTTTACATGAAGATTGTTTTCGTATATGGCGGCTGTTCTGACCTTTTCTTTATAAATTGGTTTAACCACCTCTCGGAAAAAAAATTAACCAATTACATGTAAATTAATTATTTAAACTGAATTTATTAACTTGTAATTTCATTTCCATTGCTACTATGAATGTAAAAGCATTTAAATACCTGTTGCCGGTTACTATCTATGTATTGGCCTTTGTTGCATTCCATTCGAATGATTGGTTAACCTGGTTACCGGTAATTTATGCGTGGATTATCATACCGTTATTTGAGTTGGTATTAACCCCCAGGGTAAAAGATATGGATGCCGCTGAAGAAGAGCTGGCAAAAAAAGACAAGGTTTATGACTATATGTTATACTTCTTTGTAGTGCTTCAGTTTGCTGCAATATTCTTTTTTTTACAGTCGATACAAAATGAAACACTTGCCTGGTGGGAAATTGCAGGCAGAATTGCTGCTATGGGTTTATTATGTGGCACATTTGGTATCAATATTGGCCACGAACTTGGTCACCGGGTAAATCCCCTGGAACAGGGCCTGGCTAAAGCTTCCTTGCTCACCTCTCTCTACATGCATTTTTTTATAGAACATAATAAAGGCCATCATAAAAATGTAGCCACCCCTGGGGATCCAAGCAGTGCCCGGTATAATGAGCCGGTGTACCTGTTTTATTTTCGCACCATTGTATTCTCTTATCTCTCTGCATGGAAAATTTCCAATGCTGAAATAAGAAAAAAAGGATTACCGGTTATACATTGGAAAAATGAAATGCTCCAGGCACATGTAATACAATTTTTATTTGTAGCAATGATATGTGTTGCCTTTGGACCAATCATTACTATCTATTATTTATGTGCAGCCGCAATTGGTATCGGCTTACTGGAAACTGTAAACTATATTGAACATTACGGACTTCAACGCCGGGCAACCGGGATTGGTAAGTACGAGCGGGCCATGCCAAACCATAGCTGGAACAGCAATCATATTTTAGGCAGGTTAATGTTATTTGAATTAAGCCGCCATAGTGATCATCATTACCTTGCCGGCAAAAAGTATCAAATTTTGAAAAATCACCCCGATGCTCCTCAGTTACCTACTGGTTACCCGGGCAGTATGATACTTGCAATGGTGCCACCGGCCTGGTTTTATGTAATGAACCGGCGCATCAATCAATTAAGGAAAGCCAATGATAATTTACCGGTGAACCTGCAAGTAAGCTAAACCGTTAGCCGTAATTATTACTGGTACTTTTTATTAATAATCCAACGCATGCCAACCTGCAAAGGGACACCGTTACCCAGACTGCCGGAGATATTGAAACTGTTATTTACACCTTTACTAACGGACCCGCCCTGGGTGGCTTGTTCCGTATTTTTTCTTTCATATCCCAATGAAATTAAATTGCTAAATGCTGCTTCTAAATACCACCGGTTTTTTATTTGATAGGATACACCGGGAAATAAACCTGCACTAATCGAAAATCCCTTTTCCTTAAAATAATCCGGTTGCTGCATAGTTGTTTGCTTTCTATAAATGGACTGTCCGCTAATACCGGCATCTCCAAACAGGTAGAATGACTTGCCCAGTGGCAGGTATTTACGCATCCAGATACCGGCCCCCAGGTTATGTCCCTTGCTGCTATAAAAAACATTTTGCCTGCTATCATAGAAGGAAACCAGCAGCCTCCCTCCTGCAATAATATTATCTTTCGCCGCCCAGCCAAGGGAAGGATAAAAATTATAAGCCTGGTTTTGTGAAGTAGATTGATTGGTGCCAGTAAACTTTGAACTATTAACCGATACATCGCCACCAATAAATAATGCGCCCTTTTTTATTTGTGCATTTAAAAGTAAAGTGGTAAATAAAAAAAGAATGAGTAAATTAATCTTCATAACGGGTAAGTTTAGGTGATAACAAAATATTTGTATAACTAAAGAGTTACACATTACTTCGATAGCTGCTACAGCCGTGTTAAAGTAAACAAAATAGAATGGGCGGTAAAGTAAATTTTAATGTTACCCAGTCCTGGGAAGGTTGGATACCATTAAAGAAAAATTAAATTGAAGGGGCGCCAAAATAACGATGCAATACTGCTGGTAAAAGTATACCCGTTTCCGTTTGATTATTTTCCAATAAAGAAGCCACTATCCTGGGCAATGCAAGTGATGATCCGTTTAAGGAATGTAAGAGTTGCGTTTTACCGCCAGCATCTTTGTAACGTATCTTCATCCTGTTGGTTTGAAAAGTTTCGAAGTTACTGACAGAACTCACTTCCAGCCATTTTTGTTGTGCCGCACTGTATACTTCAAAATCGTAGGTAAGGGCGCTGGTAAATCCCATATCACCACCGCATAAACGAAGTATCCGAAAAGGTAATTCCAGTGACTGTAACAATTTTTCTACATGCACTACCATTGATTCTAATACCCTATAACTTTCGCCAGGATGTACTAACTGGATTATTTCCACTTTGTCAAACTGGTGCACCCTGTTCAATCCACGCACATCAGTTCCAAAACTGCCTGCTTCCCTTCTAAAGCATGGTGTGTAGGCAGTCATCCTTACCGGCAGATCAGTTTCTTTTATAATTTCGTCCCGGTAAATATTAGTAACCGGAACTTCCGCTGTAGGTATCAAAAACAGGCCGTCTGCGGTTATATGGTACATTTGACCTTCCTTATCCGGCAACTGCCCGGTACCATAAGCGGAAGCTTCATTTACCATCAGCGGCGGCAAATATTCCGTGTAGCCCGCCGCAGTATTATAATCTAAGAAATATTGTATCAACGCCCTTTGTAATTTTGCTCCCTTTCCCTTATACAACGGAAATCCGCTGCCGGTTAGTTTAGCGCCTGTTTCAAAATCTACCAAGTCGTATTTCTTTATGAGCTCCCAATGCGGCACCGCTGTAGCAGGAAGTGCTGGTATAGTCCCACCATTCTTTATCACTTCATTTTCCTCCGGTGTTTTACCTTTTTTTACAGAACTGTGCGGGAGGTTCGGCAATCTAACAATTTCATCCTGCAATTGTTTTTCTGCAAGGTTTAAACTTGCATTCAATGCTTCAATATTGTTTGTATTGAGGGCAACCTGTTGCTTTTTTTGTTCCGCCAAATCTTTCTCCCCTTTACCCAGCAATAAACCAATTTCTTTACTCGAAGTTTTCATTTCAGCCTGCAATGTTTCAGTTTCTACCTTTAATTTACGCACTAATTTATCCAGTTCCACCACCCTGTCCACAATTGAGATATCATTGAAATACCGGACGCTTAACCTTTCTTTTACCAATTCAATATTTTGGCGTATAAAACTGATCTGTAACATTTTTATTAAAATTTTGCCAAAGGTAAAGTATGATGCCTGATTTTCAGGTGCCAGATTTCCGGAGTGAAGATGGCAGTTTTAAATTTATATTTGCAACATGCAGCATGCAAAAGACGATTTACAGGTAAGGTGGCTTAAACTTCGCATTAAATTAAAAGAAACATACAGCATTAAACCGGATATGGACGGCGTGCTTTTTTTAATAGGTGTGCAGGAACTGGGTAGCGGAAAACAGGTATATACCAAAGAACAAAAACAGGACCTGATGCACATTGCAGTTTGTACGGTGTTAATGCAAAGCGGCTTTTATATGCTGGAAGGCTATGATGAAGAAGGCTGGCCACATTTTAAACAATTAAAAGCGCTACCTTCCTTTAACCTCTTTGAGCAGGAAAATTTTTTAAAAGACCATGTTTTGCTTTACTTTGAGCAGTTTTTTTTAAACGACAATTGATGTATATGCGTATTTTTTTCAGACTTACCCTCAGTTTCCTGGTAATATTCACCGTGACCCTTTGCCATGCCCAGGTTAAGAAAAAAGTAGTAAAAAAAACAGCTTCGGCCCCTGTAAAGCAAAAGCAAAAGCCAGTTGCCCCTGTTATCAAACTGCCCGTAAAACCATCCGGTGTAAGGGTAAAAATAACCACAGACCTGGGTGAAATAGTGGTGAGGCTGTCTGATAAAACGCCCCTTCACAGGGATAATTTTATTAAGCTGGTAAATGATCATTTTTACGATAGTTTAATATTTCACCGGATCATCGCCGGGTTTATGATTCAGGGAGGTGATCCGGAAAGTAAGCATGCGCTTCCGGATATTATGCTGGGAAAGGGAGATGTGGGTTATACCATCCCGGCAGAATTTGATTCTACCTTATACCATAAAAAAGGAGCGCTTGCGGCGGCGAGGAATAATAATCCCGAGAAGGCAAGCAGTGGTTGCCAGTTTTATATCGTGCAGGGAAAAAAATATGGTGAAGACGAATTGAATATGATCCAAATGCAAAGAGGCATTTATTTTTCCCCGGCAAAACGCATGACTTACAAGATGCTCGGGGGAACACCGCTCCTCGATATGAACTACACGGTATTTGGTGAAGTAGAAACAGGTATTGAAGTGGTGGACCAGATTGCCCAGTCAAAAAAGGGCAATTTCGACCGGTCTGTGACAGATATTCATATGAAAATGGAAGTAATGAAATAAAACTATGCGATGTTTAATTGCAAAGTGCCGGATTGGTTTGTGGGTTAACGATCAACTGTGAATGCTGCAATATGAAACAATTCACAGTCCACAATCCAGTCTTTAGTTATCACCGACACCAGAAATGTATGCCTGCCCGTTAAATAATTCATTCATCCGGCGAACAAAAATGATTTAATTTGCAACAACTTTAATAAATATAATAAGAAATAAAGATCAATCCCTTTACTTAAAAAATATAAATTTTAATTGTATGAATTACCCAGAAAACCTTCGCTATACAAAAGATCATGAATGGGTGTCTTTAGAGGGCAATATCGCTACAGTGGGCATTACCGATTTTGCACAGGGCGAATTAGGCGATATTGTATATGTGGATATATCTGCACAGGGAAAAGCAATGGGTGCAGAAGAAGTATTTGGTACGGTGGAAGCTGTAAAAACCGTGAGCGATCTTTTTTTACCCTTGCCCGGCACCATTACTGAAGTGAACCCGGCACTGGAGGCGCAACCGGAACTGGTAAATACAGATCCTTACGGCGCAGGCTGGATGATAAAAATGACCGTAGACAATGTTTCCGATATAGAAAAACTGATGACTGCTGAAGCCTATACTGCACTCGTTGGATAATTATCCTTAACAATTACCTGCAAAAAAAAGCAGTTTTTCATCCGGAAGGCGATGGAATTATTAAACTTCGAGGTTTATGATGCATATTAACATTACTAGGTTTGCGCCAGGCATTGCCTGGTTTTTTGTTGTGTTGGTGCTATTGTGCCTGCCCGGTAAGGACATTCCTTCAAATAACTGGTTCGATAAAATTTATTTTGATAAGTGGGTGCATGCAGGGATATTTGGTTTGCTGGCATTGCTCTTCATGTTACCCTTTGCCCTGTCGCCATTGGAGGATAGGGAAAAACTGCAATACTTTATCAGGATTGCAATTGCCACTTCCATTTGGGGTTTAACCACTGAATTTATTCAAAAATACTGTGTATCCGGCCGAAGCTTTGACCTGTTGGATTGGTTAGCGGATAGTCTTGGAGCTTTTACCGCCTTTACTATCTGCAGGAAAAAATACATTTAAGCGCTTAGGCAGTCTGAAGATGCCCGTCCGGGTTTACATCCTTCGGGGGTTTGTCTCTACTCAACCTGGCCGACTTTAATGGATAACCAGGGGCAATTCCTGCTCATTATTAAACTCCTCCAGCTCAAATCCGGCCAATTTTGCAGCAATTTTAATTTAATTTGAATAGCCGTTAAAGTTGTTGCGTATAATGCTTTTTAGTACATTTGCTTATATGATGAACGTAGAGAATATGGAGTACAATACCACACGCAATCATTTAACGATGAGAGAATATGGTCGCCATATACAAAAAATGGTGGAATACCTGTTGAGTATTGAAGACAAAGAAAAGCGCCAGCGAAATGCAATGTCACTTATTGAATTGATGGGTTTTTTAAACCCGCATTTAAAAAATGTGGAAGATTTCCGTCATAAATTATGGGATCATCTATTCCTGATCAGTAACTTTACACTGGATGTGGATAGCCCCTACCCCATTCCAACACGGGAGACACTAAAAGCTAAGCCTGAGCCTTTGGGTTATCCAAAAAAATATCCTAAATTCAATCATTTAGGAAAAAATATTGAAGTAGTTATCAACAAAGCGCTGAAAGAAGAAAACCCCGAAAAGCGCCAGGGATTTGCCAACGCCATCGCTTATTATATGAAGCTTACTTACAGCAACTGGCACAAAGAACTGGTGCATGACGATAATATCCAGACCGAATTACAAAGCATGACCGATGGCCAGTTGGAATTTAATAACCGGCCGTTTGTAAAACACAGGACTGATAACCGCACCGACCGGGATGATTACAGAAGCGGTACTGCCGGCGGTTATAGAAAAAACTTTGGCGCAAGAAATAATGCCGGGGGAAGAGATAACCGCAGTAGTGGCGGCGGACAGCGTGATAACCGTGGAGGTATTGGCAGCAGTGGACGTGATAACAGAACGGGTGGCGGTAGCGCCGACAACAGAACCAATAATAACCGGAATTTTAAAAAACGATATTGATCGTTAAACAATGGAGCAGCCTGGCGAAAGCCAGTTGACTGATTGTTTTTGAAATACAAAATTTAAGGCATGAGCCCTGACTGTTGGCAAACGTTGGGGCTTTATTTTTTATAACCCATCATTTAAAATTTATCGTCGAGGATGAGTTCATTTGAAGTTACCGGAGGAAAAAGACTTTCCGGTGAAATTATACCGCAGGGGGCCAAGAACGAAACATTACAAATTATTTCCGCAGTCCTGCTTACTTCGGAGAAGGTTTACATTGATAATATTCCCGACATTATAGATGTAAACCTGCTGATAGAATTATTGGCGGAAATGAAAGTGAAAATTGACAGAACGGGCAGAAACAGTTGTACTTTCCAGGCAGATGATGTGGATGTTGATTATTTAAGCAGTGAGGATTTCCACAAAAAAAGCGGTAAGCTGCGTGGGTCTGTAATGCTTGCCGGACCTATGTTGTCGCGTTTTAAAAAAGCATATATCCCAAAACCCGGGGGCGATAAAATTGGCCGCAGGAGATTAGATACCCATATCATAGGTTTTGAAAAATTAGGCTCCTCTTTTCAATACAATCCAAAAGGCTTTTTTTATTTGTCAGCAAAAGAACTGAAAGGAACAAATATCTTATTGGATGAACCAAGTGTAACTGGCACCGCGAATATATTAATGGCTTCAGTAATGGCTTCGGGTACCACTACTATTTATAATGCAGCCTGCGAACCATACCTGCAGCAACTTTGTAAAATGCTCAACCGAATGGGGGCGAAAATCAGTGGCATTGGAAGCAATTTGCTTGTTGTTGAAGGCGTTGATTATTTGGGTGGAACTGCCCATCGCATTTTGCCGGATATGATTGAAGTAGGCAGTTTTATCGGACTGGCGGCCATGACCCAAAGTGATATTACTATTAAAAACGCAGGGGTACAACACTTAGGCGTTATACCGGAAAGATTTCAACAACTGGGCATACAAATGGATTTCCCGGGAGATGATATCCATATACCGGCACAGGAATTATATGAAATTCAAAAATACATGGATGGAGGTGTGCTTACTATTTATGATCATCCCTGGCCGGGCTTTACGCCGGACCTGCTAAGCATCGTTTTAGTAACCGCCATACAGGCAAAAGGGAGTGTACTCATACACCAGAAAATGTTTGAAAGCCGCTTGTTTTTTGTAGACAAACTGATTGATATGGGCGCACAGATCATCTTATGTGATCCGCACCGCGCAGTAGTAATTGGTTTGGAAAGGGAACAAAAATTAAGGGGTATAACGATGAGCAGTCCGGATATACGCGCAGGCGTGGCCCTGCTTATTGCAGCGTTGAGCGCTGAGGGAAAAAGCATTATTCAAAATATTGAACAGATTGACAGGGGCTATCAAAATATCGACACCCGGTTACAGTATCTTGGCGCAGATATAAAAAGGATTAGCCGCCCTGCCCCCCAGGAGGCGTCCTGATGCATTTAACCCGCTAACCCTTTTTGAAACTAAGCGGCATAGCTCACCCGGGCCGGAAAATTAAACACTGTTTGTGAATTGGAATGATTTTAGTTACCGCGTTGATGCTAATTTTAAAAATTACCCGATACGTTGCCTGGTATATAATTTTTATACATTAATCGGAACTATAACATTCTAACTTCAACCACCAACGCTCAACCCCCAACGACCAACCATCAACGACCAACCACCAACCATCAACCATCAACCACCAACGACCAACCATCAATTACAAACCTTAAACCATCTATTGAACATCTTTTGACTTTTCTTTCTTTTCTTTGCACATGTTTCCGCAAAATAAAATTATCATCATCACCGCCCCCTCCGGATCTGGCAAAACTTCTATCACCCGACACCTGATGCAAACCTTTGCCCAACTGGCTTTTTCGATATCCGCAGCTACCAGGAAGGCAAGAGGCATGGAAAAAAACGGCCTGGACTACTACTTTATCAGCGAAGCGGATTTTAAACAAAAAATTCAACAGGGCCAATTTGTGGAATGGGAAATGGTGTATGAAGGCAAATATTATGGCACACTAAAATCTGAATTACATCGTATCTGGCAGGATCAAAAAATTCCGGTGCTTGATATTGATGTTAAAGGGGCAATACATGTAAAACAACAATACCCCGAATCCTGCATTACCCTGTTTATAGAGCCACCTTCTGTTGATGAATTAAAAAAACGATTAGAAAGTCGCGGTACGGAAACCCCCGAATCGCTCGATGCCAGGATCAATAAAGCCACTTATGAATTGTCTTTTAAGGAACATTTTGATAAACTGATTGTAAACGATGACCTTCAAAAAGCCTGTAATGAAGCCGTGGTAATTATAAACCAATTCATCCATTGCCATTAATTTTACCCAAAAAACATCAATGATCTTTATTACTTTTACTGAATGGACTGGATAGCACTTTTTGCAATACTTATTTCTTTACTCCTGATTGGTTTTTTATCGGGCGTAGAAATGGCGTTTGTTTCTGCCAATAAATTATCGATCGAATTAAGAAAAAAAAAGGGCACTTACAGCGGGAAGACCTGGGGCGACTATGCTGATAAACCGGCCAGGTTTATAGGTACTTCCCTGATTGCCTTCAATGTGATACTGGTGGTATATGGTTTATTCTGGAGTAGCTTTATGTCGAAAGTATGGCATAACCAGATTGGCAACTTTAGCTGGCATATTACCAATCCTTATTTGCACCTGATTATCGAAACAATTGTTTCTACCCTTTGCCTGCTTTTTTTCGAATTTGTTTTTAAGGCTTATTTCAGGGCAAAAAATGAGACCATTCTCAGCAGTGGCTTTATAGCATATATTACCCAATTTTTTTATGCCGCTTTTTCAGGTATTGCTTCCTTATTTGTAGATATTGCCGAATGGATCCTGAAATATATTTTTAATGTAAAACTGAATGAAAAAAAAGATGTATTTACCAAAATAGACCTGGAACATTTTATTCAGCAAAGTAAGAACCACGATGAAGAAGACACTACGGAAATCAATAAGGAGTTATTTGAAAACGCCCTCTCCTTAAGTGAAAAAAAAATAAGGGAGTGCCTGATACCCAGGAAGGAAATTGACGGGGTGGATATCAGGACAAATATTGAAACCGTAAAAGACAGGTTTATACAAACCAAATTGAGTAAGCTGGTGGTATATGAAAAAAATATTGATAATATTTTAGGCTATGTGCACCAGTTAGACCTGTTTAAAAACCCCGCTGATATCCAGGCTATCCTACTGCCCATACCAACCATACCTGAAAGTATGAGCGCTACTGATTTAATGACTAAATTTAGTAAAGAAAGAAAAAGCATTGCATGGGTGGTGGATGAATTTGGTGGTACCGCCGGAATTGTAACCATGGAGGACCTGTTGGAAGAAATATTTGGAGATATAAAAGATGAATATGATACCCCCGAAGAATTTGTGGAGAAACAATTAGCCACCAATGAATTTATTTTCAGTGGCAGGCTGGAACTGGATTATATTACCGAAAAATATAAGCTGGTGTTTCCCGATAGTGAGGAAACAGAAACCCTCAGTGGCTTTATCATACAAAACCGCGATGAAATACCCAAGCAAAAAGAAACTTTTACCGTGGGCAATTACCAGTTTGATATTTTAAATGTAACCGATACAAAAATTGAAACTGTAAAAATGAAAGTGCTTAAATAAAATTATAATTATAAAAAAATTATAAAAACTAATTACACGAATCAATACCTTCCTGCTTGTTAGCTCTCTTAATGAAAAAAAAGGTTTCTGCTTTTACAAGAATAGTTCAATAAATCATCCTGATTGAATGACCATTGCCATCAATTCAACCCGCTTTATAAAGTCAGCCGGTAACGATTTTTTTTACGCGTATTTTTATCAAATCGCTGTATCCTGCACCGAACATCAATTCATTTTTATCACCCCCACTCTTATGGAGGAGCAAGAGTTTTCTGCGAAAAATATCATCCATGTTATTTCTTCTCCGTGGGCAAACAACCCAGTGATGTGGAGGATATGGCTTGATTATACTTTGCCGGGTATAGCGAGAAAATATAAGACGGATGTGCTTATCAATACTGGAGGGGTATGTTCTTTAAGAACCAATTTGCCGCAACACATTTTTATCAGCGATTTGTCTTTCTTGTATTTCCCTGCCTTTTTTTCAGGAAAGCAACTTTATTATTTGAAAAAAAATATGCCTGCTTTCCTTTTAAAAGCAAATACCATCGTAACAACTTCTGATTTTATCAGAAAAGAAATTGTACAACATTATCCAATTGATGGAGAGAAAATAAATATTTTTCCATTCATTGCGGACGACCATTATCAACCTTTGAACTGGAAAGAAAAAGAAACCGTCAGGGAAAGGTATACGGAAGGAACGGAATATTTTTTATTCACCGGAGAAATTCATCCCCGAAATAACCTGGTGAATTTATTAAAAGCCTTTTCGTTTTTCAAAAAAAGGCAAAAAACCAATATGCAATTGGTTATCATTACCAACGGGGTTACCACAAACGATCCTTTTATTGAAAATTTTAAAAGGTATAAATACCGGGAAGAAGTAAACATTTTAGCTGATCTGCCGAAAAAGGACCGGGCGAAAATAACTGCCGCTGCTTATGCTTTCGTATCTGTTCCAATCTATGAGGGCATGCCCTTTTCAGTCTTAGCGGCCATGCAATGTGAAGTGCCTGTTATCACGAGTGATACAGGCGCACTAAATGATACAACAGGTGATGCAGCTTTACATGCCAACCCGACAGATTTTGAAAATATCGCGGATAAAATGATGCAGTTGTTTAAAGATGAAACAAAACGCACCGAACTGATCAGGATCGGTAAACTGCTGGTTCAAAAAAACAGGAAGGATAAAATGGACGACCAATGGTGGAAATCAATTTTAACATCAATGGATACCAGTAAATTATAGTTTTATTGGTCAATGATAAAGCAGGAAATATTGTCTTTTAAAAATTCAAGATACCAGCTCAATCCTGTTTCTATCATAAAGATATTACCTTTGCGCTCACAAATTAGCAAATCAGCTAATTAGCAAATCAGCTAATTAAATATGAATCATTCTACCATAAAAATTGATGTATTATTAGACCCGAATAAAGTACCTGAACAAATTAGCTGGACTGCTTCGGACAGCACAGCCAATATGGCCCAAAAGGCTAAAGCCATGTGTATAGCATTTTGGGATGGTGAAGATAAAACTGCCATGCGTATTGATCTCTGGACAAAAGACATGATGATGGATGAAATGGTTGATTTTTATTACCAGATGCTGATGACCATGGCAGATACATTTAAAAGGGCAACACAACAGCAGGAACTAAGTGATGATATGAAAAGATTTGCCAAAGTGTTTCTTGAAAAATTCAGATCCATACAGTTGAAAGAGCAGGAGTAAGGGAGGAAGGTGTTAAATTAATCGGAGCGATTAAAACTAAAGGAAAGTGCCTGAAATTCAAATGCGAAAATGAGAAAATTTGAAAATGACTCAAGGCCATGTAATGCGCTAAATCAAGAAAGTGAAAACCTGTTGTCAGTTTTTTCTTCCCAAGCGCCTAATTACCTGATTTGCTGATACGCTAATGTTATAAAAACTAAAATGTTGTTAGATAAATTTATACAAAAGTTGAAAAAATATTCATTCACCATATAAAAAAATCCCTTACCTTTTTGGGGATAGGGTAAATACTATGAGTCTTGAACAACAAATAATGGCTGAAATGAAAGATGCCATGAAAGCAAAGAATGAAGGGGTGTTGCGGAGCCTGCGGGCCATTAAGGCAGAAATCATAAAAGCAAAAACAGAACCGGGCGCCGGTGGTGAAATAGACGGGGCTACCGAGCAAAAGTTTTTACAAAAGATGATGAAACAAAGAAGGGACTCACTTGAAATATTTGAACAACAGGGCCGGGCTGATTTGGCAGACAAAGAAAAAGAGGAAATGGAAGTGATTAAAAAATTTCTTCCCAAACAATTAAGCGAATCCGAAATAAAAGGGGTTGTTGCAAAAATAATTGCCGAAACCGGCGCAAGTTCCCCAGCGGATATGGGTAAGGTAATGGGTGTTGCCAGTAAGCAGCTGGCGGGGTTGGCTGATGGAAAGACGATTAGCAACATTGTAAAGGAATTTTTAAGCAAATAAAATTTTTGTTGCTTAAAGGAATAACACTCCCTTCATTAATTGCTGCGGTTCATTTTGGAGCATAGTTTACAAAAGGTCTATGATAGATATCATTTTTGCCATATTCATTGTCCTTGCGATTGTAAAAGGCTACCGGAAAGGATTGATTATTGCACTCTTTTCGATCATTGCCCTTGTTGTTGGGCTTGCAGCCGCTTTAAAATTATCAGCAGCAGTTGCAGTGCATTTGCAACAAAATGTTACCCTGTCTTTAAAATGGCTACCGGTTATTTCCTTTGTACTGGTATTTTTGCTGGTTGTTTTTTTAGTGCATATGGGAGGTAAACTTATTGAAAAAACTTTTGAAATGGCATTGCTTGGATGGGCAAACCGGTTAGGAGGGGTATTGCTCTATATTGCATTGTACACAATTATTTTCAGTGTATTTTTATTTTACGCCGATAAAATAAAGGTATTTGAAAAAGCTGCTATCGAGGCATCACAAAGCTACCCGGTTGTACAGCCACTGGGGCCAAAAGTGATCAATGGATTAGGCGCATTGATTCCGCTTTTTAAAGATATGTTTTCGCAGTTAGAGGATTTTTTTGCAGGTGTGTCAAACAAAATCCAGCAGTAAATTTGAGGCATTATTTTATTTAATGTAATTTTAGCCCGTTTACTTACTTTAGCAAATAGTTATTGACCTGAATTTATTTATTAGTTCCAGTAGAATGAGATACGAAATCAAACAAGACGGAAAGTTCAAATACATAGAGGAAGGCCAGGGTGAACCGCTTATGTTGCTCCATGGTTTATTTGGAGCCCTGAGTAATTTTATGCCACTGATTGAGCATTTCAAACAAACTTACCTGGTAATTGTGCCCATCCTTCCATTGCTGGAGCTCGACTTGTTACACACTTCGGTGGGTGGTCTTCAAAAATTTGTACAAAAGTTTATTGAGTTTCGGAATTATAACAATATTCATTTGTTGGGTAATTCGCTGGGTGGTCATGTGGCATTAATACATATATTAAAAAGTCCTGATCGTATAAAAACGCTCATTTTAACCGGTAGTTCAGGCTTATTTGAAAATGGCATGGGCGACACTTATCCTAAAAGGGGCGACAGGGATTATATCCGCAAAAAAACCGAACTTACTTTTTACGATCCCTCCATGGCTACCGAGGAACTGGTAAACGAAGTATTTGAAATCACCAACAACCGCCTGAAAGTGATCAAAATAATTGCCCTGGCGAAAAGCGCCATCCGCAATAACCTGGGTGAGGAACTAAATGAAATAAAACAACCCACCTGCCTGATTTGGGGAAATAATGATACCATTACGCCGCCTTTTGTTGGCAAAGAATTTAACCGTTTAATTCCCAACAGTGAATTGCACTTCGTAGATAAATGTGGTCACGCACCCATGATGGAAGTTCCGGAAGAATTTAACAGGATATTATCTGTTTTTTTAGCAAAACAGAAAACCCCTGCTGCAACAGTTTGATAATATTGGTTGTCTTTATACGTTAAAACCCAGGCTGGTTTAATTTTCGGGCACTACATTCATTTCAAACATTTTACATGCTTACAGCGGAACTTATCAATAATAATATACCACGGCTCCAGTTGCAGGATAGCGTAAGTAAGGCATTGCAACTGATAAATGATTACCGGGTTACCCATTTACCCGTTGTAACGGAAGACAAGTACCTGGGAATGATTAGTGAAGATGACCTGATGGATGTGGAAGCCGAAAAAGGTACTATTGAATTTTTACAGGAAAACTTTATTACCGCTTCGGTAAAAGAAAATGAACATTTTCTGAATGCGGTTAAATGCAGCAACCAGTTTGAAACTACCATTGTGCCGGTCACCAATGAAGAAAAAGAGCTGGTAGGCGTTATTACGGTTACAGACCTTTTGAAAGCTTTGGGCGATTTTTCGGGGGCTAATGAAATTGGCGGCATAATTGTTATGGAAATGGAACGATCCCAATTTTCCATTTCTGAAATCAGCCGGATCGTGGAAAGTAATGATGCAACTGTTCTTCATCTTAATACCACTATACAGCCTGATACCGGCTTCCTCACTGTTTCGCTCCATCTGAGCAAAAAAGAAATTGCTGCTATTGTTTCCGCTTTTGAAAGATATGAATATGATATCATTTACTATTTTGGCGACGAAAAATTTGAGAATGAAATCCACAGTAACTATCGCCATTTAATGAGTTACCTGGATATTTAATTAGATTAAATCTTTCCGGCAACTTTTATACGTTTATAAACTACTTTAAAAAGCCCGGTGGGTAGGTGAAGTGTTGCATTAATGAGTATTTTAAAAAAGATATATTATAGCTGTATCCTCCTTGTGATTGCTACAAATGCTACTTCTCAAAATGTAGAAATATCAATGCAGCCCGTTAATAAATTACCATTGGGTTTTAAGGATTCTTTAGCCAAAATAGTAATTAGAAACATCATTATTAAGGGCAATAAAAAGACCAGGGACTATATGATTCTCCGGGAAATACAATTTAAACCCGGTGACTCCATTATTATTGCAACACTAAATGAAGCATTTCAACTCGCCCGTCAGCAGGTATACAATTCTACTTTATTCCATGAGGTTAAAGTAGATCTTGTAATGATATCCGCATTTGAAATTGATGTAACGGTAACCGTAAGAGAAAGATGGTATCTTTTCCCCACCCCACAATTCCAGGTAGTAGACCGGAGCTTCAATGAATGGTTGGTTAAATATAAAGGCGATCTGTCCAGGGTAAATTACGGGGTAAAATTTGTGCATTATAATTTTAATGGCAGAAGAGACCCGCTTCGCCTTTTTCTTATTAATGGTTATACAAAAAACATTGCTTTTTCCTATTCACAGCCGTATAGCAACAGGTCATTAACACAAGGATTTGGCATCGGCGGCGGCTTTTCTCAAAACAGGGAGATAGCCTATAAAACTTCCGCCGATAATAAAATCCTGTTTTACAATAATAAAGATTTTGTCAAAAAAAATATCTATCTCAACCTAAGTTTACGATTACAAAAGGGGATATTATTCCGGCATCTTTTTAACATCGCCTACTCGCGGCTCACGGTAAGCGATTCAATTATCTCCGCTGTTTACAATCCCCATTATTTTAATTCAAATTCCAGCTCTAAAGGATTAATCGACCTGTCATACACTTATCAGTACACAAGTGTAAATAATGCTGCATACCCGCTAAAAGGGGTAACCAGTTACCTGACTTTAGCAAAAAGAGGATTTGGTTTTACGGGGGGCACCAATCTTTTTGCGGTGGAAGGCGCTTTTAATAAATATTGGGCCCATGAAAAGAATTGGTTTACCAGTTTGCAGTTTATAGGGAATATTAAGCTCCCCTTTGATCAGCCTTACATTAACCAGCGGGCAATAGGCTACGGCAACACTAATTTACGGGGCCTGGAATATTATGTTATTGACGGGGTTGCATTTGGCATTATTAAGTCTACATTAAAAAAGAAACTGTTTTCATTTTCAATTCCCATGCCCTTTAAATCAAGGATACTGCCTACCCTTCCATTTGCCATATTTGCCAAAACTTATGCGGACGCAGGTTTTTCTTTTAACAAAAAGAAGTTTGACACTCAGTTAAATAACCGGCTTTTGTATACGGGTGGTTTTGGAATTGATATCCTTATGCTGTATGACATAAACTTAAGGATTGAATACAGTTTTAACCAGTTAGGCCAGCGTATGTTATTTTTTGAAAGCAAATAAGGAAGAGGGAGGTTCCTGGCCGCATGGGTTGTAGGAGATATATTTATGATCAAAAAAAGAAATAGTAGATTGCAGTAGGCGTGAGGGTAAACTTTACATGAATTAACACCCGGTTACCGGCAATAATGTTAGATTTAGACTTATTATGAAAATAGCCATATACAGCCGCGGTATAGAAAATGACCAGCATAAAGACATGGTAACATTCCTGGAGGAACTGAAGACCTACAAGGTGGAACCGGTTTTTTTCCAGGATTTTTTTAACCAGTTTTATTCTACTGTAAATATGGTAGGCAAATACTCTACTTTTAATGCGGCCGAAGACCTGGATGATTCAATAGATTCTGTAATCAGTTTGGGTGGGGATGGTACATTGCTGGATACCGTAACTCTTGTACAGGATAAAGGCATCCCTGTATTGGGTATCAACTATGGCCGGCTGGGTTTTTTAGCAAATATCGGAAAAGAAGATCTTCATATTGCCATCAAAGCGCTGGCTGAAAGAACCTATGTAACGGATAACCGTACTTTAATACATTTAGATGCGGATATCCCCCTCTTTGACAAGGTGCCATATGGGCTAAATGAGTTTACACTACAAAAAAAAGATTCGTCCTCGATGATAAAAATTCACACTTATCTGAATGGAGAGTTTTTGAATACCTATTGGGCCGATGGGTTGATAGTAGCAACACCAACGGGTTCTACGGGATATTCATTAAGTTGTAACGGCCCTATCGTTTTTCCGGATAGCGGCAGTTTTGTGATCACGCCGGTAGCACCGCATAATTTAAATATCCGTCCCATTGTAGTGCCGGATGATAATATCATTTCTTTTGAAGTGGAGGGCAGAACGGATGCATTTATTTGCACACTTGACAGCAGGAGGGTGGTAGTACCCAAAGAAGCACAACTGGCAGTAAAAAAAGAAAAATTTGGAATAAACCTCATCCGGTTAAATGAAAATAATTTTCTGCAAACCCTGCGCAACAAACTTTCGTGGGGATTGGATAAACGAAATGCATAAAAACTAATCGGGGTGGTAAGGGTAAGAGTCAATCTCGGCTGAACACCCGCTAAAATTATTATGAAGAGTCGGCATTCAGAAGGGACATGGATAAAAATTAATAAAATATAAAAAGATATTTCTTCCATAAGAAATTACCCTTTCACTGAATTTTAAAAAACAATTGTTAATTTGCAAGCATGAAAAAGTGTATCCTCAGCCTTTTAGTTATAACTACAATTGTCAATGGTATAACTGCCCAGGATGTATATGAACAGTTGGGGGAGTTTGGAGTTACTGGAGGGGTAGCCCATTATTTTGGCGATATAAATACCCGTGCCCGGGTTAACCGGCCAAAACCCGCTGTAGGCATTTATTTTAAAAAGCAGTTTAACAATTACCTCGGAGTGCGGGTGAGCGCACATTATGCACAACTTGGCTATAGTGATATATACAGCAAATCTGATTTTCAAAAACGAAGGAACCTCAGCTTCAATACTGATATTTTTGAACTGGCCCTGCATGGCGATTTTAATTTTTTTAAATTTGTGCCGGGCGATCCTTATTATTCCTTTACACCCTATGTTACCATTGGCATTGGTGCATTCAGCTATAATCCGTATGCATATTACCAGGGGCAAAAAGTGTACTTAAGGCCGCTGGGTACCGAAGGTCAAAATATTGGTTATACCGATCCGGTTAACGATAAAAAGCGAAAACCCTATGGAAGTATGGCGGTATGCTTTCCTATTGGCGCCGGTATAAAATATAATGTTTCAAATAATATTAACCTGTCTTTTCAGATTGCCCACCGGTTAACCCTTACAGATTACCTGGATGATGTAAGTACCACCTATATTGGGAATACTATCAATACCTTTCCGCCGGATGCGAGCGGGAAGCCTTCTATTGCCAGTATTTTGCAGGACAGAAGTTTTGAAACTGGCTCCGTGATTGGGTCAGAAGGCAGGCAACGTGGATATAGCAAACAAAAAGACCAGTATATTATTGCAGAATTCGGGATTTCCTTTAGCATAAGCACCTATAAATGCCCATCGGTAAATTAATATTTATATTTTAAAAAAATTGTTCCCGCTATAACGGGTATTTTAATTTAGAAGCGGAGAAAACCGGTGAACATTTCCCCAAAACGCTTATTCCAACTAATTTTAATTACTTTTGCCCCCCGAAGTTAGGACCACCCTGGCTGATAATTTTCACTTAGTATGAGTTTAAAGGAGCGTATCAACATGCAAAGGCTTCCGCGCCACATTGCCATTATTATGGATGGCAATGGCAGGTGGGCCCAGGAAAAGGGTGAAGACCGCCTTTTTGGACACCTGCATGGAGTAGAAAGTGTACGCAACATTGTGGAAGGATGTGCGGAATTGGGTATCGAATACCTGACTTTATACGCATTTAGCACAGAAAATTGGGACAGGCCTGCCTACGAAGTAAGCGGTCTGATGGAATTACTGGTAGATACTATTCGAAATGAAGTGCCTACACTTAATAAAAATAATATAAGGCTTCATGTAATTGGGGATATGGATATGCTTCCCTCCGCTGCACGCCAGGAGTTAAAAGAAGCCCTGGATGAAACCTCGGTAAATACGGGACTGAACCTCATAATGGCATTGAGCTATAGTAGCCGGTGGGAAATTGCCAAAGCAATAAAACAAATCGCTGTTGATGTTAAAGCAGGGTTGCTGCCCCCTGAAAGTATTACACAGGATACCTTACAAAGATATTTATCTACAAGTAAGTTTCCTGATCCGGAGTTAATGATACGTACCAGCGGAGAATTCAGGGTAAGCAATTTTTTATTATACCAGCTCGCTTATGCAGAGTTATATTTCACCAATACGCGATGGCCGGATTTTAGAAAAGATAATTTATATGAATCCATTGTAGATTTTCAAAACAGGGAACGAAGGTTTGGAAAAACAGGAGAACAGTTAAAGGAAGGGGTATAGCAGGTGAAAGGTAAATAAAGTAAATACAATAAGATCAGAAACGAATAGTTTCAGGTTTCTCTTTTTGCCTGTTTGAACAGGTTACCTGAAGGGGATGTTTAACAAATAGTTTTAAATATAGCAAGTATATTGCCACTCGTAAAAAAAACCAATTGATGCAGAGGATCTACCCGAATTTTTTATTGATAATTATCGCAGTTTTCAGTACCCAGTTAGTTTTTGGCCAAATCGATACCATCCCTGTTTCCGTTAACCCCCAGTTGATGGAAATTTTTGAATCAAAAATCCCTAAACAATACAATTTAGCAGGCATAACAGTTACAGGTGCCAAAGCATTTGATCAAAATTTAATTATATCCATATCAGGTCTGGCGATTGGTGATAAGATTACTATTCCCGGAACAGATGCCTTCAGCAAAGCCATTAATAAATTATGGAAGCAAAACCTGGTAGTGGATGTGGAAGTGTTTTTAACCAAACTGGAAGGAAAGGACCTTTACGTTGAACTGGCGATTACCGAGCGCCCGAGGCTGGCGGATTTTAAATTTATCGGGGTAAAAAAAGGGGAAAGAGATGATTTGGAAACGAAGGTAGGCTTGTCAAAAGACAGGGTGGTAACTGATAATATGAAACTGAGCGCTATTGAGGCCATTGACAAATTCTTTTCTGATAAGGGGTTCCGCAACGTAAAGGTTGATGTAAAGGAACAACCCGCGCCTTCAATGTTGAATGCTGTTACTTTGGTTTTTACGGTCACAAAAGGCAATAAGGTAAAAGTTAATTCGATAAATTTTGCGGATAACGATAATATCCGCGACTTAAAGCTTAAAAAACAAATGAAGGGTACCAAGGAACTAACCCGGATTACCCTTTTTCCACCTCCAAACATAAGCCCCTACGGCGATACCAGTACAAGGTCGAGTTTTAATCAGTATCTACGGGATATGGACTATTTATCCATCTCAAAAACCAAAGATTTTATTGATCCCTATTTTCGCTTTAAATTATTCAGTTCTTCCAAATTCAATCCCAAAAAATATGATGATGACAAGGTAAATGTATTGGACTATTATAATTCCCAGGGTTTCCGTGATGCTGTTATAGTAGCCGATACAGCCATCAATAATTCAAAAGGAAATATTGACCTCCATATAAAAATGAATGAAGGAAGGAAATATTTTTTTGGCAATATCATTTGGAGAGGACAGACCAAATATTCCGATTCAATTTTAAATGTGATACTGGGAATCAGAAAGGGTGATACTTACAACCTGGATATATTGAATAAACGTCTTGGTAAAATACCTTCTTCCGAAGGCGGCGATATACAAAGTCTGTATATGGACGATGGATACCTTTTCTTTAGGGTAGACCCTGTAGAAACCGCCGTTTACAACGACACCATAGATTTTGAAATACGGATGCAGGAAGGTCCGCAAGCCACCATTGGCAAAATAGCCGTTAGCGGCAATGACAAAACGAAAGACTATGTTATTATTCGTGAATTAAGGACTGTACCCGGTGAAAAGTTTAGCCGTGCCGACCTGATCCGTACACAAAGGGAACTGGGTCAACTGGGCTTTTTTAACCCCGAAAAAACCAATCCAAACGTAGTGCCCAACCAGGAAGACGGAACAGTGGATATTACCTGGCAGGTAGAAGAAAAATCCAATGACCAACTTGAACTATCTGCGGGTTTTGGCGGAGGAATTGGCTTAACCGGTACATTAGGTATTACCTTCAATAATTTTTCTATTAACAATATTTTCAACAAAAAGACCTGGGACCCTTTACCCTCGGGCAGCGGACAAAAACTAAGTGCTAGGATCCAATCGAATGGCCGCGCTTACAGGACCTATAATTTTTCTTTTACAGAACCGTGGCTGGGCGGTAAAAAAAGGAATTCCTTCACGGTTAGTTACTATAATACCAAACAGTCGAATGCCTATGACCAGTTTGGCCGGTATTGCAGATCATGTGGCGATGACTCCTATATTAAAATACTTGGTTTGGGAATATCATTGGGTAAACAATTGAAATGGCCGGATGACTATTTCTCCATGATCTATTCGTTCAACGTTCAACAATACAAACTAAAGAATTATCCGAATATTTTCAAGGGTATCAGTGATGGTGTATCTACCAACCTGAGTTTAAAAGTTGCTATCGCACGAAATTCAACACAGGGTAACCCTATATTCCCCACCGGTGGGTCTAACTTTTTATTGAGCGGCCAGTTTACTCTGCCGTATACCGCATTAGGAATTACAAAGCCCGGAGATAATCCCTATAAGTTTCCTGAATTTCATAAATGGCGTTTTACCGGGGACTACTATGTGCCAATCGGGGTGGCGCGTGGCGCGGAAAAAAACAAACAGTTCATATTAAAAGCGTCTGCTAAATTTGGATTTATTGGCAAATACGATAAGAATAAGGAGGTTTCACCGTTTGAACGTTTCCAGGTGGGTGATGCAGGTTTGAATAACAGCTATGCCCTGCTGGGATATGATATTATTGCACACAGGGGCTACCCAATTTATTCGAGTAGCAATCCCAAAATAAACCCGGATGATGTAACACCCGCCGAATATTTCACCATATTCAATAAATATACCCTAGAGTTGCGCTATCCGTTTAGTACCAATCCAAGCAGTACTATCTATGGACTCGCGTTTTTTGAGGCAGCTAATGGCTGGTACAAGTTCAAGGAATACAATCCATTTAAACTACGCCGCTCGGCCGGTGTGGGTATGCGTTTCTTTTTACCCATGTTTGGGTTATTGGGATTTGACTATGGTTTAGGCTTTGACAGGATAAAATCAGGAGAGCCTATAAAAAGCGCCTATAAATTTACCTTTATGTTAGGCCAGGAGCCGGAATAAATTTATCCGTTTATTTATAAAAAATATCAAGATGAAAAGAATTGTATTTATTATTTGCTGCTTATTGCTGGTTGGCTTAATGACAAATGCCCAGCGGTATGCAGTAATTGATTCCAAGTATATCCTGGAAAAATTACCAGAGTACAAAGAATCACAAACGAGATTAGACCAGTTTAGTAACCAGTGGCAGCAGGAAATTGAAAAAAAACAGGCCGACCTTGACAGGATGTATAAAGATTATGATGCTGAACAGGTTATGCTGACCGATGTGTTGAAAAAGAAAAGAGAAGATGAATTATATAACCGGGAAAAAGAAGTAAGGGACCTTCAAAAAAAACGCTTTGGATTTGAAGGTGACCTGTTTAAAAAAAGACAGGAATTGATAAAACCCATACAGGATAAGGTTTATATAGCCATTCAGAAATTAGCGATAGAAAGATCGTACGATTTTATTTTGGATAAAAGTGAAGGAATTACCGTTATATTTGCCGACCCAAAACTAGACAGAAGCGATGAAGTATTGAAATTTTTAGGTATTAAATAAATCAGTGCGGTATTTGCAACAAAGCAGACACTTTAAAAAACAAACAAACTATCAACAAGTAAACATTTAAAAAGAACAATGAAAAATTTAATCGTAGCAATTGTGTTTGGGATTTCAATTTTTGGATTCACCGGAACCACATTTTCACAAACCAAAATCGGCTATATCAGCACGGAAGAATTGATTGGTTCAATGCCTGAGGCAGAAAAAGCTAATACAGAATTACAGGAGTACCAGACAGCGCTTCAACAACAGGGAGCGTCCTACTACAAAGAATTAGGTGAACTGGACAGCTTATTCGCACGGGATTCTGCCACAATGAGTAAGGCAACCAAAGAATTAAAAAGAAATGATATGATCGCTTTATACCAGAAAGTACAGGGCTGGCAGCAAACTATGCAACAAATGATTGGTGAAAAACAACAAACATTACTGGGACCCATCCAAAAGAAAGCAATAGATAATATTAAGTTAGTGGCGAAAGAAAGTGGCTATGCTTATATTTTTGAAGCCGGGAGTTTACTGGTAAGTCCCCCATCGGATGATATTTTGCCACTGGTTAAAAAGAAAATGGGTATTAAAGACCCTGCACCCGGCGTTCCGAAACCAGGTGTTGCCAAACCAAATCAATAAACACATAATACTTACTGCGAAGCCATCTCAAAAAACGGGATGGCTTTCGTATTTTTGGCGAATGAGTAACGGACCTATCGGGGTTTTTGACAGTGGCTACGGGGGCCTAACCGTATTAAAAGAAATTACTGCAAGGCTTCCCCGCTACGATTATATTTATTTGGGGGATAATGCCCGTGCACCTTATGGGCCGCGTAGTTTTGAAACGGTTTATCAATATACATTGCAATGTGTAAAGTGGTTCTTTAAACAGGGGTGCCCGTTGGTGGTACTGGCCTGTAATACTGCATCAGCAAAAGCGCTGCGTACCATTCAGCAGAACGACCTGCCTTTGATTGACCCGGAGAAAAGGGTGCTGGGTGTAATAAGGCCTACCACAGAGATTATTGGGAACTTTTCAAAAAATAAACAGGTGGGTATTTTGGGCACCCAGGGTACGGTGCTATCGAACTCCTACCCTATTGAAATTGAAAAATTTTTTCCTGGTGTCAGGGTGTACCAGCAGGCATGCCCGATGTGGGTACCCCTTATAGAAAATAATGAACATCATTCACCGGGAGCGGATTATTTTATTTCAAAAAACATTCATGAGCTGCTTGCGCAATCTCCGGGCATTGATACTATTTTACTGGCATGCACGCATTACCCTTTATTACTGGATAAACTAAAACAGTACGTTCCGGAAGGAACTACCATTTTATCACAGGGAGAAATTGTTGCCCGCAGCTTAGCTGATTATTTGCAAAGACATAATGAACTGGAGAAGAATTGTACGAGGAATGGACAGGTTAATTTTTTTACAACGGATTCTACCAGTGACTTTAACAAACAGGGGGCTATCTTCTTTGGGAAACCGGTAAAATCATTTCATTTGGAACTTTAATTTCAACAAATTTGAAATTCGCATACCTTAATTCGTAATTTTTTATTACCTTCGCCGTCCTTTCACAAGCAGCAGGGATGGTGCCCTGATGAATGATGATAAAAATGTTTAGTAAATAATTTTTGTAAAAGGAAAACTTAATACAATGCCAGGTAAAAAAAGAACATACCAACCACATGTGCGCAGGAGAAAACATGTACATGGATTTCGTCAGCGGATGCAAACTGCTAATGGCCGTAAGGTATTAGCCAGCCGTCGTAAAAAAGGCCGTGTAAAACTGACGGTTTCTGATGAACGCTTTGGTAAAAAATAGCATGCAATTTTAACCCATAAGGGCAACGAAATAATTACAGCTCTCCTTCCGGAGGGCTTTTTTAATTTTGTATCATTGGAACAAAAAAGACGATACACACTTGGTAAAAAAGACCGGCTAAAAAGCCGGAAGGAGATTGAACTCCTGTTTAAAGAAGGCGCATCTTTGTCTATCTTCCCTTTAAGAGTATTGTACATACTAAAGAAAGATCAAATTTCTTTAGAAGGCAACCTGCAATCCACTGCCATCTTCCGGCTCCAGGCAGGCTTTACTGCCAGTAGCCGCCATTTTAAAAAGGCAGTTGACAGAAACCGGGTGAAGCGCCTGATGAGAGAATCCTGGCGCCTCCAAAAAAATGAGCTTCAGTTATTGGTGGAATCAAATAAATATATACTGACTTTATTCATCATCTATGTTGGCAAAGAATTGCCGGAATATAAATCGGTATATGAAAAGACGTCTGTAGTTTTAAAGCGACTTATCAAATTAACCAGTGAAAACAGGTAATCAAATATTGTTAAAGCAAATTGGAAGTCTCCTTAGCCTTCCACTGATAGCCCTTATAAAATTATACCAGTTAATCATTTCTCCCTGGCTGGGAAACCAATGCAGGTACACGCCTACCTGCTCGCAATATGGAATTGAAGCCCTGCAAAAACATGGTCCGCTAAAAGGTCTGTGGCTTACCATTAAACGAATCGCCCGTTGCAATCCCTGGGGCGGGCATGGGCATGATCCGGTGCCCCCGGCCCCTGAAGGGGAGTTATTCGATGACACTAATCCACCTGCTGTTCACTAAAGATCCTTTATATCTACCGGGTTTTTCAATTGGATCAATGAATAAGACCAACCTTTCGGCATGTTGCAGATTTATATAAAATCAATCAAGTCCTGGTTTAATTTCTCTTTATCTGTGTACCATAAACCATGGGGTGCTCCTTCATACACGATAAACTTAGCTCCGCTTATTAACCTGGCACTTTCTTCGCCGGTTGGTTTTATAGGTACAGTTTTATCATCATCTCCATGGATGATAAGGGTAGGCACATTTATTTTTATAACATCCTGCCTGAAATCTGTAGAAGAAAATGACTTTGCACATTGCAGGGTTGCTATTGGAGAAGCGTCCATTACTTTAGTTAAATTGTTTGCCAAAAAAGCGTCACTAACGGGATGATTAAGCATTGAAACACCAAAAAAATCTTTGCCAAAGCTCTCCATAAATGCTGGCCTGTCATCTATCATGCCCTTTGTCATTTTATCAAACGCTTCCTGCGGAACGCCATCCGGGTTATCTTCGGTTTGAAGCATATAAGGAACCACCGCACTTACTAAAACAACTTTTGAAACCCGGGCGCCGCCATATAGAGAGAAATATTTGGCGATTTCGCCCCCACCCATTGAGAAGCCTACCAGGGCTACATCATTTAAATCCAATTCATCCAGCAATGATTTCAAATCACCGGCAAGGGTATTGTAATCATACGCTTCAAAAGGCCTGTCTGATTTTCCAAAACCCCTTCTATCGTAAGTGATGCAACGCAGGCCCTGTTGTGGCAACTGCGTTACCTGGTACTCCCACATCGCGCCGCTTAATGGCCAGCCATGTATAAAAACTACAGGTTTGCCTTTGCCCGAATCTTCATAATAAATACTGACAGGATCGGCGTTCATTTGAGCTGATTTAATAAATGGCATAAAATAAAATTTAAATGAATAATGGTTTGTTACCGCAAATGCAACAAAGATGTTGCCACTAAAGTTTAGATGTAAATGAAATTATCCCATTCAAAAAATTAAATTATTGTAGAATAATTTACACTTAATTATTTTCTTTTACCCATAAAAAAAGCTACAACATTATATTGCAGCTTAATTAAAAATTGGTTGTCCTGAATTATTTTATAATTGCATCAAAACGTTCAGATGCCTTAGTCCAGTTTACCAGGTTCCAGAACGCAGCCAGGTAATCCGCACGTTTGTTCTGGTACTTCAGGTAATAGGCATGTTCCCAGACATCACAACCCAAAATTGGTGTACCCTTTACTTCTGCAACATCCATTAAAGGATTATCCTGGTTTGGAGTGGAAGTAATTTCCAGCTTCCCATCTTTTGAAATCAGCCATGCCCAGCCACTACCAAAACGGGCTACCCCTGCTGCCGCAAATTTTTCTTTAAAAGAATCAAAAGAACCAAATGCCGAGTTAATGGCATCGGCCAAATCGCCTGCAGGAGTACCCCCCGCATCTGGCGCAAGGCTCTCCCAAAAAAAGCTATGGTTCCAATGGCCACCACCATTGTTACGGACTGCAGGACTGATGGTTCCCGCTTCTGCTACGAGTTCCTCAATTGTTTTGTCTTCGTTGGGTGTGCCGGCAATAGCTTTGTTAAGATTATCTACATATGCCTGGTGATGCTTACCATGGTGTACCTGCATGGTTAAAGTGTCGATATGTGGCTCCAATGCATCGTGTGCATAAGGCAGAGCTGGTAATGTAAATGCCATATTTGTTTTTATTTATTGGTTGAAAATGGATTGAAAGATTATGAATACAAATTTAGTGGGGTTAAATGTAGTGGACAAATACAATGCCGTTTCATTTATTTAAGAAACTGTTATGAAATTTTGACATGATAATTGATAATTGCATATCCCCTTCAAAAATACTTATGCGAAAAATTATTTCATTCCTGTCCTGCTGCCTCATTTCCGGTCATTGTTTTACCCAATCCGCAACTTATAAAGACAGCAGTAAAATCACAACAGTCCTAACCCATAAGGCAAAGGAAAATACCCCAAATAACTTAAAACCTGAACTGACCATTTATCCCAATCCGGCAAAGAATAAAATTACGATACAGGTAAAAAATTTTCACCCGGGAATGGCTGCTGTAAAAGTGCTGGATGTCAAAGGTAAATTAGTAAGGGAAGATAACCGCCTGTTAACAAATGGAACTGAAGACATCATTATGTTTTTAATGCTGAAAGCCGGAATTTATTTTATCCTGGTAAGTGAGCCTGGAAAAGAAGCGAGAAAAAAACTGGTGGTATTTTAGAAGGGGATAAAAAGTATTAAGTAAATAAAGTAAAAACTTCGAAATAATGTCAATAGCAAACACTTTTGGCCCTCCCCCATATTAGCAAATCAGTACATTAATATTAAACTACCTTCTTGCTTTAAAAAAATCTTTCATCAACTGCGCACATTCATCTTTTAAAACGCCGGCTGTTAATGTTGTTTTCGGATGAAAGGGGGAATGGTCGCCTGCGACTTTTTTGTACCCGTTCTTCTCATCCTCCGCACCATACACTACCCTGCCAATTTTACACCAGTACAGAGCGCCACTGCACATGAGGCAGGGCTGGATAGTTACAAACAACACCGCAGCAGGCAAATATTTGCTACCCAAAAAATTAAATCCTGAAGTCAGCGCTATCATTTCTGCATGCGCTGTGCTGTCCGTTAATTTTTCTACCTGGTTATAACCCCTGGCAATGATCCTTTCATTCATTACCAGTATGGCACCAACCGGCACTTCCCCTTCGCTGAAAGCCCTATGCGCTTCCTGCAAAGCCTGTCTCATATAATGCTCATCGGTCATACAAGTTCGTTTTACTAACTTGCTGCAAATTTAGTTCTATGGCAGATATGAATCACTTATTAACGATGCGTACCTTTTTTGAAACCGGTGCTACCACATCTTATATGTTCAGAAAGGAACAACTCACCAAATTAAAACGTGCCGTTATTGAATATGCACTCCCCTTGCAGGAAGCATTGTTTGCAGACCTGAAAAAGAGCCCGGAAGAAACCTGGATAACTGAAACAGGTTTTGTATTGGCAGAAATCAGTAACGCGTTACGCAACCTTAAGGATTGGATGACCAGGGAAAGGGTAGGCACCAACCTGCTCAACCTGCCTTCAAAGAGTTATGTGATGACAGAACCCCTGGGAGTAGTACTCATCATCAGCCCCTGGAATTATCCCTTTCAATTATTATTTACGCCCCTGGTGGGTGCTATCGCAGCGGGTAATTGTGTGGTGCTTAAGCCAACTGAATTTGCGCCCGCCACCACCGCTGTAATGAAACAAATAATTGAGGCGAGTTTTGATAAGCAATACATACAATTGACAGAAGGTGATGGGGCGGTAATAATTCCGGTAATGATGAACAATTTTGTGTTTGACCATGTTTTTTATACCGGAGGCACCACAGTCGGTAAAATCATTTATCAAATGGCGGCAAGCAACCTGGTTCCCGTAACATTAGAATTAGGCGGTAAAAGCCCCTGTGTTGTAGAAGCCGATGCTAATATAACGGTAGCCGCTAAACGCATTGCGCTAACGAAATTCTCCAATGCAGGGCAAATGTGCGTGGCTCCCGACTATTTGCTGGTGCATCATTCTAAAAAAGAAGCATTCATCGAAGCATTTAAAATAGCATTGCATAAATTTTTCGGCGATGATGCGTCTAAAAGTTATGAATATGGAAGAATAATTAATGAAAAACAATTTGATCGCTTATCTGCATACCTGCAACAGGGAAGGATTCTTGCCGGCGGGAAAACCGACCGGGAAAATTTATACATTGAACCAACTATAATCGATAATGTATCACTAAGGTCCCCCATTATGCAGGAGGAGATCTTTGGTCCGATACTGCCCATACTTAGCTTTAGTACCATAGATGAGGCAAAAGCCGTTATTGCGCAACATAAAAACCCCCTTGCATTTTATGTGTTTACATCAGGCAGTAAAAATGAGGAAGCATGGTTAAACGCTATTTCATTTGGAGGAGGCTGTGTAAATAATGCGGCTTTTCATTTAACCAATCACCGGTTGCCATTTGGAGGACGGGGGTTTAGTGGCAGTGGTAATTACCACGGCAAATACTCCTACGAAACATTCAGCCATAAAAAGGCTATCATGAAAACTCCTACCTGGTTTGATCCTGCTGCCAAATATCCGCCCTTCAAGGGGAAATTAAAATTGTTTAAATCGTTTATCAAGTGAATGGGAAGGGGTGATGGGCATTGGTGTATGGGCAAGGTGCTAAGAGTAGTAATGAATGCTTACTGGCCGTTGCCCTTTATTATCCTGTTCAGACTGGCGGGCATTATCCATTAACCATTACTTTGCTAATAAGATAAAAGAACAAAATGTCTTCAAAAAATAAATATTCAGGGCTAAAAAAAGCCGTTATCATTTTATTATTATTAACGATCAGCTTTTCCTTATACGTGATCATCACAAACAGAAACTCAAAAAATATGACTGCACGGCAAAAAATATTGAAAGCTGCATATCCTGTGATGATTTGGTTCACAAAAGCTACCGGTACCAACCGTACTTCCCTTTCAAATACAGCAGTGGCGCCTATTGTACCAATCTACAATTTACCAGCCATCGGCAATGACGGGCAACCGTTTAACTTAAATGATTATAGAGGAAAAAAAATATTGCTTGTGAATACCGCTTCTGATTGTGGCTATACGGGCCAATACGAGGGACTGGAAAAACTGTACAGGGAGCGTAAAGAGAACCTAGTGGTGCTGGGTTTCCCGGCCAATGATTTTAAACAACAGGAAAAAGGAACGGATGAAAACATCGCTGCCTTTTGCAAATTAAACTTTGGCGTTAGTTTCCCCTTGCTGAGAAAAAGCAAGGTAAGTAAAGGAGCAGGTCAAAACGAAATATTTGAATGGCTAACCAACAAGAATAAAAACGGTTGGAATGACCAGGACCCTACCTGGAATTTTTGTAAATACCTGGTTGATGAAGAAGGTAAATTGGTTCATTTTTTTGCGTCTTCGGTAGAACCCATGAGCGGCGAAGTATTAAAAGCGATCGATGAATGAGCACCTTGAGCAAAACGCACTCTTTCGGATTACACAATTAAATTATCAAAATTTAAAAATGCGGAATGATAGAGAAAAATACTATTTTACAAAATAAAACAGCCTTTTCCTTCGGCTTAACAAAAACAATTGCGGCGATATTTAAATGGATTTACCCTATTAAAATTTTATTAACATCAATTACCCTAACCCAGGCAAGATTCGCAAATGGAGAATTTATTCAATCAAAAAGATGTTGACGCAATACTGCTAAGATTTAATTCCATCAGTTTGCAATCAAAAAAATTATGGGGAAGGATGGAAGCGCACCAGATGGTGGTACACCTGAAGGATCAGTTGGATATCGCATTAGGCAACAAATACGCGAAAGCACAGGGTCCTGTTATTCTCCGAACTGTGGTTGGCAGGTGGATCGCCCTGTATATTATTCCCTGGGGAAAAGGACAATCGCCAACTCCAACGGAAATGGATGCCCTCAAAAACGGGGCGATACTTACTGATTTTGAAAGCGATAAACATTTATTCATTATTCGGGTAAAAGAGTTTACTGCCTGTTCAAGTTTTGCACCTCATCCTTTTTTTGGAAAAATGAGTAAAAAAGACTGGGGCAGACTTGCATGGAAGCATATCAATCATCATTTAATACAATTTGGCGCATAACCTTTAGAAGAAGATGCTGACGAAAACAGGAATTGAAAAATATTTCATCGCAGAAAAAAATGAAAGCCTGCTGTTTATTATCATTGGGGTGGCCGCAATTGTGCTTGCCATCGTTCTTTTTTTTTACCTGAAAACTACCTGGTGCAAAGGTGCGGCTATTCCTTTTTTAATTGTTGGCCTGGCACACCTGGTGGCTGGAACCATCGTATTTAAAAGAAGTGACAGGGACCGTATAAGAAATGTGTATGCATTTGAAATGAACCCGGGTGAGTTAGGAACAAGAGAAATTCCAAGAATGGAAATCGTCAATAAAAACTTCGTGATTTACCGCTATACAGAAATTATCTTACTGCTGGTCGGGTTGGGATTATTTTTCTATTTCCGCCTGCACCCGGATAAAAGCTTTTGGATTGGGTTTGGTGTGGCTTTGGCAATTGAAGCAGCGGCAAGTTTAAGTGCGGATTATTTTGCAGAAAAAAGAGCTGAAATTTACACCCTTCAATTAAAAGAATTTGTGAAGAAGAAATGACTGGAATACCTGATGCCTGGTTGATTAATTTTGGGTTGCAGCTCACTTAACAACCCTGTTACTGGATGCTGGCGCTACCCGGATCGATAATCTGTCCAAAAAAAACAGCGTTCATCATTAACTTCATACTGCCCAGCCAAAATGCCCTGAAGTTGGGATTGCTGTCAATATTGATAACCCTTCCGCTTCCAAGGGTATTTACAACCACTGCCGCGGAATTTTTTATGGCATCAAGGTTTTGTTTGCTTAACCACCCACTTTGTAAAGATTTATCACCGTAAGCAAATGGCATAGCATAAGGGTTTTTAGATTTTTCCATAAAAACCTTGTTCGCTTTAAAGAGACTAATTGTTTTTTGGTTATACCCGTAGGCCAACGGATGCGACAGATCCGCATCGGCGCCAAAGATAGCCCCGGGGATTTGTTGTGCGCCGTCTATCTGCTCTTTATCTACATAAGTTAAGCGCTTCAAACTATCTGCCGCGTTTTTTGCTTTTTTAAATGACACCGTGCTGATCCCATTTTCTGCTGCCCATTGGATTGCTTCCTCTTCCAAAACAAGCGTGCCACCGCCCTGCACCCAGGTCTTTAACTTTTCTTTATTTAACCCTGTATAATTACCCGATACCATAATAATGGTATTGTATTTAGAAAGGTCGGTACGATTAAAAATAGTGATCTCTAAATGTGTAGCGGGAATGTTCATCCGCTGATCTAATAAATGCCACAGTTCGCCGGCATCAGTAGGGCCCACACCCGCGCCTACCAGCATGGCAACCGCTGGTTTATCCAGGCTTATAAATTTACTGCTGCCAAGATCGCTGCCGCTGTTCACCATTCCTGTTTGTATGGCATATATCTTTAAGCCATTATTGGCGGCAGCAGATTGAATTAATTTATACACTTCGTCGCCCGATTTTGATTGCATCTTTACCGGTATCAGAATAGCTCCATAACCAAATTTATGAAAGCCATTACTGGTCATCGCTTCACTTTTATTGGTGGCTACTTTTGTAACCAGGCCTGCGCTTTGCAACTCGTACAATGCCCTGGGGGCATACAATCCGGCCCATTCAAATAAATAGGCATAACCGGATTTTCCACCTGCAACCTCCCCCTTTTGAAAAGAAACGGAATCTAATTTTTTACCCATTGCACCGGCTGTTACAGTAATTTCTTTATAGGGCAGGCCGAATGCAAGGGGCATTGTCCAACTGGTAATATCATAAAACAGGCTGTCTTTATAGACCAGTTGCTTATCAAATATCGCTTTTATCAATACCTGCTGGGGCTGGTTGAGCGAGACGGTATAAGCTGTTTCTTTTTCAAATTCGCTTTCTTTTAAACCATCACCCATTTCGTTCACTATTACCTGGTGGCGCTGAAGCATTTGTATAAAGTGAAATGTTTTCGCCTGGTCGTTTTTATCGCCGAACACATACCCTTTATGTACAACAGGGTTTGCAGACTGCCTGTAAAAATCCCGCTGGTATTCGAGAAACTCTTTGCGCATTATTTTCGCCCCTTCCAGCGTAGAAAGGGCTGTTACGAATTGATTTCTTATCGTAAATGCAAAACGCAGGATCCCATTGGATGTTTCCCTTGCATGCCCGCGTGATGAGGCCTGTTCAAACAAAATGCCTATTCCGCCATTGATATCGGGGAAGGTGGATCCTTTGCCATAGTAAAAATCATCGTAGTTTTCTTTTGTAAAATACAAGGAGCCGATGCGATCTAAAAAGCGTGCATGGAATTTTGCAAATTTTTCGGTGAGTTCATTGGCTTTTTCCGGTGTCAACGGATTAACTCTTGATGGCACACCCGGTTGAAAAAAGAAACTGGCATTGCTGCCTTGTTCGTGATGATCGGTTAAGATATTAGGCTTCCATGCATAAAAATATTTAAGCCTGTTTTGACTTTCTATATGCACGGCAGGCAACCAATCCCGGTTCAGATCAAACCAGTAATGATTGAATCGTCCTCCCGGCCACACTTCATTAAACTCACGGCTGGCAGGGTCGGTAACTAAATTTTTACTTTTATGCTGATTGGCCCATGTAGCAAATCTTTGCAACCCATCCGGATTGAAAGAAGGGTCAAGCAGTATCACCACATTATGCAGCAATTCATCAATTTGTTTACCCTGCGCTGCCGCTAAATAATATGCGCTTAGCAGGCTGGCGTTTGCGCCACTTGGTTCATTGCCATGTATTGAATGCCCGATGTACACCACAATGGGCATATCATTGATATTTAAGGAGGCTGATTTTGCAGGATCGCACAATTGCAGGTGCTCCCGCCGGATCGCTTCCAACCTGCTATGATTTTTTTTGGAGGTAATAATCAGCAAAACCTGCGGGCGGTTTTCATAAGTAAGGCCCATCGTTTCAATCGCCACCCTGTCTGGTGCGGCGGCAGCAATGGCCTTCATATAATTAACAAGCCGGTCGTGCGTTACATGCCATTCACCCACTTCATGATAAATAATTTCTTTTGGTTTAGGGATAGCCGGGTTGTAGGTAACACTATCAGGCAAATAATAATTAAGGTCTTGTGCGTGAATGTTATTGGCCAATAATAATAAAGATGCGGCAAAAAATATTTTTCTCATGTAAACAGTTATTGAAAAAGGAAGATAGCAAATAATGATCAAAAAAAAGTCACACAGCACAGGGGCTGTATTCCAAATCAGGTGAAAATTTTATCTGCCATCCGGTATCCTTAACTGATAAAATAATTGGCTAATGCTGCATCTTCCTGTGATACCAATTATCAATAACTCATCTCATCTAATTTTACTTTTCCTTTAAAGGTCCAGAAAACAAATGTGGTATAGGTGGCCACCAATGGGGTGCCAATGGCAGCAATAATCAACAGGGTTTTCATTGTTTTTAAGGAAGAAGCCCCGTTATGTATGGTGATGCTGTTCCTGGTATCGTTGGTGGCGTAGAGAAGGTTGGGAAACACTTCCAAAGAAACGGTGGCCAGCAAAGCGGCGATGGTAATAGCAGAGCAAAGGAATGCATACCGGAATTTACCTCTTTGCAATAGCCGCGGAATATTAGCAATCGCCAAAAACATAATTAAGGGGATTATGAAATAAGCCGGATTGCTGCGTATCCTGTCGCTCAGGTGCGGGATATACAGCAAGGTATACAAAGATGAAACGCCTAAGGAAATTACAAAAAAGATAGCGAAATTTTTAGCCAGTATATTCAGTTTGATATACAAACGGTTTTCTGTTTTCATTGCGAGGAAGATAGCCCCATGCATCATGAACAATGCCAGGGTAGTAATGGCGATCATAATGCTGAAAGGGTTAAAAAAGGAAAGCCAGTCTCCGGCAAATTCATGCTCTGCATTTAACGGGATACCCAGTGCCACATTACCCAGCATCAGGCCCAGTGACAAAGCAATTACAATACAGGAAAAAGAGTACACTACATCCCAGGTAAGCCGCCAGGTTGTTCCTGGTTCCTTACTTCTGAATTCGATGGCCACCGCACGCCAGATCAGTCCAACGAGGAAAATCATGAAGGGAACATAAAACGCGGAAAAAATAGCTGCGTAGGCTACAGGAAACCCTGCAAACAATACGCCTCCTCCAATTACCAGCCATACTTCATTGCCATCCCACACGGGGCCGATTGCATTCAGTGCGATGCGCCTACTGGTTTCTTTTTTTAGCAGTAAGTGCAATGCCCCCGCACCCAGGTCAAAGCCATCCAGGATAGCATAACCACTGATTACCGCTCCAAAAACAAGGAACCACCAAACGTTGTAATCGAGGCCTAACAAAGTTTCCATATTGTAATCAATTAATGATTTAATAAAGGGTTTTCGCCCCGGCTGCCTTCTTCAATGGCATCTTTTTCATCATAGTCAACCGGCCCGTGTACTATTTTTTTATTGAGTAAATAAAGGAATAAGATGAGTAAGGTGGTGTACACCAGGGTAAACAACACTAAAGAAAAAACGATCTGGTTTGCCGAAACAGTCTTTGATAAAGCATTGGAAGTTCGTAAGAGCCCGTATACTACCCAGGGTTGTCTTCCCATTTCCGCGGCGAACCAGCCGGCCTGGTTCGCAATTTGTGGTAATAAAACAGACCAAACAAAAATGGTCATCAACCATTTTGTTTCAAACAATTTACCCCTCCACCAGCGGTAAGAAGCAAAAATGGTAAGTGCAATCATTGCCATTCCAATTGCAATCATGATATGATAAACCTGGAATACAGCATTTACCTGGACTGGCCGTTCATCTGTTTTAAAAGCATTTAAACCGGTTACCGGTGTTTTGAAATCTTTATGTACCAGGAAGCTTAGTCCCCCGGGAATTTTCACCCCGTATACTTTTTGTTCTTGCTGATTCACCCATCCAAACATATACATATCGGCAACGCTGCTGCTATCATAATGGCCTTCGAGAGTTGCCAGTTTGGCGGGCTGGTTAACCGCAACTCCTTCGGCACTTATACTACCGGCAAAAAATTGCGCAATAGAAAAAAGCGTAGCCACTACCAATGAAATTTTAAAAGCGGGGATAGCTATTTCAAGAAATTTCTTCTTTTTGATATAATAAGCATTTACACTAAGCACTAAAAACGCTCCGGCTAAGATCGCCCCGATCCATACATGAGTTAACCGTTCCATGCTGGATGGATTAAAAACCATGGTCCAGAAATCTGTTACTTCTGCCCGGGCATCAAGGCCTTCGCCTACAATATGAAAGCCTGCCGGTGTCTGCTGCCAGCTATTGGCCACTACAATCCATACGGCTGAAAATGCGGAGCCTAAAAATACCATCAGCGTGGAAAAGAAATGTACACGGGGACTGACCCTTTTCCACCCAAATAAAAGAATGCCCAGAAAACCCGATTCCAATGCAAATGCAAAAATACCTTCCGCTGCCAGTGCGCTTCCAAAAATATCACCCACATACTTTGAATAGGTTGCCCAGTTGGTGCCAAACTCAAATTCCATAATTATCCCCGTAGCTACGCCAATACCAAATATCAGGGCGAAGATCCTGATCCAGAAACGAGTCATCTGCTCATACACCTTATTACCCGTTTTAAGATAAAGGCCTTCCATGATCACCAGTATCAATCCTAATCCAATACTCATGGGCGGATAGATATAATGAAAGGCAATGGTAAACGCAAACTGTATCCTTGCTAATATTTCTGTTTCCATTGGAGAAAATTTTAAACAAAAAAATGGCGGACAAAGATTTTGTCCGCCATTTTTAAAAAGTTATATAGTTATAATAATTTCTCAAAAACATATATTCATAAAAATGTAAATTTAGTAAACCCGGATCATAATCCTTAATAATAAATGAATATCCTGATTTTAAAGTTAAAATTAATTGCTGCATTTACTGTAGCCACTAAAAAGACAGTGACGCCAGGCAAGATCAGGCCGGAATTAATGAATACCAAAAGGCCTATTCTGCAATAAAATCGGCATGACTTCTTTTATCGTACAATTTAGTTTTATGTTTTTCAATTTGCTTTACAAGTGCATCCGCAGCCTGCGCTATTGCTTCTTCAAAGGTTTTACATTGTGCTTTCGCCAGCAGGTCGTTGCCAGGTATAACGAGGCGTATATCACAAACTTTGTTTTCATTGGTGGCTGATTTATCAGTACTTAAACAAACTTCGCTGCTGAGGATATTTTCAAAATACAGGCTTAGTTTAGCCGTTTTTTCATTTACAAATGCAGTAAGCGCTTCACTGGCGGTAAAGCCAATTGATTGAATATTTGTTTTCATATTTTTTGATTTTTAATGAATTCCTTTTTGTGAATTCCCCGCAAAGGTACATGGTATAACCTGCTGTATATTTTTAATTTCGCTTTAATTAACAATACTTTGAAGGGCTTATTTTTATCAATTGTTAGCGCCTGATTATCAATAGAATTTACCCTTACTCCTACCCATAACCTTGTTAGCTATTTGGCATTGGCAAGTATAATTTGTTCTAATTGTTTTGCGGGTATTACGCCCGACTGTCGCCATTTAATCACCCCATTTTTAAAGATGATTAAGGTGGGCACGCCCTGTACCTGGTAAGCCTGGGCTACCCGGGGATTTTTATCTACATCAATTTTAATGATCGTAACAGCATCCTTCATGGCAGCTTTCAGGTCTTTTAAAATGGGCACCATCATTTTACATGGACCGCACCATTCCGCGGAAAAATCCACCAGCACAGGGATGTCGCTATTGATTACCTCACTGAATGATTTGTTTGTTGCGGGCATATTGTTTTTATTAAAAAAGTAAATATCAACCCGGCTACATTCCGGTGACCGGGACAGTACAAGTTTTGTGCCCGGGAATAGGAGATCGTTTATTTTAAATGCATGATTATATGATTTCGCCAGTGAACGAACTGGCTCGCCAATCCCTCCATTCGAAATAAAAAATTTTTTGTTTTTACTGAGCGTCTGTTAATCTTAACACATAGCTGTACGAATACTTTTTATTCAGCAGCCGGTATTGATCGTGCGGCAAAGCTCCCCAACTGTTATCGCCACCAACTCCCCGCTGTTTCAAATCAATATGCAGGTACACGTTATTATCCGGTACGATATCTGTTGGATGCTGTTGCTTTTTTGTTAACCCCGGATCGAGGCTTTCCGTTGAATGGTTGGTAGCGCTGAAACAGATAGGCTGTAACCCTTCCACTGAATATCCCGCACCTTCCTTATTGGTCAGCGACAGCCAGCGTGTATCGGTTTTGTAACCACTTTCCTGGGGTCGGATATAGCCTGCATAATATTGGTTGTTCACTTCATCTTTATATAAACCGATGAATGCGCCTTCGTTGCGATCGTTATAATTTTCCCATGGCCCGCGGCCATAATAAGACAGGTTATTAAAACGCCCGGGCAACTGCATACGCATTCCAAAGCGGGGTAGTTCCGGCAACTCCCTACCTGTCATATCCATAGATGCGGTTACCTTCACCGATCCATCATTTTGGATAAAATATTCAACAGTATATGGAACGGCTATTGAGATAAGATCATAATCAACTTTGATGGATATACCGTTGCTATTTTGTTCGCTGACAGTAATATTTTTTATCCTCCTGTTTTGATGTGCTGTACGCCACACGCCTGATTGAGATGGCATATTATTTCCAAAATCATTATCGGTGGGCGCCCGCCAAAAATAAGGCTCTGGAAACCTGTTCAACCGGGTACCCGAAGTTCTGTAAGTGCTGAAGTTTCCCTGCTTTAAATCAAATTCACCAGAAACCTTGCCGGCCTTAAAACTCAACTTCGATGCATCTTTTGTAATCTCCAGCGAGCCTTTGGTGATCCCGCTTTTCGCAAAAAAATCGCCGGCCTGTTTAAATTGTTCCGTTGCAATTTCATATTTTGCAGGAAGCAAATCATCGCCATTTTTTGTTAGCGCTGTTACGTTAATAAAATATTCACTTCCTTCCACCGATTTCATTAACGGTATGGACAGCACAATATCTTTTTGCTGATGCGGGGCAAGTTCCGTGGCAAAAGTTCCCCCGCTTACCCGGGTTCCATCTTTCAACAGTTCCCACTTAAAATCGAACTGGTCCAGGTTGGTAAAATCAAACAGGTTTTCCAGGGTTATTATTCCCCGTGAAATATCTTTCGCTTTAAATGAAATACACTGGTAAACTTTCTTCACTTCATATAAACCCGGGTCGGGTGTACGGTCTGAGCTTAATAAACCATCAGCCACCCCGTTTTCATCATTCTGCAGGTAAAATCCACCGAGGTCGCCACCATAGGCCCAGAATGTTTTACCATTATCATCTTTTGTTTTCAATCCCTGGTCTACCCAATCCCAGATAAAACCACCCTGCATGTGTTTGCTGCTGTTGATGATATCCCAGTAAGTGCGGAAATTGCCGTTGCTGTTACCCATGGCATGAGCATACTCACACATAATGTAAGGCCTTGCTTTTTTAGTATCGGCGGCGTATTGCTTCATTGAATTCATGCCGGGATACATGGGGCAAACTATATCCGTATTCCAGTCTTCGCCTGCCTGCTCAAATTGCACCGGACGGGTATCACGTTTTTTCATCCAGGTGTAAGCATCATGAAATACTTTGCCATTGCCACACTCATTACCCATTGACCATATAATAACGGAAGGATGATTTTTATCCGTTTCCACCAGGCGTTCAATACGGTCTATATGTGCAGGGGCCCATAGTGGTAAGTATGCCGGATGTTTGGAGCTATCAAACCATCCCTGCAAACTTGCACCCATGCCATGTGTTTCAATATTGGCTTCATCAACAAGGTATAAACCGTATTGGTCGCAGAGTTTATACCATTGGGGATCATTGGGATAATGCGATGTGCGCACCGCGTTGATGTTAAACTGCTTCATCAGCCTGATATCTTTCCGCATCATCTCTTTTGAAGGTACATGTCCTTCCACATCATCATGCTCATGACGGTTTACACCTTTTACACTGATGGGTACACCATTTACAAGCAACTGTGCATTTTTAATCTCCACTTTTCTAAAGCCAATCTTCGCCCCGGCATAAGATACCATTTCAATACCCTGCCCGCTTTTTAAAGTAATAACGCAATCATACAATGCAGGCATTTCGGCACTCCATTTTAATGGATTTTGAATGGTGCCGTTAAAGCGGACCGATTGCATACTATCAGTTGAAACAGTAAATTTTTGTTCCTGGTTAAACACAGCTTTACCCGACTTATCCAGGATGGCTACTGATAAAAGACCGCTTTTTACAACATTGTTTTTAAACTTTCTTAAATCCACTTCTGCATTAAATACACCATGGGTATATTCATCGTCCAGGCTGGCTTTCAGGAAAAAATCCCAGATAGTTAGTGCAGGAAGGGAATACAGGAATACATCTCTTTCAATCCCGGTTAACCTCCAAAAATCCTGGTCTTCGAGGTAGCTCCCATCGTGCCATCTAAACACCTGAACTGTCAATATATTATTTCCTTTTTTAAGGTATTTGGTGATATTAAATTCGGCTGGTGATTTGGCAACCTTACTCATGCCAACTTTTTGCCCGTTGAGGTACACGAAGGCACAACCGGTTATTGAGCCAAAATGCAGTAATATTTCCCGCCCATTCCAGTTACCAGGCAGTGTAAATTCTTTACGGTATGTTCCTACGGGGTTATTGTCACCGATTACCGGTGGTGTTCTCGGATGCGGGTAAGTAATATTGGTGTAGATAGGAATGCCAAACCCTTTGAGTTCCCAATTGGAAGGCACTGTAATATTGTTCCATTTAGAAGTATTGAGATCTGTTCTAAAGAAATCCTTAATACGATCGGCATGTTTGTCTGCATAAACAAATTTCCATGTTCCGTTCAATGACTGATAAAAAGGTGAACGGCTATACTCATCCGTTACCACATCTTTCATCTTATCAAACAGCATGAATGTAGCATGTGGTTTTTCTTTGTGCAAAGATATAAATGCCGGGTTTTCCCAGTCATTGACGGGGGTTTGTGCAACGGTAGCTGCTATTAGTACCGCCACGAAACATAACAGGCTTACTAGTTTTTTGCTTAAGCCGGTAGGGTGATTATAAAGGGTACTGAAAGGGTTATTCATCTGGTATATTTTAGATTTTATTATTGAGCCGTACAAAAATGAAATTTTCATTTTTATCTAAATTAATAAGGGCAACCCGGCCCGTTCGCCATGGATATGCGCACCACCCAATCCAGGTGAATACAATACCTGTATAAGACATGCATCGGGCTTCCAAAAAGGCTTACCACCCGGGGTTCTGCACCATTGAGGGCATTTTACGAAGCTCAGGATCGGGTATGGGCAACAGGTACATTTCGGGACGGAAATTGTGGCGCCGTATTGACGGCACAACGGTATAAACAAGACCTGATTTGGATATTTTTATGCGGTTATTAAACGCATTGTTGGTAACCATCGCGATCTTCCACCTCCGGATATCGTGCCAGCGATGGTCTTCAAAAGCAAGTTCTATCCTTCTTTCGTTTTGAATTACGGAGCGCATTTCACCAATACTCATATTTGGTTTAAGCCCGTATAAATTATCTGTTCCCGCATCGATGCCGGCCCTTGATCTAAGTTCTGTCAGCTTTGGATAAGCGAGCTGGGTTTGCCCGGTTTCATTGATGGCTTCGGCATAATTCAATACTATTTCTGCATATCGTATCAGTGGCCAAGCCCTGTTGGTATTTGCGCTGCTATTGGCGGCAATGGTACTGTCGCACATTTTCCGGCTGAAATAACCGGTAGTATTATCACCAAAAGCATCAGCGGTTCCTGAGCTATCGTTGGTAAGCACCGCAGCTTGCCCGGTATTACCATTTTGATACCTTGAATTATGGAAAATGATGGAATACCTGAAACGCGGATCCCTGTTTACATAAGGATTGACAGGATTATAACCGGATGTTGGATCGGTAATTGCCCTGCCATTTTTCATAGGAAAGGCTTCTACGAGGTTTTGCGTGGGCATGGAGTATTTAGCCCCGCCCCTTGAACCGGGATTATAAAAACCCTCAAAATCCCTGTTTGCCGGACGATATAAACCAAAAATATACTCGGCATTTGGATACCGCTGTAAAAACACATTGTAAAACCCAAAACCAGCCAATGTAGTATTATCAACATTTAAAGAATAATAAGATGAATTGATTAATTCCAGGGCAGCAGCAGCGGAGGCCTGCCAATATTTTACATCATAAACAGGATAGCCGACAATATTGGCTAAGCTGGCTTCCGTTGCAACCGAGCCGCCGTTAAATAAAGGACTTGCGGCATACAATAGAATCCTTGATTTTAATGCCATACAGGCCCCTTTTGTAATACGGCCATAATCGATATCCGCAGGGTATACCTGGGGTAAAAGTACGGCAGCTTCATTCAGTTCTTTGGTTAAATAGGTAACACAATCAGCAAAGGAAGCACGGGGCAGGTCAATAATATCGTCAATGCCATAGACATTATCATCCACTAACGGGATGCCGCCAAAAGATATCAGCAACTGGCTGTAATACCAGGCCCTTAAAAACCTGGCTTCACCCTTTACCCTTTCTTTTATACTTGCAGGCAAAGGCGTAACAGGAAGTTTGGATAGTAAAAGGTTCACCCTGCGGATATTCACATAAGGTAAATTCCAGAAATCAGATAAGGGTGTATTCAGGAAATTGGTTGGAGATACGGTTCCGTTATAAAGAATTACAGCTCCCTGCCCTGTGCCGGAAAAACTGTATTCAGCATCATCGGTTGCCTGCTCGCTGTTACCATGACTGCTCCAGCGGCCTTTACTAAAACTATAGCCAACATCAGCGTATATGCGGGTTAGAAACATCATCGTACGGGCACTGTCTGAAAATGTAAGCGCCTCATCTAAAACAGTGGTTGATTTATTATCTAAAAATCCACTTTTTTTGCAGGAAACAACTGCTGACAAAAAACATGCTACTAATAAAATCTTTTTCATAATTATTTATTTTCATTTCGTTTTGAGTAAGCCGGCCAATTATATTGTAAGATTTACCGGCGGGCCCAAAATTGAGCGATGTTTTAAAATGTTGCACTAATACCAAAATTGTAGGTGCGTTGTGGCGGGTAATTGATCCGGTCTGTATTGGAACTGATTTCCGGATCTAACTCGTAACGCTTTGCTAATTTGGTCCAGGTAAACAGGTTATACCCGTTGGTATAAATCCTTATATCCTGCATCTTAAGTCGCTGAACAAATTTTTTTGGAATAGAATAGGCGATCTCCGAAGTTTTAAGCCGGATATAATCCCCCTTCACGAACCAAAATGTGGAAGGATAACCTCCCGGGTCACTTAAACCACCATTTAAAGAAAGCCGGGGATATAGTGCATTATTTCCCAATGCAGGGGTCCATGACTGGGTGTGTATATACATTGCATTCGATGCAAAGGCCCTGATAGCTTCGGCTGTTCCACGCATATTAAAGTTCATGGCGCCCTGGAAGAATGCGTTCACGCTAAAATTTTTATAGGTTAATCCTATCAGCAATCCGCCCGTGGTATTGGGGAAAGTAGCATCCCCTGTAACACTTAAATCAAAGCCGTTTATTTTACCGTCGCCGTTTAAGTCGGCATATTTGAGGTCGCCCGGCCTGGCCGGTGTGGCCGGTACCGGACTTTTGGAAATATCCGCACTGTCCTGGTAAAAGCCAATCCAGGTGTACACCAACTGCTGGCCAATGCTGTTACCGGTAAAAGACTGGTACCCGTAAAGCGATTTGGGCTCATCCTGGAAAAGAATTTTATTTTTTGCCACTGAGTAAGTCCCTTTTAGCCGGTAAGAAAAATCCTTACCTATTTTACCGGCATAATTCAACTCGATTTCGTAGCCCCGGTTATTCACGATTCCCAGGTTTACGGGTGGAAGGGTTTGGCCAAATACCGCAGATACCGTTCCCCTCGTTGTTAAAATATCCGACCTTTCATTATCGAAATAATCTACCGAAGCGGAAAGCTTGTCGTTAAACATAGAAAATTCAAGACCGAGATCGAACTTCTTTTCCTTTTCCCAGGTCACCTGGTTATTGGAGAGAGAGCCTTCCAGAATTCCACCCATCTGATTACTTTGTGTGCCCAAATTGGCTGTTCCATTGAATGAATAGGTTTGCTGGTAATAATACCTGAAATTATCACCAATTTTATCATTGCCCACAAATCCATACGAGCCCCTTAACTTGAGCTTGTTAATAAATTTTACATTGTTTTTAAAGAACAATTCTTCCGATACATTCCATCCGACTGATACAGCAGGGAAAAAGCCATACCGTCTATCTGCTGAAAACCGGTCAGATCCATTGTAGCCATTATTAAATTCAAATAAATATTTTTGTTTGTAATTATAGCCTAACCGTCCGGTAAAACCCCTGAAATTATTGCCTATAAAGTTATATACCGGATCACTGTTAGCCCGGGTGACAGAACTTTGGCTTACCAGCGCCAAACCATAGATGCGGTGTTTTCCAAATGTGCGGTCGTAGTTTAAAATACCCTGGACATTTATAGTACGGATGGTACTGCCGGCGCCATAGCCAAGAAAAAAACGGGTTACCCTGAAAACGTTGGCGTCCCTTGGTTCATAAGTATTGGCAACCGGGTCATAAATAAAAGAAGGGAAGGAGGGGCGGGTTTCACTTCTCGAATTTCCGTAACTGCTTGCGTAAGAAAGGGTTGCTTTAAACGACATACCCCTGGTAATAAAATCCAGTTTTTGATTGGCGCTCATGATCAGGTTCATGTTGTTTTCAAAATTCCTGTTGTACCCGTAATGAGTTAATCGGCCGATAATATTATTGGTATTATAATTACCACCGCCCGGGTTGGTACTTCTTTGCCAGTTACTGTATCCATAAGTACCATTGGGATTGTAAATGGGGTAGGCAAATGGTGATAAAGAAAGAAAACTGCTGTATTCATAAAACACATCATTATAGCCAAAGGGGCTGCCCGCATTGGGATTGTTTATTTCACCAATATTTCCGGACAAATCTAAACGGAGGTCGGTTGTCCTGGTAATTTTCATATCAAGATTGGAGCGGTAATTATATCGTTTGTGGTAGTAATTGCCGTTCACATCCTGCCCCTTGCTGTAATTTTTTAAAATGCCATCCTGTGAAAGATAACCGGCGGATATAAAATATTTTACCTTTTCGGTACCGCCCGATATATCAAAATTTACGCGGTACTGTTTGCTGAATTTTTTAAAGAGTTCTTTTCTCCAATCAACATTCGGATGACCGTAGGGATCTTTTCCATTTTGATACAATTCAAGGTCCAGATCAGAAAAGCGAGGAGTGAAACCCGCAACCGGGTTTAAGGCATTGTCGTTGATCTGTGCCTGGTTGTACAATTTCGCACTTTCATAGGAACCCAAAAAATGGGGAATTTTAGTGGGCTGCATCAGGCTGTTTTCTAAACGGAGACCAATTTTTGGAGGGCCGGTTTTGCCACGCCTGGTGGTTACCACCACAACCCCGTTTGCACCTTTAATGCCAAATATAGCTGTGGTAGAAGCGTCTTTTAATATACTAAGCGATTCTATTTCGTTTGGGTCCAATCTTGAAAACTGATCAATATTAAATTCTATATCATCCACTATAATCAGAGGTGAGTTGCTACCGGCATTGTAGGAACTCTGGCCCCTGATGAAAAAAGTTGCCCCGTCTCCACCTGGCCTGCCGGAAGTTTGTTGTGAGAAAAATCCGGGTAACCTGCCACTAAGTGTATTTTGCAGACTGGCTGAAGGGTTTTCCCTGAGTTGTGCACCGCTGATTGAACTAACGGCACCGGTTAAGGTTATCCTTTTTTGGCGGGCGTAACCAACTACTACCACTTCACTTTCATTACTCCCCGTTTCATTTTTTAGTGTTATACTCAGGCTGGATTTATTGCCTGCCTGGATTTCCTGTTTTGCATAACCAACATTAGTAATGATAATGACGCCGGAAGCGCCTTTTAATGTGAGCTTAAAATTCCCTGAAGCATTGGTGCTGGTTCCGTTGCCGGCAATGCCTTTTTCAATAACCGTAACCCCCGCGATGGCATCACCAGTTGAATCGGAAACCTGCCCGGTAACAACCCTGCCCTGCGCATGCACAAAAGAAATAACCAGCAACTGTATGGCCAGTAAAAAATAGAATGCTTTTTTCATAATGAGTTCGTTTTGATTGAACAACTTTTGTATAAATATTTACCAGCCTTCATTTTGGAGCAGCTTCCGGTTTTTAGTAGTCTCATCATAAGGGATGGGCATGTGGTACAGGCGATTGGTGAAAACTATATTGGTTACGGGTACCACCTGGTAAGTCAGGGTTGTACCTGAGCTTATGATTTTCATTCCGGTGAGCGAACTATTCAATACCTGGTCTGCTATTTTCCAACGGCGCAGATCCCAAAACCGGTGTTCTTCAAATGCAAGTTCAACCCGGCGTTCTGTTCGGATGATGTCACGCATTTCTGCCTGGCTGATGCCGGCTTTTATACCATTCCGGTTATTGGTTCCGTTAGCAATACCGGCTCTTTTCCGGATAAGAATGATTTGCTGCACCGCGTCTTCCGTACGTCCTGCTTCGTTTAATGCTTCGGCATAGTTTAACAGTATCTCGGCATAGCGGAATAAAATAAAATTATGGCTCTGGTTGGAGTAGGCCGTGCTATTGGTAAAGTCGAAAGTGAATTTCCGAAGATAGTAACCCGTTTTGGTTTGTACAGGGATGGAAGAAAGATTGGGCTTATCCTTACCCCCTTCAAAGGTCTCTACATTTCTTGACAGCCACCTTACCCCGTTATAAAAAACAGTGGCCGCAAACCGGGCATCCCTTCCCGCATACGGGTTAACGGCGCTGTACCCGGAAGCCGGATCTGTAATAGGAAGGCCGTTGACCATGGTAAAAGCATCTACAAAGTTTTGAGTAGGACTGGTTAATCCCTGGCTGAAAACGTTAGCGTTGATATACCCAACCGGTGACTGTGTGCTTTCCAGCGAGAAATTATTAAAGGTTTGTTTAGCCAGGATCACTTCCGAATTTTTCTTAGTTGTAAATATTGATCCTAACGAGGTTTGCAAAGTATAATAGCCCAGGGTTTTAAATTCTTCCGCTGCGGCTATTACTTTTTGCCAGCGTGCCGGATCGGCGGCAGGATAACCGGTTAAAACCCTTAGGGCCGGGTCTGTTTCAATTCCCCCGCCATTCAACAAAGGACTGGCGGCATACAATAATATCCTGCACTTTAATGCAACAGCGGCGCCCCGCGGAATGCGACCCCATTCGCCATCGGCAATAGGCTCTTTTCTTAAACTGTCGCGAATGATATCGCATTCTGTAATTATATAATTAACACATTGCTCAAAGGTATTCCTGGGCAATTGTATATCATCTTCCAGGGTAAAAAGCTTATCATCTACCAGCGGAACGCCCCCATAACGTTTTACCAGTTCAAAATAAGCAAGGGCGCGCAAAAAACGGGCATCGGCCCGCCAATACTGTTTTGTAAGGGCCGGGACAGGAACCTTATTAATATTAGCCAGGAACATATTTGATTTACGGATCATGAAATAGCTGTTGCTCCAATAGGGATCGGGGTTGTTTAATACACTGATCCGGCCATTTGTATAGTATTCCACAACCGTATTATTGCGGGAGGCGATGGCATCCCCGGTGGCGGCATCTAAAAAGTCATTCCCTATTCGGTTAAATCCGCCGGGTATGTAATTATAGATATCGTTTAAAAACCAGTCGGCCAGTACGCCCCTTGTATCAGCAGTATCAAATACCAGTTCTTCCCTTATCCATTCTACAGGTTCGAGTTCCGTTTTTCTGCACGACGAAACTGCCAGAAGGACTAACAGGAGCAAGCCGCAATATTTTAGTGAAATTGTTTTAATCAGTTTCATATATTTCTTAGAATTTAATGTTAACTCCAATGTTGGTCAGTTTTTGAATCGGGTAAGAAAATGCACTGGTTACTTCCGGATCGCGGTTGCCCAAAGCGGCTGATGAACCTGTTAATAAATTAAAGCCATTCACAAAAAGCCGGGCAGATTGAAGTTTAACCTTATTGACGAGTGTGCCCGGAAGGCTATAACCCAGTTCTATGTTTTTCAATCTTATATAATTACCCGGTGCCAGCCAGTAGGAAGAAAAAGCCTGGTTATTGCTGTTACTGCCAATATTCAGTCTTGGATAAGTTGCTTTGGCCGCATTCGCAGGCGTCCACCGAGCCAGGTTATCTTCGTAGGCCTGGCCAAAACCACCACTTTGAAAGGCCCAGTAGCTGGCACCCCCCAGATAAATATCCCTGTTCTGAACCCCCTGTATAAGTGCGCTGAAGTCGAATCCCTTCCATTGCGCGCCCACAGTTACGCCAAACAATATAAAAGGTTTGTCAGTGCCGATGGGGGCTATATCAAACTCATTAATAACCATATCATTATTCAGGTCTTTATATTTAATATCACCTGGCTGGGCCGCATAGCCAACTGTTGTAGCGCTGCTGTTTATTTCCGCCTGTGTTTGAAAAAGACCGTCTGCCGTATAGCCAAATCTCCTGCCCACCAACTCCCCGGTGCGCTTCATCCATTCAAATGGCCGGTAAACTTCATCCGCAAATAAAACCTTCGATTTTTGTATACTTATATTTGCCGCAATAAAATACTGAAAAGAAGATTTTGCCTGGTTCCAGGCTATTTGCGCTTCCCAGCCGGAATAGCGGTTTTGTCCGATATTTTCATCCGGGTAAAAGTTACCAATCAATGAAGAATTACTCCCCCGCTGTTGCAACAGGTCGTAATATTTATTGGTATAATATTCAATTGAAAAGCTCAACTGGTTATTTAAAACGGCGCCATTTAAACCGATATTCAGTTTATTAGCTTTCTCCCATGATATGTTAGGATTAGCAAAAGTTAATTGTGACATGCTGGTGTTGCCGGTGGCACCGGTTCCGAAGTAGGCCGTGGCCCCATCAAAAAAACGCTGGATATAAGTGAAGTAGCCGGGGTTATCCCAACCGGACTTTCCATAGGAACTAAATATTTTAAGGCGTGTTAACCATTGGAAACCCTTCATAAAACTTTCCTTTTCGATATTCCAGCCAATACCCGCCGCCGGGAAGAAACCTCTTTTTGTATCTCCCTTATCCGGGTAACGGTTAGATCCATTATACCCAAAGGCAGCCTCTGCTGTATATCTTTCTTTATAATTGTAAGAAATCTTGCCTGAGCCCCCGCTGATCGTATACGGCAGGTCTGAACCGCCAACGGAATTATCCCTGTTTACAAGAAGTTGCGCATTTATACCGTGGGTGTTATCGATTGTCTTGTCGTAGCCAATTTTAAATTCCTGGTAATCCGACTTGCCCGTGTAGTCAATTCCATTGCTGTTGCCCTGTGTGCCGTTGGTGCCAAATTGGGCATAATTAATGGTGCCGGTTCCGGAAGTGGTTTTTTGAAATACAGCAAAGCTTTTGGTGCGAAAAATATTCTCTGATAAAGTAGCATAATACCCAATTCGGGCCTGAACATACAGGCCTTTCGCTATTTCATCCATGCTCCTCCTCAGGTACAGGTTAACGATCATATCCCTTTTATAGTTCTGGCGGTAACCCGATCCGATAGCCTGGGCCCAGATATTGTTTTGAAACTGCTGCGTTCCGCCGAATGTGCCATTGTCGTTTAAAACAGGGTAAGCGTTATTGGGAGTAGATAATAAATTAGACAGGATACTACCGGTAGTTACACCGGGTTCATTACCATTTAAGATGCGCCCCAGTAAGTATATGCCACCGGTTAGTTTACTGTTAATCGTTATGTCCACATTAGACCGGATAACATATGCTTTAAAGTTATTATTGGTATTATAATTATTACTGTCAACCGTTTTAAACAAGCCTGTCTGGTTTACATGCTCAAGGGAAACAAAATAGCGGGCAAACTGGTTACCGCCCGTGGCGGACAAAGTGTACTTGTCAAAACGGGAGGATTTCCGTAAAACCTGGTCACGCCAGTTTACATCGGGGTATTTCTCCGGGTCGGTATGATTCTTATACGCCTGCAGGTCAGCATCCGTATAGAGTGGCGCTAAACCATCATTTAACAGCGCCTCATTATATAGCCGGGCATAATCATAAGATCCCAGCGTTTTAGGTACGCCAATGGGTTTTTGCAAGGCGGTTTGCGCGGTAAATGACAGTAATTGCTTATTTGCCTTTCCTTTACGGGTAGTAACGAGGATGGCTCCCTGCGCGCCCCTGACACCCAGCATAGCCGTACCCAATGCATCTTTTAATACTGTGATGGATTCTATTTCCTCCAGGTCAAACTGGGTGATATTGGCCACTACCCCATCAATAATAACTACCGGGCTTTGGCCGCGCAGGGAGAAAGCAGCGCCATCGCCTCCTGGGAGGCCGGAAGACTGTAGTGTGTATAAACCCGCTAACCGCCCGGAAAGTGCATTTCTAAAACTGGTTACCGGGGATTTTAAAAGGTCGTTGGTATATACCGCATCATTAGACGCTACTGTTAAATGGGAAGGCGCTGTTGAATAAATTAATTGTACCGGCTGGTCATAACCAATCGTAAGGATGCTGTTGTCTTTTTCGAGCGACAGTGAAAGTATTTTTGTTTCACTTAAAACCACCCGTAGCCCTTTGTAGCCGGGGTAAGTTATGATCAAGTGATCCCCGGATGCCGCATTGATCGTAAACATGCCGTTGGGTGCTGTGCGGGTGCTTGTGTTGCTACCGGCAACTTTTATTGTTGCGCCGGCCACCGGGCTCTTTTGTTCATTCAGTAAAGAGCCACTGTACTGTGCTTTTACTGATCCCATGCAAAAAGTACCCAGCATAAAAAAGAGAAGGAAAGATTTAGCAGTTATTTTCATATACTTCGGTTATGTTGTAATAATGGTGTTGCAATTGTTGGTATAATAAAATGCCGGTGATCATTGCTCACGCGGTCACATTACTCAATATTATTCCTGCTCCTGGTAATTAAGATATCTTTACTGTAATAATCCGTTGTTCCGGCAGGGCCCGGGCTGTCACTGGAGCCTTCCATCTGAAGATTAATGATTATCCACATTGGCTTATTCATAAAATCAGCCTTATGCGTCCCTGTTAGTTTTTCGTCGATATAATATTCGATAGCTATATCCGAAGCACTTAATTTTTTAAGCACCGCTTTGTATTGATGCCAGTTAGTTGCCGCATCGGGCTGAGCTATCTTGATGGTTTCAACATTGCGGGGTGTTATAAAAGTATTTTGCCAGTTGATGTTATCGCCCTTAAATTCTAAAATATCCGCTTCCGGGGGCCACCCGTTAACAGCGGTGACCCAAAATGCAGGCCAGGTGCCTTTTATTACAGGGGCCTTAAAGGATCCGCTTATCTCGTACCTGGGAAATTTATCGGACACCATTACCTGGTGTTTGGCATGAATGGCACCGGAGTGATATTTTATCTTTAGATGGGGATCAGACGAACTTTTTCCTTCGTCGGTAATAATTGAGCGGGCGGAAATTTTCAAAATATTACCATCAACAAGTGAAATATTGGCATGATTGCCGCTATCCCCGTACATCCTGGCGGAACCGTTATGATCTGCGCCCCAGGGATATAAATAGTTCCAGTATTTATGAAAATTAGTGTAATCAGAAAAAGAATTGCTGATGATGGTATCAGTTCCTTTAGTTTGCTGACCAGGCTGCCGTAATTTTTTATTTTGTTCCTGGCTATGGGCAGGATGGAGGTAAATTGTGATCAGGGAAAAGAAGAAAACAAAAAGTAAATTTTTTCTCATCAGCAAGATATTTTAATCAACAAGCAAAACAAAGCAACCTGTGTAATTCTCTACATGAGCTAATTACCAAAGCAAAACTACCTTTTAAAACAGAGTTGTAAAGGGGTATTATTCGTAATTTAAAGGGGTATTTTCGTATTAAACTGGGTTTTTGAGGGGAAATCAACCACGCCACTGGTGGTATTCATTAGCAAAGAATATAGCAATGACACTTAACCATCATAGCTGCTGCCAACCTTTTATATTTGGTCATTAAAGAAATTATAGCATTCACCAGGGCAACCAGAAAATACGGGTCGCCGGCAAGGTTCCCAATGATCCCAATAAATTATTTGCCTGTTATTTTCCAATTCGGGGAAGATTTTGTTTAATCGTATCTTCGGTTATAAATTTTACTGATGGTTGTAACTGCTTTTTTTGCAAGTAGAATTGCTTTGTACCGTTATTTATTTATATCATCCTTTTTTTTCATTAATACCCTCAATGCCCAAACCCCTTTTGAATATATTGGTATAGAAAACGGGTTGTCCAACAATTCGGTTACCGCTATATTTAAGGACCGCAAAGGCTTTATGTGGTTTGGTACCTTTGACGGGCTGAACAGGTATGACGGCTATTCTTTCAAAGTATTCCGCAATAAGTTCAACGATTCTGCTTCCTTGCCCCATAATTATATATATGCTATTAATGAAGACCTTTATAATAATCTGTGGATAGGTACCGGGCAGGGGATCAGTATTTATAATAACCTCACGTCCAGGCTGCTTCCGGCCTTTTTCATTCCTTATCAAAGCAACACAACTGAAAAAATTACGGCTTCCATAACAAATATTGCAGTTGATGCCAACGGCAGTATTTTTATTGGTACAAACGGAAGGGGTTTACTGGTGCGGTTGACCGGCAGTGATAAAACAGTACAGCTACCCATTAAGAAAGGCGCTGAAATGTTCACTTATTACAACGTGCAGTCAATAAAAATCGATAAGGTGCACCGGGTATGGGTATTTATCCGTGATGCAGGTATTTATTTATTGGATGCAGCAGGAAAGGAATTAAGGCTGGTGAACAATTCCCTGAAATCGGCCAATTGCATGGAAGAGGGTGACAACGGGCATCTCTGGATTGGCTCAGATGAGGGCCTGCACCAATACGATACCCGTTTGAATTCCCTGGTAAAATCGTATAAAGAAGATGCGGGAAGCCTTAGCTCGGAAAAGATATTAACGGTATGTTTTGTAAAAGAAAAAAAACTATGGATCGGTACGGATGGGGGCGCAATCAATATACTGGACCCGAAAAGCGGGGAAATAAAATACCTCTTGCCCGGACATGAAAAGGCTTCGCTCAACAGCGAAACCGTGACCGCCATCTATGAAGATAAAAACGACCGGAAATGGATTGGAACAATAAGGGGCGGCATTAATATTGTTGATCCGTATAAACACAGGTTTCAAACTGTTCAGCGAAATCCGAAAGGTAACAACACGCTTATCAATAATTTCGTAATGTCTTTTTTTGAAGACCGGCAAAGCAACCTTTGGGTGGGTACCGATGGAGGAGGGCTAAGCATCTGGAACCGCAGGCAAAACAGTTTTACCAACTTCAGGCATGATGCTGCCAACCCTGCTTCGATCAGTAATAATTTTATCACCAGTATTAAATCCGATTACCTGGATAATATATGGATTGCCAGTTATGGAGGGGGTATTAACCGTTATAATAAAACTGACAGGTCCTTTAAACACTATGCCTGCCTGGATTCCCTTAACGACGTTGAAAATAAAAACGTGCTGTTGCTATATGAAGATAAACAAAAGTACCTCTGGGCAGCTACCTTTAACCAGGGCAGGATTTATCGGCTGAACCGGCACACTGACAGGTTTGAGGTATTTGATCAGCAGCTTACCGATATTATTTCCTTAACAGAAGATAGCAACGGGTCAATTTGGGCAGGTACTGCAAGCCAGTTGATTAAAATAGACAGAAAATTAAAGAAGCACGCATTCTATTCTATTGGCAAGCCTGTACGGTCTGTTTACCAGGATAAAGCCGGCCAGTTATGGCTGGGTACAGAAGGAGCAGGTCTTCTACGGTTTAATCAACAGGATGGTAGTTTTTTACGATACACTACCGACAATGGATTGTGCAATAATTCCGTTTTAAATATCCTGGAAGATAATAAGCGCCAATTATGGCTCAGTACATTTAACGGTATAGCCAGTTTTAACCCTCAGTCGAAAACATTTAAAAATTATTACCAGCACGATGGCCTGCAAAGCAACCAGTTCAGCTATAATGCAGCTTACGCTCTATCATCCGGCGAACTTGCGTTTGGTGGCATTAAAGGCTTCAATATTTTTTATCCTGATAGTATACGGGCTGTCAATACTACCCCGCCCGTTTTATTAACCGCGATGCGGATCAATAATTTGCCCGTGGAACAGGACAATGCATATGTTACCAAATCGAGCCTGGATAAGATCGAATCTTTGACAATACCTTTTAATAAAGCTATCCTGTCTTTCGAATTTGCAGCACTTGAATACACAGCCCCCAATAAAATTTCTTACGCCTATTATTTAGAAGGATGGGATAAAGGCTGGAATTATATCGGAAATACAAGAACAGCCAACTACACACATTTAAGCGAAGGTGTATATCATTTGCGCATAAAAGCTACCAATGCCGAAGGTAAGTGGAACAGCGGCGAGATTTCCATAAAAGTAGTTATCATGCCACCCTGGTACAGAACCTGGTGGGCCTGGCTTATCTATTTTTTGCTGATCGCCTCCGCTATATATGTATACCTGGTATACAAAAACAGGCAGGCAAAGTTGAAATATGAAATTAAACTTGCCCACCTGGACGCACAAAAAGAAAAGGAACTGAATGAAAAGAAAGTTGCTTTTTTTACCAATATTGCACATGAATTCAGGACACCTTTATCACTCATTATTAATCCAATAAAAGATATCCTGCATAAAAAGGGACCAGATGAGGAAAACGATGAATTAAATATTGTTTACCGCAATGCCCGAAGGCTGCTCCGGCTAGTTGACCAGTTGTTGCTTTTTAAAAAATCTGACAGTGAACTGGACAAGCTGAACATAGTACAACTAAATTTTAATGCTTTGTGCAAAGAAGTGTATATATGTTTTATGCAACAGGCAAGGGCCAAAAAAATCCGCTACGAATTTGTATGCAAAAATAAAGGGCTTGAATTATTTGTTGACCGGGAGAAAGTTGAAATCGCTTTATTTAATTTACTATCCAATGCATTTAAAAATACCCCTGAAAACGGCAGGATATGTTTTACGGTAACGGAACAGGAAAATAAGGTAGCCATTAGCATTGAAGATACCGGATGTGGTATACCTGTGGAAGCAGGAGATAAGTTATTTGAGAAGTTTTACCAGGTAAAGGAAAACAACATGCGATCAGTGGGTTTTGGCATTGGTTTGTACCTTGTAAAAAAATTTATAGCAGCGCATGAAGGTGAAATTTCCTACAAAAGCAAACCTGGCGAAGGGTCAACTTTTTTTGTAACCTTACCCAAAGGGTGCAAACAAGCAAATGCGCCCGGCTTTTCAGGCGGCATAAAGCAGGGATCGCAGTTACTGCATGAATTAAATGAAGAAGAAATTCATGAAACCATACCCTTTGCGGATAGTAAAGATCAAACCCAGTATGAATTGGCATCTGATCAGCAAACATTGCTCCTTATTGATGACGACAGGGAAATACTGCGGTACCTGGCCGGTATTTTTAGCGCTGGCTTTAAAATATATGAAGCCAATAATGGAACCACGGGATTAAAGCTGGCGCACGAGCACCTGCCCGATCTTATAATATGTGATATTGTAATGGAGGGCATGGGAGGCATTGAATTTTGCCAAACCCTGAAGATGGATAGTACGGTAAGCCATATCCCGGTTATTTTATTAACCGGATCTTCAGACGAAGTAGAGCTTAAAGGAATTGAGAGCGGCGCCGATGATTTTATCAAAAAGCCTTTTGATAAAGAAATCCTGATAGCCCGGGTAGGGAATATTCTTAAAAACCGCAATACGGTTCAAAAATATTTCTATAACGAAATAACACTTCAAACCAACCCCCATAAAATTTCAGTGGAGTACAAAGAGTTCCTTGAAAACTGTTTAAAAATTGTTGAAGATCACCTGGATGATAAAACTTTTTCCATTAAAACCCTGGCGGCCGAAATTGGTATGAGCCATTCAAATCTTTATAAAAAAGTAAAATCTGTTTCGGGACAGTCGGTGAACGGGTTTATTCGTTTCATCCGTTTGAGAAAAGCAGCAGAAATGTTTATCAATACAGAAAATAACATCAATGAAACCGCCTACCTCGTAGGTTTCAACGATATAAAATATTTCAGGGAGCAGTTTTATAAAGTGTTTGATATGAACCCTTCGGAATATATAAAAAAATACAGGAAATCTTTCCACAATACCCATAAGCTGAATGTAAAAACAAGGAAATAATATATACCCAACCGGCCAGTGTTGTACGCTGTATTAATTGCATGAGTTTTTATTCCTGAGGCTTTTTATCATCCTGTTTGATATCGTATGATATAGTACGGGGTCTTTAAAGTCATAATCAATATTTAGTGCCTGCAAGAAAACTCTATGATTGACAACTGGTAAAGGTTTTAAAAGATTTTCTATTGCGAATCTTTGCTTCTCCAACCATCTATTTAAAATCAATTTTTTATTTTTATTCCCTTCAAATATTGGTCGATCATAAAATGGTTCGGCTCATTGCCGGTATTCCTTTTCTGAATAAGTTAACTTTTGTCAACTCGCTACTTTCGCCTCCCCAGCCGGCGGGCTGCGTAACCGGAACGCAGCTGTTTTTGCTTCTTAGAAAAAATAAGCTTTGCATTTTTTCTATCCCGCCGTTGGCGGCACCGAACCAACGAAAGGCTGCTAACCCGGTTACTGTTGTAGAAAATCGAAAAGTGGTCACATTTAAATATTCGTAATAATGCAGACCGGTAATATTGAGTTTGAAAGCCACCTATCCAATTTCAGATAAATAACTACCCTTTACGCAGTGCCGGCAAAATGCCCGTGATTAAGGTAAAGTTTGTGAGGCTTATTTATGGATTTCATTTTATGCTTTTTCTTTTTAATTAATTCGCGTAACAAATCCACAAACCTGTCCTGGAACGGGTGCCGGGCTTTATAGGGTATTGGCTGGTTGTTTATAATTTCTTTAGGTGCATCTTCAAATACCCTGTTTCCATTGTGGGTGTGTACGTGCACACTTAAATAATATATGGTATTGTCTTGTTCTATCGATAATGCTATTGACTTAATGGTTGCCAGTTCTTCTATACCGGGTAAACTGACAGAAAAGTTAAGGCCGGGGTTTTGTATCCTGAAATGTACTTCCACCATATCTCTCAATTCAATTATGTCCTTTTTAATATCTTCAATAATATTTTCTATTTTCATGAGGGGTATAGGTTTTCCGTACGTGACTATCGTTTCTTTATACTTATGCTATTATTTAAGCATTTGCTGTTATTTTAATTTTGTTGGTACCATACCTGTAGTACCTGCATGGTGAATGATTAACACACCGGGTGATTTATTTAATAAAAACAATCCTGCTTCCTGCCAAATACCGCAGGGGTGTTGTAAGCCATAGAAAAAACAGATGAATAACAATGGTGATATGCACTATTAGCCGGTATCCTGCCTGTTTTTACGGGCGCAATACCAGTCCGGCGGGGGATTGGTTGGTTGTTCATAGGTTAGATCTCCTGGGATAATTCTGAATAACAAAAATCCTGATTTCAAAATAAATAAGTTTAGAAGATCCAACTTATTTGATGTAGAAAAGCATCCACATCCGGCAGCCGTTGGCCGGATCGGGGTAACGGGTAACTATAAACGCGGAATGGTAAACTCCCTGGCTATTTTGCCAATCCCTTTGCAATAATACCGCCTGCTATTTCAAGGGTGGTACCATGGATGGCTTCATTTTCGATGATGAACCGGATGGTGCTGATAATCTCGTGAGTTTGTACTAACCTGCCGATGGGTATGCCGCTGACAATACCTGCGAGTATTTCGGGCTTAATGGAGGTAAGCATGGGTGTTTCAACGTAGCCGGGAGCAATAGCCGCCACCCGTATATTTTTTATCGCCTTCGCATGAAATTCGCCGGCCAGTATTTTTGGCCATAATGCAATTGCCGCCTTGGAAGACGCATAATTTAATTGTCCCAGTTCCCCGGCCTTATTAATGGAAGAGACAGGTATCAGTACGCCCTTCCAGTTATGGTCGATCATCCTGATGGCCGCTTCCCGCAGGGTAAGAAATACACCGGTAAGATTTACAGCTAACACCGATTGAAACTGGTCGGTAGTCATAAATTTTTTAACCTTACCTGTTTCCTTATCCGGGCTTACAAAAAACGCATCTTTAACAATGCCGGCACAGGCGAGCACAACATTGATACTGCCAAAGCCGGTTATCGCAAAATCCATTGCAGACCGCACTTCTTCTTCGTTCGTTGTATCCAGGGCTTTGTATGCCGCCATCCCCTTGTTTTCAATAATCTTATTACAAACTGCCTTCAGCTTTTCTTCATTCAAATCGCATAAAACAATTTTAGCGCCCATGGAAGCCAGGCCTAGCGCGGCCGCCTCCCCGATGCCGCGGGCAGCGCCTGTTATCACCACTACACTATCCTGTACCTGCATACCCGTTTATTTTAAAAATGATTTGATCGCTTTCGTTATTTGTTTTGCACCAGTACCATACAGCATTGTCTGGTGATTGCCGCTTACTTCTGCATAGGTGCATCGTTTCATTATGTTAACGGTTTCCATTGCATATTCCTTTGGCAACAAAGGTGCATTCAGGGTATATGCGCCCGTGCCATTTATTAATATCGCTTCCTGCGCCACCCCTTTTATATATTCCGGCCATGGCTCCGCCAGTACTTTTGTAACGGCTTCGGTTATGTGCCGGGGTTGAGATCGCTGGGTTACTGTTCCATCATTATTTTCAATAATATCGGCCTGGTAATAAGACAGCATCGCATCATCCCAGGCGGTAAGATAAGGAGCAGTTTTTACTTTTTCTAAGTATGCATTAAATGAAGAAAATGTTTGCCCTATCCTGCTCATCGCCGGTATCAGCATCTCCTTAGTATTTTCATGCATTCGTGCGGCAGCATCCAGCAATATCATTTTATCGATACGCTGCGGATAATGTACGGCAAGGTAATAGGTGAGCAATGCCCCGTAAGAATGGCCCCCGATAACTGCTTTTTCAATTTGCAAATGAGCCAGCAAACCTACTATGTCCTTCGCATGTTCTGCCATGGTATATCCAGTTACCGGCTGGTCGCTCAGGCCCCTGCCCCGCAGGTCGACAGACACCAGATTAAATGCGGGACTTAACCCTGCTGCTATCAACCCATCAAATGTATGCGCATTGGCGGTAAGGCCGTGCATTAAAATAATGGTTGGTTTGCCTCCCTCATAATTTAAATAATGAAGTTTGATCCCATTGGTTTTTATAAATTGACTTTGCATAGTTTTTTGTTTTCTTTCGGGTCGTAGTTTTGCACAATGAAATTTTTTTTGGGTTCATCACAATAATACGTACCTAATAATAATATTAAGTAGCATAAGTTCAAAGACTTTTGCTACTTACATAGTTCTTTTAATTTCGGCGATTTTGCCTCCTCAGCCGGCGGGCTGCGTACCTGTGACGACGCTACTTTTGCTTCTTTCAAAAAATTTGCTTCGCATTTTTTGAATACCGACTACGTTGGTATCGAACCAAAAGAGGCGTCTTACACAGGTACTGGTGAGAATTCGAAGGATAACTTTTCGAAATCAATATCATCAGCAATTGGTAGTGTCTTTTAGTAATCCTATTCCATATCCCATTGTCAGTCATACTATTTTCAGCCCTTCAAAAGGTAACCTGCTTATTTACATTGATTTTAAAATAGACGAAGGCCAAAACCGCCAGGTACGCATTCTTACCCTGAACCTTTTTTTGTACTGGCATTTGTTTTTCAAGTAACCCATTAGGAAGGACGAAGATTAAAATCTATCATTATTGTTCTCCGATAAAATGTTTGAATCCCTTGTCCCTACTGTATAACCTCACCGCCAACCCCTCTCCGCCCTTCGACAAGTTCAGGACTTCGGGGAACGTTACCATTGCTATGCCTTTCCCTCAATTCCCGTTTCAACACTTTTCCCGCTACATTTCTTGGGAGTTCATCGATGATCAATACTTCATGCAGTTTTTGATAACGGGCTTCGAGGTGGTTATTGGCCCATAACAGTATTTCTTCTTCGCTTACTGAACCCTGAACTTTTAATACCACACTGGCTACAGGTGTTTCCCCCCAATCTTTATGAGGCACACCAAATACCGCCACATCCTTTACATGCGGATGCATAATGATCACTTCTTCAATATCAACAGGGTAAACATTCACCCCACCGGAAATGATCAGGTCTTTTTTTCTTCCGGTTAAAAACAAAAAACCTTCTTCGTCCATATACCCCATATCGCCGGTGTACAGCCAGCCATTGCGAATAGCCTCCGCTGTTTGTACAGGATTTTTGTAATATGCTGTCATTAGCAAAGGGCCATTGCCAATAATCTCTCCTATTGATCCAACCCCAACTTCAGTCCCGTTATCATCTACTACCTTCATATCCATAAAGGGTAAAGTTGTGCCAACAGAACCTATTTTTCTATGCGATTCCGTTTTGTCCAATACCGTCATAAAACCTTCTGTTAGTCCATAGAGTTCATAAAACACACCGGGCAATTTTTCATTCATGGATTCTTTCTGTGCCTGTAACAGCGGAGCGCCTACCGAAAGGATATATTCCAGTGAAGGAAGATTTATCCCGTTAAAATCTTCCTGCTGCAAACAGGCGATGATCTGTGAGGGAACTAAAATAGTATGGGTTACTTTTTCTTTTTTAATGATCTCAATCACCTTCCCCGCATCAAAATGATCCAGCAAAATATAGGTGCAACCCAGGTACATGGCAGGCATCAGCGTTAAAAAAGCGCCATTAAAAATTATACCCCCGGAATGCATCACCACGCTTTCGGGCGCCATGCGAAATGCATTGGCGAATAGGGTACAATACAAGGCCCTTACCGCATGACTGATAACGATACCCTTGGGTAAACCGGTGGTGCCACTGGTATACATGATATTGCAGGTATCATCGCCGTCAACCATTTCAACTGGGGGCGCCAAAGTGGGTTGTTGCTGTTTCTGTTCATGATAATTTTTATACCCACTACAATATTCACGGTCAATTACCCAATAATTATCTACACCTATATTTTGTAAAGCCGGTTTTATTTCATCTAAATAAACCGTTAGTTCTTTGCAGGTAATTACTAAACTGGTGTCGGAATTTTGGAGCAGGTTTAATAAACCCTGTTCCCGCAACAACGGACTTAAGGGCACAGCAACCGCGCCCATTTTGGCACAGGCCCAATATACTTCGTACAGTTCAATAGTATTGGAAAGTAAAGTGGCTACTTTATCACCCTTTCTGATACCTGCGGCTGACAGTGCATTACACAATTGATCCACCCGGTCATTTAACTCCTTAAATGAAAACCTGCTTTCACCAAAAACAAAAGCATAATGCCATGGTTTATACCGGGCATTTCGCGCCAATAAATGCTGTATGGTTAATGTGTTGGCCGGCATAAGTTGGGTGTTAACTTATTTGAAAGGAGTTGGGTTAGTTTGTCAATGGTGAATGGGCAATCAATGCACGCATATTCATTCTATATTCATCTTTTTGTACATTTACCATTCAATGTCGTTTAAGGGTTTTAATTGCCCCGTGCTTGAGACGGGGCTATTAAATTGCAGGGCTTACCCGGACGACATTGATTCACCATTGACCATTGACCATTCACCATTCACCATTGACGGTCAACTCCTGGTTACTTTTTTGTATTTGGAATATGTACCCTTATTTCGGCGGAAATCAAACGGCCGATGGATGGTGAACCAACAAACTCCCTTTGAGTGGTATTGAAAAGGTTACTTACTCCCGCGCCAACCGTAAGCATTTCATTGCATTTATACCCCGTACTTATGTCAATGGTGGTAAAACCGCCCAGTGCACCATGGTCAAAATTCTTCACATAGTTTCTTGGCAAATTATTGAGGGGATTGATTCCGCCATATACCAGTCCACGTTTTCCCTCACCTGCCTTTGTCCCGATCTGGCTGCCGGAATAGAAATCATAGCTTTGTACAATACGGGCCGAAAGATTGATGAACAGCTTTTTCTTTGCCAGGTTTTGAAAACTTAATGTTGCAGCCAGCCGGTTAACCGGTGCATTTAAACTTTTTTCTTCTACCGAAACAAAGCCATCCCTGTTGGCATCATTTTTCATATTGTCTTTTGTAATGTCAGAACCAAACCATGAATATTTGGCGGCGAAAGAAACCTGGTCGCAGAAATAATAATTCAATCCAAAATCAATCCCATAAGAAGCTACTTCACCATAATTAAAATAAGTACTGTAGGCGGCGCCGCTCAAAATACCGGATGTATTGGTTGTACCGGGTATTAATAAAGCCGGGATCGGAATATCGCCTACACTTAATGCCCTGCCGCCAACCGTAATCGCCGGGCTCAGGAAATCTTTTGTATTACCATAATAACCGTTGATGTCGATATACAATTTACCGCCGATTTTCCCCTTATACCCAAGCTCCCATGTACCAATCTTCTCTACTTTTAATTTCTGTGTTACTGTTACCGCGGCAGCATCATTCACGTTAGCGCCGTTGGGAATATATTTTACCCCGTTACCATTTCCGAATACCAGATTAAACACGCTGGCACTCTGGAAAAGTATCAGCGGAGCGGAGTTGGCACGGCCATAAGTAAGGCGCACACTACCGCCGGGAACACCTTTCACCAATGCAATTTTAGGAGCCACCAGGTTTCCAAAAGCGCTGTGGTTATCTACCCTCACGGCGCCTACCAATTTAAAATCGGCCGGTAATGTTTTTTCCAACTGCAGCACGGCGCCATATTGGGTTACTTCTATTTTTTTAGTGGCGTCCGCAAGAGAAGTACCATAAGTATTTGGGTTGTCTTTTTGATAAGAAACACCGGTTACCAATCCGAGGCCAATCTCCTGGAAAGTGTAATTGTATTGCAGTTCGGCATTGAACCTTTTGGACGTTTCTTTAAACATATTTCCCAGGCGCAAGGCATTGGCTTCAGCCTTCTCAGGAGTTAATAATCCGGATGATGGAAATGCCGCATTCGCAGGATCTGTAATGGTACTGTGTGTACGATTGTAAAAATCCCTCGTATAGCCCGGTATGCCATAGGATGTGCCCACATTGGTCCATGTTTCATACAATTGCCCAAACCAGCGGGGAGAAACATAGCGCGCCTGCAGGTAACTAAATTTCCAGTCACGTATCTGGTTGCGCCCCACATTATTCACCGAAAGAAAATTATTATTAGTCCCGCCATAAGAAACGATGATATCCGATTTTTTATTTACGCTGTAGTACAGGTCGGCCGTACCCCGTACATGCTTAAACTGGTAAGAAGGGATACGTTCCGGTATTGCTACGGCCGGGCCAAATACCGAACCGCCCGCATATACGCTGTCTGCAAATGAAAAGTCTTTGCCGGTGGTATATTCACCCGTTAGTTTATAAGCCCAATGCTCATTAATTTTTGTGGCATGGCGAAAGCGGCCGGAGAAAACATCCTGGTTGCCGGCACTTAATGCGAGGGTGGTTCCCTGGTAAATACGGGGATCTTTGGTAATGGTATTTACAATTCCATTGTGTGCATTAGGACCGTACAATGCCGAATTGGGGCCTAATACAATTTCCACCCTCGCCACATCTTCCTTTATCACGGTATTCATAATGCCTGCAGCCAAACCGCTACCACCTGCCATCATGGAATTTCTGCCGTCCGTCATGGCGAGTATTTTTGCATTGAAAGCATTGTTAAAGCCCCTTGCATTGATGCCCACGCCATTTACACCGGTACGTACAAATTCCACCCCCTGTATTTTGCTGGCCAGTTCGCCCACATTAAAAGAGGAAGTCTGCTCTATGTCCCTGGCCGTTATCAGGCTAACCGATGCCGGTGCCCGGGTAATTTTTTCTGCCCGTTTGGAAGCAGATACTACCACTTCATCTTCTGTTTTGGTAGAGGATTGCAGGGTAATATTTACCATAGATTCGCCGGTTGCAGGTACATCAGCAGTTATCTCGGTTTCAGCATAACCTGTGCTGGAAATAAGCAGCGTTGTTTTACCCGGCCTTAGATTCGTTAAAGAAAATGAACCATCCTTGTCCGTGGTTACGGCCTTATTGGTTCTTTTAATGGTAACAGTTGCCCCCACTAAGGGATCACCGGTAGTACCATCTGTGATCTTACCGGATATTTTACCGGTAGTTTGTGCAAAGGCAGTTATTGATGAAACAATAATTACCAGCAGCAGGATTAGTTTTCTCATATTTACTTTTTTTATTGGTTAGTGTTTTGTTAGTTTTAATTTGCCAAAAAATTGATTACCGCGGCATTAACATCCGCGGGCTTTTCAAATTGCAGGAAATGGCCCGCCTGCGGTATCATTAATAATGTATGATCACTGATAAGTTTTGATCCGTCCGCGGCTATAGCGGCGGTCGTCATGTCGGGGTGCAGGTATTTGTTGGGAATTAGTTCATCATTTTCACCAAAAAGGATCAATACTTTTTGATGCAACCGGCTTAGCTGGGTTTTCACCGGATGGGCCAGCATCCCCTTTATTCCGTTTACGATATTGCCGCACCAGGCGTCAAAGCCTGTACATTGCTTCATTGCAATCCTGTAGGCAATTAATTTTTCCGTATCAGCAGGCTGCAGGTAAAAATTCTTTTTGAAAGATCCGCGAATGGCGGTTTCATCCTGGCTTTTAAAAAATGCGGGGGTAGATATATTCTTAAGAAAATCAGCTTCAGTGACTGAAAAAGTTTCAAAACCTGCCGGGGCAACCAATACCAGTTTATGGATGGCACCCGGGTTTTTTAAAGCCGCAATAATTGCAATTTGCCCGCCCATGGAATGGCCCGCAATGGTGAGCTTTTTTATATTCATTATTTTGATAAACGATAGTACGACATCAGCATACATTTCAAGCTGGTCCTGCAAAGGGGAAGATACCCGTGTAACAGAATGTCCATAACCCGGCAGGTCAACCGCAATGCAATGAAAATGCTTTGACAGCGTCTCAATATTTTTTTCCCAGTGTGAAATATTCCCTGCAAGCCCATGGATGAAGAGGATCGTTTCGCCTTTTCCTTTTTCAGTATACGCGATCTTGAGGCTATCATTAACGGATAGTTGCTTTACCGGATTGCCGTACACAGGTAAACAGTTTGGTTGCGCATGTACAAAAATGCCCAAAAGGAATATCATCGCTATGGTAGCTATTGTTTTCATGCGGTTGCCAGTTGTGGTTTTCTTTTTAAAGCCAGGTACAAGGAGCCGCCCACCAGCAGCGAACAAATAATGGCAATGGCGGAAGCTACACCGGGGTTTCTTACACTATCCTGCATGTAGGGGGTAAGCCGTAAATAATAAACACTAAAATGTACGATCAACGCGGTAACGGATGCGGTTACAGGCACCAACTTATGTACATCTTTTAAAAATATACCAAACAACACAGGAATAAAGGCAGCGGAGAAATAGGCATACACGCCATTCTGGGCAAGTATGCCAACACTCAGGGTGGGGTTAACGAGTTGCTGGTACGAAACAAAGATGGAGACAATGGCCAGTAAGCCGATCACTATCCTGTTCATGACCAATGCAGGAATGATCCCCTTACCTGCTTCGCTTTTTATAAGCTTGTTGCCGGTAAGTGGTTGCAGGATATCTGATGTAATGGTGGTGCTTAAGGATTGTATCAGTCCTTCCAGGGTAGACATGCCGGCAGAGATCATACCCAGGATAATGACAATGGCAATATAAACAGGGAACCGGTTTACCACAAAAGAGGGCATTACACTATCCAGCGATATTTTAGCGCCGTTTACGGCGAGGCCGGGAAAATGCAGCCTCGCGTAAATCCCGGTAAATACCACTAAAAAGAATATGCCTAACACAATGATGGCTACTGTAAGAAAACGGTTTACATCCTTGTCATTTTTTAAAAATAAAGAGCGGGTAAGAATATGTGGCTGGCATATCACGGCTACACCTACTACGACCTGGCAAACCACCACTTCAAAAAAATCCCTGTACAAGGGACTGGTTTCATTAAAAGGCCTTGCCAGGTATGGGTCAATGGCGACCAGTTTATCTAATAATCCATGCAGGCCGTTAGAAAAATGTTCGTAACCCGAGGTAAGCAATATAACGGCAACGGTTAGCTTTAATAATGCCTGGACCGTATTGGTGTATACCATCGAATTGGCCCCGCCAAACATCATATAGCCAAAAGTAAAAATAACAATGCCCACCAGTGTTGGAAAAATTTGCAGGTTTAATGAACGGGATAGCACCTGGGTGAGCCCCACACATATCAATACTATAAAAGCGATCATTAATACAGACAGGAATCCGAAATACAACGCGAAAGCTTTGCTGTCATAGCGTATGCCCATCCACTGCGCCAGGGTTTTGGCCTGGATTGTCTTTCCAATTTTTCTAAACCGCTTCGACAATACCGCCATGGAAACCAGGGTGCCCAACGGAAGAAAGAAGCCCATGGATAAAAAAGCGCTGATACCGTAATAGGCTACAAAGCCGGGGTTAATAATAAAAGTGGCGGCGCTGCTCATAGAAGCTGCGAGGGAAAGACCTAATACTGTGGGAGAAAAGTCGATATTGCCAACGGCGTAATCGGAAATGTTTTTAGTGCGCATTGCGCCACGTATAACAAAAAAGAGGATGAAGGCAATATATGCTGCCAAACTAAACCACACAGCAGTCACCATGGTATGAGAAGCCAAATTATTCATAAGCAATTAATCGAAAGGGGAAATTATGGATACTTATGAATATTTAAATAGGAAACTTGTGAATGAAATAATTTTTAGGGTGAAAGAGGGTAATCATTCAGGCGAAAAGTTATTTGTACATGCGGGGGACAAAAAAACCGCCAGTTTTTTAGAGGAACGAAAGGCGGTCCATCAATTTATCCCGGTAAGTTTTGCCCACCGGTATCGGTGTGTTGTGGATGATGAGATCATTTTCTTCGATGGCTTCTATTTGATCAGTGTTAACTATATACGAACGATGTACCCGTACAAACTTTTGCTGGGGGAATTTTTCTTCTACTATTTTCAAAGAATGGTTCAACAGGTATTTCCCCGTTGCAGTATGTATCATCGCATAAATATCATATGCCTCTATCCAGAGGATATTTTTCAATAATATTTTCTCGAGTCTTTTATTAGATTTTACAAAAATACCATCTTCGATGGTGAGACCTTCTTTTAACGGGGGTATTGCCGGCAATTCCGGTTGTTTCAGGGATGCATTGTGCAGGGTGATTTCAATGGTGGAATATAAGGTTTCGGTTGACACCGGTTTTACAAGGTAAGCATAGGGTTCAGCGAGCTTGGCTTTATCAATGGTAGCCATATCAGCCAGGGCCGTAAGAAAAATACAGGGAACCGGAAAAGCTTTTTTGATGTGCTGTGCTGTTTCAATACCGGTGAGATCACCGGCTAAGCCGATATCCAGTAATACAATGTCCGGTTTAATGGCAGCAATATTTGCAAGGGCTTCCTCCCCACTTTCATAAGGGCCCAGCAATTCAAAACCAAAATCCTGCAATGAACAGGAAATTTCTTTGGCAATGATCCAGTCATCTTCCACCAGCAAAACTTTTATACCCGGCATATTCTAAATAATTATTCGTACTATTATTAATGTATAAATTTACAGGAATCAATATTTAACTGCTGAAAAGAAATACACATATCATTTTATCTGAATGGCCCGGCAGCGGATTTAATGGTATGCTACGGATTTATTATAGGGTTAAAAGCTGTCTGCGGGTACACGGGCCGTTTAAAACAGAAGCCATTGGCATCCCCACCGGTTGCAATGCCACTAACAAAAATTTTACTTGCAGACTGCTGCTTAACTATATGAAATCTAATGCAGTTTATTTTACCGGAATTATTCTATTGGCCCATTGCCTGTTTTCAACTGCTGCCAGAGCACAGTCGCCGCCTCTATTTACGCTTACACAAGAACAGGATTTCCTGGAGATCAAACAAGATATGGTTTACTGGTACGTTGACAAAACCCGATCAACCGGCCTGGAAAATATAAGGGAGAAAAATTTTTATCCCTTTCCGGTAAAAGATTTTTTAACCGTGGAGGCGGGCTGGAGTTTCTTTTCAACATTCAAGGTGATCAATAAATCCGGCAGGGATAAAGAATACGTATTGCAATTACCCAAAACAGGAAGGGCCTTTGTGCTCGTGACCGGGCCTGATAGCCCGGAACAAAAGTTACAAACAGGGAGTTTATTTAAATTGCGGGACCGGTCCGTAACCTCCAATATTGATGCGGTGAAATTCTTGCTGCCCAAAAATTCCGTCACTGATTTGATCATTCATTTTCAACCGGTGTACAGCCTGTATATACCTAAAAATTTCACGCTTCACTTGCAGGAACTGGCTGCATTTACCCAAACAGGCGCCAAAAGATTGTTGTGGCAGGGCATCTTTTTGGGGGTCATCATGGTGATGGCCCTTTATAATTTAATCATTTTCATTGCCGTAAAGGATACCAGTTATTTCTATTACGTGCTCAGTATTTTGAGCATTGGCATGTATTTCACTTTTTATTATGGGTTTGGAATAGAGTATTTATGGCCCGCGCAACCTATGTGGGATACCTGGTGTTATACCCTGATCGTTCCCTTTACAGCCATCGCGAGGCTGCTCTTTACCCGTACTTACCTGCATACCCCCCAGCAGTTACCGCTTGTTAATAAGGTAATGAATATACTATTATTCGCCTGTTCATTTAACCTGGTACTGGGCTTCGTTATTTTTATCTACCGCATCGACCTGTTGAAACCATTTATTGAAGTGTTGGGCGTATTGGGCACACTGGTATTGGTGATCATGCTGGTGGCGGGCTTCAGTTCTTATTTACAAAACAGGTATAAGCCTGCACTTTATTTTATCGCAGCCAATCTTATTTTAATTGTTGGCGCCATCGCTTTTATATTAAGGGAAATGAATTTTCTACAGGATAATTTCTTTACCCGGTATGTAGTACAAATTGGCGTATTGGTGCAGGTAGTAGTGTTTGCACTGGGTTTGGCCAGCAGGTATAACGAGACAAAATTTCAATTGGTAAAAGAAACACTGGAGAGAGAAAGGATAACACTCGAGAAGGAAAGGGAAAAAAAAGAACTGATCAAAAAACAAAAAGAAGAATTACAACTGCAGGTAGCCAAACAAACAGCAGACCTGAAAAAGCAAAATATCAACCTGGAGGAGTCAAGAGAAAAACTATCCCGGCTAAATGACGTAAAAGATAAATTATTTTCCATCATTTCTCATGACCTGCGCAACCCTCTCGCAACAATGCAATCTTATTTAAAACTATTATCAGGCCACCAGGAAAAATTATCCGGAGAAGAAAAACAACGGTTAATGAAGGAAGCACAGGAATCGGCCGATAATATGAACCAGTTGTTGTACAACCTGCTGCAATGGTCAAAATCACAGATGAATTTATTGACATTTTCACCGGAGATAATTTCGATGAAACCCGCACTTGATAAAAATATCCGCTTATTACAACCTTATGCAAACCTTAAAAAAATAAATATACAAAACTGTCCCAATGGTGAAATCTTTGTTTTGGCCGATAAAGACATGCTCGACTTTATTTTGCGTAACCTGTTGAGCAATGCTATTAAATTCAGTCATAAAAACAGTGCGGTAAAAATTGAAATGATACCGGATAGCGAAACGGTAACCATAAAAATATCTGATGAGGGTATTGGTCTTTCAGAGGAAGAGCTTGAACAGGTTATTCACGCCAAAGGGGCAATTAGCCGCCGTGGCACTTCAAAAGAAAAAGGGACCGGTTTAGGATTGATGATCTGCAAGGAGTTTATAGAAAAAAACAATGGTAAACTGGTGGTGGAAAGTGAATTGGGCAAGGGCTCTGTTTTTGGGTTTACGGTAAAGGGTTACGCCCCCAACCCTGATGGGGGATAACACGATTTTAAGTGTTGGAACAGGAGAAAATCCTGTACTTCAATACCTGCTGCGTTGTATTGTTTTAAAAGCAATGCAAAATGGCATTAAAGGTTTATTGAAAGTAACCTGATTTTTTATCCCTGCCTGCATTTGCAACCGCCCTTTCATGGTTTTATTATAATGTTTTACAGTTAGGCAAAGCCTCAGCAGTAACGGCAATCGATAAGGGCAGTATTGTATTCACCATCCTCCTTACTTTTCTTTTTTTGAAAGAACCGCTCACCCCCAATTATTGATTGGTGCAGGGCTGGTTTTTATTGGCCTGATGGTGATTGTGTGGAAATAAAAATAATTCATTAAGATGCCTTCAAAATTGTAACAGGTTGCCAAAGTTTTTTTTAATGGAAACTTTCTTTTACAAAGGCTGCCACCCCTGCAACCATTAGTATTATATTTTTAAGAACGCACTGCCGGCAATACCTGGAAAAATAGAGGCTGCCCCACTACTGAGACAGCCCCCTGGATTTTCTTTAAAGTAGCGCCCTGCTAAATATCCGGATCAAGCGGCGTTCTGGTATTATTATTTCTTTCAATCAATGGATACGGATAAAAAGTCCGGTTTCTTTCTTCCGTGGAGGTTTTAGGGGCCGGACGGTTAAACCTCCTGCTATCCTCTAATTCCTGCCCGCTCATAAACAACTCAATTCTGCGCTGTTTGTAAATTTCATTTAATAAAGCAGGCTGTGTTAAAGCACCGGTATAAGCAGGCTGGGCTGCATTTACCCCAAAAATATCGGTGGTTTTGGTTAGCACTGCATCCAGCGTCGTTTTACTCTGGGGAAACTGGTTTTGCCTGGCAAAGTTTTCAGCGATTATCAAACTCATTTCGCCGGGTAAGTAAACCGGGAATGAAGTAGCCTGTACTGATGAAAATCCTTTAAAGGGATAATTAACGCCTACTTTGCTGATGTAAAAACCAATGCGGGGATCAGAAGCCGCTGGTACCGGCGCCAGCCCGTTTTTCAATCCTAAAGTGGAATCTGATACACCATATACAATGCCCAAAACGTTGATATCTCCTAATGGATTAGGTGTACCAACAGAAAATCTGAATTCCGACTTAATGCTTGTGCTTGCTGCCTGGGCAAAACTTACCGCCTTATTACCACTTGCTGCATCATAAGTACCGGCAGCCATACTAAGCATATTGTAGTACCTGGCTAACAGCGCTTTTACAGTATTTTTTAAATCAATACCCGCAGGTACCTTGCTTAAAAATTTGGTACTGGGCGCAGTAGTTGCGAGGTCCGCATCGGCGCTTTCTAAAATTGATACCACCTTTTGTAAAGCCTCTACCCTGGTAGCGAAAACTGCATTGGTATCTTTTACCAGGGGCATCTTTTCGAAAAACTGCGCCAATGAACCTACATTCAACGCATAAAAAACACTTGAATAACCTTTCAGTCCAACTTTATCGCCGGGAAAAACCGCCTGGTTCAAATTATTTAAAACAGTTTCAGCCTCGGTTCTGCCAAGCATAGCCTGCGACCATAATTGAGACACTATACCATTGGCCGGGCTAACAGAACCTTTACCCACTTCCAATTCAAACTCCGCAACATTTGAGACTACAATTGTTTTTGCTCCAAAAACACCGAATGCACCACCTGTTACGGTATTATACAATGGGCTTTGGCGGCCGATGGTAAATCTTCGCTGTAACCCTGCGCATAAAATCATCAGTGCATCTGAACTGGTAGTAACACTTTCAGGTGAAGCTGTACTTGGATTTATATATTCTTTATCGCAGGAAGTGATACAAACAACACAGGAAATCAATAAAATTATTAATAGATATTTCATAAAATTTTCTTTTTTATTATTAAAAGGATGCTCTAAAAGTTAATTGAAAAGTACGTGGGATGGGCACATTGCCAAAATCTATTCCCCTCAAAGCGGAGCTATTGCCCCCGGCATTGGTTTCAGGGTCGTATCCATCGTAGCTATCAAAACTTATTAAATTCCTGCCTACCAATGATACAGCCGCAGATTTAATCAGCTTAGAAAAAGCCGGTAATGTGTACGATAAGGAAACTTCCCTCAGCTTAATGTAGGAACCGCTTTCTAATCTCCACTCTTCTGTATTGTAAATACTAAAAATATATCCCCTGGGTATTTCCCCCTTTACTTCCCTTTCCGCGTAATCCCCAAAACCTACCCCCTGTCTTGTTCTTCTATCGGCATTGAATACATCCTGGCCCAGGGCGCCATCAAATAAAAAGCTAAAATTTAGTTTCTTATAATCAAAACTATTATTCAGGCTTAGAATCCAATCCGGGTTGGGGCTTCCAATTACTTTTGTAGCCAATGTAATGCCTGTGGTGGTTTCTGCTATGGGCCGGCCGGCGGCATCCAATGCGATATTATTGCTGGCATCCCGCCTAAAATAATTGCCGAAAAATGCACCTACGGGCTGGCCCGCTATTACTGTAAATGAATTAGCGCCCAAAGCGTTGTTTAAAAAAATGGGGGTAACCTGGCTGGAGGCGGTAACTAAGTTTTTATTCCTGTTCACGGAGCCATAGATATTCCATTTAAAATTATTTTTGTCAACGGGATTCACTGTTAAACCAAGTTCCCAGCCTTTATTGGTAAGGTTGCCTACATTCTCAAAACGGCTGGTTCCCCCTGACGAGGGTGCCAGGTTTCTTTGAACCAACAGGGAATTTTCAATGATCTTTTTGCTGTAAACGGTAAATACAAGCCCCAGCTTATTATTGAAAAAAGACAGATCCGTTCCCACTTCCAGTTCACTTGCCCTTTCTGGTTCTACCAAGGCATTACCGAGACTGGGATCTGCATTATACGTAGCGATACCATTTATATTACTTGCCAAATAACTGTCAAACCTGCCATAGCTCGAAATGCCGGTTAGGTTGCCCGCCTGGCCCCAGGAAGCCCTGATACGCCCCGAGTTCACCCACTTACTTACTGAAGAAGCAGCCCAGAATTTAGCATCGCTGAAATTAAATGAGCCGCTTACTTTGGGATAAAAATAAGTCCGGGTATCTTTTGGGAATGTGGTACTTCCATCAATACGGCCTGCGGCTGTTACAAAAATGATATTGTCAAATCCAAATGTCTGTTGCACATACCCGCCAAAAACCTGTCTCACGTCATCGGTATAACGGGTGTTAATTGTGGAGGCAGTGGCAGCATTAATGGTGGTGATGCCATTTAAAAGATCCCGTCCATCTGCCGCTACACCGGTAATTTTTTGATACTGGTGACTGAAGCCGGCGCTGGTTAAAGAGGATATTTTTTTAAAATTTGTTTGATAGGAAATATTTATATCGTTGTTTATAAGTGCAGTATTTATTAAAACGTTGGCCACGTATCCAGTACCCTCAAATCCCGCGGCGTAAGCCGGCCGCTTGATATAATTACGACCTTCCTGGCTAAAATTATCCAGGCCAAGTATATAATCAATGTTTAAGCCCGCCACCGGCTTTATTTTTAATTGCAAATCGCTGATGGTGCGGTTGACCGCCTGGGTCAGCTTCATATCCTCAATTACACTTAGCGGGTTAACCCTGGTTGCTTCCACCGCAACGTTATTACCGGCGGCATCTTTTTGATTGATATTAAAAATATTATTGGTGATATTCACGGAGTTGATCGGGCTCCAGAATACATTGCCATTTGGTTTTTCATTTGCAAAACTATTGGTGTATGCAATACCCGCTAATAGAGTAATGTATTTATTAAAATTGTGCTCAACCCTGGTCTTTAAATTGTACCTTCTAAAGTCGGTATTTTTAATGATCCCTTCATTTTTAAAATATCCTCCCGAAAAATAATATTTTGTTTTTTCGGTACCGCCGCCAATGGATAAAAAGTTATCGGTGCCTAAACCTTTTTGAAAAATGTTATCCTGGTAATCATACCTGGTGACATCCACAATATCTGTAGATAATGTTCTTAGGGCTCCATCGGGTCTTGTGTAAGACAGGGTGGCGCCGGGACCATTGCTAATATTTCCAAGTCTTAAAGCAGCGGAACCAAACTGTTTCCCATACTTTGAAATGTACACCCTTTGCCGGAGCGAATTTAAGATGATACCGGTACTAAAGTCAATTTTCATCTGCCCTGCCTTTCCCCTTTTAGTGGTAATTAAAACAACCCCGTTACTGGCCCGGCTGCCATAAATAGCCGAAGCAGAAGCACCGGGAATAACATCTATTTTTTCAATATCATTGGGATTGATATCCGCCATCCTGTTGGTACCAATTTCAGATCTTGCCCCTGCATCTACATTGGGGTTGGTAACATTGGTGGTAGCATTGCTCACTATTACGCCATCAATAACATACAAAGGTTCAGACGAACCCTGTATTGTGCTGGTACCCCTCATTCTTACAGATATACTTCCGGCAGGGTCGCCGGAGGTTTGTGTAATTTGAGCGCCGGGCACTTTACCCTGCAGGGCCGCGCCAATATTTCCACTGCCCGCATTTTGCAGTTGTTTGCCACCAACTGAATTGATGGTATTGCCCAGTTGTTTCCTTTTTGAGGTAAGTGATGACCCGATCAGAACCACTTCGTCCATTCCCAATGCATCCGTTTTTAACTGCACATTTACCCTGTAATCTATGGCGTCGGTAATATTTACCGACTCTTCAATGCTTCTATACCCTATCGCTGAAAAAACAAGGGTGTATTTTCCCGCTTTTAAAACGGTTGATAAAAGATAAGCCCCTTCATCATTACCCGTGGTACCACTGTTACTGTTTTTTATAGTAACAGTAGCCGCACTAATTCCATCCCCTTTTTCATTGGCTACTTTGCCCGAAATTTTTATTTGAGCCATGGATGACACAGTTAAAAAAATCATTGATAAAAAAAGACCAGTCCATTTAAACCTGCTTACCCGTTTTTGGATGTTGTTTCGCATATTGTAGTTATTTTGATTTTTGAAAAAAGATACAATTATTATAAAATTTCTATTCCTGCTTTTTTAAATGTTTTCAGCAATTCATCACCCGGATCCAGTTCTGTGATAAGTATATCCACTTCCTCAATTTTACAAACTACCATTCGCTGAACAGTGTTTAATTTTTTTGAAATAGATAGGGAAACAGTTTTTTTTGCGCTCCTGATCATCGCCTTTTTTACTTCTATCACTTCCAGTTCAAGGTCGGTAATCCCATGATCTACATCAATGCTGTTGGTTCCCAAAAAACAAAGGTCGCATTGTATTTCAGCCAGTCGAAGTACCACTTCTGCCCCCACTGACATCTGAGCGTTCTTTAATAATTTATTGCCGATAAAAATTACTTCAATATTGGGGTGGTCCAGCAACTCAAGCGCCGTGGGAATACTTACCGTGATAAAAGTAGCGTTTAATTCGGGTGGCAAAGATTTGATCAGTTCAATAATGGTAGTACCCCCTGATAGCAAAACCAACATACCATCCTGTATCAGTTCCCTGGCTTTTTGAGCGATTATCCTTTTCTCGGGCTGTGAGTAAACAATGTTATTGCGGAGCGTAAAATGAAATGATTTCGAGAGCGCGCCGCCATGCACTTTTGTAAGATTACCTTTTTCATCCAATTCCTGCAAATCTCTCCGGATGGTATCTTCAGACACGGTGAGCTGTATGGATAAATCAGAAGACAACACTTTATTATGGATGTCTATTTCATGCATAATATATGCATGTCTTTCTCTTTTAAGCATACCAGCATTAGTTTTAATACTGCATAAATACGCAAAAACATTTAAATCCTATAAATATTTTCTGCATATTTGTGATGAATTATTGAGATTTACCGCATAAATCCGCAAATATGAATGCGAATATTGACCGGCTTTTTGAAATGGGGCTTAACCCCGTGAGATTAATTATCGGGTTAATGAGTGGGACTTCTGTAGACGGCCTTGATATTGCCCTTTGCAGTTGCATGGGTTCGGGAACCAGCACGGCAGTTGAAATTATTAAATTTGAAACAGTTGCTTATGCGGATGATTACCGGCAGGAAATAAAATCGGTATTTTCAAAACGTACCATTGACCTGCAGAAACTTTGCCTGCTCAATGGATGGATAGCCGAACAACATGCGGCCATCGTAAATGACTGTTTAAAAAAATGGCAGGTTGATCCTGCTACTGTCGATTTGATTGCGAGTCATGGCCAAACCATTTACCATGCACCAAAATCTTTGCATGGCCTTGATAAATTTTCAAATGCAACTTTGCAAATTGGAGATGGCGATCATTTAGCGGTAAAAACAGGCATCATCACCATCAGCGATTTCAGGCAAAAACATATTGCCGCCGGAGGTGAAGGCGCCCCGTTAGCAGTGTACGGCGATTATTTGATTTTTAGCAAAAAAAATGAGCACCGCATTATGCTGAATATTGGTGGTATTGCCAATTTCACTTTTCTTCCTGCCGACCCTGAAGGAAGCAGGGTTTTTAGTACTGATACAGGTCCCGGTAATACACTGATGGATGCCTATATGCAGCAAAACTTCAGTGGCAGATATTTTGATGACGAGGCTGCTGTTGCGGTAACCGGTAATATACATGAAGCGTTGCTGGATAATTTGAAAGCAGATATTTTTTTTCAAAAGGGTTTCCCAAAAACTACCGGGCCGGAATTATTTAATCTTTCTTATCTTGAAAAAGGATTAACTGCAGCAGGGATTGTTTCCCTGCCCCATGAGGATATGATGGCTACATTAAACCGGTTTTCGGCTGATACCATTGCTGATGCGATCAAAAAATGTTCAGCTCAATTAGAAGAAGTGGTAATCTATACCAGCGGTGGCGGAATGCATAATCCCCTGTTGATTAAAAATTTACAGGAACAATTACCAGGGTATACGTTTAAAACCACTCAAAGTTTAGGGATAAACCCGGATGCAAAGGAAGCCATCCTGTTTGCCGTGTTGGCAAATGAAACCGTAGCAGGCGGAAAGAGTAAAGTAGGAAACGGTAGCAGCGATACCCCCTTTGTTAGTATGGGCAAAATAAGCTTTCCCCTGTAACAATAAATGAGTGATGGATATCAAATTAATTTAGACCCTCTATGCCGGAAAACAGTTCCCGGTTTACCTGGAACAGTTTGTACAACTGATTTAAAATCGCCCGATATGAATCAAAGAAAAAATACCGAATCGCCTTCTCACTATGATGGGTTGGAAAATAAATCCGTTATTCAACTCATAACCGATATTAATAAAGAAGACCAGACAATAGCCCAGATTGTGAAAGGGTCTTTGCCGCAAATTGAAAAACTGATCAGTGCGGCATTACCAAAAATGAAAGCAGGGGGAAGGTTGTTTTATATCGGGGCCGGTACCAGTGGCAGGCTGGGTATATTGGATGCTTCTGAAATTCCACCTACCTATGGAGTGGGAGATAATATCGTGATAGGCCTTATTGCCGGTGGCGATACTGCCATCCGGAAAGCCGTTGAGTTTGCAGAAGATGATACCCTGCAGGCCTGGAAAGACCTCTCCGCCTTTAATATTAATGAACAGGATTTTTTGGTTGGTATTGCAGCTTCGGGTGAAACCCCCTACGTGTTGGGAGGTATCAGGGCTGCCAAAGCAAAAGGCATCGGTACCGGCTGCATTGTTTGCAACCCCGGCAGTACTATTGCCAAAGAAGTTGATTACCCGGTAGAATTAACTACCGGGCCCGAATTTGTAACAGGCAGCACCAGGATGAAAGCGGGTACTGCCCAAAAAATGGCGCTCAACATGATCTCTACTTCCCTCATGATACGGTTGGGTAAAGTAAAAGGAAATAAGATGATCGAGATGCAACTATCGAATAATAAATTATGGAACAGGGCGGTTGTTATGCTAACCCAGGAATTGGGTATCACTAATGAAAATGCTTTGGCGCTAATAAAAAAACACCGCAGTATAAAAAAAGCGATCAAGGCTTTTGAATCAATAAAAACAATTAGTCCATAGCAATTCAATTGCAGAACTTCATTGTTAATTTAGCAATTTCCTATCTTCGCTTAACATGGACGTATTTCATTATTTGAATAATACAGGCGCTCGAAAAATATTTAATCTAATTAATTATGATCAAAAAGATATGCTTACTCATTGGCTTTGCTACGGGGGTTTGCTGGCTTGCACTGGCACAGGATGACACATTGCAGCAAAGCATGAAAAGAGGCAAAGAAGTATATGCTGCCAATTGTGCCAGTTGCCACATGCAGGACGGTGAGGGTGTGGAAGGTGCTTTCCCCCCCCTGGCCAAAACTGGCTATTTAAAAAATCAAAAACGGGCAATTGGTATTGTATTAAACGGGCAGGAAGGCGAGATCACTGTGAATGGAAAGAAATACAATGTGCCGATGGCCGCATTAAATCATCTTACTGACACTGAGATAGCTGATGTGTTGAATTTTATATCCAATAGCTGGGGAAATAAAAATCTATTGATTAAACCGGCACAGGTAAAGGCAGAAAGGAAATGAGCCTGATGACTAAAACTAAAGGAAAGCGCCTGAATTCTGACGGCGCAACGTCCTCACCCCTGCACAAGCTCATAGAGAGACATTGACAGGAAGAAAATTTGAAAATGACTCAATACCCGCCACATAGTCTTGCCAGGTGTTATACTCTTCTCAATTCATTTTGCAACAACTCTTCTTCCATATTTATAAAGGCGGTATTCAACAACCTGGTAACCGGCCCCGCTTTACCATTTCCAATGACCACATCATCGAGCTGTGTGATGGGTAAGAGCCTTTTAGTGGTGCTGGTCATAAACACCTCGGCGGCGTTTTTAATCTCTTCAATATCCACCGACCGCAGTTCTGTTGTATATTTTGTTGCCGCCAGTTCCAGTAATTTTTTACGGGTGATGCCGTACAAAATATTATGCGAAGGGGTAACAATTCGCTGGTCTTGGGTAACCATAAATACATTGGCCCTGGGAAGTTCGGATATGACCCCATGCTTATAATACAATACATCTGCCGCATGCTGTTCTTTCACTTTTTGCTGCAGCCAGACACCCATTAAATAATTGATCGATTTTACTGAAGGCAGGTCGCGCTGGTATTCGTGCGTAATAACTTTTACACCTGTTGTAAAACTACCGGTCTGGGGTACCTGCAATTTTTGCTGTAGAATGACCAGGTTAGGTGCTACGGGTTCATAACTATCCGGCGAATAACCTCCCGTGAGTATCAGTTTTACACCAGATTCACCCAGGTTATTTTTTAGGATCAGTTCAAAAATGATGGCTGTTAATTGATCCCTTGTTTGATTAGGTTGTAACCGCATCAGTGCTGCAGAACTAAAAAAGCGATCCAGGTAATCATCTAAAAAAAGCGGTACATTGTTGCGGATGCGAAAAAAATCAAAAACCCCATACCCCCGATGTATGGCAAGGTCACCTATCTGCAAGGTTGCTTTATCTTCATCCAAAAAATAATTGTTTACGAATGCGATCATAAAGATTGATTGCGGTTATATTTTGTTGATAGTATGCTTTTATACCAGCTATACCTGGCGTCAAATATAAATCAACGGGTGTTAAGTGAAACGTGACTGGTGATTGATGAATGAGCAGTATTTCAACATCCACCAGTCAATGTCATTTAGTTAAGCTATTTTTCCTTTTTCGTTCCGTAGGAACGGTATGTCGGTAGTAGCAATGAAAAGGTTATGCATTTTCGTTCCTTAGGAACGATATGTGATTAACTCCCCTTCTTACAATCATAGCAAATACAAATATCTAAAAACCGATTTTACATATCGTCTCTATGGGACGAATTGAATCATCATTAATTCTTTCTACCCATATATCATCGCTATGGGACGAAGTATTAATCCTTAACTAAATGAAATTGATTCACCATGGACCATTCACCAACTAATATATTTACATTCAGGCTGCTGATCTTCCAAGCGGCTGTTTCATTTTGGTGCAGGCTTTAAATAAGCACAAGGTACATTCCCGGGTGAATAATCAATACCATACTGGTATTTTAATAATGTCATCACCACTTTTGAAATGGTTAATTCATCCCTGTGCATTTGTGGCAGCAAACCCATCATGGCGTAACTTATTGGATTGACGGCAGGAATCAGTGTTTCCCATTCGTATCCTTTTCCCCATATTATTCCTTTCAGCGTTAAGTTTAGCTCCGCGGATTCAGACAAGAGGTAAGCCAGCATTTCCTTTGAGTTGTGCTGGTTTTGGTTTACCGTGTGAAATACCGGCGTCTGGCCACCAAAACCAAATTCATCGGTTCCTGCTTTTTCATTTACGTCAGCCCCATGCGCCACCAATACGCGGGCGCAATGGAGATGATTGTATTCTGCACAAATATGCAGTAAAGCAACATCTTCAAGCGGGGTATAGGTAGATTCGAGCGTATGTTTTTCTTTAACAATCCCGGGTTTGCTTTTGATGTGATTTTCAAGCGCCTGAAAATCATCCAGCAGCACTGAAAGCAGCACGGTATCATAAAACTTTAGGCCATGATCCACAAAGGCTTTTACACAATCTTTAAACCTTGGTGTACGGTTGTACATGTTGATCATCGTGTTAATCAGTGGCTGCCCTTTAAAATAAATATTGGGGCTGATCCCATTGGAAAAATAATGTTTTATTCCTTCCACGGAGTGTAATTCGATCTGAATAACAAGTTCATCCAGGTTAGTCATTGCTGTATATTTGAAATATGAATTGTGCTGGTGACTACTATAAATTTACTACAAATGACTCGAAATATGAACGATCTAAACTAAACGGTGAGTATGAGATTCAAACCAATTCGCAGGCATCCGGTATTGACTGATCCACATAGGTATGCCGTAGGAGTGACACAACGATGTTTCCCAAAGATATAAAGCCGGTTAAAAATTCATTTTAAAAATCAACTGATCGCTTACCGAAATAGTTATCATTATATTTATTCCGCATTGAATTGATTTGCCAACTTTATCTTAAGGCAATGTTTTAATGGTATCATATAACATTTTCACAAAGGCTTTCCTGTCCAGGTCATATACTACTTCCGTATTGGGTTTAAGTTTTAATAAATTATAAAAATCCACCACTGTGGCGCCAGTGGTTAGTTTGCCTGATACTTCCACATCCACATGGCATTGCTTTGACTGAAATATAGAAGGCGCCATCAGCCAGGCAATTGTACAGGGATCGTGCAATGCAGCGCCACCGCCCAATTCGGGCCTGTTTTGCCGGTAAAATACCGAAAAGAAATCCACCAGTTCGGCCACCGCCTTACCGGTCTTGTTGCCGATGGCCCTGAATAATTCAATGTCATCTTTAAAAAAAAGCGCCTTATGGGTAACATCCAACCCGCACATTACGATGGGGATACCGGAATTAAAAACAAGGGAAGCGGCTTCAGGATCCACGTAGATATTAAACTCCGCCAACGGTGTATAATTGCCCCTGCTGATGCCTCCTCCCATCAGCACTATTTTTTCAATGGTTGATTTTGAGTCCGGGTACGAAAGTAAGAAACCGGCGATATTGGTGAGCGGTCCGGTAGCAACTAAAGTGATCTTTTCATGATGGGAGTTTACGATGCGTGCTATCGCATCAATGGCCAATCCCTCCTCTGCCTCAAAAGCGGGTTGGGGTAAGTCTGTTCCATCGATACCCGATTTGCCATGCACATAATCTGCAATGATCAAATCACGAAAAAGTGGTTTTTCGCTGCCTTTGTAAACAGGGGGTTGCGCTCCAATCAATGTGAGGATACGCAAAGCATTGCGCAGGGTTTTCTCCTGGGTTTGGTTACCGGCCGAAATGGTCACCGCCTTTATATCAAATAATTTGCTGCCGAAAGCCAGCATCAGCATAATGGCATCGTCATGCCCCGGATCGCAATCAATAATAATCGGTAAGCGTGTATCCATGGCGCATAAAATTATCAATTAATCAACTATCAATAATTTATCAGTGATCATTTAATGGGAGCCCAAGCCGCTGGTAATCTTTCCAGTTAAGGTATTCGGGGGCAACCCGGTGTTCTACCATGGTAATGCAATCTGTAACCGGACAAATAAGCTGGCATAGATTACAGCCAACACATTCTTCATCTTTAATGGTATACCTGTTGTAAGGTTTACCATATTCTAACTGAATGGATTGATGCGAACCATCTTCGCAGGCAATATAACAAAGGCCGCAGTGAATGCATTTATCCTGGTTAATGGCAGCGATGTGATGATAATTGATATCCAGGTCTTCCCAATGGGTAATTTTTTCAACCGACTTACCGATGAAATCATAAATGGTATTGTACCCTTTTTCATCCATCCAGTTATTAAGGCCCTCGCAGAGATCTTCTATTATTCTAAACCCGTGTTTCATAGCGGCCGTGCATACTTGTACGTTAGAAGCGCCGAGCAGCATAAACTCCACCGCATCCCTCCAGTCACTAACACCGCCAATACCCGAAACGGGCACACTGGAGGTGGTGGGATCCTGCGAAATGGTGGTCAGCATTTTTAAGGCGATGGGTTTTACGGCCGGGCCGCAATAACCCCCAAAAACAGATTTACCCGCCACATAAGGATTAGGTACCAGCGTATCCAGGTTGATACCGGTTACAGATTGAATGGTATTGATCAGCGACAAACCATTGGTACCTGCTTCTACGCATGCCTTACCGGTGGGTACCGGAGAATGTACATTGGGTGTAAGTTTTGTGATAACGGGTATGGTTGCTTTTTCCATAACCCATTCCACTACCATCCTGGCAATTTCCGGGTCCTGGCCAACGGCAGCACCCATGCCCCTTTCTGTCATGCCATGCGGGCAACCAAAGTTTAATTCCAATCCATGTGCACCCGTATCTTCCACTTTTTTAATTAACTCATGCCAGCTCGCCGGGTCATTGTCTGCCATCAGGGAAACAACCATCGCTCTATCGGGGAATAACCTGAGGCATTCTTTTATTTCCCTTAAGTTAATATCCAGGGGACGGTCACTGATCAGTTCAATATTATTAAATCCCATCACTTTAGCGCCGTTGAAATTAACTGCGGAATAGCGGGAAGAAACATTTTTCACCTGCGACCCCAGGGTTTTCCAGACCACGCCACCCCAGCCTGCTTCAAAAGCGCGGAGCACATTGATCTTTTTATCAGTAGGTGGGGCGCTCGCCAACCAGTAAGGGTTGGGAGATTTGATGCCGAGGAAATTCGCGCTGATGTCTGCCATAGTTTTATAAATTTAGGTAACTTTATTAAAACTTTGAAATATGGAAATTTTGGTGGAAAATATTGAAAAAAATTATACCATAGAAGAATACCTGGCTATGGAGGAAGTAGCTGTTGAAAAACATGAATTTTATAATGGCAAAATAATTAAAATGGCCGGAGCAAAACCTAACCACAATATCATTGCGGCAAATATCATAGCAGAATTAATCTTCGGAACACAAAATAAATCTAAGGAATATTTCGTGTTAACTGGGGATTCTAAAATTTACAACTCCAGGCTCAATAGTTTTTTATATCCAGATGCGGTTGTTATTTGTGAAGCAATAGAACTATATCCAGGGTCATCTACCGTTATCACCAATCCATTATTAATTGTAGAAGTGCTGTCTCCTTCAACAGAGGAACATGATCGCACCGGCAAATTTTACGATTATAAATTAATCCCCAGTTTTAAAGAATATGTTTTAGTGTGGCAGACCATTCCATCGGTTACCACTTCTTACAAAATTGGCGAGCGCACCTGGCAGGATACCGAAGCGGATGGGATTGATACCACTATTTATTTACAAAGTATAGACTGCTCTATTGATTTAAGAAAAATATACAGGGGGATTAAATTTTAAGAAAAGATAAAATAGCTGCCGCCCCATCCTTTCCGTCCTGTACCGCGTCTACCACCTCTTTACCTCCATTAACGGCATCGCCGCCTGCAAAAACACCTGTGATATTTGTTTCGCAATTTTGCTTTAATACAATTTTTCCGGCCCGGTTTTCAATACCATTTTTTTGTAATAATTCTTCAAAAGCCGTTTGCCCTGCGGCCTTGATTACCATATCCACATTCAAAGTAATTGTTTCACCGGTCTCAACCGGTGAGCGGCGACCACTTGCATCGGGCTCGCCTAATTGCATAACATTACATATCAATTCCTTTACTTTGCCATTTTCGCCAATCACTTCCTTAGGCGCAGCGAGCCATATAAATTTACAGCCGTCTATTTTAGCAATATCCAGTTCTACCTGGGTGCAGGGTTTTTCATTTTCGGTTCGTCTATACACAAGGGTTACTTCCTTCGCTCCCAGTCTTTTAGCCTGTGTGGCGGCATCAATAGCCGTCATCCCCATCCCGATTACAGCAACTTTATCCCCTACCGGAACTTTTTCAAATCCCTTGTCCCGGATCCCGTATATGAATTGGAGCGCATCGGTTACCCCCTCCAAATCTTCCCCCGGTATATCTAACCGCCTTGCCAGGCCAACACCAATGCCAAGATAAACCGCACTATAGTTTTTCTGCAGTTCAGGCAGGGATATCTCCTTTCCCAATTCCTGATTGTACTTTATTTCAATGCCACCTATGGCGGTAATATAATCCACCTCGTCCTGGCAAAACTGCGGGGTCACTTTATACGCTGCAATACCAAAAGTCATTAAGCCCCCGCCCTGGCTTTCCCTTTCGTAAATGGTTACATCCACGCCTTCACGACTGAGCATATGCGCACAACTCAACCCTGCGGGGCCAGCACCAACCACTGCCACCTTTTTACCGGTAGAGGCTTTTCGCTTAAACAGTTGCCAGTTATTTTCCATTGCTTTTTCGGTACTGTACCGCTGCAGCTTTGCAATTGAAATGGGTTCCTCTTCCATTAGATTAAAAACGCAGGCGCCTTCACATAATTTTTCTACCGGGCAAACTTTGCTGCATCCTGCCCCCATAATATTGCTGTGAAAAATAGTATGCGCAGAACCTTTTATATTACCCGTTGTAATTTGTTTGATGAACTTTGGCACATCGATGCTGGTGGGGCAGCTTTTCATACAAGGTGCATCATAACAAAATAAACAGCGGTTGGCTTCCACCAATGCTGCATCGGCAGTTTCAAACGGCGGATGGATGTCAGCAAAGTTTTGTTCGTATTCTGCTGACGAAAGTCTGTTATTAAGTATTGCCATCGATAATGAATTATAAATGAAAAATAGCCCCGGGGTTAATGCATGTATTTTTTCAGCCAGCTATGAAGCTCCCCGTAAAAGAACCTGCTGTTTTCTGCTTTTAATATCCAGTGATTTTCATCCGGAAACACAATCAGTTTAGAAGGTACTTTCATGCGTTGCAGTGTGTGCCAGTTTTCAATTGAGTTATTTAAAGGCACCCTGAAATCCTGTTCACCTACTGTTACTAAAATCGGTGTTTTAAATTTCTCAGCATAATGAATAGGATTTTGTTCTTTCCATGTTTTGGTTTGTGCCCACGGAACTCCGCCATTCATTACTTCCCTTCCATAAATGCCATCGCTGGTACCCCATTGACTTTCACTGTTTACCAATCCGGCATGGCTTACCAGGCATTTATAGTGCGTAGTGGTGGCCTGAAGCCAGTTAGCTAAATGGCCCCCATAACTTGCACCGCCGGCAGCCTGGATATTTCTATCAATGAACGAATATTGTTTTATTGCATAAACAGCAGCTTCATTTACTTCGTTGGCCGGGCCTTTAAACGGGTCAAATTGTATATCCTGCGAAAACTTTTCACCATAGCCTGTAGACCCTGTATAATCAGTAAGTACAAGTACATACCCCGGTGCTGCCAGTAAATGATAATTCCACCTGTATCCAAAATTATCTTTCCAGGAACCTGCAGGTCCGCCATGCATTACCACAAACAAAGGATATTTTTTTGTTGGATCAAAGCCTGCAGGCCTTACCAATACGTTCCTGATTTTTTTACCCCTGCTGCTTGTGAACCAGAATATTTCTATAGGTTGCAAATCAATGGTTGCCAGTTTATCTTTATTAAATTGCGAAAGGAATTGGTGGTTGCCGGCATCAATACGAACAACTTCTGCCGGCATTGCTGCTGATTCATAATTGGCAACAATAGCATCATTACCTGATATGCTTATATTGGTATAACAACCTATGCTGTTATTCAATAAAGGCCTGGCCGCTGTTTCACCTGCTGTAACAAAATACAGCTTATCATTTCCTTCAGATTCTGTACTTAGTATAATTCTATTTACGGTAACCTGGAATTTATTTATCGGCCTGTCTAATTCTGCAGCGAGCATTGTTTTATGCTGCATGGATGGATAATCAAAACGAAAAAGCTTATTGAGATTATACACTTTGTAATTACCGGCAACCGAAGCCTGGGTATACAAAAACTTCCCATCGCTACTGACCGCCAGGTCTGTATAATCAAAGCCATCTTTAATAAGTTGTACGGCACCGCCACCATTTACCGAAACGCTGAAAATACCTGATGTAATATCTTGATAGATGCTTTCATTTCTGTTGACAACCGCGGTAAAGACTATTTTTTTACCATCGATGGTCCAGCAGCAGTTACCATTAAAATAAAAACCTTCATTACCTGCCAATTCTGCATTAACAAACAAATCTTTCGCCTCTGCACCAGGTTCATTTTTCTGTACAAACGCATGGGCCTGTTTTTCATCAACCCATTGGTCCCAATCACGGATAGGAAAGGAGGTATAAACCCTTGCCTTATATTTTATTTTCTTTTTTTCATCTGCTATTTTCTTGTTGGCAGAATCAGTAAAAGCACCGGGATACACACGGCTCGTAAATAAAATCATGCTGCCATCAGGACTGAATTTAGGAGCAGCAGCGCCTGTTGATAAATTCGTAATCCGCTGAGCTTCGCCACCGTCGGTAATATTAATAGTATATACCTGTGCCAGGGTATCTCCTTCTCTTTTGGCGGTGAAGGCAATCGTTTTATTATCCTGATTCCAGGTATAAGCTGTTTCAGGAGCTTTGGAATTTGTTATCTTTCTTGGGGATTTACCTCCATCCACCGGTGACAGCCATAGATCGCTATGCTGGTCTTTTTCTTCGTAAGCCGGAGTGGTAACACTGAAAACAACCCACTTACCATCAGGACTGATCTCCGGTGCTCCTACACGTTTCATCAACCAGAGGTCTTCATGCGTTATAGCATGTTTAGACTGTGCAAAAACAAGAACCGGCATAAAAAAAAACAACACTACAATGTGAATCTTTCGCATAATTTTTTTTACTAATGAAATTAATGTTGCTGGCAGGAAATAAGATTATAACGCTGTTATTTTCCCATAGGTTTCCGGCCTCCGGTCCCTGAAAAACTGCCAGCCACTTCTTACCTCATCGATCATATCGAGGTCAAATTCCGCGATAAGCAATTCATCCTGCTCTTCGCCGGCCTGTGCAAAAATTTGTCCCCGCGGATCTACAAAATAACTGCTGCCATAAAATTTCCCCAGGTTCCAGGGCGCTTCTGTTCCTACTCGGTTAATGCAACCCATAAAATATCCGTTGGCCACAGCATGTGCCGGTTGCTCTAATTTCCACAGGTACTGAGATTGCCCAACAGTAGTTGCTGATGGGTTGTATACGATCTCCGCACCATTTAATCCCAGGCATCTTGCGCCATCCGGAAAGTGACGGTCGTAACAAATATACACCCCCACTTTGGCATACTTTGTTTGAAACACCGGGTAACCAAGGTTACCGGGTTTAAAGAAAAACTTTTCCCAAAAACCTCCCGTATGGGGTATATGGTTTTTGCGGTATTTGCCAAGATATGTTCCGTCAGCATCAATTACCGCCGCTGTATTGTACAGCACGCCTGCCTGCTCTTTTTCATACACCGGAACAATGATGACCATATTGTATTTCCTGGCATATTCAGCCATGCGTTCCGTAGTAATTCCGGGAACGGTCTCTGCCGATGCATACCATGCTTTATCCTGGCCCGGACAAAAATAGGGGGTATTAAATATTTCCTGGAAACACAATACCTGCACCCCTTTTTCACCTGCTTCCACAACCAGGGGAATATGTTTTTGCACCATCGCCTCCTTGATCTCTTCGATGGTTCCCTCACCTTCTGTTTTTGGCAGGCTCATTTGAATGAGGGCCGATCTGATGATTCTTGGCATATAAAAAATATTTTCTGTTATTTACAGGATTCCCATTACCTTATTTCTTTTAATATATTTCCCATACCCTTTTTCCACCAAACATTTATTATCATCGATCACTACTTTGCCCCTTAATAAAACCGTTTTGCATTTACCAGTCACTTGCCATCCTTCATAACCCGAATAATCGGTATTCATGTGGTGGGTGGCGGCGCTGATGGTATGATGGTGATTTGGATCAAACAATACGATATCCGCATCAGACCCCGGTGCAATGCAACCCTTACGCGGGTGCATCCCGAATATTTTTGCAGGATTGGTGCTCAATACTTCTACAAATTTATTAACGGTGATCTTCCCTTTACGAACTCCTTCGCTGTACAACAATTCAACCCGGTGTTCAATGGCAGGATGGCCATTCGGTATCTTTGAAAAGTCACCCTTGCCCATTAATTTTTGCTCCCATTTAAAGGGGCAATGATCTGTTGCCACCACCTGAATCAATCCCTGGTTAATGCCCGACCATAAAGCCGCCTGGTCTTTCTTTTCCCGCAATGGCGGGCTCATCACCCATTTGGCTCCCTCAAAATTATTTTCATACAGGGAAGCGTCCAACAATAAATATTGAATGCATGTTTCCGCGAATACTTTTTGATTGTTGCGGTTATTATTTCGTACGGCATTCAGTGCACCTTCACAGGTCATGTGTACAATATAACCCGGGCAACCCGTATAGCCGGCAATGCCCGCAAACCTTTCGGAGGCTTCCGCTTCGGTAATTTCCGGCTGCGATAAATAATGATAAAGCGGGGCTAACTTTCCTTCCGCCCTGTGCCGGGCAATCAAAAAATCGATCATATCACCATTGGTAGCATGTACGGTTACCATGCCCCTTCTTTGTTTCACTTCATCCATCAGTCCAACCATCTGTTTATCATCGATCATCAGCGCTCCCTTGTAAGCCATAAAAATTTTAAAGGAAGTGATCCCTTCCTTTTCCACCAGGTCAATTATTTCTTTACCCGTGGCTTCATTAAAATCCGTTACCGCCATATGAAAACCATAATCGCCGATTGCATTGCCATTAGCCCTGCCACTCCATGCATCGTAAGCCTGGTATAAAGAATGCCCCTGGGATTGCAAAATAAAATCGATCACCGTTGTTGTGCCTCCGTACAATGCAGCCCGCGTACCGGTTTCGTAATTATCGCTGGAGAAAGTACCCATAAAAGGCATTTGCAGGTGCACATGCGGATCGATCGCTCCCGGAAAAACCAACAGGCCGGACGCATCAATTACGGTGTCAGCAGCAACGGATAAATTTTGCCCGATGGAACTGATTGTTTCGCCTTCAATAAAAATATCCCCCACATAATTATCAGAAGCTGTAATGATATTACCGTTTTTTATTAAAATGCTCATATAATATTATTTTCAGGCAGGCTGTTCTGTAAAATACAAATACTAATTTAATGCAATTAGCTAATATGCTGATGTGCTAATGTGCTAATTTCTTAACCGCTACCACTATAAAAGTTTTGATTTTATTTTCTTCGCATCATCAGCATATAACTGATCCCGCTTACAAAAAATCCCACAAACCAGGCATAACTATACAAATGAATTATCCACGCCGGCATCAAAGTTTCTCCCATCAGTTTTACCTGTACCAGAAAACCAGGTACATTGGGCAATATACCCAACAATAAGGCAATGATGGCATACCTGTTAAAACCCTTATTAAAACTATAAGCGCCTTTTACCTTATATAAATCGCTTAACTCCAGTTGTTGTTTCCGGATGAAATAATAATCAACGATCATGATACCGCCAATTGGCCCCAGTAAACTTGAATAGCCTACCAGCCAGGTAAAAATATAACCACCGGGATCGGCGATCAGTTTCCAGGGAAAAATAAGGATTCCAATAATGCCGGTGATATACCCACCCGTTCTGAAATTTATTTTTTTAGGCGCCAGGTGCGCAAAATCATTTGCCGGACTTACAATATTGGCAGCTATGTTGGTGGCCAATGTTGAAATTGCCACTGCAATCATTGCCAGGCTCACCAACAATTTACTTTCAAATTTTCCGGCCAATACCAACGGATCCCAAATGGTAGTACCGTAAATGATGGTGGTAGCCGAAGTAACCACAACCCCTATAAAAGAAAATAAAGTCATGGAACTTGGCAATGCCACGGCCTGCCCGGTTACCTGTGCCTGCTGACTTTTTGCATATCTTGTAAAGTCGGGGATATTCAGGGAGAGTGTTGCCCAAAAACCAACCATGCCCGTTAATGCCGGAAAGAAAAAATGAAAAAACTCACCGGTTGTAGCAAACTTTGATGGCTGCTCTAAAATTGGCCCCAACCCATGCGCTGCACTGATTGCCCAAAATAACAAAGCCAATGCCGCAAACGGCAAAAAGAATGCTTTAAACACCAATAGTTTTTTTATACTTTCTACTCCCAGGTAAACCACATACATATTCAATAACCAGAATAAGAAAAAGCAAATGGCCGGTCCGGTTTGTAATCCGAATGACGCCGGAAAAACGGGTGGCAACGTATCTAAAAACGGGAACCATAAATGAAACATCTGAAACAAGGCAAACCCTCCGATCCAGGTCTGTATACCAAACCAGCCGCAGGCTACGATGGCCCTTAATATTGCAGGGATATTGGCCCCGATGGTACCAAAACTTGCCCTCGCAAAAACTGGAAAAGGAATACCATATTTTGCACCGGCATGCCCGTTTAATATCATGGGGACCAACACCACCGAGTTACCAATAAAAATTGTAAGTATGGCCTGCCACCAGTTCATACCGCCTTCAATCAGTGAACTTGCCAGCATGTAGGTTGGAATACACAGGCTCATACTGATCCATAAAGCGGCATAGTTCCAGGTGCCCCAGCTTCTTTCGGAAGCAGGCACCGGCGCCAGGTCTTTACTATACAAATGGGAAGATTGTAACTCTTCGGTTAAGATATCCTCAATATGCATGGATGTTGGTTTGGTATTGAGTAACTAGCTAATTTGCTAATGTGCCAATGTGCTAATGAAAATGCATAGACCATGTTATTTAAATGAATGATGACAAGGGTGGATTATAAATAATAAATAAAGACATGCCCGGATTTTCAATATTCACCATTAACATAATCAGCTTACAAACTCATCCGCAATAGCAATAGCCTCACTGATGATCGATAAGCCTTCGTCAATTTGTTCTTTGGTAACACAGAGTGGCGGGGCGATAAATATATAACTCCAGCGAACAAATGTATACATCCCCAATTCCCTGATCTTTGCGGCTACTTTATTCATGATTACCATCTCATCGGGCTTTGCGTTGAAAGGTGCCATGGGCTCTTTAGTAGCTCTGTTTTTTACCAATTCAATGCAACCCAATAAACCGGTATTTCTACAATCACCAATCGATGGATGTTTCTGTTTTAACAGTTCAACCTGTTCATTCACATATTCTCCCATTGAACGGGCATTTTCAAACAGGTTGTCATCCTCATAAATTTTAATTGTTTCCAGGGCAGCGGCACAGGCAACAGGGTGTGCAGAATAAGTAAGCCCCAATGCCAGCATCGTATCATCATAACGAGAGGAAATTTTATCAGACACCATTAAGCACCCAAAGGGCAAATAACCACAGGTGAGCCCCTTTGCCATGGCGATCATATCCGGAATTATACCATGATTTTGAAACCCGAACCACTGGCCAGTACGGCCAAATCCACTCATTACCTCATCCATGATCAAAAGGATACCATACCTGTTACAAATTTCTCTTACCCCCTTTAAATAACCGGCAGGATACTGCAGGCAACCAGATGAACCGGATTCCCCTTCCAGCAAAATAGCGGCAATATTTGCCGGACCTTCGTAAGCAATGATCCGCTCCAACTGGTCAATGGTGTCCTTTAATAAATTTTCTTCCCCATGCGGATAACGGTAAGCATAAGGCAGATCAAAATGTACAAAATTAGGCGCTTGCTGGGCATCAGCCGGTAACTTGCGTGGATCGCCGCTTGCAGCCATCGCACCATAAGAAGATCCGTGGTATGACTGGTAACGGGTTAAAATTTTATGACGGCCGGTGAACATACGGGCCAGCTTGATCGCATTCTCCATGGAGGTTGCCCCGCAAAGCGTGAAGAATGCCTTGTTCAAATCTCCCGGGCAAATCTCCGCTAATTTTTTACCCAACTCCCCCCTTACTTTGGTTACACAACCAGGTGTTACATAACTTATTTCCTGCATTTGCCTTACCACGGCTTCGGTTATACGCTGATCGCCATGGCCAATATTCACATTCATCAATCCACTCGAAAAATCAATGTAACGTTTACCATCATAATCATACAGGTAAACGCCTTTGCCGTATTTAACTGCAATGGGGTCTATTCCTTTTTGTTTGCTCCAGGAAAATAAGGTGTAGTCAAGATTGTCCTTGATGATGGAAGCCCCCCTGCCTCCCAAAGGGAGATTCCTGGATTCTGATGATTTAACCAGTGTGCTTTTTTCTGACATAGTTATATTTTTTTGCAGCTATTTTAATATCAAATTTTTGTAAGTTACCCGTGTAACATGGATACATCTTTCGTGCAGTATGCGGTCACCTGGCATGTATTATTTAAAATAGTATTTAGTATTAATGATCATCAAAAAAGTGACTGATGAATACAATTTATGACGCTATCCGGGTTTGGTAAAAAGTTCAATAATGTTACGTCGTATAAATAAGTGATACCGGCTCCGTTCAGTACTTATGCCGACACAATTTTCTCACTTAACCCGATAAAATCAGCAGCATTTTCAATTCCCAAATACTCTCCCCCTAAATTCCCCCTTCAGGCGGTCAGGGGTCGCCCTAACTCATCCAGTTAACCCCGGCCTCCGCATTCCACTTGGTGGTGCTCTTTTTTAACTTGGTCCAAAACTCTATGGAACTTTTTCCTGTGATGTCGCCTACTCCAAATTTGCTTTCGTTCCAGCCCCCAAAAGAAAATGGTTCTCTTGGCACAGGCACACCTACATTTACACCGATCATTCCTGCACTGGCCCTTTCAATGATATACCTTGCCATCGCGCCATTTTGGGTAAACACACTGGCCGCATTTCCATAAGGATTGGCATTTTCAATCGCCAATGCCTCATCCACGGTATTGGTACGCATGATGGAAATTACCGGGCCAAATATTTCTTCCTTAGCTACCGACATTTGCGGTGTTACATGATCGATAACGGTAGGGCCAACATAGCTGCCCTTTTCTTTCCCGTTAACTTTTGTATTCCTTCCATCCACTAATATGGTAGCTCCCTGTTGTTCCGCTTCGGTGATATATTGCTCAATTCTTTCCTGGGATGCTTTATTGATTACCGCACCAAGGTTTTCTCCCGGAATGATCTTTCTTGCCTCCTCACAAATTTTATCAATGATGCCGTCAATATTTCCAACCCCGATCATGGCGCTGGCCGCCATACAACGCTGGCCCGCACAACCACTCATAGAAGCGGCAACATTCTGGGCTGTCATGCCAGGTATCGCATCCGGCAATACCATCAAATGATTTTTAGCGCCACCCAATGCCAAACAGCGTTTATAGTTTGACGTTGCCCTTTGATAAACCAGCTTTGCCACTTTGGTAGAACCTACAAAAGAAACCGCTTCAATACCGGGGTGATCGCAGATGGCATTTACAATTTCCACATCGCCATGCACCACATTAAATACCCCATCCGGTAAACCTGCTTCTTTTAGTAATTCAGCTAACCGGCCGCTACTTAAAGGAACTTTTTCAGACGGTTTCAGGATCATACAATTGCCTAATGCGATCGCATTGGGCAGGGTCCAGTTGGGCACCATACTGGGAAAATTAAATGGTACGATAGAAGCCACTACTCCCAGCGCAACGTGTTCCGTCCTGCATTCCACGCCCCTGCTTACCTCCAATACTTCTCCGGTAACCAACTGTGGCAACGAGCAGGCGAATTCGGTTAGCTCAATACTTTTTTCTATCTCCGCAACCGATTCACTATATGTTTTACCGTTTTCTTCACTACACAGTTCTGCCAATTCCTTTAAATGTTTTTCCAATAAATACTTGTACCTGAAAAATACCTGTACCCGCTCTTTAATAGGTGTTTTGCTCCAGGCAGTAAAAGCTTTTTTTGCAGCTGCCACCGCGACATCCAGGTCGGTGGAAGCAGACATTGGAACGGTGGACAATAAAGTTCCGTCTATAGGTGAAATAATATCTGCTGTTTTTTGGGAAGAAGCATTAACAAACGCTCCGTTAATAAAATTCTGTACGGGCTGGTACTTCATATTCATATTTAATTTGTCAAAAATTAATGAAATTATTTCAAATGGAAAGCAGAAAGTTAATTCGATGCCTGCTTCCAATCATCGCACCACGCGCTTTGGTGGATTAAATACTTAAAGATCGTTCAATTTACAAAAAAAGTTCCCCATAAATATCAAAGGGTGATTTTCAAATAGTGGTTGGTTACCCGCAACTGTACAGTTCTATCTTAGAACTTGCAAATTTGGTAGGCGATATTGGCATTCCCTTACAAACGGGCAACGGATTGCAATGGATCTAAATGAGGCCCGTGAATATTACACACTATTAATGGCCGGCAACCCCGGGCTCCATTTGCAACCGGTTAAAACCAATAACTTAATTTTCTAATAGCATTTTAATAACCGCGGTTGCATAAAGCGTAATACAAAAAAAGGGTGACAATTTATTTATAAACTGTCACCCTTGCCTTCTAAAAAAATTATTACCTGGAATTTATCCTAATCTTTTATAAACTTATGACTGATTTTTTGCCCATCCCCAAACGTTACAACCATTGTATAAATACCTTTACCTAAGCCAGTCATGTTAAACCTGTAAATGGTATTTTTCCCGGAGGTATAGATCTGCCTGGAATTAACGAGCATACCCAGGGAATTGTACACGGAGAGGAACAATTTACTGTTGTTTGCGGCTGTGGTGATGTCAAGATCAGCAAAACTTTTTACCGGATTTGGGTACAGTTTTAATTCATTGTTTTTGGACAATTTAAAACTGTTTAGATTTTTACTGCCTTGTGCATTTGCTGAATCCGCATGCAGGGCCGGGGGGTTACCATTGTTAATTACCGAACGGGATTGGGTTTGTTCAAGAACGGTCAATTTTGAAACCACGATCACCCACACGATATCGGAAGATGTAGCGCCATTATTATCCGTTACAGTTAATTTATACTGGTACACACCAAATTCAAGTTTGCTGACGGTGGTAATGGCTGAGTGGGGATTTAATATCATATCGCCATTGGGCCCGGATAATTTCTCCCACTTGAAACTACTGATCGTTCCGTCAGCATCCGTACCACTTCCAATTAATGCGGTTGTATTGTTTGGAAGCGTAATTACCAGGTCCGCTCCGGCATTGGCTTTTGGGGCATCATTTGCTATTGTACTCCTGTAAAGTACCTGCGAAGGAATTGCCTGTTTTGAAATACCCATACCTTCATAACTCACCACCAAAACTTCTCCGCCACCCTGCTGAAAAAACAAGCCCTGTATCAGGTGTTTCCCTGCTTTTAATCCAATAGTGCCGGATTCCTCATTTGCGCCATGTAAGCCATCATTCGTTACCGTTAGCACATTATCAATGTACAAACTGCTGCCATCATCTGATGTTGTATAAAATGTGTATTGACCATCATAAGGCACTTGTATAAAGCCGGTAAAGCTAAATCCATAGTTGTCGGGCCTGTTGGCAAGAGAAAGATCAAAATTACCGGTAGTACCTGTTTTAACCGGGTAAAGTGATAAAAAATCAGGCAAAACGCTCCAGTGTCCTTCGTAATATTTATAGTCCAATCCATTTACAGTATTGGCAGGGTTTACTGCCGGAAGTAAATTATTCGCGTAGGTAGTGCCGAGGGAAACCCTGTATAAGGCAGATGCGGGAATGGTTTGTTTTGAAATGCCCATGCCTTCATAACTAACCAGGAAAACCTCTCCGCCACCTTGTTGAAAAAATAACCCTTTTATGGCATGCTTGCCAGCTTTTAACCCGATAATACCCGACTTTTCAGTTGCACCATGTAGTCCGTCATTGTCTACGATTAATACATCATCGATGTACAGGTTGCTCCCATCATCAGAACTTGTATAAAACGTGTACAGACCATCAGCCGGTACTTCAATAAACCCGGTAAAGCTGAAGCCATAATGCGTAGGCCTTTCGGCAAGGGAGAGGTCAAAATTAACAGTGGTACCTGTTTTGACCGGAACAAGCAAAGGAAATTGCGGCAGAACGCTCCATTTTCCCTCATAATAACTATAGTCTAACCCGTTTACAGTATTGGCGGGGTTAACAGCCGGGAGTAAATTATTGGTGGAAAGCGCATTGACGGTTACCTGTACCGTATCTTTTCCGGTTTCCCCACTGTTGTCCGTTACGGTCAGTTCATATTGATATATGCCTTTTGTTAAACCCGTGATCAGCGTGCCGGATAGATTGGGGGTTATTATCAACCCGTTAAGGGGGCCGGAAATTCTGGTCCAGTAATAACTGCTGATTGTTCCATCTGTGTCTGTTCCACTACCCGTTAAGGTTACGGTACTGGTTGGATGCGTAATCGTTTGATCAGGTCCGGCATTTGCCGAAGGGGTGGTGTTAGCCTTATAAAGTACCCAATTCGGAATTGCCTGTTTTAATATACCCATGCCTTCATAACTAACGACGAAAACCTCCCCACCACTTTGTTGAAAAAATAATCCGGTTATTGCATGCTTCCCCGCCTTTAATCCAATCGTGCCCGATTTTTCAATTGCGCCATGGGTACCATCGTTGTCTACCACCAGCAAATTATCGATATATAAATTGCTTCCATCATCAGAACTTGTATAAAATGTATACTGACCATCAGCAGGTACCTCGATAAAACCGGTAAAATTAAACCCATACTGGTCGGCCCTGTTTTTAAGGGATAGGTCAAAATTACTGGTTGTGCCTGTTTTAACGGGATTGAGCAAAGTAAAATCGGGTAAAACGCTCCAGTTTCCTTCGTAATATTTATAGTTCAGTCCATTTACCGTATTGGCTGGGTTAACAGCCGGAAGCAGGTTTAAAGTGTTGAGTGTAGAGATTATAACCGATACCTGCACAGTATCTTTTCCCACTGCACCGTTGTTATCGGTTACGGTAAGTTCGTATTGATAAACACCCGGTAATAAACTGAGGATCATTGTGGTCGCTGAATTGGATGATGCGATCCATCCGCCGGCGGGACCGGATATTTGAATCCAGGAATAATTACTGATTGTACCATCCCCGTCTGTTCCGCTACCGGTTAATGTTACTGAAGTGGTTGGCAGTGTAATCGTTTGATCTGCACCGGCGTTAGCTACCGGTGGAGTATTGGTTAATGTAACCCTGTAAAGTACATATGATGGAATAGCCTGTTTGGAAATACCCATACCTTCATAACTAACCAGAAAAACCTCGCCGCCACTTTTTTGAAAATACAGGCCCTTGATCGCATGCTTCCCTGCTTTTAACCCGATTGTGCCTGATTTTTCAGTTGCACCATGTGTGCCATCGTTATCCACAACCAGTACATTATCGATGAACAGATGACTGCCATCGTCAGAAGTGGTAAAAAATGTATACTCTCCGTCAGACGGTACTTCAATAAAGCCGGTAAAGCTAAACCCATAGTGGTTTGGGTTGTTTGCGGGGGAAAGATCAAAATTAGTAGTGGTACCTGTTTTCTCCGGAATCAGGGATGAAAAATCGGGCAAAACGCTCCAGTTTCCTTCATAATAGGTATAGTCTAATCCGTTTACAATATTAAGCGGGTAAACTGCCGGAAGTAAAATACCTCCGTTACTGTTACTATTATTGTTGGTATTATTGAGCTTGAGATTTACTGTAACTAAAACTATATCTTTTCCAATAGCCCCATTGTTATCAGTTACGGTTAATTCATATTGATAAACGCCCGGTGATAAACTGAGGATCATGGTGGTCGCTGAATTGGATGATGCTATCCATCCGCTGGAGGGACCGGATATTTGAATCCAGGAATAACTGCTGATTGTACCATCCCCGTCAATTCCGCTACCGTTTAATGTTACTGAAGTGGTTGGCAGTGTAATCGTTTGATCTGCACCGGCGTTAGCTACCGGTGGCGCATTGGTTAATGTAACCCTGTAAAGTACCTGTGACGGAATAGCTTGTTTGGAAATACCCATACCTTCATAACTAACCAAAAAAACCTCGCCGCCACTTTTTTGAAAATACAGTCCCTTAATCGCATGCTTCCCGGCTTTTAACCCGATTGTGCCTGATTTTTCAGTTGCGCCATGGATGCCATCGTTATCCACAACCAGTACATTATCGATGTAAAGATGACTGCCATCGTCAGAAGTGGTAAAAAATGTATACTGGCCGTCAATGGGTACTTCGATAAAGCCGGTAAAGCTAAACCCATAATGATTTGACTTGTTTGCCAGGGAGATATCAAAATTGGCACTGGTACCTGTTTTCTCCGGAACCAGGGATGAAAAATCGGGTAAAATGCTCCAGTTTCCTTCGTAATATGAATAATCTAACCCGTTTACAGTGTTTGCCGGATTAACAGCAGGAAGTAAATTAATACCAGACTGTGAATTAACGGTTACCAGGACAGTGGCTTTTCCAACTGCCCCATTGTTGTCGGTTACTGTCAATTCAAATTGATACACACCCTGCGCCAGGTCATTTATTGCGGTAGTTGCGGCGTTGGGGCTTACAATGGTTGCCGGGGCCGGACCCGAGATTTGGGCCCATGCGTAGCTGCTTATGGTACCATCCATATCGGTACCTTTTCCGGTTAACGTTACCGTATTTAATGGCAATGTGATTACCTGGTTTGTACCCGCATCCGCTACCGGCGCCTTGTTAGGTGCTACATTAACCGACCCATTATCTTTATAAAATTTCAGATCCCTGACATAAATAACCTGCGATGAAGAACCTCCGGAATTACCATTATTCCAAAATCTGATCCGCAAGGTTTTAGGAGTTCTCCAGTTGCCGGTACCGTCTAAAATTGTGGTAGTAACAGGTGCATTACTGCCATACAAAAATGTTACTACCCCGTTTACGATGCCGATTTCTACAGCAACAGGCTTACCGGCCCCATCCACATAAAATCCAGGATTTGATACAATGGATTTACCATTCCCAAATAAGTGGGCTTTATGCGGAGGGTAGGTTGATCCAAAATAGAAATTCGTTAGTATTTTATCATTGGCATCTAATACTTCCACAAATGATTCTGCATGTTTATTTGCATCACCTCCATAAGCAATTTTTCCGGTAATCTTCCACGAATTGGTTACATTATTTGTTCCTAAATCCCTGTTAACTGACTTCTCCGCAAATGCTGTTTTGATAGACCCACCTACCCCTAAAGTATTGCCAAGTAGCGGGTCGTAGCTAAGTGATGATGTGAATGCCCCCCATTCGGCATCATTTACTAATGTTGTTCTTGTCCATCCCGCTGTATTATTTACCAGGTCGGCACTAAAAGGTAAACCGGCCATTAAATCAACAAAATCAACAACCGGCAGGGTATATGTTGCAGGAAATTGAATAGTTACTACCTGTTCATTAATTGTATTTAAACCAGAAATTTCCCATCTGTGAATCCCCGAATGATCACTTTCATCGCCGTGCCATAAGTAAAGATTTCCGGTTTTACTGTCTTTTATCAGGCCCGGGGTTAATGCATTTCCAGCCATTCCGGCGGCAGCTTCGGTGCTAAAGCCCACATCAGACCTGGTAGTTCCAAACTGCCCCAGTGCCAACCCATTGTCATAATAATGGTTAAACTTATTGGTCTGACCTCCTTTCCAAAATTCGCCGTGGTAAGATGTGATAATATGATGATCAAGAATATTTGCAATGGTACCTGCGTATCCAACACCATTGCCAATATCAAAATATCCCGCGGGAGGAAAATCACCGCCATAATTTTTATGTGTTGACTTTTCCGTTTGAAAAAGATAGTCATTATTTGCGCCCTTTTGCATTAATCCCAAATGATAGCCCGTGTGCTTTATTGTTCCTCCGTAATTCAGTGCTGTAGCAGGGTTATACAAAACAACTTTATTAGTAGTTGGTGAAAATATCTGGTCATTGGGTGATGACACGGGGTTCCCGGTCACATCATCTGTTTGCGCCGTTGCCAGAATATCAGCAGTTGAACTCCACACTGGATTGCCTGAACCATCAAATCCTGTAAGCGGGTATCTGACATACATTAAGGTTTTGCCAGATCCTCCGAGACCTTGCAGGGAACCATCACTGCAGAGTACTTTATGAAGATCGCCTGTAAGTACCCCTGTCCGGCGCAGTGTTCCGGTTTTGGGGAGTTCTACTACTTCATATTGATGAGAGGAAGGCCGGATAAATGCATAAGTCTTCCCGTTGCTTAAAGTCATCGGATTTCTCATGGACGCAAATTCGTCGTAAGTTGAGGGCACGGTTGCCTGCCAGTTTTTCTTCAGTTTCCATGAATTTTCAACGGGTTTGGAATAATCCACTTCAAATTCCAAATAGCCCATAAAAACCCTTTTTACATCATTTTTATCAACCCCCGTAATATAACTTGAGCCTAATGACATAATATTATCAATATAATTCCTGTTTTTGCTAAAATGCTGGGTCCGGTAATTCCCGTGATCGTTTACCCAAAAACTGCCGTCCGGTTGATAGGCGATAAAAGTTTTTCTATTGCCGCTTGCAATTGAATTAAAATAAAATTTATCGTCATCTACTTCAGCATCCAAAGCGTAACCCCCCGCAACACCCAAGGTCTTTGTATAAACCCCAGTTGAATTATTGTAAAATTTAACCTGTTGGCTTGCTCCGCCATCCGCCACTGCTAATGTTAACCCATCTGGAGATACCTGGGTAGCGAGGGGGTCCGAAAGCCCGAGTATGGTAATTACCCGGGAAGATAATGTGCCGTCCCAATTAACGGAATACCTGGCCACTGTATCTGCTTCTGCCATAGTACCTGTAGCCATCCAGAGATTATCACTTCCATCAACACTCAACCCTCTCGGGGTGTTGTAGGATAGTGTTTGCAGCAATGCACCGGTGGTTTTGTTCAATACCTGCACCTGGTTCAAATCTGCCCTTGCAACAAATAAATAATTACCATTTCTCTGAACCGCTAAACCTGATATTCCGGAGATAGGATTATCCATCTTGGAAATTACAGATGGATATGTTCTTGCAAATACAACAGAATAGGGTACACCGCTGGCAAATGCCACTTCTGCATCATTACTAACCTGTGTTGCAAACACAAAAGTATTACTGCCCGCATTGGAATCAAATGCTCCCCAATAAACGTAAGTGCCGTCTGTTACAACATAATTGATATCTGCCTTTCCGCCAGTAGCGGCAGAAACCATTTCAACTTTTTTATTGGGTTCCCCTATCAGGAATTTCGAAATATCATTTGCACCTTCAGCATAACCTTTACACATGTAACCATATGTTGGCCCAAAAGCAAGTCCCATCATATTATGAAAGTAGCTTAAATGCACAGATGAACCGGTTTGAGCATCGGATGTATTACCAATCACTCCCTGCCAGGTGTATTTTATATTATTGGTAAGTACTTTTATTTTATAGGTCGATGCCGGTGAAGTGATTGCATTACCATAATCATCGGTTCCGTCCCAATACCTGGTATACGTACCTGCCGACATTACGCTATCACTCCAAAGTGTTCTTACCAATACGCTATCATTTTTAAATACCCCTGCGCTTACATGAAGCGTTGTTGGAATGGTAAAAGAAAATTTACCATCCTGCGAAAAGCCATTAAGGCTGATAAGTAAAAGAAAAACAAGGTTCTTTAATAGTAGGTTCTTCATGTTCATGTGTTTTTTTAAAGGCCGATTTCCATCTGCTATTGGTTATTGGTAATATGATTCTAACGTACACCTGTAGGGAGGTGCAGATCAGTTTATAGTAATTGTCATTGAGACAAATTAAATATCTTCCATTTTGTTATCTTGTTTACACCCATTTCAAATAAGTATTTGTATTTAATTATCCTTGTCATCCATACCCGATACCTGGAAATCCCTGGTGTTGCTCACTAGTACACATAATTATTTCATCACTACGAATGGTGAAATACATAATGTTATCAGGTTTTTTTACCCAATTATAATTTCTTCAAACAATCGGAAAAATTAGCCACAACTTTATTAAAAAACATTGTTCATTAATAATTCATGGCGGATAGTGAGGGCATTGCTTACAAGGGGTGTTATTAATAGACTTATAAAAAAATCATTTTATTCAAGGACATCTTTTAAAAGATTTCCTGAACTATATAGGGTTGAGATTTTTTCAAAATTTGTAAAATCCGTGCGGCTTTTGCCTGGGTACCTCCATTCAATCCGGGGTTAAATACCCTCTGCCGGAAACTTATTAATGGAATCCCCTGCCTGTGGAAAGTAGCATTCACCAAATACTTCACTGCCAAATAGCAGGTAAAATATACAAGTCCACCGGCACTAATTAGAAGAAAAAATAATATTGGAAATTGTGCCGCAGTCAGTTCCGAATATTCTTTAAAATGCTCTGTAAACATAAAAAACGTTCAAATTATTGGATAAAAAAAATAATAAATAATAAAATTTCAGGAATTTTCACAATAACTATACCAGATTGCCAAATTCAAGCTATTAGTTATTAACATAATCTTTTGTTAATTATGGGCATTCTCCCACTTTTTAGGAGCAGTTACGATCGATCAGCTATCCTATAATTGCAAAACCAGTGTAAAATAGTGAAAGTTGAAATAAAAATTATAAGAACAAAATTCTTTACTAAGGCGTAGATAATTTGGTGTAGAAACAAGGACAAAGAAACAATCTTCCAAATTTCAAACAATGGAATTTTGACAGGCCCTTATTATAATAAAAAGGGTGACTAAGCTTTTTACGCCTGTCACCCTTGCCATTCAATCAATCTATATTATTCCTTAATTTCCACCATACTTCATAACCTTTGAACTAAGCCTTCGTCCATCATCAAATCCCACTGTAATAATATAATAACCATTACTCAGATTAGACATGTCCAATTTCAAGACTGTACTATTGCTCAATGATACCAGTTCCTGGTATTTTACCAACCTGCCACCAAGGTCCACCACTGATACAGACATTTTGGTATTTGCGTTGATGGTTGAAATACTTAAGTTGGCGATATCCTTAACAGGATTTGGATATACTTTAAATTCATTTGAACTGTAATTTGATAATCTCGGACTTGATACAGTTATGATTAGAGTATCTTTTACTATTGCGCCGTTGTTGTCTGTAATGGTAAATTCAATAGTATAAACACCCTGGAACAGGTTTTCTATTTTAGTTTCGTTCAAAGCCGGGTTGTTAATGAAATAGCCGGTTGGCCCGTTCATAACTTTCCAGTTGTAAGAAACGATCGTCCCGTCAGGATCAACACCGGTTCCCGTTAACAAAGCAGTATTTGTTGGCAGTACAATGTCAATATCATTGCCTGCATTCGCGGTGGGCAATTGATTTATAATCACAGCCGCATTTACTGTTACCTGGACTGTGTCTTTCGATGTTGCTCCACTGTTATCCGTTACCGTTAATTCATATTGATATATTCCTTGCACTAAGTTGTTTATTGCTGTGGTGGAGACATTCGCTGTGCCGATGCTGCCTGTTAGCGGACCGGAGATTTTTATCCAGCCATAACTGCTGATCGTGCCATCTGCATCGGTTCCAAGACCCGTTAAGGTTGTTGTATTTATTGGTAATGTGATGCTTTGATCTGTACCGGCATCCGCCAACGGTGCTATGTTTGCTGCCGCATTTACCGTTACCTGCACTGTGTCTTTTGATGTTGTTCCATTATTATCAGTTACCGTTAATTCATATTGATATACTCCCTGAACTAAGTTGTTTATTACTGTGGTGGAGGCATTCGCAGTGGTGATACTGCCTGTAAGCGGACCGGAGATTTTTATCCAGCTATAGCTGATGATAACGCCATCTGCATCTATTCCAAAACCCGTTAAGTTGGTGGTATTTATTGGTAAGGTGATGGTTTGATCTGTACCGGCATCCGCCATAGGCGGCATATTGGCAGCGGCATTTACCGTTACCTGCACTGTGTCTTTCGATGTTGCTCCACTGTTATCCGTTACCGTTAATTCATATTGATAAATTCCCTGCACTAAGTTGTTTACTGTGGTGGTGGAGGCATTCGCTGTGGCGATGTTGCCAGCAACCGGACCGGAGATTTTTATCCAGTTATAGCTGCTGATCGTACCATCTGCATCGGTAGCAAGACCCGTTATGGTGGAGGTGGTTATTGGTAATGTGAGGGGTTGATCTGTCCCTGCATTCGCCAGCGGCGCTATGTTTGCAGCGGCATTTACCGTTACCTGCACTGTGTCCTTTGATGT
>JACMLJ010000051.1 GCA_014379625.1 Ferruginibacter sp. | reverse complement strand
ATGCTGGAGGTAAACTACGCTGGTCCCGCTACACGGGGTAATGGTAATTTATGTGATAGCGATACTTTCCAATCATTTGAAAGGTATAAAGAATTAATAGCGGGGGGACGCACCGCAGCAGAAATAAACAGGTTTAAGCCAGCTTACGAACCTAAAAATGCGGCAGGTAAAATTATCTACAACCAACCTTACCCAATCCAGAATTTTAGTTGTGCTTTTTATTACGCCATTCCCGAAGGACAAAAAACTGTAAAGTGCCGATAGTTTTTCAACTAAATGGTACACTTCATTTTATTGTTAGCATATATACAGCAAAGTAAACGCTGGCCGGCATCAAATGAATGTTATTGCAAATAGCATACTGCTGGGAATACACCCGACTGCAAAAAGAATGGAATTGCTTAGGGATTTAAGTGGCACCAACGTCATAGGGTCAACCATTGTTAATGATGCTAAAAATTATGCTTTCAGGGCTTTGCTATAAAAAATATTATTCCATTCTATCCTTCATCCTCATTTTTTCAAACTGCTCCAACAATAAAAAATATGAGCAATGGGAATCCTATGGGGGAGGTAATGATAAAATTCAGTATTCTTCACTTATTCAGATAGATACCAATAATGTTCAGCAACTTGTAAAAGCCTGGATTTATCATACCGGGGATGCAGACCCCGGCAGCCAGATGCAGGTAAACCCCATCATTATAAACAATATTTTGTTTGGTGTTTCCCCCCAGTTAAAGTTGTTTGCTGTTGATGCAGTAACAGGTGAACAAAAATGGGTTTTTGACCCTGCCGCCGTTGCTTTAAGCGGTACAGAGGGCGAAGGGATTGCTATAAACACCTGCCGTGGCGTTACTTATTTTAAAGACGATAATAAGGATGATCGTATTTTTTACACCGCAGGTTCTTTGTTGTATTGCATTAATGCAAAGGATGGAAAACCAATTGTTTCATTTGGCAATAAAGGGAGCATCGACCTGCACAACGGGCTCAACAGGGAAGTGGGGGACCTGTACATAACTTCCACCACACCCGGTGTAATTTATAAAGACCTCATTATCACAGGTACCAGGGTAGCGGAAGAAGCCGGAGCGGCGCCAGGCCATATTCGGGCCTACGATGTGCATACCGGCGCCATTCGGTGGGTTTTTCATACCATACCTTACCCAGGCGAAACTGGTTACGAAACCTGGGAGGATAAAGAATCTTATAAGCATGCCGGGGGGGTAAATGCCTGGGCTGGTTTTAGCCTGGATGAAGAGAAGGGAATTGTATTTGCACCCATCGGTTCTGCCACCTATGATTTTTATGGAGGTAAACGAAAAGGAGATAACCTTTTTGCAAATTGCGTACTTGCCCTTGATGCTGCAACGGGTAAGCGGATCTGGCATTTCCAGACGGTGCACCATGATGTATGGGACCGGGATCCGCCAGCCGCTCCGGTATTGGTGAATGTAATGAAAGATGGTAAAAAAATTGAAGCGGTTGTTCAGGCAACCAAGGCCGGATTTATATTTTTGCTCGACAGAAAAACAGGTGTGCCGTTGTATCCGGTGATTGAAACGCCGGTACCATCACAATCCGGCCTTGCAGGGGAAATGCTATCGCCTACACAACCTATTCCTACATTTTTCGAGACTTTTTCGCGCCAGGCTTTTACCGAAGCTGATTTAAATACGCTTGTGCCGGATTCATCTTACCAGGATATAAAAAGGCGGTTTGCCAACTTTAAAAAGGGAAACCTCTTCAACCCGCCCTCCAAAGAAGGTACCTTACTGGTGCCTGGTACGCTTGGCGGCGCCCAATGGGGTGGTTCAGCTTTTGACCCCGAAACAGCTGTGCTGTATATCAATTCAAACGAAACGCCCAATGTGATTACAATGGTAGATGTAAATGACAACCAATTAACATCGGCTCAAACAAATCTGCAGGCAGGAAAGTCATTATATAAATTGACCTGTATGGGTTGCCACGGGCCCAACCTGCAAGGCACGGGCGTCTTCCCTCCCATTGTGGGCATGAATACTAAATACACCGAAGATTCATTGATAAAACTGTTAAACGCCGGAAGAAGAATGATGCCTGCATTTAAACAGTTGGATCCGGACGAAAAAACGGCCATTGCCTCCTTTATCCTTGACCTGGAAGACAAACAGCAGCAGCCTTATATGGGGAAAGCCAAACCCCTTCCCGACTATTTTAAAATGCCTTATGCCGCTACCGGCTATTACCGGTTTTTGACCAAAGAAGGTTATCCGGCGAATATGCCGCCCTGGGGAACTTTAAATGCCATCAGCCTGAACACGGGCAAAATAATCTGGAAAGATACTTTAGGGGATTATCCTGAATTTAAGGCAAAGGGCATACATACCGGCAGCGACAATTTTGGCGGCCCTGTAGTTACTGCAGGCGGATTGTTATTTATTGCTGCAACAAGGGATGCCAAATTCAGGGCATTTAATAAAAGAACGGGTAAGCTTTTGTGGGAAACCGATCTTCCGGCGGCAGGCCATGCCACGCCAGCTCTTTACCAGGTAAATGGTAAACAATACGTTGTAATAGCCTGTGGCGGCGGAGGTAAATCGAAAGCGAAATCAGGCGATTCCTACGTAGCCTTTGCTTTACCCGATTAAATAATGCAATGCGACCGAAAGCGCAAGTTTTATTAAATAACAGGGCGTAAGCAAACAGCAGTGATTGAAGTAAAATAAAATAAAGGATGATTAAAAATTGTGTAGCGATATTATTCATAGTAATGATTACAAACGCGTTGTTTGGACAAAGCCCTGTTGTACAAGCTAACCTTACCTATTTAAAAAGCATAACAGCAATGGATGGATTGGTAGCTTTGTGGGATTTTAAAGAAGAAGGGGGCAGGAGAAAAGCCCATGGGATGGGAGAATTTCCGCTACAGGAGGTGGAAGGTAAAATTGAAAGAGTAAATGACGGGCCAATCTCCGGTTATTCGGCTTTATTTACAGGCGGGGCTTTCTTAAGGTTGCAGAATGATAAAACCGGCAAATTAAATATTCATGGCAAGGGGCAATCCATCACCGTAATGGCCTGGGTAAAATGGACAGACAGCACAGGGTTTGTGGGTGGCATGTGGAACGAGTATAAAGATGGCGGAAAGCGGCAGTATGGATTATTTGTTTCCTTACCGCATTACAATGGAGCGGAACAGGTATGCGGCCATATTTCTTATACAGGGAAACCAAGTCCGCCCTTTCCCTATTCCATTGACTATTCGGCGAGTAAGCAGCTAGTTAAAAAAGGGGAATGGCAATGTATCGCTTTTACATATGATGGAAAGTTTATTAAATCATACCTGCAGGGGAAATTTGAAGCACGGGAGCCGGAATTGATCAATAACACAAAAGATTTTAAGGGATATCCCGATGGATTAACGCAATCAAAAAATCCATACTATTATCCTGATGGAATAGGCAGCAACGGGTCGGATTTTACAGTGGGGGCAGTGTCGCTAAAAACAGGGATGGGTAATTTTTTCCGGGGGCAAATTGCCGGACTGGCCGTTTTTAACAGGGCGCTTACGGAATATGAAATCAACAACTTAAGCACGTGGAAATATAAATAATTCAGGTATGTTTAATTTTTAAATAAATAAGCATAAAAAACAGATTAAAAGTAAAAAAATGAAAGCACCCGCCATACGGCTATTTGCACTAATTACAAGTGTACTTTTTATTGCTATCACCCAGGCCCAAACCAGCATTCCTGCAGATCCTGCGTTACAAGCCCTTTACGGGGATATGGCCCATGGTGAATCAAAACCTTTAAACCCACTGGCAAATATTGGGTTGATTTTGCCCGATACAAAGGCTGAAGAATGGCCAGCCATAAGGGAGAAAATTCTTAAGCGTGTAAATACAGCATTTGGTAATGGACCAGTAGCGTTAAAACCGGCAGTAAATAAATTTGAAGAAATAGAAAGATACCAAAATTACGGGCTTACGCATATCAAATACCGTTACCAGGTGGTAGATGAAATATGGAGCGAAGCAATTTTGGTACTTCCCGAAAAGTTTCAGCAGGATGGCAAATCGGTTGCTATACTAACCATCCATGGAACCAATGGAAAAGCCGGAAAACAGGGTGCAATAGGCGCCCCGGGTACCAACAGGGCTTATGGAACTGAACTGGCCAAAAAAGGGTACATCACATTTTCTCCTGATTTGTTTGGTTACGGTTCTACCATCAATGGAACCACTGAAGAAAAACTGGTTGCAGACCTGTTAAAAAAATATCCGGAGTGGTCTTACCGTGGTATTAAATTGTTGACACTGATACGGGCAATTGATGTTTTAGAGCAATTGCCTTTTGTAAAAAAAGGCGCATACGGATCAATGGGAAATTCGTTGGGTGGTGGTATGGGATTATTTCATGCAGCAATTGATCCACGCATTAAAGCTTCCGTGCCTTCAACAGGGGTAAGCCCGGCGGCAACAAATATTTTCCGTTTACTAAGAGGCGGTATGAATGAAGAACCGACCAAATGGAAAAAAATTCAGGCCGATGGAAAGCCACCTTACGATGTACAGGAAATTATTGCTTTATGCGCCCCACGCCCCATGTTATTCCTCGACGACTTTAATGATCCTTATAACCCGGATGTTGCCGCAAGTTTCAGGGCCATCTACCAGGCAATGCAGGTATACCAGCTCTTAGGTACACCCGGTCATATTTCTGTACTCATTCACGGGGATGGGCACGACACGATTGACGATGTAAGGGAATATGCTTATAAATGGTTTGACCGATATTTACTGAAAGATTCAAAATAGCAGGAGTATTGTTGTTGTGGTATTTGATTTCGCGGTGCAGATAAATGATAGTAAAAATTAAGAAATAACTCATGAATTACCAAGTCCGGATAAAAAAATCATTGTACCTGCTTGCTTTTTTGCTGATGATATCTGCAGCAGGTATGCAATCCTCCTATGGTAATCACTCCCCATACAAAATCTATACTGCTGATATTATTATTTACGGTGGAACGTCTTCGGCAATTATAGCTGCTGTTCAGGCAAAGCGGATGGGAAAATCCGTAATCATAGTATCACCGGATAAACATATGGGCGGTTTATCCTCTGCGGGCCTGGGTTTTACAGATACGGGCAACAAAGAAGTAATCGGCGGTTTGGCAAGAGAATTTTATCAAAGGGTTTTTTCACATTACCAGCATGATAGATCATGGATCTGGCAAAAAAAGGAAGCGTATGGCAATAAGGGTCAGGGTACGCCGGCTATAGATGGCAAAGAACGCACCATGTGGATATTTGAACCGCATGTTGCAGAAGAAATATTTGAAGCATTTATTAAGGAGAATAACCTACAGGTATTTCGCGGCGAATGGTTAGACAGGGAAAGCGGTGTGAAAAAAACGGACGGTACAATTGCTTCCATTACAACAGTAAGCGGCAAAACATTTATCGGCAAAATGTTTATTGATGCTACTTATGAGGGGGATTTAATGGCAGCTTCAGGCGTTAGTTACCATGTTGGCAGGGAAGCAAAAACCATATACGGCGAAGAATGGAATGGCATTCAAACAGGAATTTTACATCATGAGCATAATTTTAAATTTAATGTAGATCCTTATAAAATTCCAGGTCAGCCTTCCAGTGGCCTTTTATATGGCATATCCGGCGCCGATCCTGGAATAAGGGGAGATGGTGACAAAAGGGTACAGGCATATTGTTACAGAATGTGCCTGACCAATAACCCGGGAAATAAAGTCCCTTTTTCTAAACCCACCCATTATGACCCCGCCAGATATGAACTGCTTACCAGGATATTTAATGGCGGCTGGAGGGACTTATTTAATAAATTTGATAAAATACCCAATAAAAAAACAGATACCAATAATCATGGGCCGTTCAGTACAGACAATATCGGGATGAACTACGATTACCCGGATGCATCCTATAAAAGAAGAAGGGAGATAATCAAAGAGCATGAAGAATACCAAAAAGGCTTACTGTATTTTTTAGCTACAGATATTCGCGTTCCCGATAGCCTGCAAAAAGAATTTAATACATGGGGTTTAGCCAAAGATGAGTTTATGGATAATGGCAACTGGCCCTACCAGTTATATATCCGGGAAGCCAGGAGAATGGTAAGCGATTATGTAATGACCGAGCATGAAACGCTGGGTAAGCGGCCGGTAAATCATTCAATAGGCATGGGATCATATACACTCGATTCGCATAATGCTCAGCGGTATGTAAAACCAGATGGCTTTGTTCAAAACGAGGGTGATATTGGTGTGGATGCACCTAAACCTTACAGCATTTCATACGGTTCCATAATTCCTAAAACAGGGGAGTGTAAAAATTTGCTGGTCACCGTATGTGTATCCAGTTCACATATTGCTTTTGGTTCCATCCGCATGGAACCGGTGTTTATGATATTGGGCGAATCTGCGGCAACGGCTGCATCTGTTGCAATAGATGATAAAGTAAGCATACAAAAGGTAAATTATGAAAAGCTTAAAAGAATACTCATAAAACAAAAACAAAAGCTTACTATCAATTAATTTTTCGGTCTGCAGTCAATTCTAATGTAATGCTCATGCAACATAAAATTTTCTTTGTTTTTTTTCTGCTGTTATCACGCATTGTTTTGCATGCACAGACAATAAATGATGTTGAAAAAATAAAGGAAAGGTTGTACAACCTTGGCATGGAGCGTTCTTCTCCTGTAGAATCTGCAGTGGATCAGCCCATTGATAATATGTTTAACAGTATGGATGCATCCGGTAAATGGCCCGACATTGATTACCAGGATAAAACAGCCTCAAAATGGTTGCCGGCATCCCACTGGAAAAGATTATTAGAGCTTTCAATACAATACAGGGATACTAAAAGCCCCCACTTCAATAATGATACACTGCGCAATACAATTCTTACTGGTATCGGGTATTGGCTGAAATTGCCTCCCCAGGCATCCAATTATTGGTGGAATGCCATTGGCGTACCCAATTTAATGGGGAGTGTTTATATACTGATGGAAAAGGATTTAAATGACAGGTTAAAATCCCGGGGTATAGAATTGATAAAGTTGGGCGTTAAGCCCACCCATTATGAATATTACGGTAAAGCTACCGGGCAAAACCTGCTTTGGCTGGCATCGGCCCATTTGTATGCTGCCTGCCTTTCCAATGATATTGAAGGGGTAAAACGGGTATTCGCGTCGGTGGGAGAGGAAATAAAAATTACTGAAGAGGAAGGTATTCAGCCCGACTTTAGCTTCTACCAACATGGGAAACAGAATTATGCAATGGGCTATGGAAAAGGGTTTACAGCATCAGCGGCTAAATACTTTTATCTCGCCAATCAAACTGCTTTTCAATTCACCCCCGAAAAAATAGCGGTGATTTCACATTACCTGCTGGATGGCCAGCAATGGATGTCACGGTATGGCTACCTCGAATACACGGCCATGGGACGGGAAATTGCGAGGAAGGATATTGACAGGACCCCCCTGACCAGCGCCTTAAAATGGATGATGGATATTGATAAACCATTTTATAATGAATATTTGGCTTTTTACAGAAGATTATCCGGAATAAAAGAAGAAAAGCCCTTAGTGGGTAACCGGTATTTCTGGCGTTCAGATTTGATGGTGCATCAGCGGGAAAAATATTATTTTTCTTTGAAAGCAACTTCTGACAGGATATCCAGTGGTGAATCGGGGAATGGTGAAAATATCAAAGGCTTTTACCAGGGCAATGGTACTTATTACCTGGTAAGGACGGGGCATGAATACGACGACATTTTTCCTGTTTGGGACTGGCGCAAACTCCCCGGCTTGTTAACAAAACAAACAGCCGGTACATTCCCCCTGTTTACCTGGGGCACCGGTTCGGAAGGAAATAAGCCCTTCGTTTATGGCATCAGTGACAGTTTATATGGATGTTTTGGTTATGATTATGATAAGGAAAATGTTACTGCCCGGCGCTCCTGGTTCTTTTTTGATAACGAGATTGTACATTTAGCCAATAGCATTAATGGCGATACGGTCTATCAAAGTATCAATCAATCTTTGCTGAATGGGAAAGTATGGACAAGCAATCTAAACTCAAAAAATCCCGGCAACCAAATGGCCTTTCACGACTCGGTGGGTTATTGCATCAGCCCCATCGGGAATGATATCTATTTAAAAACAACGGAACAAACCGGCACCTGGAAAGAAATCAATCTTTCTGCCAGTGCAGCGTCCATTTCAAAAAAGGTTTTCTCACTTGGAATAGACCTGGGTACAAATGCAAACAATGCGGCTTTTTCCTACACCATTATTCCGGCTGTTTCTTTGGACCAATTTAAAAAATATAATTTAACAGACCATGTTGTTATCCTTCAAAATAACAATTCCCTGCAGGCTGTTCACCAAAAAGATATTGAGCAGGTACAGGCAGTATTTTTCAGCAGCGGTACTGTAGAATTGCCCTGGGATAACATCTCTTTACAAATGAAACAACCCGGCCTGGCATTGATAAAAAAAGTCAATAACAAATTGGTGATTGATTACAGTCAACCTTTTCCTACAAAACATATTGAAATCATTTTGGATAATAAAATTGTATTTGTCAACAATGAAATTGAGATCAGAAAAAAAGAATAAGCTGCTATCAAATTGCTTTTTAATCGCTGTAAGGCGCTCCCATTTTAAATATAAAATAAAAAAAGGAATGACAATAATCAGAAAGGCTTTTTTACTATGCACTATCACAATGCTTGTACTGATTATGGCCGTACACGTTACATTTGCAATGAATAATATCTCCGGCAAAGAGCCTCCGCTTAAGCCAAAATCAATCCTTAAAACCATGGAAAAAGTTGCGGACTGGCAATTGGCTGAATGGGAAAAAAATGGGTTTCGATGGCCAAAATGGGATTGGACGAACGCTGCAGGGTACACCGGATTTTTTGAGCTGGGCAACATCAGCAAAAATAAAGCTTATCATAATTTTTTACTGACTGTTGGTAATGAACTGGGCTGGAATACAGGCCCCAACAGGTTTTATGCGGATGATTATTGCATCGGCCAAACTTATGCTAACCTGTATGTAAAGTATAAGGATGAAAAAATGATCGCGAATTTCAGGCTCCTTGCGGATAGTATCATTGCCCGTCCGCATACAGAGTCGCTCGAATGGAAAAATGAAATCAATCACCGCGAATGGGCATGGTGCGATGCATTATTTATGGGTCCGCCTTCTTTAAGCTACCTGGCAACAGCAACGGGCGATAGTAAATATCTTGATATTTCAGATAGGCTTTGGTGGAAAACCTATGATTATTTATATGATAAGGAAGAGCATCTTTTTTACCGGGATGGAAGTAATTTTGGCAAAAAAGAAAAGAATGGCAAAAAAGTATTTTGGTCAAGGGGCAATGGATGGGTAATGGGTGGATTGGTTCGTGTAATAGATAATTTACCTGCTGATTATCCGGCACGGCCTAAGTACATTGCATTGTATAAAGAAATGGCTGTAAAAATAGCTTCCCTGCAGCAGCCGGATGGGACCTGGCATACTTCGCTGTTAGACCCGGAAAGCTATCCAACCAAAGAAACAAGCGGTACCGGATTTTATACCTATGCACTACTATGGGGCCTTAATAACGGGCTGCTAAATAAATCCGCTTACTGGCCCGTAGTTCAAAAATCCTGGAAGGCAATGGTGGCATCCATCAGGCCGGATGGTATGTTGGGATATGTACAGCAAATAGGCTGGAAACCTGAACCGGTAAGTGAAAATAGCACTGCTATTTATGGGGTTGGCGCTTTTTTACTGGCTGGAAGCCAAATGTACCAATACCTGAAAATCCCGAATTAAGTGTAATTAGCCCATCCAATTGCTGGATCGGGCCAGTTAATTTCTTTATAAACAAATCAATCTATTAAAAAATGAAAATTTTCCTGTTGATAATTGGTGTTTACATGGCATCAGCTTTTACAGCCTGCGCCGGCCAGGATAACTGGATTGACCTTTTCAACGGTAAAGATCTTTCGGGCTGGAAGGCATTAGAAAACCCCGGAAGTTTCCGGGTAGAAAAAGGAGCGATTGTTTGCTCAGGTTCAAGGGGCCACCTGTTTTATATGAGCGATAAGCCATTTAAAAATTTTGAACTGGTTGCAGAAATAAAAACTGCCGCTTTTGCCAATTCAGGGATTTTTTTTCATACTTCGCCACAGGAAAACGGTTGGCCGAATAAAGGGTATGAAGTACAGGTAAACAATACCCACTCTGGTGAAGGAAATTATCGGGAAACCAAAAGAACCGGTAGCCTGTATGGCGTTCGCAATGTGTATTACCCGATGGTTAAAGATGGGGATTGGTTCAAAATGCGTATCCGGGTGGAAGAAAACCGTGTTGAAATTTTTGTAAACGACCAACAGGTGGTTGACTATATCCAGCCAGGCAATCCATGGCGCAGCGAAAACCGCAAAGGCTGGGTATTGGGGCAAGGGCTATTTGCTTTACAGGCCCACGATATCAAGAGCACTGCCTGGTACAGGTCTGTAAAAGTAAGGCGGTTGCCTGATGGTAAAAAAACTCCTATGAAGGTGGATGAGGCCTGGGATGTTACGGTTACTAAATTGATGGACAAAGGGTTTCCCTTAGTGGATTATCATGTTCATCTCAAAGGCGGCCTTACCCTGCAGGAAGCGGAAGAAAACTCACTCAAACTGGGTATAAATTATGGAATAGCGCCCAATTGCGGGCTTCACTTTCCCGTAACAGATGACCGTGCCCTGGCCAGGTATATGGATACTGTAAAAGGGCATGCGATTTTCAGGGGTATGCAGGCCGAAGGCAGGGAATGGGTTACCATGTTTTCTCCCAAAGCCACGGCAAAATTCGATTATGTTTTTACCGATGCGATGACTTTTACGGATACCAAAGGGCGCCGCAACCGCATTTGGCTCCCGGATGAAGTATGGGTGGATGACAAGCAGGAATTTATGGAACAACTGGTAGGTAAAATCGAAGCTATTTTTTCGCAGGAACCGGTGGATATTTATGCTAACCCCACCATGCTTCCCGAAGTACTGATGCCGGAATACGATAAACTTTGGACCAAAGAACGGATAGACCGGGTTGTAAAAGTGCTGGCAGCAAATAATATTGCGCTTGAAATTAATTCCCGCTACAAAATACCAAGTGCTGAAATAATTAAACTGGCAAAAAAAGCCGGTATCAAATTCACCTTAGGCACTAATAATAATACCAGTAACCTGGGGATGCTGGAGTATGGCTTAAAAATGATTGAGGAATGTAAACTTACCCCGGATGATATTTTTATACCAAAAGCGCATAAGCAAAAGCCGGTGCTGGTAAAAGGGCTGCCAAAGAAAATAACCGGGTGATAAAAAAGCCCTTCAGGAAAAGTTTACCCGGTTATTAAATCCGGGTAATGATAAGTATTAAATTCCAACAGAAACTGTTCCATTTGTATTGAAAAAAAAACTACTCATATCATTTATAACCTGCTTAATTGCCCATGCTTCAGCAGCGCAGGTAATGGGGGGCTGGATTAAATATGAATACCTGGGTGTGGATGCAAGGGCCCAAACTTTTTCTTATTATGTTACAGTATACCTGTATTTAGACCGGGGTAACCCAAAACCGCTTATCAGGGTTTGGGATGCCAGTGATGGTACCGCTGTCAAAAATCTTTCCCAGGATCCAACTGATACGGGTGGTTTTGCAATTTCTAATAACTTTTCTGTATGTACGGGAACAGCTTCCTTAAATAACCGGTATGGTATAAAGCTTTTTTACTTTACGCTTACGGTGCCCATCAACGCCGAAGGGTATTACCTGACAGTAATAACCGAAGGACGCTCGGCCACCCTGAAAAATATTTATAACCCCATAAATGAAAGTGCCTTGTTCATTACTAAAATACCCGGTACAGGCAATAGCCTCGGGCATTTCAAAAATACAACACCAAATATTTTGTTTACAGACACAGTGAGTGTTTGCCGGAATAATTATTTTTCTTTAAAATTTGAAGCAACGGATGCTGATAACGATTCCCTTTCGATTAGTTTGGGCGATGCGCTTACCCAAAATTTTGACACGGCACATTTGCCCCCTGAAATCCCGGTTGCGTATTTCGGTTCGTATACCGGGATGGAACCAATGGGAAGCAATGTAAGTTTTGATCCTTTAACAGGATATTATTCGGGCATCGCACCGGATATTGCAGGGGGGTACCTGGTAGCTGTTTATGTGCAGGAATGGCGAAAAGGAGTGCTCATCAATACTACCAAAAAAGAATTGCAGATAAAAGTGGTTAACTGCCCTTTTGCTGCACCTTTATTAAGACCGCTGTACAGTAGCTGCCGGGTAAATAGGTTTACTTTTAAAAATGAACCTACCTGCCCCGGCATTCTCAGGTACGAGTGGGATTTTGGCGATACTACCACCTTATCTGATACATCCACGCTGGCAATGCCCACTTATACCTACCCGGGCAAGGGTACCTATACTTTACAGTTAAAAGTTGCCAATAACAATGGTTATATAGATTCGGCAAAATCAATTGTAAAAATATTTGATACTATCACGCTAAAATTACTTACTGATACAGCCATTTGCAGTAAGGATACCATCCTGTTAAAACCAGAAAGCGATGCCGCCAGTTATCTTTGGACCGAGGCAGGGATTGGCAAAACATTAAGCAGCTACACGGTAAAAAATCCGAAGGCATTTCCGACTTCTAATACAACTGTTTATTATGTTACAGGCCGACTTGATGGTTGTACAGACAGTGCGGCATTAACGGTGCATGCATCACCTTACCCCCAATCAAAACTGGGGGCCGATACGGTGATCTGCATGGGTGCAACTGCCTACCTGAATGGAACTATCAGCGGCGCAAATTATTACTGGAGCCCTTCGGCCGCATTGTCTGGCAGCAATAGCTTAAACCCCACCGCCCACCCACAAAAAACCACGGTGTACACTTTGTCTGTATCAGATACATTTTACTGCCCCAAAACAGTAACGGATTCTATGATTGTAAAAGTGGTTCCCGGTTTTACTGTTGATGCCGGCAAAGATGAATCTATTGTAGTTGGCCAGCCTTACCAGTTAAATGCAAAAACCACCGGCAACACAGAAATAGTAAAGTACGCCTGGCAGCCATCTTTTTATTTAAATGACAGCTTTAGCCAGGACCCTGTTGCCAGGATAAATACAGTTGGTGTTCCCGAAGTTGCGTTTACCGTAAAAGCCACAACTATTGTGGGTGGCTGCTCTTCCACAGATATCGTATTGTTGAAAGTGTACAATATCGCTCCTGATATTTTGGTGCCCACAGGTTTTACACCTAACAATGATGGCAAAAATGATGTGCTGAAACCGATATTGATCGGCATAAAGAAATTGAACTTTTTCAAAGTGTATAACCGTTATGGTAAAATTGTTTTTGCAACAGGGGATGACAATAATGGCTGGGATGGTTCTGTTAATGGCAACCCGCAGGAAAGCGGTACATATATTTTTATTGCCAGGGGCGTAAATTATGCAGCCAAAACAATTTTAAAAAAAGGAACGGTGATATTGATAAGATAAGGTTTCCACCTGTTTATTATACTATAAAATTATTAAAGTCATAAACCACAGTCGTAAATAAAAAATATAAATGAAAAATTATTTAATAGTTCTATGTCTTGCAATTTGTTTTAATGCCGCTGTTACAGCCCAAAGGCCTGAGCCACTTAAGGAGGAACTGCGATCACACGGCCCCGTAAGCATCTTTCCCGAAAATGCTCAAAAGGAATATGTTTTTAATAACAAGAACCCGGGCGTACCACCCGCTACATTTGAGGCAACAACCCGTATCAATTCATTGCCCGTATTCATTGCCGAAAATTTTGTTCCTTCAAAAAGCAATGCTGATATTCAGGCTTCCTGGAAAAGTACGGCTGCTGTAAAAAAGGGAGATGTATTGCTTGCAAGATTTGCCATGCGTGCCGTATATGCAAAGCAGGAGTCAGGCGATGCAGTGGTTTACTTTTTTGTTCAGCAGTCAGTTGCACCCCGGGAAAGGATTTTGTGGATGGAAATAAGTATTGGCCCCGAATGGAAAACCTTCGATATACCTTTTGTGGCACTGTTCGACATGGAAGCCGGTGAAGCTGCCATAGGTTTTACCTTTGGCGCACTGGCACAAAAAGTTGAAATAGCTGAAGTAACGGTACTTAATTTTCAACAAAAAATTACGGTTCAGCAATTGCCGGCCGCCCGTTTAACTTATGCCGGCAGGGATAAAGATGCGGCCTGGCGAAAGGAGGCATTACAACGAATTGAAGCAATACGCACTGCGCCGCTGGCAATAGAAGTAAAAGACCATACAGGCAAACCCGTAAAAGGGGCAGTTGTAAAAGCCCGGTTGATAAATCCCGTATTTGTATTTGGTACCGCTGTTTCAGTTAACAGGATAAATGATACCGGTCGGGATGCCGTTCAATACAGGACAAAACTGAAAGAATTGTTCAACGCAGTTACCATCGATAATAATTTAAAATGGGGTCCCTGGATTGATGTTGAAAAGCGTGAAGCAACCAAGGTTGCCATCAAATGGATCGTTGACAATGGCTTTGCTTTAAGGGGGCACAACCTGGTATGGCCTGGTAAAAAATTCACTCCTTCCTTTTATGCCAAACAACCTGGTTTCGGGCCGGGTTTTGCTGATTCGATCAATAAGCACATTGAAGAAATTGTGGCTTATACCAAAGGCAAAGTATATGGATGGGATGTGGTGAACGAGATGATGCATGAGAAAGATTATTTTGAAGTAATTCCACGCACGCAGGCCGCAGAATGGTTTAAGCTGGCCCGGCGCATTGATCCAAATACTACGCTGTTTATCAACGAATATTCCATGCTCAACAATGTGGCAAGTCCTCAAAACATTCAAACTTACCTTAACCTGGTTACCGAGCTGCGTGGTTATGGCGCTCCCATTGATGCCATCGGTGTACAGGGCCATGTGGGCAGGCAGCCACGCAACCCTGCCCAGGTAATTACCGACCTTGATATGTTTACTTCCACCGGTCTTCCCGTACAAATTACTGAGTTTGATATTAATTCGCCGGATGAAGCGCTTCAGGCAGACTACACCAGGGATTTTTTGATTGCCTGTTACAGCCACCCCAATGTAAACGGATTTACCATGTGGGGCTTTTGGGAAAGCGCCCACTGGAAACCGGATGCAGCGATGTTCAAAAAGGACTGGACAGCCAAACCAAATTTAGCTGCATGGAAAGAGCTGGTATTAAACCGGTGGCGGACGAACATCAGTGAAACTTCAAAAGCAAATGGTAAAGTAACTGCCCGTGGGCATTTGGGGCTTTACGAAATTACCGTGTCGAAGGGCGGTGCGGAAGTTAAAATGAATTACCAGCTCACTAAAAATAGTATGCCGGCAGTTGTACAATTATAGTTAGATAGCTGGCTATTCAGTTCAGGCCAATGCAAGGGCGACGCTGATGGCTTTACTACTCCGGCAAAAAATATTGATCACTTTTTTATCCCTTGCGAAACATAATATTTTTATGCAGGAGACTTTGTTTCACACGATTTTTTTTTTAACATCAAAAATATATCAATGATTGTAAAAGCTGACCGAACCAGTAATTTGAAACAACTCTTCCAGATCCCCGTGATTGTTGCCGCACTTGGGTATTTCGTGGATATATACGACTTACTGTTGTTTGGTATCGTTCGTTTGCCAAGTCTGCAATCCCTCGGACTGAATGAAAAAGAGATTTCGGTAACAGGGGCCAGCATACTTAACTGGCAGATGACGGGATTGTTATTGGGAGGTATTTTATGGGGGGTATTGGGTGATAAAAAAGGCAGGTTATCGGTGCTTTTTGGTTCAATTATTACGTATTCAATTGCCAATATCGCCTGCGGTTTTGTACAGGACGCAAGCACGTATAAATTACTGCGTTTTATTGCAGGCGTAGGACTGGCGGGAGAATTGGGTGCGGGTATCACCCTGGTGGCCGAAATACTACCCAAACATTTACGGGCTATTGGAACGTCGGTGGTAGCGGGCGTGGGATTGCTGGGGGCGGTGGTTGCCTATTTTTCTGTGCAATGGTTCGATTGGCGGATTGCGTATTTCATTGGTGGTGGAATGGGCATTTCACTACTTTTATTACGTATCGGCGTTTTTGAATCAGGTGTATTTGAGCATATTAAGCAGCAGAAAAATGTGCGGAGGGGTAATTTCTTTTCATTGTTCACCAATAAAAACCGCCTCTCCCGCTACCTGAAATGTATTGGTATGGGCCTGCCTACCTGGTTTGTAATTGGCATTTTAGCCACTTTTAGTAATGAGTTTGGAAAGGCTTTGGGAATTGATGAGCCTGTTAATCCCGGCCTCTCCATCATGTGGTGTTATATTGGATTATCAGCCGGTGACTTTGCAAGCGGGTTTATCAGTCATGCCCTGCATTCCAGGAAAAAAGCTGTTTTGTACATGATGTTATTTACATTATTCGCCAGTGGTATTTATCTTTTTTCCGGTATTCATAGTTCAGCTTTTTTTTACGCAATAACACTTTTTCTTGGTTTGGGTATTGGCTATTGGGCCATGTTTGTAACTATTGGTGCCGAGCAATTTGGAACCAACCTGCGGTCCACGGCAGCTACCACCATTCCAAATATGGTAAGGGGAACAGTGGTTTTAATGACCACCCTTTTCACCCTGTTCAAAACTTTTTTTTCAGTTATCCAGGCGGGCGCACTGGTAGGGGCCATCTGTTTTATCATAGGTATTTATTCCATTGTAACCAGTACTGAAACTCATGGTAAGGACCTTGATTTCCTGGAGACATAATGGTTGATTTCAGCCGGTCATCATCCGGCGTAAAATCTTCGATAATACAACAACAGAATAATTGTCATTAACAGCTAATTAAAAAGCGGCGGAACAAATTTAAACAAATCAAAAAAATAGACTATGAAAAGAAGAATCATTTTACTTGCAGCTTTATTTTTTGCCTTTCTTTTTAGCAGGGCACAAAATATTTTACAATCTCCTGAATATATTAAGGCCCTGACCTTACAATGGAAAGGCGAACGTTTTCCGGACGGGAGGCCAAAAGTACCAGATGCCTTATTGGAAAGATTGAAGAATATTACACTCGAAGAAGCCTGGGCCGAATTAATTGAATTAGGATACCCCAATCAATATGAAGGTGACTGGAACCATATCCATGAGGGTGATAGTTTGGTAATGACCGGTCGTGCGGTTACCGCACAATTTATACCAACCAGGCCCGATCTTGACAGCCAGGTGAGGGCACAGGGTAAAATTGAAGGGCACGATTACAAACGGGCAACAACTTCATGGGCTATTAAAACCCTGGTAGAGGGAGATATTTATGTTGGAGATACTTATTTAAAACCAAATTTAGGTACGCTGATTGGTTCTAACCTGGGTAATGGAGTTTATGCAAGAACGCATAGGGGAATTATCTGTTACGGGAATGTAAGGGATATGGAAGATCTCAGAAAAATAGAAGGCTTTAATGGCTGGATAAAAGGATCCGACCCATCCTATATGCGCCAAACCATGCTGATTTCTATTAATGCGCCTATCCGTATCGGACATGCAACCGTTTTGCCGGGAGATGCAGTATTGGCAAAAACAGATGGTGTGCTTTTTATTCCTGCCCATTTGGTTGAACATATCGTTTTAACCGGCGAGGTTACTGAACTGTTTGATATTTTCGGGCAGGAGCGCATCAAAGAAAAAAAATATACAGCGGGTGAGATAGACAGTAAATGGAGCGATGACATTAAAAAGGATTTCAGGGCATGGGCAAAAGCCTACAAAGGAAAAATGTCCATGTCAAAAGAAGACCTTGATAAATATCTTGAAACAAGGAATTTCTAATGGCTGTGAAAACCAGTATTCCTGATAAAAGTTAAGGATTTGAGCCAGTAACTAATTGGTTGCATTGGATGGATTTCAAATTGTCGCACTAAACAAGGGATTGCCAACCCTGGCGAAGTTTTTTTAAATTAACTTACAAAGGGTGGCAACCCCGTTTCTTTGCAAAGCCATGCGGGAGGGCAGGGAAGTTGTGCTTACCGGGCTGGATCATTATCGCTCAACTTCTTCCATGATTGACTCAAAGTCCCCGTCCCTGCTCATTGTGCTTTGAGAGACATTATTTGAAATCTAATGCTTTTTTAAAAAACGCCCCGGTGCGGAACAGCCACAATGCCTCCTGCGATTGCAAAATAATTCTGCTTATTTTTTTGAAATTTATCTATGCGTTTTCTAATTCCTGAATGTTAAACTTTGTCATTTTCATAAATGCTTCAATTACTCTTGGCGCCCTTTCCGGGTCAGCCATCAGCTTTCCTAATACTGCAGGTACAATTTGCCAGGATATTCCAAATTGATCATCCAGCCAGCCGCATTGATCGAACCTGCCGCCTTCTCCCAGCTTTTCCCAATAATAATCTATTTCAACCTGGGTATCACACTCTATTACGAAAGAAGTAGCAGGTGTAAATTTATATTTTGGGCCTCCGTTCAGCCCCATAAATCTTGTCCCTTTTAATTCAAAATTAACCACTATCGGATTTTCTGAAGTTATTTTTGAATCTTTAAAAATTGAGCAATAGTATTCTGCTGCTGCCTTGGCTTGCCCATCGAACCATAAACAGGGATAAATTTGATTTGTCATAATGTAAATTTTGATTCAAAACTATAACAGGCGGTAATCTTAAAATAGAACAAATCCGACAAAATCATTTTAAGTTTCAGCACCAAACCGGAGGTATTCTGTTGGGGTAATATTTGTAAACTCCCTGAATGCCCTGATATAATGACTTTGGTCTGCGTATCCCTGTTGAAATGCTATATCCGATAATTTGTGATGCCCCCTGTTGTTTAATTGAGTAAAAGCTGCATTAAACTGGCATACCCGCCGGTAAAGATTAGGCGATATACCAACACTTTTCTCAAACATTCGTTGAAAAGTTCTTTCGGTTACGTGTAATTGCTTTTGAACAATGGCAAGAGATTCTTTTGAAGGGTTACTGGCAATTTGAGTGGTTGCATATTTTATTAAAGGGCATTCGGCTTTCGACCGGCTGATTAAATTAAAAACAAAATCGTCCAGTAAACTGATCATATCCTTAACTGTCCCGGCGTTCAATAATCTTTCCTGTAGCTCATCAGCTGGTTGAGGAGATAGCTCATTCAGGTCAATTGGCCTGTCTGTCAATTCGGGTGCCGGAACACCGAAAAGCGGTAGTAGTGTATAAGGCTTAAAAAAGTAGGCGATCAAAGTAAAATCCCCCGGTAAAGTCAATGATTCTGGTAAAACAGTTTGCCCAAACAGCAGGAGATGGTTGGAATTGTGTTTTCCTAATTTCCCTTTCACTGATTTAAACAATATAGTGGGAACGCCATTTGCATACAACGGTAAAATAAATGGAGTGGTAATGGCGGTATTTTCAATTACCAGTATCCTGTCTACATGCGCAGCTATTTTTTGGTTTGGTATGATATTGCCTGCTTTCACTTTCGTACAAATTTTATTGGGGTGGATGTACCTGCACAATGAGCGCCTGTGCCTGCATTACCATTATTGTAATATTAAAGTTAAGGCATCTTCAGGAAATATTTGGCCAGTTTAGTAGTTGAAATAACAAGCTAATTCTCTTTCCGGCACAGGACAGAACCATTGATGCTCAACTTTCTTTTCCATGATTGACGCAAGGTTCCGGGCGCTGCTCATTATGAGTTTAAAGATATTGCCGGAAATCTGTAATGGAGGTGAAAGGGATGAATTAATCAATAACACTAAACGGTTCCGGTCGTCATCGGGGCCGCTTCCTTACTATACTTCGCCCTGTAATTCAAAGGAGATAAGCCTGTTATTTTTTTAAAAACTTCCCTGAATGCTTTGTCATCTGTATAGCCAACTTCATACATTACCTCAAAAATGCTTTTCCTGCCTTTTTCTAAAGTTCTTTTGGCAACTTCCACTTTTACACGCTGCAAATATTCCACCGGGGTATTACCGGTAGCTTTGATAAAACGCCGGTCGAAATTTCGCCGGCTCGTTGCCAGTTTTGAGGCCAGTTCCTCAAAAGAAATTTTTTCGCTCAAATTTTCTTCAATATAAGTTTGTGCCTTGCAAACCATTTCATCACCATGATCCTTCTGCGTTTGAAAAATGAAAAAAGGTGATTGCGATGTTCTGCTCATATCAATTTGAAAAATTTTTGAGCAGTAAATAGCCGTTGGCCTGTCAAAATATTTTTCAACCAGGAACAGCACCAGGTTTAAAAACGAGTATGCGCCACCGTTGGTATAAATTCCCGGTTCAACAGTGATCAGTTTATCGATCTGAAGATCAATGTTTGGAAACAACCGCCTGAAACCGGCTGCTGCATTCCAGTGAGTGGAACAGGTTTTTCCTTCGAGCAAGCCGGTGGCGGCCAGCAAAAATGCACCTGTGCAGATAGTCGCAATTTCAGCACCAGCTTCATACTGCTCCCTGATCCAGTTGATCAACGCTGCATTCTCTTTAATTACAGTATCATATTCGTGAGAAACAGAAGGTATAATCAGCAGGTCGGTTTTTTTTATTTCGGTAATATTTGCAGGATGGATCGAAAAGAAACCGCCATCTAATTTCAATTCTGTCACAAAACCGGCGATTCGGATCTCCAGCAAAGGTTGATGCCCCATCTTTTGCCAATAATCATTCGCCCTGCCGAGGATTTGAAATGTACCCGCTATGCTGCTCAGGTTAGCATACCCTTTGGGTACAATGATAGTCACCTGCTTCATGGTAAAATTTTTGAACAAATATACATGATCACTTTGTCCAAATCAACCCTACAGAATGTCTATTTCACACCATGCTGCTACCAAATTAAGACCTTAATTTTAACTTGTTCATATTGAAGTATTAATCATCCCGAATAGCTGTCGGGACAAAATCATAACGAAAATGACTACAACAGATTTTACCACTACCATCCTGGTAGACCAAACTCCGAAACAAGTATTCGATGCCATCAACCATGTTCGTGGATGGTGGTCAGAAGAAATTGAGGGGGGTACAGACAAACTCAATGATGAATTTACTTATCATTACGAAGATGTCCATCGCTGCAAAATCAAATTAATAGAAGTTATTCCAAATGAAAAAGTAGTTTGGCTTGTGTTGGACAACTATTTTAAATTCACGAATGACAAAAGCGAATGGATCGGCACAAAAATATTTTTTGAAATATCGAAACAGGATAACAAAACCCGGATACGCTTCACACACCTGGGCCTGGTTCCAGAATATGAATGTTATGATATCTGTAAAAATGCCTGGACACAGTATATACAGCAAAGTTTATTTAGCCTGATCACCACTGGTAAAGGCCAACCGAACGCCACAGGTAAACCACAAACTGAACACGAAAAGGAACTCCGGCAGGCATAGTAATTTTTCTAACAGGAAAGCTTTTTTCAGCAGTGATTTTTTTTTAAATGAACAGGGAAATTGTATAATTTAAAATAAAGAAATGAACAAACAAGATTATACGGTAAGCATTACCGTGAATGCTACAGCGCAAAAAGCATTCGAAAGCATTAACAACGTTTCAAAATGGTGGACAGAAAACTTGGAAGGTAGTTCACAAAAATTGGATGATGAATTCACAGTACGATTTGACGACGTCCATGTTTCAAAACAAAAATTAGTGGAGATTATTCCGGATAAAAAAGTAGTATGGCTTGTTACGGACAGCAAACTTAATTTTATTGAAGACGAAAAGGAATGGACGAACACTAAAATTAGTTTTGAAATAATGAACCAGGACAATAAAACTCAAATCAATTTTACTCACTTCGGTTTAGTTCCCGAAGTTGAATGTTACAAAGACTGTTCGAAAGGTTGGGACTATTATATAAAAGGAAGTTTGTTCAAATTATTAAATGAAGGAAAAGGAACGCCGGGGTAAAATAACGTGACTACCCGTATCAGAATAATTCTTCTATCACTGCTGTGTTAATGATAAAATAAGGGATCGGTTTGTGAATGCGCCATGGTTAATGGTGAAATAATGAATATTCGCCATTGATTATTCACACTTAATTTAACAGCAGAAAATCGTTGTCAATTGAACGACTGCCTGAATTCCAAAGGCGATAGACTGGTTTTGCGTTTGAATAATTTGCTAAAAGACTGCGAATGTTCAAACCCCAATTCGTAGGCAATTTCACTTACCGATAAATTGGTGGCAGATAGTTTTTCCTTTGCTTTTTCAAGCAATTTATCGTGTATATGTTGTTGGGTGCTTTGCCCTGTCAATGTTTTAAGCAACCCGCTTAAATAATTAGGCGATAGGTTCAACGCTCCGGCAACATACTGAACAGTAGGTAATCCTTTTTTTGTCAGTGTGTCGCTATTCAAATATTGCGTAATAATATTTTCTAAACGATCCAGTATTTTGTGATTCGTAATTTTTCGGGTTATAAACTGACGCTGATAAAATCTTCCCGCATAAGTAAGCAATAATTCAAGCTGGGCAATCATTACCCCCTGGCTGAACTGATCAATATTGGAGTGATATTCCTGCCCGACGTTTTGTATAATGTTTATAAGCGTCGCTTCTTCTTTTTCAGAAAGATAAAGGGCTTCATTTACCGAATAATCAAAATATTCATATTGCCTGATAGTTTTGGCCAAAGGGGTCTTCCATAAAAAATCGGGATGGACCAATATCATCCATCCCGAATGTTTTAATACTGAACCTTTTTCAATCTCGACCCTAAAAACCTGGCCGGGTGCAATAAAAAACAGTATCCCTTCGTCAAAATCATATTCCTGCTGACCGTATTTCATCTTACCGTTAAAATTTCTTTTAAGCGCAATGGAATAAAAATCAAATACTAAACTTATTGACTCATCGCTGGACAAATGTTTGATGGATTCAAAATTTACTACACTGATTAATGGATGCTCCGGCTTAGGGAGCCCCATCAACTGATGATATTCGCTAATCGTTTTAAGTCTGTGCGGTTGGATGTTTGCCATATCAGATTATAATCATTTTTGTTTAAATGCAGCAGCAAATTCTTTTGCAAAATCTGTAAGCTTTACTTTGCCCATTACCGCTGGCTTGTTGCGGTAATAATCTTCTGCTAATAAGCCGCTATGCAGGCTGGCGTACATTTCAACCAAACCGGCAGCAATCTGCGGATTCATTCCGGCTGCATTTAAAGCATTTTGCATCTGTTCGCCTGAAATCAGTATCCATTTCAAATCAGGCTTTCCAATAGCTGCACCTAAGATACGGGCAGTTTCGTTGCCGGTAAGTTCTTCACTCGCTACATACCGCACTTTTCTCCCTGCAAACGGTCTTGTTATTTCTTCGGTAATCGCGGCGGCGATATCTATCGGAGAAACCCAGGGTATCTTGTTATCTGTACCATAGTTTGCTGCAATAAACCCCTCCGCTTTTATTAAATCTGCATACCCATATAAATTGTAGTAGAATGAAGTTGGGCGTATATGGGTAATGGTTATGTTTGATGACAGTTCGTTCAGCACCTGCTCTACATTGTGTGCACCAAGTAAAATACCTGAACCTTTTTCTAAATGGGCACCAATGGTGCTAAGGTTAACCACATGCTTTACACCAGACCGTTGAATGGCTTCTGCATAGTTATTGCCAAGTCTCCCATAATAAGCTATCAGGTCAATGTTATGGTCGAAGTAGTTGTTTGGCGGTACCATACAATATACCGCATCTGCACCCGTAAAAGTGGCTGCCAAAAAATCAACATCTTCCAGTGAGCCAATGGCAGCGGTGGCACCCAGGGCTTCAATGTCTTTTTGTTTTTCGGGCTTGCTGCTGATCACTGTAACCGCATGTCCTTTTTGCACTAACGCTGTGGTTAGTGGTTTGCTGATGTTCCCTACCGAACCTGTAACTATAATTTTCATGTCGCTGTTTTTTTTATGTTGCAAAGTTCCGCAACAATAAATAAATAACTGTAGTCAAATCTACTGTTGTTGTAGTGAAAAAGGAGGTTTGTTTTAACTGGCTGTGGAGGGTGTGGCAGGACTTGTGATCCCGGGGGGCGGGCACGCTGGTACCCTGAACGATCATGAATTGCGATTGTCAGCTACTGGTAAGCTATTGTCCTGGTAAATGAGTAAACCAAAGCGGGAGAGTGTTGGCATATTTATGGTGTGGCAGTTTTGTGACCCAAGAAGTTGCCAGGAATAAAATAGGCGCAAAACCAGTGTCTGCGTCTATCGGATGTATCATCTCAAAACAATTTTTCTGCTGGTGGTTTTGCACCTGCCAAACGGATGTAAACGGTGGTCTGCCCCCTATGGTGTGTTTGATGTTCAAAACACTTTGCGAACGCCATTGCTTTTGTCATATCAAATCTTCCAAATATCTTCACATTTTCATTGAACTGGGCTGGCGTCATTTTTTTTATGCCGGTGATCACAAAATCATAACCGTCCATTACGAGTTTGGTTACGTTTGCTTTTGTTTTGTCGGTCGTTTTTTCAGACTCACCAAAACTTACCGGGCTTTTTTCCCCGGTGGCGGCGGATACAAAACCATAATTGGCATCAGTTAAATGCAGCATTTGTTCTGCAAACGAACGCATTTCCGGCGTTGGTTTCAGGGCATAGCCTGCTTCAGGCATGGTGTCAAGGTACTCTTTGGTATAGGCTTTGGCCCTTTCCCATTCTTTCAGCATATCATTCGCAGGTGTTTGTGCCTGGGTAAAATGGAGGGTACCAAATAAAAAACACAGTGTAGTAAAAAATTGAATTGCTTTCATGATTGTTTTTTTAAGTAAAATAATGCTTTAGATAAATAAAAATTGAAGGGGTGATCGAAATGTTTACCGATGCTGCGTAAAAATACAAAAGACTTGATACCATAGCAAGTCATTTATTTTGCCTGCGACGATGATAAATAACGGCCTGCAGTTTTGCCTATGCGGCAGGGTCTTTACTATTTGGCAGGTTGCTGCTGCATCTTCTTATCATATTGCTTTTGAAGTTCACTTATTGCAGCATTATAACCCTGCTGGTCTGTAAGGCAACAGGATGATATCCATCAACGGGCTTATGTTTATCATGCAGTTTAAACTGGCTGGCATGCGATTACAACCAAATATCAAACGAAATATTTTGCATTGTCTTTAATGTATATGCATAAAGTCGATATTTATTTACACAACCGCTTTCCTGAAAAATACCAGGTCAATTCCCTATAAAAATAAGGGATAATGATGATTTCATTTTTAAGTGGTAATTTTCTTTTCAAAACTAAACAGGGAATTCATTAACATTTATATTTGTAAAACAAGTCAGTACTTTCCCCGTGGAGTATGAATATCGGCAGCCGTTAAAGTAAACAACAAAGAAAGGCAGCATGGCTGCTGATGTATTTGCAGAAATTATAAACGGAAAACCATCCATAACGATTACGGATAGTAGTAAAACCATTACCAGTAAGGACAAGTTATAAATCAGGGTGTAACCCAATCACCCTATTCTCAACGATAAATATGCGCTACATGAAAGAACAAAAAACAAAGAAAGAATTAAGCCGGAAGGATTTTATAAAAATCACTTCTATGGCTTCTGCATTTTTCATTGTACCTAGGTTTGTACTGGGCAGGGGTTACACTGCTCCGAGCGATAAAATCAATATCGGCTTTATCGGGTGTGGTAAACAAAGCCCAACCCTGCGAAACGGGTTTTTAAAAACAGGGGAAGTCCGGATGGTGGGCGCCTGTGATGTTTTTGCCGCTAAAACAGAACGCTTCATTCAGGGCGTTCAAAAATTTTACACAGAAAAAAATGACAATCAAAACGACAAATCCTGTGTCGGTTATAAAGATTTTCGTGAGCTGTTGAACAGAAAAGAGATAGATGCGGTGATCATCGCTGTGCCCGATCACTGGCATGGTGTAATGGCTGTAAAAGCTTGTGAAGCCGGTAAAGATGTGTATTGCGAAAAACCACTGTCACTAACCGTAGCGGAAGGAAGAGCCATGGTAACAGCCGCCCGGAAACATAACCGGGTTTTTCAAACGGGTAGTATGCAACGCTCCTGGCCAGAGTTTCGGCAGGCGGTGGAATTGGTAAGAAACGGGTACATCGGCGAAATTAAAACGGTAAAAGTGAATATTGGTGGTCCGCCTAAGGAATGGGATTTACCAGTTGAAAAAACCCCCGATGGATTGGACTGGGATTTTTGGTTAGGGCCTAATACCATCGCCCGTCCATATAATAATGTGGTAGCACCCACCATTGAACAGGAGGCTGCGATATGGCCCAAATGGCGTGACTATAAAGAATTTGGCGGCGGGGCCATGACGGATTGGGGTGCACACATGTTTGACATTGCACAATGGGGACTGGATATGGATGAAAGCGGACCGGTTAAGGTTATTCCACCGCCTGGTACTGCCAACGCTGGCCTGGTCTACCATTATGCGAATGGTATTCAACTGATCCATGAACCAAAGACCGGCAAACAGGCATGCCACTTTATAGGCTCTAAAGGCGAAGTGTGGGTAGCAAGGGGTGAACTTCTAACAACGCCTGCTTCCCTGAAGGATCAACTGATCGGCGCCAATGAAAAGCGGGTTTATTTTAGTGATAACCATTATACTGATTTTATAAAGGCCATCCGCAGCCGGCAAAAGCCAATTTGCGATGTGGAAACCGGGCATAGAACTGCATCGGTTTGCAACCTGGGTAATATTGCTTACAGTATCAGAAGGCCATTGGAATGGGACCCGGTCAAAGAAAGATTTATAAACGATCCGCAAGCGGATGAAATGCTTTCAAGGACCCTGCGAAAGAAATGGCGTATCTGAAATAAAACGATAATACAGGAGTTTCGGGGCATTGCCTGCTTTAAGATATTTACAATCGATGTTTATTTATTATTCCAGTTCTGAAGCGGAGCTATTTTTTTAATCGCCTTATTGACCGCATTGCCGGGAACAAGCGTTACGTTGAGGGCGGTTTTTGTTTTTGCCGGCAAGATTACTTCAAAACCAACGAGCGTTGTTCCGGGGTTGGGTGCGTCGTAATTATGTGGCGGATCTGTAGACCATGTTTTCATGGTAATTTTCGCCGGCGTCTGTACCGTTAAGATCAACGTTTTACCATCTTTGGTTAATTCCGCTTTATTGGTATCAATAATTTTTACTGTTGCAGGGGTGAGCATCGTCCAGCGAATAGTACTCTCCTTGTTTTCTGTTTCAATTTCATCCCTAACCAATACATAACTTTTATTAACAATAGCGATACCACGGTTTGATTTAACCAACGCCCCCTTATATACTTCCGACAAGTCGGTCACCGTATTCATAAAGGAGGGTGTGTTTCCTGAACTGGTAATGGGCGCAAACCCCGTCACATCCTGGTGCTGGTTGTTTACAGCAAGTGTATTGTGTACAAGGTTGGTATAACGAAATACTGTCCAGCGCTGTGCGTCCTGGGTCCTTCCCCACAAATTAATTCCTTTTGATTCCAGCGATTCATACTCCTGCATGCCAAAATCCATGGCCCATCTTACACCCTCTGCTTCCATGATGAAAGAGCCGATATCCATATGTGCATGATTCACTGAAACGGAGCCACCTTTCATGGCCACATAAATCGCATTTGGATCTGTCCAGGAAGTCCGCATCATTGCTACCGGGTTTTTGCCATTTCCAACCCACATATTAGCGGCCGGAGCAGTAATTTTATCAATTCCAATTCCTCCGCTCCATAACATGATGGCAGGAAGTAAACGATCCTTTATCAGCGCGCCCGGCGGGGTGTTTTTTAAATAACTACGCTCTGCCCATAACAGCGATGGGTTCTTTGCTTTACCCGCCAACCAAAACATAGCTGGATGAAAGCCCCCATTTGATCCGGCATCTGAATAATTAAAAGGCTTTCCGGAAGGGCCGGTCATGTTTTCCATGAAGCCAGCAGTTAATAAAAACCCGGGCATTTCACTCAACCCAAAATCTTTTCCAAAAAGTTTTTCTACAGCGCTGATTAATAATACATTAAAACCGGTACCATATCCCCAATAGCCATATCCCTCGGGATATGCACCATCCGGCGCATAATCTTTCATGGGCAATACAATTGAGCCTATCGCACGATTAATTATTTGCCGGGCAAGTACCGGCTGATCTTCATAAATTGCCATCGCGCCATAGGTCATACCGGCATTGCATACCTGGTTCCAGTTGTGTTCTGCTTTTAGCCAGCTATTGTTTTTTGAATCAAGCGAAGGTTCTAATCCTTTTTTTAAAATGGCTTCCCTGATAGTGGCTCTTGATGAGGGCGAAAGTTGATCATATAACCAATCATACCCAATCGCAGCAGCCATGGTCATTTCTGCAACATCTAAAAAATGGGAAGGGTTCCAGTCACTGAAAGCGGCTATGGCAAGTAATTCCTTTTCTGCTCTTTGAAAATACTTTTGCTCACCGGTGGTACGGTATGCATAGGACAGAAAAAATAAGCGTCGTAATGCTTCTCTTGATTTATCCAGTAAACGGCGACCGATTTTAATTCTTTCAACCGGCGCCAAACTTATCAGTTTTTCCGATTCTGCCAGTATAGCCTGCTGTATGGTCGTCCATGTTGCATCAAGACTAATTGTTTTTTTAACGGCCGCCTCTTCTCCTTTCAACATTAAAATGCGCGGATGACCCGCAAGTTGCTGATTGGCGTCTATATAATCAGTCTGTGCAAAAACACCCAAAGGGAAAAATAATAATAATACTGCAGGGTAGAGGAATAATTTTTTTGGTTTCATATTTCAATCGGTATTTTAATAAAGCTATTGAGCAGTCTAAGGTACAATTATATGCTAACAATAGTTTATGCAGTATCGATCCCCTGCTCAGCTTGCTTTAAAAAAGGAAATTGTATGCCACATGTTTTGGCATTTCCATGCATTGATTGTTGCCCTTTTTTTAATGAAACCCGGTATACAATCCCTTCAATTTTACCCACAAATAAAATCATTCGTTTTTAAAATTTCCATGTTGTATTTTGACAGCTAAATTTATAGGTATGGCAACGCTTAAACTAATGGTATGGAACATGGAATGGATGAACGACCTGTTCAATACCGATCATACATTCAAGCCTGATAACGCGGTGGCTTTTCATACGCCGGGCTCCACGGTGATACAGCGCAGGAAGGGGCTCGCCAAAATAATCACCGAATTAAATCCGGATATATTGGTGGGGGTGGAAACACCCAACGAAACTGCCGAATGGCAATTGTTTTTGAACAGCGATTTGCCCGGAACATGGATCGGGCATGTACAAAGATCGCCCGGTATGTCGCAGTGCATTGGTTTGGCCTTGCGTACAGATACCGGCAAGTTTGCCAACCCCGCCTTAGTAGGTTTTGACACCCTGCTCCAACAGGCTTTTACAGAATGGCGGATGGACCTGGAAGATGATGGAATTAGTGAAGTGTACAGGTTTGAACGAAGCCCGCTTTATGCTTCCGTTCATGCAGCAGATGGTAAACAATTGCGTATTATGGGACTTCACCTGAAAAGTAAGCTGGTGGCCAGCGCATTGGAATGGAGCAGGTGGTGGGAGAACGCCGATGCCAACCGCCGGAAAATATTCGCCCAGGCTTCCCGGATCCGCCAGGAGTTTTTAGACGCTTACCTTACCGATACAACTACACAGGGTATTCCGTTAATTGTGTGTGGCGATATAAATGACGGGCCCGGCATGGATGCCAGCGAGCGGAAAATTTTGGGAAGCGGTATTGAACGGCTGATGGGTAATGTATGGTTTCCCAAACTTACCATGGGCAATGCATTGTTCGACAGTCTCTCCGAAAATGACCGCAAGAATATGCGCTTCGAAAAAATTGTAACCACCAGTTTCCGCGACATGCTGTTTAATAACATGTACCACGATGAATGGATCGACCATATTTTGTATAGCCGCCAGTTTGCCAACTGGGTTATCAATGCTGTTGCTCATAAAAAACTGGCGGAAGGGTTTATTTATGAAGCCCCTTACAAACATTCAAGCGATCATTACCCGCTTACGGCAGATGTGGTATTGTGAGGTGCATCGGGAATCGCATAAATGAATGTTGGTTCATCGCCGGTTAATCTGTGTTAATAGTTTTCAGGTCATATACAAAAAAAAATGCAAACTTCTCTGTCAAAATTAAAAAATTACAATTTATTCATTATTTCTTCATGTTAATATAATCTATAATTAATATATAGTCTAAAGATGCAAGGCATTTTTGCAGCCTAAACTCCCGGATATGCATAAAAACTTTACTCTTTTTCTTTTTTCAGTCTTACTGCTTACATTGGTACAAAGCATAGAAGCCCAAACGGTAATTACCCAATGGAATTTTAATTCTGTTCCCGCGGATGCAAGCACCAGTACCGGTTCCAATGCCCCCTCGTTAGGTGCGGGGTCACTTGCTTCCGTTAATGTAACCACTACCACATTCAACTCGGGTACCGGTTCTACTGATCCTGCCGCAACAGATAATACAGGGTTGGGATTAACCGGCTGGCCTGCGCAGGGAACGAATCCAAAATTTTCGGGGCTTCAGTTTGGAGCTGCTACCACAGGTTTCCAAAATATCAACATCAGTTTTGACCTGCGGCATAGCAATACCGGTCCAAAACATTTCACGGTGCAATACACTACCAATATTTCCGCTACCACACCGGTATGGGTTGATTTTATTGAAGACTCAACCATGGCAGGCGATGTTTTTGTAAATAACAGGGCTTATAACTTTAGTGCTATTACAACTTTGAATAATAATGCAAACGCGGGTTTCAGGATTGTGTCATCCTTTCGGCCGGCTACCAGTATCTACGTGGCCGCAACCACCACCAGCAGTTATGCCACTACCGGTACCTGGCGTTTCGATATGGTCACTATAAAAGGAACAACCACCGGTGGCGGCGATATTACCGCCCCTGTGGCGCAATCCTTCCAGGTTAATTCGTCAACCGGTTCTTTTGTTAAATTTAGTGAGATGGTAAGTGGTGCAACTGCTACAAACATTGCCAATTATTCGTTTAGCCCTTCTCTTGTTGTTACCGGTGCAACCTTATCAGCAACTGGTGACACCGTATTCCTGGCACACAATGCCTTAGTTAACGGACAACCCTACACGCTTACTGTGTCAGGCGTGCAGGACTTGGCTACAAATACAATGGCTTCCGCAAACTTCAATGTTGTATTCAACGTATCCATCCCCAACCTGGTTATTACTGAAATTATTCATTCGCCCAACGATATTGAAATGATTGAAGTATATAATGCGGGCGCGGGTGCAATAAACCTTGGGGGGCTGAAATGGACAGACGGCACAACAGGCAATTTCCCCGAAGTGACCCTTGCAGCAGGCGCTAAGGCGGTTTTTGCTACCAGTCCGGGTACTGCCTCCACCACCTTAAATGTTTCGCCGGTTTATACCATATTAAATGGCCTGGGAGCATCAAATGATATTCTCGTTATTCGTAATTCACTCAACCAGGTTGTAGACAGTGTTGCTTATTTTGTTGGCACGAATGGATGGCCAGCCGCACCCGTAGGTGTTTATGGATACTCATTTGAATTGAATGCTGCCGCAAATGATAACAATATCGGCGCCAACTGGATTGTACCACAAAACCCGGTGACACCACAGCCTGCGCAAGGTACAGTGAGGGCCACGCCCGGTGTATATCCGGCACCTCCTTATACCCCCACCAATGCCAATGTGAGTTTTGTGGGTGTTAAAACAAGCATCACTGAAAATGCCACTACCGTAAATATCATCGCTAACCTGCAGGGTGGTGGCGCCCTCCCTTCATCCATTGATATTGAGTTATTGCCCTTATCCACCACTACCAGTGGCAGCGATTTTACCTTACCGGCATCCCTGCAATTTAACTGGGCGGCAAATGCCAACAATGTGAATGACACCATCAAAATCACTATCAACAATGATGCTTTACCGGAGAACGCGGAGTATTTTATTGTGCGTTTCACCAGCCCGGTAAATATTGTATTGCCTGCTGCCGCGGTAAATCATTTTACGGTGGTAATCACCGATGATGATAAGCAGGCGCCAACTGCGGCCCAAACCATTACCCTCAATCATATTGCTTCTTTTAGTAACGGAGTGGCAGGCCCTAATTCAGCGGAGATCGTAGCACATGACCCGGTATCGCAGCGTTTGTTTATTGCCAACTCGCTGGCGGCTAAGCTCGACATTGTGAACTTCAGCAACCCGTCAGCCGCCTCCCTTATTAGTTCTATCTCTCTTACAGCCTACGGAAATATCAATTCTGTTGCGGTAAAAAATGGTATCGTTGCCGCCGCTATAGAAAATGCAATACCGGAGTTACCGGGTAAAGTAGTGTTCTTTGATGTAAACGGGGCATTTATCAGCCAGGTAAATGCAGGCGCCATGCCGGATATGATCACCTTCAATCCTGCCGGTACAAAAGTGTTGACGGCCAATGAGGGCCAGCCTAGAACTGATTATGCAGTTGACCCCGAGGGGTCGATCACCATCGTTGACATTTCAGGTGGTGTAGCAGGGGTAACGCAGGCCAATGTTACCACCGCAGGTTTTAGCTCATTCAATGGGCAGGCAACCAGTTTAAAAGCAGCCGGTGTACGAATATTTGGTTTAAATAACCCTACGGTTGCGCAGGATATGGAGCCCGAGTATATTACCCTCTCGGCCGATGGACTAACAGCCTGGGTTACCTGCCAGGAAAATAATGCCATTGCGGTGGTAAACATTGCAACAAGTACGGTAACAGCCATCCGTGCATTGGGAACAAAAGACCATAATATTAGCGGGAACGCATTGGATATAAGTGACCAGGGCACCACTGTTGAAATAGCCCGGTGGCCGGTAAAAGGTTTGTATATGCCTGATGCCATTGCGTCCTATTCAATCGGTGGTCAAACTTATCTTGTAACGGCCAACGAAGGTGACGCAAGAGAATATAGTGCCTATTCGGAAATACTGAGGGTTAGTTCTTCATCATATCTTTTAGATCCTGTTGTTTTTCCTTATGCGGATGCACTAAAGGCAAATATTGGCAGGCTCAATGTTACCACTGCTTCGGGAGATACCGATGGTGATGGAGACTTTGATGAGGTCCATGCATTTGGCTCCCGCTCTTTTTCTATATGGAACGCTGCTACCGGGGCATTGGTTTGGGATAGTGGCGAAGACCTGGAACTTATTACCGCAAAGCACCCAGTGTTTGGCGCTATTTTCAATGCGAGTAATGCGAACAATACCCTCAAAAACCGGAGCGATGATAAAGGTCCCGAGCCCGAAGGTGTTACCATTGCTGAAATTCTTGGAAAGACCTTTGCTTTTGTGGCATTGGAAAGAATTGGCGGCTGTATGGTGTATGATATCACCAATCCTGCAAGCCCGGTTTTTGTTGATTATAAAAACACCAGAACGCTGGCCACTTATGGAGGAGATAACGGGGCCGAGGGTATTATTTATATTTCGGCGGCTAATTCTCCAACAGGCGTTCCAATTGTGGTCCTTGCCAACGAAGTATCTTCCACGCTCTCGTTTTATTCAATAGATGCGTCTGTTTTAGATATCACGCTGGCCGGTATCAAGGCAGTAAATTCCGGGGCCCGCAACCGGGTAGACTGGAACACCTCGGGTGAAGATAAGGGTGATGTATTTGAGATTGAAAAAAGTAATAATGGCGCTGTATTTAACTACGTTACCACGGTGGCTTCCAATGGCCGGCCATCTGCCTACAGCTATTGGGATGAACAACCTTACCCGGGGCTAACCTATTACCGGCTGAAGTTAAAACATGTTTCCGGGAGCATTTCTTATTCGCCGGTTGTAACCGCTTCGGTAAAGGCTACGGCAGCAATGATACAGGTTTACCCGAACCTTGTAAAAGACCAGCTAACCATCAGGGCGAGCGGTCAGCAATGGATGAACACAAGGGTAGAAATTGTTGACATGAACGGCAGGGTATTAAAAAAGCTAAGCTTAACCACGCCGCAAACAGTAATTGATATAAGCGCAATGCCGGCGGGAATGTACACCCTTCGTTACATGGCCGATAACCAATCGCATACTGTTAAGATTACGAAACTATAGAGCGATTTTATAAGCGTAACCTGCCATTGTTAATCAGTGGCAGGTTTTTTTATGGGGAAGATGAAAAAATTTTTATCGCCCTGGCGCACAATGTTTAAGTTAGCGGTAATTGTAGCTTTGAGTCATAAAACTAATTCACTACATTTATTACTCATAGCATTTTACCAATGAAAATAAATGCACTTTTAATATTGATGGGGTACTTCACCATGAGATCGTTCGGACAGCAGCCTGTTACGGCGTCTTTTGTGGCCACACTTGGCACAGATACCGTAATAGTTGAAACCTACAATCTGCTTCCCAATCACCTATACGGAAAAGCTTTTCTTCGTTATCCCAGGGATCAGGTCGGCGTTTTTGATTTTCATTTCTATCCGGATGGCAGTATAAAGCACTATACGATGTCGTATATGAATCCGGATAGCAGCTATAAAACAACTGGATTCATTGAGGGCGTTTATTGCGAGAATGATACATGTACCTGGTTTGCTTCCAGTCAGAACTGGCAAACGGAATACATAAATAAACGTTCGGCAAAAAATATGGATTTTATAGGAGGATGGACCCCCACCTTATCACTTATTGAATGGAATTGTATGCGGTTGATGAAATCCGGCAAACAAAGTATGCCAATTACCATGATTAATAATTATGTAGGAATTAGGAATGTAGCCGTTTCAAAAGGAAATGGAGATACATTGGTTTTTGGTGGGGATTTTTTGGAATATGCAAAAATAAAAGCAACCCCGGAAGGAAGAATAGTAACTTATGATGGCACAGCAACGCCATGGAATTATATAGTTACAAAATTAGCTCCCATAAATGTGGACGAATTGGCAAAACGAATGTCAAAAAAAACAAAAATTGGCATTCCTTCACCGAAAGCTGTACTGAGTTTTGCAATTGCTAAGGATACCATTCGCTTATCATATGGAAGGCCATTCAAACGGGGCAGGAAAATTTTTGGTGGAATAGTCCCCTACGATTCTGTATGGCGGACAGGAGCAAATGATCTTACAAAATTAAATCTTCCGTATGATGTGCAATTTGGGGAAATAAAAATACCTAAAGGTGAGTACGGGCTCTATACGATTCCCCGTGTAGATGGATGGACCCTGATATTTAATACTGATTTTAAACAATGGCCCACAGAACCCAACAGATCAAAAGATTTTGCAATGATTCCTTTGCAAGTGCGAAATGCAACGCAATCGGCAGATCAATTCACAATAACTATTGACCCTGCGAAGAATGGAGGGATTATTAAATTTACCTGGGATGAAACAGAGGCTTATGCTCCTTTTAGGGTAATAAGAAAAAACTAGTTAATGGTTGATGTTCGCCGCTTTACGCATTGGATTAACCGATTGGGGACGCATATTTCTCTTTCGCATTTATAAGTATCTTAGTAATACAATTTTCAAAACGGTTTAAAGCCCCCTGTTTCACGAGTTATTAACCCGTGCCTCTCCTCTTCTTAAATTAAAAGATTTTCAGCACAAAAAAATATCTTTTTTATATTTATCTTTCACATAATTCCTGGTAATTTCTTTATAGCTATTTTCTTTTTTTTATCCTCATCGCTAAGATTCAGTTGCAGGTTTAATTCCGTTGAAATGATGCCCTGGAATGATAAATATTTCATGGGATGCCTGGTTAAGCTAATGTTGTATGCTGCAACCTTGTAATTAACCCGTATCATATTTATTACCAGCTAGGGTAAGCGCCCGGCGAAGCAAAGAATTACAGGTTAAATTTTTAAAACAGTTAAGCTGATGATAATCGAAGCAGGAAATATTTTATTGATTGGGTCCATATTGCTGCTGATCAGTATCATTGCGGGCAAAACCACCAGTAAACTGGGAGTACCCACGCTTATTTTCTTTTTGATCGTGGGGATTCTTGCAGGCTCTGAAGGGATTGGTGGTATTCATTTTGAGAACGCTGAAATGGCGCAACTGATCGGCATTGTAGCGTTAAATTTCATCCTTTTTTCAGGAGGGCTGGATACCAACTGGAAAGTAATTTCGCCAGTACTCTGGAAGGGCGTAATGCTGTCTACAGTTGGGGTTTTTGTAACTGCTTTTTCTGTAGGGCTGTTTGTTCACCTTGCGTTTGGTTTTTCACTGGCAGAAGGTGTATTGCTGGGAGCGATTGTATCAGCTACGGATGCCGCCGCTGTGTTTTCTATACTGCGTAATAAGGGGATTGGCTTAAAAGGCTACCTGCGCCCTGTACTCGAACTGGAAAGTGGAAGCAATGACCCGATGGCTTATTTTCTTACCATTTCCTTAACCACTATTGTTGCTACGGGCAATGTCGATTTTGATGGGTTAGTTGTTTCTTTTTTAAAAGAATTTATTATTGGCGGTGCAATAGGTTACCTGATGGGAAAGGCAAGTGTATGGCTGATCAATAATATAAGGCTGGAAACAGAGGGTTTATATCCTGTGCTTACAATCGCACTCGCCATGCTTACCTATTCGGCCACACATTTCATCGGGGGAAACGGATTTCTGGCTATTTATATTTCCGCCATCATCCTGGGCAACAGTAATTTCATTCATAAACGAAGTTTGATAAGGTTTTACGATGGCCAGGCATGGCTAATGCAGATCACTCTTTTTTTAACACTGGGTCTGCTTGTCTTTCCTTCCCATATTATTCCGGTGATTGGTATGGGCCTATTGATCTCCGCCTTTCTGATTATCGTGGCCAGGCCCGTTGGTGTTTTTATCAGCCTTGCTTTTTTTAAATCCAATACCAGGAGTAAGATCTTTTTATCCTGGGTAGGTCTCAGGGGTGGCGTACCCATAGTATTTGCAACCTATCCTTTGATAAGGGGGATAGAAAAGGCGGAGATAATTTTTAACCTTGTGTTCTTTATTTCAGTAAGCTCCGTACTGCTGCAGGGTACCACGCTTGCCTATGTGGCAAAACTGCTTCACTTAGATGTGCCATCCAAAGCCAGGCGGCGAACTGATTTTGAGATAGCCGATAATTCAAAAAGGGAAAAAGTGCAGGTAGAAATTGCCCCCGGCAATACAGTAATTGGAAAAATGGTAGTGCAGCTCAATTTTCCGAAGGGGGCCCTGATTATGACCGTTAAAAGAAACAACGAATATATTATCCCTGTGGGTTCCACCCGGATCCAGGCAGATGATAAGCTTTTTATTTTGGCCGAAGATAAAAGAACGGTGGAGCTGGTGTACGATTCGCTACACTTGCCGGTACCGGCCTTATAAGTAATACGTAATACTGCAATTTTTATAGTATCTGATAATAATCGTAAATATCTAATGAAAATGGCGAGCCGTTTTTTACCTTTTCATTTTCATAGCCTGATTTTCATGCTTAAGGAAGGAACCGGTTTGTAAAATACAGTATTACCCTGAAATTGTAGTGCCGGCTCATTTTTAAAAGAAACTGAATAAGCTTTGTGTTTATTTTTTGAAGCAGCCTTAAATAATGGAATGCTGCCAAGCATTGCAAGGCTCCCCGTGATAACAAGTGCGCCGCTCAGTGCGTCATTCGTATTAGTTTCATTGGTGGTAAAGAGATTTTCCAGGCTGTTATTAAGGTCGTTTATCATCACTATTCCCCCGATCATAAATAGTGTTCCACCTCCTATTAACGAAACAAGGGCGCCGGTCCTGTTATTTTTGCTTTTTTCCAGGTAATCTTCTTTGGTTAATGCCGGTTGGGTAGTATCAGGCATTGCCGACTGGGCGATTGAATGGTATATTGCTGACAGGAATAAAAGAAGTAATACTGTTTTTTTCATACGCTGCTTTTTAAGGTTAAATTATGGAAGCGCTATGCAAGTTGTTCCACCCGTTTCAGGTAACAGCAGGTATTCGCAGGGGTTGAATTGTCAGCCCGTTAACTGAATTGTCCGTTGCAGGCAAACGAGCATAAACGGCAGAAAAATAATAAAAAAATATGATTAATTTTTAATGAACTTTCAAACCTGTGATTGTACTGCACTTAAATCGCAGGTGGCTGCGGGTGTCGGGGTCAGGCTTCACAATAAATTTTGTAACCCTGAAAAAAGCCATTATTTTTATATTGATTGTGCACCATGTATCATTTTAAATTTTAAATACCAGGTAATTATGGCAATACGTGTTGCAATCAATCACAAAACGACTTACAGCTACGACCGTTTGGTTGGCCTGTCACCCCATATATTCAGGTTGCGTCCTGCTGCGCATTCCCGCACAATGATTGAAGCCTATTCTTTTAAAATAACTCCCAAGGAACATTTCATTAACTGGCAACAGGACCCCTTTGGCAACTACCAGGCAAGGGTTGTGTTTCCGGAAAAAACAACAGCGCTGAGTGTGGAAGTTGAAGTGATCGCCAATTTAACAGTGATCAATCCGTTTGATTTTTTTGTACAAGATTATGCGGAGAATTATCCTTTCCGGTACGAGGAACAATTGCGTAAAGAACTGGTACCTTATTTTGAATTTAAGGAGTACGGCCCGCTGCTGCGGAAATGGATTGCCGGTGTTGATAAAAGCAAGAAAACCATCAACGATTTTTTAGTTTATATCAACCAAAAACTCAACAGGGATATTAACTATTCCATCCGTATGGAAGTGGGCGTACAAACCTGTGAAGAAACACTCGGCAAGGCCCTGGGTTCCTGCCGGGATTCGGCCTGGTTGCTGGTTCAGGTACTTCGTCACCTGGGATTGGCCGCACGTTTTGTCTCCGGTTACTTAGTGCAGTTAACTGCCGATATCAAATCATTGGATGGGCCCTCAGGACCTGAAAATGATTTTACCGACCTGCATGCATGGACGGAAGTATATATTCCCGGCGCCGGCTGGATCGGGCTGGATCCTACTTCCGGTTTATTTGCAGGGGAGGGACATATTCCACTCGCCTGCACACCCGATTTTGCAAGTGCCGCCCCGGTGGAAGGGGCTACAGACGTGTGCGAAACGGAATTTACTTTCTACAATAAGGTTACCCGCATACACGAAGATCCGAGGGTTACCAAACCCTATACAAAAGAACAATGGACCGCTATCAACGCCACAGGGTTAAAGGTGGATGAAGACCTTGAACAGGGTGATGTAAGAATGACAATGGGTGGAGAGCCTACTTTCGTTTCCATTGATGATATGGAGGCGGAGGAATGGAATACCGCAGCCGATGGAAAACAAAAGCGCATTTTATCGCATGAACTTATTTTCCGGCTGCGGGAAAAATTTGGTCCCAATGGCATGATACATTACGGCCAGGGAAAATGGTATCCCGGCGAAACGTTACCGAGATGGCAATATGGTTTGTTTTGGAGAAAAGATCATTATCCTATCTGGAAAAATACTAACCTGATCGCCCATGAAAAAATAAAAAAGGAATATACCCATGAAACTGCCGGGCAATTTACACAGGAGCTGGCCAAGCAATTGGGCATCCCCCCGGAATATATGAGCGTGGCTTATGAAGACGTATTTTATTTTTTATGGGCCGAGGGTAAAGTGCCTGTGAATATTGATTTGGGGAAAGTAAACATGAAAGATGACCTGGAAAGAAAAACCCTTTCGCAGCTATTGGATAAGGGGCTGGATACACCGGCTGGCTTTGTACTGCCATTGAAGTGGAACTATACCAACAATAATTGGAAAAGCTGCAAATGGATATTAAAGCGGGACCATTTATTTCTCATACCGGGTAATTCACCGATGGGTTTACGGCTGCCATTAGATTCGCTGCCCGAAGTAGCCAAAGAAGACGAACCTGAAAAAGTTGAAAGAAGTTTATTTGATGACCTGCCCGAACTGGATCATTTTGATGAGACCATTATCTCGAGGTATGATACCGTAACTATTCACCCGCCAAAACCCGAAAAAATAAAATACCAGGAGGTGGAGGGGAAAAAATGGGATCCTTTTAAACCTAAAAAAAAGGTGGAAGAAAAGGAGCAGGAAGTTGAACCCGCCTTTAAGGTAGAGTCTATCAAAACCGCGCTATGTATAGAACCCAGAGAAGGGTTCATCTATATCTTTATTCCGCCAATGGATTACCTCGAACATTACCTTGACCTTATTGCATCCATTGAAGCCACGGCAGAAAGATTACAGGTACCGGTGCGCATTGAAGGTTACGAGCCTCCCAGGGATTACCGGATGGAGCGGCTGGTAGTTTCACCCGATCCAGGCGTAATTGAGGTAAATATCCAACCGTCAAAAAACTGGAAAGAACTCACTGGTCTCATTGACACGTTGTACGACCAGGCCTTTTTATCACGCCTGGGCACCGAAAAATTTATGCTGGATGGCAGGCATACCGGAACAGGGGGCGGCAACCATATCACCATTGGAGGCGCTTCACCATCAGAGAGCCCGATGTTGCGCAGGCCCGACCTGTTGCGCAGTTTAATCACCTACTGGCAGCATCATCCCGGCTTATCTTATTTATTTTCCAGTGCGTTCATCGGTCCTACCAGTCAGGCCCCGCGTATAGATGAGGGCCGTGATGAAAAATTATATGAAATGGAGATCGCCTTCAGCCAGGTACCCGAAAACGGATTTATACCTTTCTGGATCGTGGACCGTATCTTCCGGCATTTATTAACCGATATTACCGGCAACACGCATCGCTCGGAGTTTTGTATTGATAAATTATACTCCCCCGATACTTCTTCCGGAAGACTGGGCATCCTCGAATTCAGGGCCTTTGATATGCCCCCGCACAAAGAGATGAGCCTCGTGCAAATGTTACTGATCCGGGCGCTGATCGCCTGGTTCTGGAAAAAACCATACAAACACGGCTTAGTAAGATGGGGCACCGAACTGCACGATAAATTCATGCTATCGCATTATGTGCATGAAGACCTGAAGGAAGTTGTGGAAGATTTAAACAATGCTGGTTACCCCTTCGACATCAGTTGGTTTGAACCCTTTTTCGAATTTCGTTTCCCGCATTATGGCACCGTTCAGTTGCAGAATATTGAAATGGAAATACGCATGGGTATCGAACCCTGGCATGTACTCGGTGAAGAAATGAGCAGTGGCGGCACCGCAAGATTCGTGGATTCATCCCTGGAAAAAGTGCAGGTAAAATTAAAGGGGCTGAATGAAAGCCGGTATATTTTATTGTGCAATGGCAGCCGCGTACCCTTAAGGCCAACGGCTGTAAAAGGCGAATATGTTTGCGGGGTTCGTTACCGTGCCTGGCAGCCACCTTCCGCCCTGCACCCCACTATCGGGATTGACGCACCGCTCACATTTGACATCGTAGATACCTGGAACAGCCGTTCCATCGGGGGCTGTACCTATTATGTGGCCCACCCGGGCGGCAGAAGTTACGACAGCTTTCCTGTCAACAGTTATGAGGCGGAAAGCAGGCGCACCAATCGTTTTGGCAATACCAGTCATACGCAGGAAGTATTAAGGCCATCGCCGGGGTTTAGTGTGGTGCAGCATTATATATCACAAAACCGCGGATCATTTTACTTCGATGCCCCGCCGTTGGTAATCAATAAAGAGTATCCTTATACACTTGATCTCCGGCAGTTTTGGAAGAAATAAACGACCTGTTGCCTGGAAGAGAGGTATCGCGTAATAATTGCAAACTGTACTACTTATGATGCAACGTCCTCGGTTCTGCTAAAAGCCCACAGAGAGATGTTGCTTGGAAAAGAAAGTGTAACATGGTGTATAAGGCAAAAGATATTAGAAGCCTTTGCTACGGTTTAAATAATTATGAGGAGGTAATAGAATCCGTTAAAGTATTTACGGGCACAGGCAATCTTGGCTTCACCCATTGATCAAAACATAGTCATTTTAAAGTTTTACCTTAGTGAAATGAAAAAAAAGTCAGAGCATACGATAAAAGAATTGCAGGAAATTGCAAGAGAAGCAACCGAAAGGGCCTGGAATGAAAATTTCGCGTTAGGCCTTCCAATTGTAATTGAAGAAAACGGAAACATTGTTAAAAGATACAAGGACGGCAGCGTAACAATAATTAAAAAAGCTACTATTAAAATTGAAAAGGCTTGAGCGCTATCAGAAGAATGAGAATGGTTGCTGGTCCAAATGGATCAGGAAAATCAACCTTGATTGAACTTTTAAGGAAATAAGTTGACTTTGGCGTTTATGTAAATGCGGATGACATTGAAGCAAACCTGGCAAAAAAACCACTGCTGCATTTTGAAGATTATTCAATAAAGGTCAACCTTAAGGCCTTTCTTTCATTTTTAAAGCAAAAAACTACACTCGGCTCCGAAGATTATAAACTTTTAATTTCCAGGTCAGTTAGGCTTGAAAGAAATATCCTTGTTGTTTCGAAAGAAATAATTGATTCTTATTTCGCTTCTTTAATTTCAGATTTCATACGGCACCAATTGCTGAAAGCTGGTATTGATTTCAGTTTTGAAACAGTTATGTCACATGTGTCAAAAGTTAATTTTATTAAATTGGCAAATAAAAAAAAATATCGTACCTGCCTGTATTTTGTCGGTACCAATAATCCTGTTATAAACCTCGAAAGGATTAAGGCCAGGGTAATAAAAGGAGGACATCTTGTTAGGGAGGAAAAGATTATGGAAAGATACCAAAAGAGTATAAGTTTACTTAAGGATGGATTGAAACATGCGTACCGTTGCTTTGTATTTGATAGCACTACTTCATTAAATCTTTTCGCTGAATATAAAGAGGGCAAGTTAAAATTTATTGGAAGTTTACCCGTAGCCTGGCATGTTCCCAGTTGAAATATAACGGCAAAAAAGCAATAGATATTTACATAAAATAATGGCTATTTGCAAAGTTTAGTTTTTCACTTTACTCATTATCCCCCCACACCGCACACTTCATGGATAAACCTCAGTTTTTCAATAACCGGGGCGGGGATAATAAATGGATAAAAATCCGCATGTCCCATACTCCTGTTCAAACTGTTAACGGCAAAAGTGAGTGGGAACCACATATTGATAATAGCATCAAAATCGGCGATCGTGTATGGATCATTGTACACATCTGTCTGCATCTCCCGGCGGTGGATGCCGATACCGAAAGACCAGGCGGTTTCCAGCGTATCCATCATGTGCATGTAATGCGCCCAGCTTTCCGCCCAGTCTTCCCAGGCATGCGAAGAAGCATATTGACTGATGAAAAAATTATTCCAGTTGGGTTGAATTCCGTTTTTATAATATGCTTCAAGGGCTGCATCATAATCGTTTTCTTCATTGCCAAAAAGCTGGCGAAATTTTTCCAGGTGCGTGCTGTCTTTAATCAGTACATCCCAATAGTAATGACCAATTTCGTGGCGAAAATGCCCCAGTAAAGTGCGATATTTTTCACCCAGGTCTAATTTATGCCGGGTTAAGAGGCCCTCGTCTGCCTCCTCGATATTTAAGGTGATAACACCATTGTCGTGGCCGGTCATCACTCTTTCTGTTGGAGAGGTGTCCCCCATAAAGTCAAACACGATCCCTCCAATTTCAGCAATGCTTTTTTTTGCTTTTACCGGAAGTTTTAAGCGCAGTAACGAATAGACCAACCGGTGTTTAGCTATTTCAATGCTCTTCCATTTATCCCTGTTCATATCGGTGGAAAGTGCCGGAATGATCCTGTTTAATTCACATGCCAGGCAAAATGGGGACGCTTGTGTGATTGGTATCAGCCAGTTGCAGGTGCCATAAGTTGCATTGGAACAAAATCGGTAAACCTCATTTTTGTAATTGACCGGGGAATACCCGTTTTTATTATTATCCAACGCAACCAGGTTAAACTTGCCGACTTCAAAACCTACGGTATGGCTGCATTGAAGGCAGAAAGAATTTTCAAAATAAAGCGGGTTTTTACAGTTGGTGCAAGTATATAATTTCATTTATCAATATTTTTGTAACCGCATTAGTCAATTATTATTCCAAAGGTGAATGGTGAAAAGGTGAATGGTGAATAGTGAATGGTGAATAGTGAACACTGTGCCCATTCCCCCTTGCCCATTCACGATTGCCCGTACCTATTGCCCGTTGCCCATTCACCATCTCCTATGCCATTCTTTTAACATCAACAGACACCTGTAATTCATGCCCGCCACTGCTCATGATCACTCCCCTGAGCGGGGTAATGTCGGCATAATCTCTTCCCCAACCGATGGTAATATGCTGGTTGGCAGGGAGCTGGTTATTGGTAGGATCAAAATCTACCCAGCCACTATTGGGGATGTATACCGAAAACCAGGCATGGGAAGCATCCACTCCGGTTAACTTTACTGTACCCTGTGGTGGTATGGTTTCTATATAACCACTAACATACCTTACCGGCAGACCCATTGATCGCAGGCAGGCAATTGCCAGGTGGGCAAAATCCTGGCACACTCCCTTCCTTTCTTTCATTACGAGCGATAAAGGGGTGGCAATAGTAGTAAAACCGGAGTGAAATTTAAAATCATAAAAGATGCGGTTCATCAGGTTTTTACAGCTTAAAAATAATGATCTTCCCTGCGGAAACGACTGCATAGCATAAGCTGCAATCGCATCATCTGCTGTTGTCATGGGAGTAGCAGCAATGAACTGTTTGACATCCAGTAATTCCGGTGTTAAGGTATGCGTAAGCCTGCATACTTCCTCCCAGGAGATATAGTTGTATTCGGCCTGCTGATCATAAGCCGGTGTCAGCTTTTCAATTTCCGAATAAACATGCACACTTAATTTTTTGTGTTCCTTTTCAATAGTGAAATAGACTAATTTATTACCAAAAAAATCTTCGTATTCGATGATAACATCCGGTTCGGGATATATACTCAATACCGATTTTTTACAAAATTGCTTGTTGGTACTCCGTGGTACCAGGCGAACGATATTATGGCAAAGGCTTACCGGCACCTGGTAGGTATAATTTGTTTTATGGGTTATTTTATGATACATGGTGGGTGATTGCTGGTTGCTGGTTGATCGTTGATCGTCGGTTGTTGGTTGTTGATCGTTTATCGTTGTCCGGACTCTTGAAGGCTAAACCATCAACTAACAACGTCCTCCCCGGACTGATCGGTTGAAAATAACTGTTTTTGAGACTGGGCGTGTTTAAAATAGGTTTTGGAAATTGTATTTTGTATGCCCGACAAAAGCTCGTACATGCTGCTCAGGAAATTATCCAGGTATAAGTACTGCGCAGCTTCCATATTCAGAACGGATAGCTGATCCTTATCTGCCCCTTTCAATAAATCATAAGCTTCAGCAACTAAAATGTCCTGGGCCGACAGGGACTGATCTGCCGTTGTTTTGGGAAGATTTTCCAAATTCTTTTTCAACCTGCCAAGCTGGTACACTAAGGATCGTGGATTGTTGGGATCAAATATCATTAAATCCAGCACCAATGGCAATTGCAACAATGACCTGTATTTATAGCGGAAATTCACCAAACCCTCATTGCTGATCAGCACGGATTCCTGAAGATTGTAGTCTACCTGGTCATCATATTTGTTTACAAGCGTAGCCCTGAGCATATTTGTTAGTAAAAGGCACTGCTCTATTTTACGGCCCATATCCATCATGATCCAACCCTGTTCCCGTGAAATGCTTTCGCGGTTCATGCCAATGAAGGCAACAACCGAAGTTACCAGGCTATCCAGCACATGCTGCATTTTTAAATGCCCGGGATTAGTGCCATCCTTCACTGTCGACCATTCTTCCTCCATACCCCTTAATACCCGCCAGGTGTCGGTTGACCAGTGATCCCTTGCTGCATGAACGGCCCGTATAAAAAGCACAAAATCATATTTTAAACTGCCTGTTCTTTCTGCATTGAATAATATATCGGTGAGTTCGGGCCATGGATGTTTTAATTTGTCTTCATCATCACCTTCCTCGTTTATAAAACCAGGGTATGTAAAAGTATAGTGGGTAAGCGCCCTTAGTAAAATTTGTTCTGTTTGAATATCATTTTCCATCATCAGTCTGTTACCACTTGCTATGAACTGTATGACAGTTCTGTGAAAACGTGCATTTCCCAACAGCCTTTCTGTATATCGCCCGACCCAAAACAGGTTTTCAGCCGTATGACTGGGAAGTATTCCGGTAGCAGCAACCGAAATGTTTTCGGAATATTTTTTCTGAAGGTACAAAGCATTGGCAGGCTCGGGTGAAATGATCCAGGTATCTTTACTACTGCCGCCCGACTGGTTGGAAACAAGAAAGTTGAGGGCGTCCGAGGAGGTCCTGCTCAATCCTCCTGCCATCGCTGTATAGCTGTCACCATTGCTTACAAGAAAACTCCGGAATATGGTTTTGCGTGGTTCAATTTTTCCATTCACAAGGGAAGGGGTTGAACTTAAGCCAATTTTTTCCTGGCCTACATATAAAAAGGGATATTTATTAATTTGTAGTTTTAAATCATTCATTTGCGCAACCGATAAACTGGCGCCGTCAACCGACGTGCTCCTGCTGGTTCCACGATAGATACGTTTGATAACTAAGGATTGAATATTACTCAACACGTATTTCAATTCTTTTGGCTGGCCGCACCACCAGGATCCGATTGTTGGCATGATTAGCTCCCTTCCGAAAAAATATTTGGAGATATTTTGAAGAAAGGGCATCAGTCCGGGGTTTTCCAGTACGCTGCTCCCGATGGGGTTGGCGATACTCACATTGCCGCTGCGGACCACCTGTAATAATCCCGCCACACCCAATTGCGAATCAGCCTTTAACTCCAGCGGATCACAGTACATATCATCTATCCTGCGAATGATCACATCCACTTTTTCTAACCCGCTTAAGGTTTTTAACCATACAAAATTATTTTTCACCATCAGGTCGTTGCCCTGTACAAGGGTATATCCCAGGTGCGAAGCAAGATAGGAATGTTCAAAATAAGTTTCATTGCCCGGGCCGGGGGTAAGTATTACAATTCCCGGATTTTGGTGGTGACGGGCGCCCAGTTCATTCAATGAATTGCTGACGGTATCGAACCAGGGAGAAAGATGCCTTACTTTTAAGCCGTTAAATAATTCAGGCAAAATACGGGTCATAACGGTCCTGTTCTCTAATGCATAACCCGAACCGGAAGGGGCCTGGGTTCGGTCGCTGATGATCCATAATTTTCCGTCAGGGCTGCGGGCAAGGTCTGCGGAGTATAAAACCAGGCTGTGTTTCCCGGGCAATTTGATACCGGCGCATTGCCTTAAAAATCCTATATGGTTATAAATTAATTCTAATGGCAGAATGCCATTTTTTATTAGCTTTTGATCGCCATAGATATCCTGCAACAGCAAATTCAGCAATTCGGCCCGCTGTATTAATGCAGACTCCACCTTTTCCCATTCTTCTCTGCCGATAAGAAAAGGGATCGAATCTACATTCCAGTCGCGGTTCAATAATGAACTACCGTCATACGTATTATACGTGACACCGTTTTCTTTTAGTACTCTCGAGATTTCACCATTCCGGTTTTGAATCTCAATATTACCCAACTGATTAAAAGATTGAAAAAAAGTATCCCAGTGGGGACGAAGGTTTCCGTCTTTACCCAGCATCTCATCATACGAATATTGGTTCCTCAGATAATCCTGGAGCATAACAGCGGAATGTATATTTAAAACCATGAATAATTGTACACGCCTGAATTTACAGGGTACGTTTTGATAAAAATACAAAATAATGGGCAACCGGGGATATGGTGCAATGGAATAGGGTGTATTTAAAATTGTTGTAAAGGATACCACCTTATTGTAAGTGGGTTTCAAATTTAAAAAAAGACCTCGCCCGGGTTGGCAATCCTTCGTACAGTGCGCCCATTTGGAATGCATCAATGGAAGATCAGTTCCGCGGAACTACCAACATTGTTAAGGTTTCGAAATGGGGTCTTCCTCTGCAGTTGGAATTGAAATTTTTATGAAGTGAAACAGCATTAGCAAGCTTCATCAACAGGAAGTATGTTGAACAAATCCTTCACGATTTATATTTATTCGATTTCCGCACTTTATTTGTATTATTGGTACTCGCGAAATTTTGGTTAAAAAAAGATGTAACTTTTAATTTATAAGTTTAACAGCCCATTTTTGTAATAATCCAGCTTTTTAAAATAATTTCATTTTGCATGAACTACCCCTCATTGGCCGAACAGGTGAAACAATATTCGCTGGCGTTTTTTGATGCCCCCGAAAATCAACATTTACCCTATCACAACCTCGCCCATACCGAATCAGTAGTGAAAGCTGCCATACAGATCGGCAATCATTACCAATTGGATGATCATGATTTTTTTATCGTATTGGCGGCGACCTGGTTTCATGATATGGGCTATTTTTCCGGTGGCCCTGCACATCATGAGCAAAGAGGGGCTGAGCAGGCAGCCGGTTTTTTAAAGGAACTGGAATTGGATGAACCAACGATCAGCCAGGTGCAAACCTGTATCATTGCCACCCGGGTGCCACAATCGCCCGTTAGTTTGTTAGAACAAATTGTTTGCGATGCCGACCTGTTTCACCTTGGCACAGATGAATTCCAGGAACGAAACAAATTGATGCGCAAAGAGTGTGAAACTTCCCTTAATAACCAGTTCAACAAGGAACAATGGCGGATGGGCACCATTAAATTGCTCCAGTCTCACCACTACCATACGGAATATTGTAAATTGTTGCTGAATAAAAAAAAGCAGGAAAATTTAGAAAAGTTGTTACAAAAACAGGCTTCCGTTCCGGAGAAAGAAAACGCGATCCCAATGCCGCAAAAGGAACAGGTAATCACCACAGAAAAACAAAAGATAAAGAAAGCAAACACAGACCGGCCAGACAGGGGGATCGAAACTATGTTCCGGGTTGCGTCTACCAATCACCAGCGCCTGAGTGATATGTCCGATAACAAGGCGCATATCATGATCTCTGTAAATTCCATCATTATCTCTATTATCATCGGCCTCGTGGTCCGCAGGTTAGATGCAAGTCCTAATATTATTGTGCCTACATTGATATTGATAACGGGCAGCATGATCGCGGTTGTTTTTGCCGTACTGGCAACAAGGCCCAAAATACCGGACGGCGTTTTTTCAAAAGCCCAGGTAGATGATAAAACCGTAAACCTGTTGTTCTTTGGGAATTTTTACAGGATGGATTTCGGTGATTATTACGAGGGAATGAAAAAAGTAATGGCCGACCGGGATTTTTTATATGGCAGTCTTACCCGGGATATTTATTCGCAGGGAATTGTGCTGGGCCGTAAATATAAATTGATCAGGATTTCCTACACCGTATTCATGTACACTTTAATTGTGTCGATCATTGCCTTTGCGGCAGCCACCATTTTTTTTGCATAAAACAGCCGAATGAACAATCAATATTTTAACCGTGACCTGAGCTGGCTTTCTTTTAACGGAAGGGTGCTGGCGGAAGCTGGTAACGGCCGGGTACCCCTGGTAGAAAGAATAAAATTTCTCTCTATATTTTCTTCCAACCTCGATGAATTCTACAGGGTTCGTATGCCCGAGGTATTGTCTTTCAAGAAAAAAAATAAAAGTGGCGGGGATGATGATGATATAGCATCAAATGCCAGGAGGGTTATAGCCGCACAACAGGAATATTTCGGCAAAGTTTTATCAGGGGAAATATTGCCTCAGCTACGGGAAAAGAATGTTCATATAGTATACAATGAAACGATGCCTGAAGTTATCCTGGCATCTTTGGAAGAATATTTTTTTTCGGCAGTAGCGGCTTTTTTGCAGAAAATTAACCTGTCTGGTAATAAACCGGATTTTTTTTCAGAAAATAATCAATTGTACCAGGTAGTCATACTGGAGGGTGAAAAAGGTAAAGAAGAAGTAAGTATTATTCCGGTTCCATCAGATAATTTATCCCGTTTTTTTTCAGTACGAATCAATGCGGTTCAATACATTGTTTTTTTAGAAGATATCATATGCCGGTTTTTACCGGCTATATTTCCCGGTGCGAAAATAAAGGGTGTATTTAATATAAAGATTACCCGCGATGCAGACCTTGACCTGGAAGATGAATTTTCGGGTGACCTTGCCGAGAAAATAGAAACTAAGATTGCAAAGCGTGACCAGGGATCCGCTACCCGTTTTTTGTACGAACCGGGTATTCCGCTGAGGATTTTGCAGTGGCTGGTTGCCACCCTGCAATTAACAAAAGCGAATGTAGTTGAAGGGGGTAAGTATCATAACCTGAAAGACTTTGCAGGAATTCCCAACAATGACCCGGCGCTGTTGTATGCGTCCTGGCCGGCAATTAAAAGCCGTTTTCCAATCAATGATTGCTTATTTCAGTCTGTCATCGAAAAAGACCGCATCATTCACACACCTTATGAATCCTACAATACTATACTGCGCTTTTTTAATGAGGCAGCTATCGATCCGGAAGTGGAAGAAATATTTGTTACCTTATACCGGATTGCCAGCGATTCTAAAATCGCCAATGCATTGATTACCGCCGCCAGGAATGGCAAAAAAGTTACCGTATTTGTTGAACTAAAGGCCAGGTTTGATGAAGCCAATAATATCCGCTGGGGAAAAAAGATGAAAGCGGCGGGTATCCGGATAATTTACAGCATCCCCAATTTAAAAGTTCATGCTAAAGTGGCGCTGGTAAAAAGAAGGCAACAGGGGCATTTAGCCTACCTGGGTTTGTTATCAACGGGCAATATGAATGAAAGCACGGCAAGGTTTTATACGGATCATATATTATTAACCACCCATCATGGCTTGCTGGAAGAATTGGAGCTGTTATTCATTTTTTTAAGCCAGAAAAGAAAACCGGTTAACAATGATGAGATATTATTTAAGCATTTACTGGTAGCTCAATTTAATTTACAAACCTCATTTTTTAGTTTAATTGATAATGAAATAAAAAACGCCCGGCAGGGGCTGCCCGCGGCAATTACCATTAAACTAAATAACCTGGAAGAAAAAAAAATGATCAGTAAATTATACGAGGCTTCGGAGGCCGGTGTAAATATACAATTGATAGTAAGAAGTATTTGTTGTTTAAAACCGGGCCCACCTGGTAGCAGCGATCATATTAAACTAACCAGGATTGTAGATAAATACCTGGAGCATGGAAGGGTTTTTATTTTTAATAATAATAACCATGAATTGTTTTTCCTGGGTTCGGCAGACTGGATGAACCGTAACATTTACAGCAGGATAGAAGTTTGTTTCCCGGTATATGATGAAAGTATACAGAGCGAATTAAAGCAGATCATTGATATCCAACTGGCGGACAATGTTCAGGCGGTACAAATCAGTGAGCTGCTGGAAAATATACCCGTTAAAAATGAAAAGGAACCCGTGCGTTCACAGGAAAAAATATACCAGTTACTTGGTTCCGGGGTGAGGCATGAGTGATGCTGAAATTGTTAATTTTTCACTATCGGCATTGATTCAAAATTCCCGACTAAACCACCGCTTTACTATTAACCTACACAAATGATAAAAATAATTCCTTCCCTGATCGGCATGATCATTTTTTGCTGCTCCTGTAAACAGCCCGTAAAAACCGCTAGCCCGTCCGGTTATGATTTAACCCGGCCGGAGATTTTAAAAATGCCTTCCGGGTTAAATGAATTATCCGGTATTGCCTTCAGCAATGGTAACCCGGATACACTATATGCAGAGCAGGATGAAGAGGGCAGGTTATTTTATTTTCCGGTAGCAAGCCTGGATGTAAAGCATCAGAAATTTGGGAAAAAAGGCGATTATGAAGACATCGCCGTTTGTAATGGTACCGTTGTAATGCTCAGGAGTGATGGGGTATTATTTTCGTTCCCGCTAAATACAAATGGAGATGAAGCAATCAGCGGCGTGCAGGAAACCGCAGGGATTTTACCAGCAGGCGAATATGAAGCTATTTACGCTGATGAAGCTGCCAGCCTGTTGTATGTATTGTGTAAAAATTGCAATGCGGATAATGGTACCAAAAGTATAACCGGTTATATCCTGCAAATGGCCCCCGGTAAAACGATTGAATTGAAAAGTGATTTCCGGGTAAATACAACCGATATCGCCGCGAAACTTGATGAAAAGAAATTATCATTCCGTCCCTCTGCCCTGGCTAAAAATAACAGTAACAGCCAATGGTACATAGTATCATCTGTTAATAAACTGCTGGTGATAACAGATAACAAATGGAGCATAAAAGAAGCCTATCCTCTTGATCCGGCATTATTTCCCCAACCGGAGGGAATCGCGTTTGATAAAGAGGGTAACCTTTACATTTCTAATGAACGTTCCCAGGGTGCCAATGCAACCATATTAAAATTTACTTTGCAAAAAGTTAAAAGCTAATCCATGTTCCTGTTAAAACCTATTCATATTATCTGCTGCCTTTGTCTTTTTGGGCCAGCCGTTCAGTCCCAGAATATTGATATAAATTTAATACGATCCATCAATCCGCAGTATCCTAATTCGGACTTGTGGAAAAACACAAGCGGGTCTTACCTCTTTGTTTCCGGCGCGGCATCGTTGGGTTCTTTAACTTATGCACTTATTAAAAATGATAAAGACCTGAAATATAAATCGTATGAATTGGTGATAGCAATTGGTATCAATGTTGTTGCAACCGATGGTTTGAAAGTGATATTCAACAGAACCCGTCCTGCTTACAGGTATCCCAATGAAGTTTTTGTTTTAACATCTCCAAAGGGTTATTCGTTTCCTTCCGGGCATACCTCACTTGCTTTTGCCACGGCTACTTCGCTTACGCTCACGCATAAAAAATGGTATATTGCCGTACCTGCATATTTGTGGGCGGGGGCTATGGGTTATTCAAGAATGTACCTGGGAAAGCATTATCCATCGGACGTGTTGGGTGGAGCACTGGTTGGGGCGGGCAGTAGTTTACTGGCACATTGGCTGGGCAAAAGATTATTTAAACAAGGTCCCGTTAAAACTCGTGCGGTCTATGCGATATATTAAGCTGTTGTTGCCGGTTGTAAAAATCTATTGCTAACTGTAATAGTCCTGGCAACCGATGAACGGGTAAAATTGATTGTGAGAAAATGTAAGACTAAAAACCAAATCATGAAAAATTTATCCCGTCGTTCATTTTTAGAAAAGTTTTGTGCAGGCGCTGGCGCTACTGCCTTTGCCGTTACGCTTCCGTCCTTTTCAAATAATCTCAAAACAAATGCTAAAACCTACGAAGGAAAAAAGCTGAATATTGCACTTTGTGGTTTGGGCCGTTATGCAGGATACCTTGCTGATGGGTTAGAAATTTCCAAATACTGTCGCCTTGCCGGCATTGTAACAGGAACCCCCACAAAAGCGGAAGCATGGTCAAAAAAATATAGTATTCCTCAAAAAAGCATCTATAACTATCAGAATTTTGATGAACTCATCAATAATAAAGACATTGATTTGGTTTATGTAGTCTTGCCAAATGCAATGCACAAAGAGTTTGTAATTAAAGCGGCTAAAGCAGGCAAACACGTTATTGTTGAAAAGCCGATGGCAATTACAGCAAACGATTGCCAGGAAATGATAAACGCCTGTAAAAAGGCAGGTGTACAACTGGCTGTTGGATATCGCCTGCATTACGAACCCTATCACCTGGAGATTAAAAGACTTGGTCAGGAAAAGGTTTTTGGGCAAGTGCGTTTAATTGAAGTATCCCTGGGTTATAAATTAGGTGGTGAAAACCCATCCGACTGGCATTTAAATAAAGTATTGGCAGGTGGTGGGCCGCTTATGAATCTTGGCGTTTATTGTGTGCAAGCCAGCCGGTATGTGCTGGGTGAAGAGCCCATTTCAGTAACAGCACAATTCGCCACAGTTACCAATAAAAAATTGTTTTCAGAAGTTGAAGAATCCATCAGCTGGCAATTAAACTTTCCTGGTGGGGCTGTATGTACTTCAACAAGTTCCTATAATTGCAATATCGACAGATTTTATGCCTCAGCAGATGAAGGCTTTTTTGAACTTAGTCCTGCCGTTAGTTATGGCCCCTTCAAAGGAAAAACAAGCAGGGGAGAGTTGAATTTTCCGGTTATAAACCAACAGGCCACTCAGTTAGATGAAATCGGTAAAATATTATTGAGCAATGAACAACTGCCGGACCATATCAAGGGGGAAGAAGGATTAAAGGATATGAAAATATTACAGGCCATTTATACCGCAGCAGGCACCGGCAAAAAAGTTTCAATAATTTAAAACTTAATCAACGGACAATCGTCAGCAGAAAAAAAAGCCAGCCAATAATATTACCTGCCAGGCCGGGGCAGGATGTTGCAACAACGGGCTGCAATTCGCCATCCGTTTGGGTTGAGGGCATTTAAATTTAGCTTTTAGTCATTAACTTGTACAGAATATTTTCAATTTGGCATTTGTCCGGGGACGGGTTTTTCAAATCTCTCTACTTCGTTAGCATAGAAAAAATGCGGCAACCGGCATCGGTTATACAACTGCAGGATATAGAACCTGACAGGGTAAACCTGGCTGGCTAATTTAATGGTGGCAAAGTAATTTTGGAACATAGGCATCATAAATGCTATGGAGAACCCTTAACCTAATCAAGTGAAAAAAGATATATTAATAATTGATCCTCATATTCCAAAAGAAGCCTGGGTGGAGTCCTATATTTCATTGAAAACATTTACAGGTTTTCTTCAGGATAAGATCGCTTCCGGCCAGGGTATCAAAATACATTATTATCAGTATGTGCTGGATAAAATATTGACGCGGCCCGAACTGCAGGGCGATATCCCTATCCGGCAAATGTACCAATACGAAGATATACTGGAGTTGGTATCCACCATAGCATTTCCAATAATGGAAGATGAGAATGAATTTTTATGGGCATTTGGTAATGTATTGACACCGGAAGTTTTTTATGGCAGCAATGCTTTGTATAATTTATTCAGTCCCACTTCGGAAGGGTATGTAGGTAATACTTACCTCAAGCCAACTGAATCTGCTGTAGTGATGAAGGAATTACAAATTGAACTGATCCTGCAAAAACTATATAATTATGATATTGAACAAAGAAAAGAATGGATACATGGATTTATCAACCCCGGCACCGGCTTATACCAGTATTACCGTATCCACGTCGACAGGCGGTTTACCACTTTAACAACCAAAACAGCATTACCGCTTATTGATAAGCAGCAGATTGAGGAATGCCTTACATGCTCTGATGGCCTAAGGCAACTGGAAAATATGCTTCCGGCGAAAGAGATACTGGCAAGTGGCTTTACGATCATTTCGGTTACCAATGTTACTGCCAGCCAGGCGCTTGAACAAATCGGTAAGGAAGTGGCTGGGATGAACAGGTGGAATTCGGAACCAGCTTTTGAGCAGATCACCCGGTTACTAAAAACCCTTGCCGGCAGCCAGCATTACCGGTTTGGGTTAATGCCCATTTTTACAATCAACAACCGGCCCGCCTTACTATATGAAAATTTCCCTTTTAGTATAATTGTTAAAGCATGCCTGGAACAAGGGGTTCCCAAAAAATCATTTAATTCATTTATCCGTACATTTTTGAAAGCGCCCTTGCCAATTACACAATCCCGTTCATCCAAAAATAATACCCTGCCAGCGAGTATACAGAACGCTTTAAACAAGGCTGGCTTACCCTTTTATTCTTTGGCACCTGTGTATGTGGCAACCCAACTGGTAGGCATATTTGAAATAAGTACAGATGGAACCGAAATACCCCATGACAGGTATTCCGGTGACAGGCTGGCGCCGGCCATTCCATTTATCGCACAATTGCTGCAAAACTTTATTGACAAATTTAATGGTACGATCGATACTATTATTAAAGACCAGTTTACCAATATTCAGCCTGCTGTGCAATGGAAATTTAATGAGGTTGCCTGGCATTATTTCCGCGATCACCTGGTAGAAAATAAAGGGGCGGCAATAGAAGATATTTCCTTTAAAGAGGTATACCCGCTGTATGGGGCAATTGATATACAAAACTCCACCATTGAAAGGAATAAAGCATTGCGCAAAGACATGCAGGTACAGTTGAACCACCTGGGAGAGATATTGCGTACCATCGAAAACGCCAGCTTTACGGAAACCTCCAAAGAACTGCTCGCAGCCTGCGATCATTGGTTGTACCTGTTAACAGATTTTATTACCATTGAACAGGAACTGCAGTTGAATGATTTTTTACAGCGGGAAATAAGCCCATTCCTGGAATTGTTTCAAAATAATGAAAGCAGGTCTTTGCCGGAAGAGATCGGGCGGTACAGGGATTCGATGGACGAGGATAAAGGAAACGCTTATTCCGAAAGGCGCAAACTGGAAGCTTCCATCAATATGATCAACAGCGCGGTGGGGCAGTACCTCGATTTGTTGAAGGTGGAATTACAGTCAACCTATCCCTGTTATTTTGAAAAGATAAGAACCGATGGGGCGGAATATGATATTTATATTGGCCAGTCAATCGCTCCTAAACTACCTTTCAAAATCAGCCACCTGCATGCAACCAGGCTGGTGCAACTACGGGCAATGGCAGCGCTTACCAGGCTTACGCATTCATTAATAACACAGTTGCCACATGAACTGCAAACTACCCAGTTGGTGTTTGTTCATTCACGTTCCATTGATATCAGTTTTAGAAATGATGAACGCAGGTTTGATGTGGAAGGCGCATATAATATAAGGTACCACATCATAAAAAAACGCATTGACAAGGTACATATACATGGGAAGCTGGAACGATTGACGCAGGTGGGTAAAATAGCCATTGTATATTACAATGAAAGCGATGCCGCCGAATATGAAGCTTATATCAGCAGGCTGCAGGAAGACCATGTTTTACTAAACGACCTGGAGCATCTTGAACTTGAAGAATTACAGGGGGTGAGCGGGTTAAAAGCGTTGAGGGTGGGGGTTAGTGTAGAATAGGTTTTCCCGGGTTAAGATTCAATCGTGCCGCATACCATCCGCCACTCTAAACACATGCAGCACATAGGGAAACAAAGCATCCATTGTTTCTTCTACCCCTTTTGGCGATCCGGGCAATGTGATCACCAATGTGTTTTTAATAAACCCGGCAATCCCTCTCGACAGCATGGCGAAAGCTGTTCGCTGCTGTCCATAATTACGGGCTGCTTCCATAATGCCGGGGATTTCCCGGTCTAACAATGGCGCGATCGCATCAGGTGTAAGGTCTCTTGGTGAAAGCCCGGTTCCCCCGGTGAAAAGCACCAGGTTAAATCCATCTTCACTCAACTGTTTGGCAGTTGCCTGGATGGTGGAAAAATCATCCGGAATAGTTGTATAGGAGTGGGTCAACAGGTTATACTGTGCTAATTTTTGAATGACCCTTTCACCTGAACTGTCTTTTTTTTTGCCTGCGGCAACCGTATCGGAACAAACTACTACGGCACAGCGCAGTTCATTTGCCAGGTCATTTTTGAGGTCCGTTTTCCCACCGGTTTTGCTTTGCAACCGCACCGATGATATTTCCACTCCCTTGTCCAATGGCTTTAACATATCGTACATCGTTAAGGCAGTTACGGCAGCACCATGCATGGCTTCCACCTCCACGCCGGTTTTGTAAATGGTATGCACTTCCACCGTGATTAAAATGCTTAACCCGTCAACCTGGTACGTGATGGCGGCATATTCTACCGGTAAGGGATGGCAATCAGGAATTACATCGCTTGTTTTTTTTATGCCCAGCAAACCTGCCGCCCGTGAGAATTCAAATACATCTCCTTTGGGGACTTTATTATTTTGGATAGCCTCGATGGTCGCTGGATTTGATACGGTAAGGGTTGCCGTGGCGATGGCTTTTCGCAGGCTGTTATTTTTATGTGTTATGTTTACCATGATTATTTATTCTCCTTCCATTGATAGCTTTCATTGTCAAACAATTCTTTTCCCCATACGGGCAATTCTGATTTTATTCTTTCTACGGTCTCGGCACAGGCATCCATCGCCGCTTTGCGGTGTGCGGAGGAAGTGAACACAAATAGCGATATCTCCCCTGCGCCAACCCTTCCCAGGCTATGGTACACATGCATACAGGTGAGGGCGTATTTACTGAAAATGGCTTCCCGTATTTCGTGCATTTTTTCAAGGGCCATTGCTTCATAGGTACTGTATTCAATAGCTTTTACTGGTTGGTCATTGATCATATCTGCCCTTACCTGGCCGAGGAAAATACTATGGCCGCCGATATTGGTTTTTGAAGCGTGGTGCCCGATACTTTCTCCAATAAATGCAGGTGCGATTGGCCCTGCAACAAATATATTTTTTGGTTTTCTATCTGTCATGTCAGTGGTGTTAAACCTGTTTTAACCAGGCAGGGATGCCGCCCTGCAAACTGAATATTTTTTTTGATTCGCCAAATGTATCAAATAACCATTGAGCAGCCTGCAAACTTCTTTTCCCTGACTGGCAAAATACAATTACTGTATCGCTTTTAATAGTAGTTATCTTTTCTTTGAATTGCGACAGGGGTATTTGCGTATAATTGAATCCTGTTGGCAAAGGCAATTCACCAGGCTCCCTGACATCAATAATATCTACATCAGTTAAATTAAGCAAATCATCAAAACCAGCACCATCTATTTCAAACCGCCGGTTGGTGGAAGAACAAAGCCAGTCGTAATCCATTTGTTCAAACGCTGCCTTTGTTGCAGGTATCAGCAGGCTGGTTTCTTTTAATGCGGTTAATAAAACTTCGTACACGCGGTTGTTGAATGCATTGTAGGTTAACAGCGAATTGATCAGCGCCTTGCCCATACCTATGATCAGTTTAATGGTTTCATTCGCCTGCATGGTGCCAATTATGCCCGGCAAAACCCCCAGCACGCCTGATTCCGCGCAGTTTAGTACTTCGCCATCTTTAGGTGGTTGCGGAAACAGGTCACGGTAATTGACAGGAATATCGCCTTTTTTATTTTTACAATTAAATACCGCAACCTGCCCCTCAAACTGTGAAACGGCACCATACACCAATGGTTTATTCAGCAATACACAGGCATCATTCACTAAGTAACGCGATGCAAAATTATCTGTTCCGTCAATCACGATATCATAGGGAGCGATGATGGCCAGTGCATTTTGGGTGGTAAGCCTTTCATTATAGGCAGTGATATGGATACCCGGATTTAACCTGGTTAAACTTTGTTTTGCTTTTTCGGCTTTTGAAAATCCAATATCAAAAGTACTATACAATACCTGGCGGTGAAGATTGGAAAGCGAAATCACATCATCATCTGCAATTCCGATATTGCCAACACCGGCTGCTGCCAGGTATTGCAAGGCAGGGCACCCAAGCCCACCAGCACCAACTACCAATACTTTTGATTGTAATAATTTTAGCTGCCCGGCCTCGCCAAATTCTTTTAAGATAATCTGGCGCTGGTATCTTTCGTATGATATGTGATCGGTTTTCATTTTATCCGCCAGAAAACGGTGGTAATAAAGCTACGGTGCAATTGTTTAACAGGGGCGTGTTTTCTGAAATGACTTTTTTGTCCACTGCAATTACATATTTTGAATGGATGAATGCAGGATAAGATTTATGTAGTGTTGAAACTAAATTATCGGTATCCAAAATGTTCTCCAGTGTAACCGTATCGGCGCCGGTAATATCAGTAAGCTGTCCAAATAATATGATATTTACTTTCATAATTCTTATTCGCTTTTGATTGAAATGCATGTAACGTTAAACCTCACAGGTTTTTAAAACCTGTGAGGTTTTGCAAAATTTACCGCACCCTTTCAATGATTATTTTTTGCAGCCCTTTTACATATCTTCTGCCGGTAGCTTCGTCAGTTGGGGATAGTACCGCAATACGGTTCTCCATCGATGTTACCTTTTTTCCTCCTTGTTCTGTTATGATCATTACATGCCTGCCTGTTTCATTGTTGAAGATTTCGTTCCAGGAGAAAACAACTTTATAATTATCCGCAGCTATGCATACAATATAGTATTCGCTTAATAATTTTGGACTTGCCTGGTCAATAGTTATTTTACCCAAAACGTCTTTTAATAATACGCCCTTTATATTTTTTAGGGTGCTCTTTCTTTCAAGCAAATGATTGGTGATTACAATGCTGTCTATCTCCAATGTTGGCAAACCAACCAAATCTTGCAAAGAAAATGTTTGTGATTGTTTTACACTTCCTTCCACCATAAAACTTTCTGTGGTGGCAGTTGTATTTTGGGCCATTAACCCGGCATAAGCAAGAATGAAAATAGCAGTGAATATTTTTTTCATATTTATTTTTTTGGCATAATTAATAAAGTACGGCATTGCTAAAAATACAAGGTGGGTAAAGTTCCCCATTGGTATGCCGTACACGAGTGCGACGCAACGATGCTTAATTGAAATTAGAAGGCCTGGTTCATCATCCTTCGATTACGTTTTTGATAATTTCCCAAATAATGACGGGAACCATCAGGCATGCGTAAATAACAATTTAAAAGCTGCCAGTAACAAAACAACCGCCAGCACATTTTTCAAGATGGTTTGTTTAAAGCGCAGCGCTCCAAAATAAGCGCCGAATAAGCCGCCCGCAAATGCTATCGCCACATACCAAACCATATTTGCACTGAAGTGAATTCCCTTGGTAAGCTGCCCGGCCAGGCCCGATAATGAATTTACAAAAATAAACAAAGCACTGATAGCGGCTGTTTGTTTTTGATCCGTCCATTTTAAAAATAACAGTACGGGTGATAAAATAATACCCCCGCCAATACCGATCAGCCCGGAAAGGAACCCAATGGCAGCGCCTATAAACATTGACAATACGGGGTTTGATTTTTTCAATTCACTTGCCGGCGTATTACTAAAAAATAAAAAACGTGCCACCGGAATGAGCAGCAGCAACCCCAGCATCTTTTTGTAAACCGATCCGTCCACCACCACTAAACCTCCAATAAACGCCAGGGGTACAGAGGCCAGCGCCAGCGGTAAAAATATTTTCCAGAGAAAGTGTTTGCCCCGGTAAAACTGTATAAAGGAAGTGAGCGATACAAATAAATTCAATAGGAGCGCAGTTGGCTTCATCACTTCCGGTGCAATGCTGAAAATGGCCATCAATGCAAGATAGCCGCTTGCCCCACCATGCCCTACCGATGCATATAAAAATGCTACCAGGAACAATAATCCGTAAAATAAAATAATGCTATCGGGCATGTAAATTAACTATTCAGGTAATAAATGTATTTCCACATTTTCCTGCTCATCGCAATGTGTTGTGTCTTCATCTATCTTTATAAGACAATTGGCCCTGGCAAATGAGCTCAGGCGGTAACTTTCCTGCGCATCTAATGCCCTTACTTTTTCGCCGTCATAAAAACCTTTCAAAAAATGGGTGAGCCCCTCAGGTTTTTGAAATGATTTTGCCAGGGGCGCCTGCAATATTTTTAATCCGTTATTTGTATGGTTACTTAGTTTTTGTAAGGCAGGCAGCACATATTCGTAAAAGCAGGTAAGTACCGAAGATGGGTTGCCGGGTAACCCGAATACCAACTGATGGTTTTTTTTGCCAAAGTACAATGGTTTACCTGGCCGTTGTTTTACCCGGTGAAATATTTTTTTTACACCGCATTGCGAAACTGCCTCCAGTACAAAATCGTAGTCGCCCACACTGATGCCACCGGTTAACAAAACAACATCGCTTTCTTTCATTACCAGCTCCAGTATTGTTTTTAAAATAACCAGGTCATCATCCGCCAGAGATACTTTTACATCCCGGATATTTATTTGCCGTAGTGCTGCGGTAAGCGTAACTGAATTGGATTCATATACCTGTCCATATTGCAGGGGATTGCCCGGTTGCTGTAATTCTTTTCCCGTAACAATTATGCTGACAATGGGTTTCCGGTATACCTCCACTGTAGTAATACCGATACCCGCCAAAAAACCAATTGCCGCCGGTGATAAAAAAGTTCCTGCTGCCAGTGCCAGCGCACCCGATTTTATTTCCGAGCCTTGAAGCCTTACATTTCCGCCAGGGGATAAACGCTCATCCTGTATGATCAGTTTGCCGTTTTCGGTGGTTACCTTTTCCTGCATCACAACTGTGTCGGCGCCTTCGGGTACGGGTGCCCCGGTAAATATTCGTATCGCCTGTTCAGAAGAAAAGGCGATCGTTTCATTTGATCCCGCCTGCATTTCCCCGGCTATTTGTAATGTTGTATGGGTTTGCCATCCACTGAAAGAAAATGCGTATCCATCCATGGAAGACTGGTTGAATGCGGGTATATCCAGGGTAGAAAATATATCCGCCGCAAGCACCATTCCTGCTGCCTGTGTGAGTGTTTCTGTCACCGGGATAAGCGGGCCTGCCTGTTCCTGTATTAATTTTTTGGCGTCCTCTACTGTTATCATGTTGATGTAAATATTCGTTAGCCGCCGATAGTGATCATACTCCTGTTATGTATTTCTTCTGCATGCACCTGTTCAAAGTCTGCCGTAAACTGGCCGCCTAATTCTTTGGCTTTACTTCCAATACTTTGTTGTATCAAAGGCACTATGTCGTCACCGTTGCGGAAGGTAGTGAGCAGGTCGGTTTCTTCTTTTGAGAACAGGCAGTTCTTCATTTTTCCATCTGCCGTTAACCGCATCCGGTTGCATCCGCTGCAAAAAGGCGAGGTCATGGTGCTGATCACCGCGAAAGTTCCGGCATGCCCCGGCACGGTGTATTTTTTCGCAGTGTCATGTTTTTCGTCCGTTAAACGGACCACCGGGTATTTTGATTTCACAACTGCTAATATTTGTTGCCAGGTAAAAACCTTATTGCTCGTCCATTTGTTTCCGCTGAAAGGCATAAACTCGATAAACCGTACATGAACGGGTGTGTCTTTTGTCCATTCAATAAAATCATTGATCTCCGTGTCATTCATTCCTTTCATAGCCACCACGTTCACTTTTACATGAAAGCCGTTGCTGATCAACCGGTGAATATTATCATACACCTGCCTGAATTGATCCCGCCGGGTGAGCAGCAGGAACTTATCGGCTTGCAAAGTGTCCAGGCTGATATTGAGTGATTTGATATTTGCCTGTTTCAATACTTCCACATATTCGTGCAGGCGTGTACCGTTGGTAGTTAGTGTTAGCGTTACCGGTAATTTCGATAAAGACAGTATAATTTTATCAGCATCCTTTCTCACTAAGGGTTCACCACCTGTCAGTCGTATTTTATTTACGCCTTCAGCTACAAATATTTTAGCGATGGCTTCTATTTCATCGAATTGCATCAGCCGCGATGCAGGCGTAAACTCGTAATCCTCTTCGGGCATACAGTAAAAGCAGCGGAGGTTGCAATTATCCGTGAGGGATATGCGCAAATAATTGTGGTCACGTCCAAAAGAATCCAGCATCATTGAATAAAATAAATTTAATCCGCTTAACAATTTGATTATGTGCAGCAATAACAGTTGCACTACATACTTATCTGCGTGGTGCCCAATTTTTCACGCGCCTGCACTTTACCCCTGCTTTGGAGCGGGTGGTTGAGGCTTTAACAGCCGCTTATAATCTTCATTGGTATCAATATCAATATTGCCCAAAGGAAAATTAACCGTCGTTACCTGATGCGGGTTTTCCTTCATAATTTTTTTTGCCCCGGTATCCCCTTTTAACAACAACAATGCAGCAAATATAGTTTTATCAAATAAAGCGGGCGTGCCCATACTGTTTTCATAATAACTGGCAATGACCGGTTTACCTGTCTCCTTATATTTTGCCACCAGTTCCTCAATCAATTTTGAGGTAACAAAGGGTTGATCACAAACCATAAAGATGGCTGCATCCGCCCCAGGCGCAATCTCCAGTAATTTCTTTAACCCGCACCGGATAGAGGATGCCATTCCTTCAGTCCACAAATTGTTTACGATAACCTGTACCTCTTTATTTTCCACCTCCTTCATTAACATACCAGCATTGGCTCCCAATACGGTAATAATTGGTTTTATCCGGGTATCAATCGCCACCTGCACACCATGCTGCAAAAGGGTTTTACCTTCAAAAAAAAGTAATTGCTTGGGTTTTCCCAAACGGGAAGATGCCCCTGCGGCAAGTAAAATAATGCCAAAAGAACCTGCAATATGCTCGTTACCTATAATAATAATATTAGTTTACAGGTACTAAGATACTCTTAGTTCTTCAAATGTGTAACAAGCAGGAAGGAAGAAGATTGTGCGTAATATCATTTATTTTAATTAGCCTTGTTTACTTCAAACTTTTATTGATATTTCAAAATTCTGTCTTCTTTATCTGCCTTCCCTTATTCAGCATTTTCATTATCTTCATCAACAATTAATATCAGTTTACATACAATGTTCCATGCCTTTCCTGCATCGTAGGTTACAATCAATCCATTTAAATAAAGAGGGTTGCAGTTCCCCGGTGATTGTTTAATTTAACCGGCGACTTTAAAGAATTTATATAAACAAAATCATCATGAAAATAAACCCCAACCGCCTTCAACAGCATTTTGAAGCAATGAGCGAGATAGGAAAAATCGGCGAAACCGGTACCTGCAGACCAACCATGACCCCATTAGAAAAACAGGGTTTTGAAATCGCCGCCGCATGGATGAGGGAAGCCGGTATGGAAACAAGGATTGACAACTTCGGAAACCTGGTTGGAAAACTGGAAGGAACAGATCCTGCATTACCCGTGCTGATGATGGGCTCCCACCTGGATTCTCAACCCTATGGCGGCCGCTTTGATGGCGTGGCGGGTGTGCTTTGCGCTATTGAAGCAGTTGCCACACTCACTCAAAATGAAATTAAACCCCAAAGAAGTATTGAAGTGATTTCTTTTGCGGATGAAGAAGGCTGGCGATTTAACAAGGGGCTTTTTGGCTCAAGGGGTATTTTAGGAAAACTGGAGGCGGGAGAGTTGCAAAGAACAGATAAGGATGGCATCACGAGGGAACAGGCATTGAAAGATTTTGGTTGCGATACTGCCAAATTTAAAGAGTCGGAATATGCTCCCGGCAGTATTTTTTGTTTTCTTGAGTTACACATTGAACAGGGTCCTATTTTGGATTTGGCTAACCACCCGCTGGGTGTGGTATCCGGTATCTCGGGTCCGCTATGGCTAACCGTAAAGCTTAAAGGTATGGCTGGGCATACCGGATCTGTACCGATGGCCATTCGCAAAGACGCCCTTGTAGGCGCTGCAGAAATAATAGTTGCACTCAACCAGATCGCAACACAGGTGCCCGGCGCACCAACTGTAGGTACGGTAGGTACCTTAAATGTATTCCCTGCTTCACGCAATATCATCCCCGAGGAAGTAACCTTTACGGTTGACTTAAGGGATATTGACCTGGAAAGGCGTAACCGGTACGAAAAGGAATTGAGGGACCGTATTGAAACCATAACGCAAAAGCATTCACTGAAATATGATATTACTGAAGATACCAATAGCGAACCCCGTTATTGTGCCGGTTGGATAAAAGAGATGATCCATTCGGAATGCCGGGCCGTGGGATTGAATGCGCCCGAATTAATGAGCGGCCCTTTTCACGATGCGCTGGCCTTGTCTTATGCCTGCGATTATGGAATGATCTTTATCCGGTGCAAAGACGGTATCAGTCACAACCCATTAGAATACGCTTCTTACGAAGACCTTGCATTGGGTGCCGAAGTTTTGTTTGGTACGATGTTACAGATATTAAAAGGCCCTCTGCCCACACCGGGGCAGACAACCTAAATTGTTGCTATCGACAAGCCCTGAAAGGGCGAAATATCAAAGAGATGGGTAAAGCCCGTCTCTCTATTTGATACAATAAGTATTCAGGAGTCAAATGATCTAACTTTGCCGCAAGAACCCAGGCATTATGAAAATACGCATCAAAGGAAATTCGTTAAGAATAAGGCTGTCAAGATCGGAGGTGGATAAATTAGCATTGGAGGGTTACCTGCAGGAACAAACTTCCTTTGGCAATAATGAACTGGTGTATGCTTTGCAAGTCCGGGCTGGCAAAGAGCATTTGTCAGCCGAATTTACCGGTAGTAAGATCACCATGTATGTTCAGGAGTCGTTGATAAAAGACTGGCCCGTAAGTGCCACAGTTGGTTTTGATTACAGGATGCCATTGACCGGGGCCGGAAGCCTGCATCTTTTATTAGAAAAGGATTTTGTGTGTATAGATGCTACCACCGAAGATCAAAGCGATCATTACGAAAATCCGAATAAAACCTGTTAAAATAAAAAGCCAGGCAAGAGCCCGACTTTTTTATTCTATTGATTCCGTTGACGAGAAAAAAATGTTAAGCGTTTACAGCCTGGTGCGCATCCCGGTAATTTTTTATCAGGTCGTGAGCTGTTTTCAATGAGGATTGCTGCTCAGTAATTAACTGCCTGGTAGCTGCATCTATTTCAGCATCGGAAGCAAGGGCTTCTTTATATGCTTTTTGTGCGGCATCTTCACCAAATTCGCAGGATTCCAAAACAGATTGGCGGTCGTGACCGGAAAAAGTAGCTTTTACATCCATCCAAACCCGGTAAATTTTTCCTTTGTTTGTGCTACCCGTTGCCGGCTCACCGCCTAATTTGGTTACTTCCTCCGTTAATTCAGCGGCATATTTCCTGCTATCGTTTGCCATGCTGTGAAAAATGGCCTGCAGATCTACATCCAGGTCCTTTGTATCGTCAGCAGCTTTTTCATAACCGGTTACCCGGTCATTGTTAATTTCTATCAGGTCGTTTAAAACCTCAATTAAATTTTCATTTGTTGTCATAATAATTTGTTTTTATGAAGGAAGGAAACCTAAAATTATGCCACTGAAATTGCACGTAAAAAATTAGGGATGGATTGGTAAACTGTGGATATTGATATACAGTTGGGGAAAAAAATCTGCTTATAAAATTACGCTGCCTGAAGGGTGTGTGGGGCATGCTTAAAATTCATTTTTAATTTATAAAACCACTTTAGTACCTTCATGTTCAAACAATTTGCTGCCATCTCATATAATTGGTAAACAAGTAGTTTGGTTAACGATTAAAAAACAATTGATTATGAAAGTTTCTGACATTTTGCAAGCCAAGGGAAGTAATGTATATTCTATTACAAGTGCACTAACGGTATATGACGCATTAAAAATTATGGGAGAAAAAAATATTGGCGCCTTGCTGGTAATTGAAGATGAAAAATTGCTGGGGATATTTTCTGAAAGGGATTATGCCCGAAAGATTATATTAAAAGGCAAAACCTCTCACGATACCTTAGTAAAAGAAATTATGACGGAAAAAGTGATATCGGTGAGTCCGGATGATAATATTGAAAAGTGTATGGAATTGATGAGTGAAAAACATATACGTCATTTACCGGTTGTTAAAGAGGAGAAAGTAACGGGGATCATCTCCATTACAGATGTTGTGACCGCAATTATTGCCTCGCAAAAAGAAACGATCTCGCTATTACACGATTATATCTCGCAATAAGATGAAATAGTGAATGGTGAAAAGTGAATTTGCACTTTGCCCATTCACCATTTACCTTTGCCCCTCCTCACACCACCCCCGCCAGTTGCAGGCTCAGCTTACTGATATTTTTGTAATCGATATTTTCCTGTATAGCGTCAGGGTAAGCGATCAGCGACACACCATCGGCCCGCCACCAATCGCTTAACAATAATTTTTCCGCGTGAATGATTGCAACCAGCCAGCTATACCGAAGGCCATTATGCCATTCTTCTATCCACTCAAAATCATCCTTATTTATTTTCCCAATATCATCTACGCTGATAAATACTTTTAAATAAAAATTATTGGTTAGTTCAGTATCGGTTTGATGATATATTTTTTTATACTCGTATTTATAATTGTAACGCAGCGCAGAAATATCGCTCAACACAGCCGAAGCTGTAGGGAAAGCCCCTGCTCCCCTCCCTTTAAAAAAATGTTTGTCGGCGAAAGTGCTTTCCGTAGTTACCCCGTTGAATTCATTTTGTACATGGTACAGGTCGTCGCTTTCAGTTACAAACTGGGGCAACACAAAGGCCGCCAGCTTACCATTTTTTAACTTTTGCGCATTGGCGACTAATTTGATGCTAAACTTTTTTTCATTGGCCACCCCTGCATCTGGCAAAGAAATATTTTCTATCCCATTAAAAATGAACCGGTTGGTAGCAGCAATTACCCCAAAGGAATGTGCCAGTAAAATGCTGAGCTTATTAGCCGCGTCAAATCCACCGATATCTAATTTGGGATTGCTTTCTGCAAAGCCTGATTGCTGGGCCATCAGCAGGGCTTTATTAAATTCTAAATGCTCCTGGAAAATTTTAGTTAAAATAAAGTTCGTTGATCCGTTGATGATACCCCTGAAAGATTGTAACAGGTCGTTGTCATAATATTCTTCGAGATTACGTATCAGCGGCATGCTGGCGCAACAGGAGGCTTCATACAAAAAGGGTGTTTGATATTGTTTTTGCAATGCAAGCAATTCCTCAAAATGTTCAGCGATCATTTTCTTGTTGGCGCTTACCACTGCTTTTCCTGTTTGGAGGGCGGTTTTTACAATCACGAACGCAGCATCCGCGTCATCTATCAGCTCCACAATTACATTGATGCTGTCGTCGTTCAATAATACCGCCGCATCGGTGGTAAAGTTTTCTGCTCCGATACTTCTTTTCTTATCCGCATTTTTTATGCAGATCTTTTTGATGGTGGATTGAAGCGTAGCTGTATTGTGAAGCACGTCATACAGTCCTTTGCCTACCACACCAAAGCCAAAAAGGCCGATGGTCAATTGTTTACCAGGTTCCATTATTTTGCTATAGTTTATTTGTTTGACAGTATATTCAATTGTATCGTTGGTAAATAATACCAGTGATATTTTTATTGCAATAAAGCGGCAGGTAAATGTTGCTTTTTAGTGCCGCCAGTAGTTTGGGATAATTTTTCAAAAGCATGCTCCAGGTCTTCCACCAGGTCTTCTACTTCTTCAAGCCCTACACTTAAGCGTATAAGGCTGTCCGTTACACCATTGCTTCTGCGGATATGCGCGGGTATGCTTTTGTGAGTCATGTTGGCGGGGTGACTTACCAGGCTCTTGATGCCGCCTAAACTTTCGGCCAGTAAAAAATATTTTGTACCCGTAACAAATGCTACCGCAGCCGCTTCAGTATCTTCCTTTAACGAAAAAGAAACGATGCCCCCAAATCCCCTGCTTTGCTTTTTGGCAATGGCATGATTGGGGTGCGAGGGAAGGCCGGGGTAATAAACCTTATCCACCAACGGATGGGTTTCAAGGTATTCCGCCACTACCTGTGCATTGATGCAATGTTGTTTTATGCGGAGGTGCAATGTTTCAATACCCCGTATCAGCAGCCAGCTATCAAAGGGAGATAAAATAGCGCCGCAGGCATTTTGTAAAAATTTTATTTTTGCGCCCAGGGCGGCTTCTTTGGTAACTACGATGCCGGCGATCAGGTCGCTATGCCCGCCCAGGTATTTGGTGGCGGAGTGAACTACCAGGTCGGCGCCCAATGTGAGCGGGAGTTGCAATGCAGGCGAGGCAAAAGTATTATCTACACAGAGTAAACAGTTATTGGCTTTCGCGATTTTTGCGATGGCTGCTATATCTGAAATTTTCAGGGTAGGGTTGGTCGGTGTTTCCAGCCAGATCAGTTTTGTTTTGGGACTGACCGCGTTGAAAACATTTTCACTGTTGGTGGTATCCACATATTTTACGGTGATCCCAAATTTTTCATACACCTGTGCAAAGAGCCTGAAAGCCCCCCCGTAGATATCGTCTACCGCTACTATTTCATCCCCTGTTTTTAAAAGCTTGATAACCGCATCAATAGCGGCTAACCCGCTGCCGAAAGCTATACCGGTACTGCCCTTTTCCAATTGGGCAATAATCATTTCAACGGTTGCCCTGGTTGGATTATTGCTTCTCGCATAGTCGTACCCTTTATTAACCCCGGGCGCATCCTGGATGAAGGTACTGGTTTGATAAATGGGTACGCTGATGGCACCGGTCAAGGGATCAACGGGGATGCTGTGTAATAGTTGTGTTGCGTTGCTCATGTTGTAGTTCCCGAAGGAAAAGATTGAAGGTGACTGAAATGGATTACGGCAATCATCATCAAGAATTCGAAAAGAAATTATTACCGGCTGAGCTGATAGCATACCCCATTACGGGATGAGGTATAACAAAAAAGCTCACCCGATAAATCAGATGAGCTTTTAATATTTTGTATAGATATTTGGAGCTGTGGATCTGACTTATCTCTCCCGCCATTGACGGGATGGAATTGGCACCTTATCCCAATAATAACCGGATAGGTTGCCAAGGCTTCAACGGGCCATAACCCTCTGCCTTTCTTGATAAGTGATAACTAAAGAACTGGCGCAAAGGTATAGCGGTGATTGCATTAATTCCAAATAAATTTTAAATAATTTTCGTTTAACAGGGTGTAATGTAGCATGGTACTGCATTACAGGGGATTGTATTTTGAAGGTATTTTTGAGGGTACAGCCGGCAATCGGTTCATTTAATTTAAGACTAACAATTCAAATGCACCGCCTTTGAGAGCGGTGACAGAGCATTATTATTGTGCATTTTGCCTTTAGCCTAACAATTTTATTTTGGCTAAAGCCGTATTTTTTATAATCAATTTTTATCCCCGCCCTAAAGGGTGGGGCAATTAAAGTCCTTACCTTAAATGATAGTAGGTAGTTGCCAGCTCCGGTCGCTGCTCCTATTACGGCAGACCAGGCGTATTCACAAGGAAGGCTTTCTCAACAGCATTTATTGAAGCAGGAGACTGAAAGATCTAGTGTATTTACTTTAAGACACATCTTTACATATGAACCTGAGTTTCTTGTTTTACCTTAGCAGCGCCCAAATATATAAAAATGATAATTTAAGATGGATATCCGGCAAACCCTGCAACAGTATTTTGGCTACAACGAATTCCGGCACAACCAGCAGGAAATTATTGAGAACGTTTTAGCAAAAAATGACAGCATTGTTTTAATGCCCACCGGCGGGGGGAAATCCCTGTGTTATCAAATACCTGCCCTGGTTTTTGAGGGGGTTACCATTGTGGTTTCACCACTGATCGCTTTAATGAAAGACCAGGTTGATGCACTCAAATTAAATGGGATTGCCGCGGCCTTTTTAAATTCTTCCCAATCCACATTTGAACAGGCAGCGATCATCCAGCGACTGAAAAATAACCAGCTAAAATTATTATATGTTGCACCGGAAAGATTATTGGGACAAAACAGTTTATTGAATTACCTGAAGGATATCAATGTATCCTTGTTTGCGATTGATGAGGCGCATTGTATTAGTCACTGGGGACATGATTTTCGCCCGGAGTACCTCGTACTGGGACAGTTGAAACAGCAATTCCCGGGCGTGCCGGTAATTGCGTTAACGGCTACTGCGGATAAACTCACCAAACAGGATATCATACAAAAATTAGCCATCACCAATTATACTGTTTTTGAAAATTCATTTAACCGGCCCAACATCAGTTATTTTATAAAGCAGAAGAAAAATTATTTACAACAACTGCTGGATTATTTACAGGAACATAAAGATGATTGCGGTATTATTTATTGCCTTAGCAGGAATTCTACCGAAAGCCTTGCGGAGGATTTAAGGGATAATGGATATGCTGCAGCAGCCTATCATGCGGGGCTTGATAAAAATATTAAAGAAAACAACCAGGAGAAATTTTTAAGGGATGAAATAAAGATCATCGTGGCCACCATTGCTTTTGGAATGGGCATCAATAAAAGTAATGTACGCTTTGTGGTACATGTTGATCTGCCCAAAAATATCGAAGGGTATTACCAGGAAACAGGTCGTGCCGGTCGGGATGGATTACCCAGCGAAGCGGTATTATTTTACAGTGCTGCGGATGTATTCAAGTTAAAGAATTTTGCTACCATTGAAGGCAATGCGGCCCAGTCTAAAATCATGCTTAAAAAATTGGACCAGATGGCGGCACTTTGTTCAACAAGACAGTGCAGGCGGCAATATTTATTAAATTATTTTGATGAAGCCGCCCCTCCTTTTTGTGGTAGTTGTGATGTTTGTTTAAGCGATGAAGAAAAAGCCGATGCAACCATTGAAGCACAGAAACTGTTAAGCGCTGTAAGTCGCCTGGATGGAAGATTTGGTATCAACTACGTAGTTGATTTTTTAAGGGGAAGCAGCACAACAAGAACTGAACACCAATCACTAAAAACATTTGGTATCGGCAAAGATATTACTAGGGATCAATGGAAGCAATATACCCGCGAACTTTTGCGATTGCAATATTTGCAGCAAACGGAGGGCGAATACCCGGTGCTGCAATTGAATGACACGAGCCTGCAGATTTTAAAGGGCGAATTAACGGTCAGGCTGGTAAAATCAGTAACGGTGCGTAAGGAATCGCCATTGAATACACAGGTCACCAACAGGGTTAATGCAGATTTGTTTAATGTGTTAAAAGCCATCCGCTACGACCTGGCGAAATCCGAAAACGTTGCCGCCTTCCAGGTTTTTTCGGATGCTACCCTGGTTGAAATGGCAACCTATTTGCCGCTCACTACCACTGATCTTGCGAATATTTCGGGGTTTGGTAATTTGAAGCTGGTTAAATACGGGTCTTTATTTTTAGATCCGATTATTGATTATTGCAGGGCTAACCAGCTTGTTACCATGATGGATTCCAAAGCACCCAAACGCCAGCGTATGGTGAGTGTTGGCAGTAAATCTACTGATACAAAACTGCTGAGCCTGCAATTATTCCGGGATGGAAAGGATATCAACGAAATAGCGGCCCGGCGCGGACTTAAGCGTGGTACGATAGAAGAGCATCTGGGCCATTTTGTTTTTTCCGGCGAAATAGGCATTGATGAAATAATGGGCAAAGATAAACTGGCGGCGATCACAAAAGCTATCGAAGAGAATAAAAACAGCCTGGCCATTTCACCGGTTAAACAAAAATTGGGGGATGATTATTCTTATGGGGAAATTACGGCGGTGATGAATTATTTGAGAAGGATGGGAGAAGGATAGCCAATCCGGGAGCCTAAAAAGAAGGTGAAATGTATTAAACCGCCGAGGTCGATTATGCATCACGCGCTACGTGAAACTACATGCCTAAATTTCTTTCCATCCACTCTGCCTGTGAGTTGGCCGACTGTTCTATGCTTACCCTGTCGGCAATTTTTTGTTGTCCTTTAATGATGGATTGTGTTACATAAGCATGTTCGATCGCTTCACTTTTTTTTATCCCGAGCAGTTGAATGAACGGGATCATTTTATCGCTCCCAAAATGTTTGAAAAGTGGGTCGTCCATCGCACTGTATACAAGCATTTTTTTTTGCGGCCAGTTTTCTACTAACGCTATTTCTTTGGAATGCAGCGGGTAATGTTCTAAAAAGACCGGTATATGGTTTTGAAGCAGCGCGGTATGGATCAAACGGGCTTCGGTTATACTGGATTCACCCAACCCATTTTGTATAAAAAAATCCTTGTATTTGCGGGCAGTATCTGTAAACCAGGCAATAAATAACGTTTCCGGTTGATCTTTTGACAGCTGCAAACAGGCATTCATTTTGGCTTCGGAGCTAATATATACCTTGTCGGCAAAAATACGATCCCCCGGTTCTTCCTCCTTTTTGCCAAATAAATTAAATAACATGTGGTTGCATTAAGTGTGCAAATTAATAAACAAAGGGATCACCAACCAAATACCACACATTTTGTTTTGTACCTTTACCCTAAGCAAGTAAGTATACATGGTAAAAGAGAAAAAATCCCCCGGAAAAGAAGTAATACATACAGAATTTATAGAAGTTTTTGGGGCAAGGGAACACAACCTGAAAAACATTGACATTAGAATTCCAAAAAATCAATTGGTGGTATTTACCGGGGTAAGTGGTAGCGGTAAATCGTCCCTTGCTTTTGATACCATTTACAATGAAGGCCAGCGGCGCTATATGGAAAGTTTTAGCGCTTATGCCCGCCAGTTTATGGGAGATATGGAACGTCCGGATGTTGACAAGATCACCGGGCTTTCACCGGTAATTTCCATTGAACAAAAGACCACCAATAAAAATCCACGCAGCACCGTAGGCACTATTACCGAGATATATGATTTCCTGCGCCTGCTTTATGCCAGAGCAGGAGAAGCGTATAGTTACAATACGGGCAAAAAGATGGTGAAGTTCAGCGAAGAGGAAATTGTATTAAACATCTTTTCAAAATTCAACAATAAAAATATCAGCTTGCTGGCGCCATTGGTACGTGGCCGGAAAGGGCACTACCGCGAACTGTTTGAAGATATTCGCAAAAAGGGATATTTGAAAGTAAGGATTGACGGGGAAATAAAGGACCTCGTAGCAAAAATGCAGGTTGACCGGTATAAAATTCATGATATAGAATTGGTGGTAGACAGGTTGCCCGTGAATGAAGAAATGAAAGTACGGCTGAGCCAGAGCGTACAAAAAGCTTTGCAGTTGGGAAAAGATTTAATGTTTGTAGCACCACAAGCAACCCCCCAAACCACCAAAGGTGGGATTAAAGAGGAACCCGGCGGTACTTCGAAAAGAGATAAAAAAAGAGCAGTATCTGAAACCCATTTGGAAAGGCCCGGGGAGGCCATGTATAGCAAGCAATTAATGTGTATTGATACAGGAATTAGCTATGAAGAGCCCTCCCCAAATGCCTTCTCCTTTAACAGCCCGTATGGAGCCTGTCCCACCTGTAAGGGCCTGGGAAATGTGTACACCATCAGTATGGAAGCTGTTTTACCCGATCAAAACTTATCCATCAAAGAAGGCGCCATCGCCCCGCTGGGCGAAGAACGGGAAGCCTATATGTACAAAAATGTGGAAGCAGTAGCAAAAAAAAATAAGATCAGTTTAGATAAACCCATCAGCAGCCTGTCGCCCCAATCATTAAATATTCTTTTACACGGCAATCCCGAGGGCGCGAACATAAATGAGGACCAAGATTTCGACCTCAATGAATCTACCTATACAGCGGAAGGTTTGCAGACCTCCCCTTCAGGGGCCGGGGGCGACTCAGGCTATTCGAATTACTCCCCCTCGGCCGACGGAAGTTTCGAGGGCATTATCCCCATGCTTAAACGCTGGTTTACGGGCAGTAGTACTACGGAGGCAATGCGTGACTGGGTAGAAAAGTTTATGGAGCTGAAGCCATGTCCCACCTGCAACGGCAGCCGTTTAAGAAAAGAAAGCCTTTGGTTTAAAGTAGATGGAAAAAATATCGAAGAACTTAGTTCGCTCAACTTAGATAAACTGGCCCGCTGGTTTGGGGAGGTTGAAACAAGACTGAGCGTTAAACAAAACGCCATTGCGAAAGATGTATTAAAAGAAATCAGGGAGCGGTTACAATTTTTACTGGATGTCGGACTAACCTATCTCACCATCAACCGTTCTTCAAAAAGCCTGAGTGGTGGCGAATCACAACGCATCCGGCTGGCTACCCAGATCGGGTCACAACTGCAGGGGATTACTTATATACTGGATGAACCCAGTATTGGTTTGCATCAACGGGATAACCAGCGGTTAATCGGCGCTTTGCGAAATTTAAGAAATATTGGCAACAGCGTGTTGGTGGTAGAGCATGACAAAGATATTATGCTGGCAGCCGACTACCTGGTGGATATTGGTCCAAAAGCGGGTAAGCATGGTGGTGAGATAGTGGCGATGGGCACACCACAACAGGTGCTGGCTTCCGGATCGGACACAGCGCTCTATTTAAGCGGTGAAAAATCCATTGAAGTGCCAAAAGAAAGGCGAAAAGGAAATGGCAGTTTTTTGGAATTAAAAGGCGCCAGCGGAAATAATTTAAAAAACCTGGCGGTAAAATTTCCCCTGGGCAAACTGATTTTGATCACCGGGGTGAGTGGCAGTGGAAAATCAACGCTGATCAATGAAACGCTTTATCCTTTACTGGCCAAACACTGTTATGATTCTAAGATGAACCCGCTGGAATATAAGTCCATCAAAGGATTGGAGCATATTGATAAAGTGATTGAGATAGACCAGTCGCCCATCGGAAGAACACCCCGGAGCAACCCTGCCACCTATTGCGGATTTTTTACGGATATCCGTACTTTGTTTGCCGCGGTACCGGAAGCAAAGATCCGCGGTTACAATGCCGGCCGTTTTTCGTTTAATGTAAAAAGCGGCAGGTGCGATGTTTGCGAAGGCGGCGGGATGCGGGTAATTGAAATGAATTTTTTGCCGGATGTATATGTGCATTGTGAAAAGTGCAACGGCAAAAGGTACAACCGGGAAACATTGGAGATCCGGTACAAAGGTAAATCGATCAGTGATGTATTGGATATGACGGTGGATGAAGCCGTGGAGTTTTTCCAGGCGGTGCCCTTTATTTACCGCAAAATAAAAGTGCTGAAGGAGGTTGGACTTGGCTATATTACACTTGGCCAAAGTGCGGTGACGCTTAGTGGAGGAGAGGCCCAACGTGTAAAATTATCTACCGAACTTGGAAAAAAGGACACAGGCAAAACTTTTTATATCTTAGATGAACCAACCACAGGACTCCATTTCCAGGATATTCAGCATTTGCTGGAGGTATTGAATAAATTGGTGGAAAGGGGAAATACTGTATTGGTGATAGAACATAATATGGATGTGATAAAAGTGGCGGATCATATTATTGATATCGGACCCGAAGGCGGTGAAGGCGGCGGACTGATTTTATTTGAGGGATTGCCCGAAGACCTTGTAAAGGTAAGCGATAGCTTTACGGGACAATACTTAAAGGCGGAGTTAAAATAAAAATTTCATGTATGAGTGATGATAATTTAGGCAATTTTTTCAGGGCCGAAAACTTTAAGGATAAGGGGGATCAAAGTGATAGTGAAAACCGGAAACCGGTTAAGGTTCATGGCAACGCACTGTTTAAAAAAGCCATTGATATTCTAAATATCACCCAAACTATTTGCGATCTGTTGCCTGGTGATGATGATGGCGAAATGACTAAGCGCCTGATGCTGGACAATGCCATGATTGTGCCCGGTAAAATACGAGGGGCCTTAGTAGTCCATGAAGTGTATTCCATCATGATGGAAACTGCGGTGATTATTAAAATTAACATCTGCCAGTTGAAGACGCAGTTATGGGCCTGCAAAACTATTCATAGTATAGAAGAAAAATATTTGGATGTACTGAAGGAGGAGATCGAAGCGTTTAGAATGATTTTTATTCAGTGGGTAAGTTCATTTGATAAAAAAAAGGACCTGCCGGACGAATGGCGGCTGTTTAATGATCCGGCTGAATTTCCGGATGATGAAGAACCTTTTGATGCGAAAGGATTCATGGAAAATTTTGATCCGGAAGATGAATAAAGGCGGATGCGGGATTGAATGATGTTTGGTGTAATCGGAGGATGGTTGCAAGCATTGCCTTTTGTTGCTTCCAAATTAAGGGAACAATCATTGAAGAATTAAGCCTGTGGTTATACCCGAGATGGAATTACAAATAAAGAAAGGCCCATACTGTTGGTACGGGCCTTTTTAAAAATGGCAGGGATGATATCGAAGTTGTAAAGTTGTGGTTTCAGGGGTGTGCACCGTACAGCGATGTACGTGGTTTTCCCGGGGTTAACTCCTTTATCTCGCCGACCATTTATTGTAAGCATCAAAAAACACTAGACTATTTTATTAGTAAACTGCCGCTTTTCATTCTTTCGTCATGATCAAAACACTCATATAAATAAAAGCCCTTCTTTAAACCTTTAATGGTAGTCATTTTGCGAGTATTTACCGCCACTTCCCTTATCAGTATTCCATCGGCTGAAAAAATAAATAATTGCATAATGGCTTCCCTGCCGGATTTCACCCTGATGATCAATTCATTTTTTTCTGTATTATGAGTAAAATTGACAGCTACCCTTGTGGTGGTATACGAGATCGGCGGGGCTTCTGCGGCCAATGATTTGTTATACAGCATTACCAGCATAGAGCAGGTAATCAATACAATCATTTTAAACAACAGGGGGTTGGTCTGTAAATTGTTTTTCATTGGTTATGATTGAAAATTAATTATTAAAATCTTGCAGGGCACCTCGCCTGGTTTGCTACATTTCTGTCTTTAGTACTGTTATAAATATCCCCCAGCCTTACACCAAATTTTAATACAAAAGAAAAGTACGCATCCATATTTTTAGGATTGCCACGTTGATAGCCTGGTACAAAGCGTGGAGAACCCGGAATATAACTGGTAAATGCTTTGTCGTTAATTTGCCTTGCAATGATTGCGTCCGCAGGATCCAGGTATTTATCAAATAAATCCGGATCAACATAATCCGTACTTAAATCATCAATATAATCCGTGAAAGTTTTCCTGTACAATAGTTCAAAAGCAATATTAACCCTTTCCGAAGCCAGGTATTTTATGCCGCCTCCCAGCGGGATATTCAACTGGGTTAAGGAATAGGGTTTTCTTTTAGGGTATTCTGCAAAGCCCTGGCCTTCGGTGCGTAAAGGCTTCAGGTCAAACCAGGTAACATTACCATTCTGGTCAGTGATCGTTCCTTTTGGATTATATTTAAACATTCCCGCGCCTATAAAAAAATAGGGCCGGTACCTTGGATCGTAATCTTCCTTATTAATATTAAACAGCATCAAAGGAAAGATTTCGGCCGCCGCATAAGCTTCAAACATATTGCTTTTAAAATCAAGGTTTCTTTGTTTGCGGTACAACTCATCTTCGCCCTTTGTATTAATCAGTTCATCCCTTCCTTCCACATAGGTATATTGTGCCGCTATCCTGAAACCAAACCAGTCGGTGGGATAAAAGCTGATGAATGCACCCTTCATTACCTTGGTAAGCTGTATGTTTACATCTTTAATGAATGTGGTTCCTTTACCACGGTGGCCGCCCAGGTCACCTAAAAAAAATGTAGGCCCGAAATTTAATCCGGCTTCTATTTTTACTTTTTCATTTCCTAAAATAAAATGCTGTGCGTTAGCTGGTGAAAAAAGATAGAGTATGAACAACAGCGTGAGAAATCCTATACGGATTAAGCAGCGTAAAAGTTTTTTCATGTATCACCGGGTTTAGGACTATTGGAATAAGGTATACAGTTTATTAGTCAAATGCAGGGCTAACTAACAAATCTGGTATCTTCTGAAGAAGAACGTGCAGTCTGGTTAAATATTGCCAAAAAGACCAAAATTAAATGGTGAATTGCATTTCAATATGGGAGATATTATCTTCGAGGTAAGTTTCACCTATGCGAACAAAGCCAAGGGATTGATAGAATGTTTCGAGGTACAGTTGCGCTCCTATGGTAATTTGTTTACATGTAAACTGCTTTAAAGTAAGTCCGACAGCCAGTTCCATTAATTTCCGGCCATAGCCGAGATGCCTGTACCCAGGTGAAATAACTACCCGCCCGATGCTGGCTTCAGGGAAAGAAATACCAGGTGGTAACAGGCGGCAATAGGCAACAAGAGTAGTATCATCCCATCCGCTTAGGTGATAACTTAGCGAATCTTTATTGTCCGCATCCTGGTACACACAATTTTGTTCAACTACAAAAACTTCGTTCCGCAATCGCAGTATAGTGTATACTTCGAAAGCCGATAGCTGATCAAAAGAATTGAATTTCCAGTCCGGTTCCATCAGATCAGGGATTTATTATTATTGAGTCCTTCCAGCTTAAATTGCATCACACCTGCAATTGATTTTGCACGGGTTTTGGCGAGGGTAGCCGTTTTGCCTTCATATAATTCATCTACAGATAAGGTAAATAAGGAAAGCCAGGTTTCAAAGTGCTTGCTGTTTAACGGAATTTTTTTATTCAGTTCATAATGTATTTCCATGGCATTTTTTTTATAAACCGGGTTATCGAGTAATATGGTTTCCCAAAAATCTATGATCACCGGAATATGGTGTTCCCAATCTATATGAACCAGATCGGTAAATATAAAACCAATTGAAGGGTCGGGTTTTACTTTTTCATAAAAATGAAGGATTAGTTTTTCTATATCATCCCTGGTGCTGATAGCTGGTTTCATTTGGAGGTTCCCGGTTTTAGCAAAGATAAAATTTCATGGATGGTGACGGGTTTTTGCATATCATCTATTTCTATTACCACGCAATATCCATTGGCGCCACCGGCTTTTTGGACAGCATTTGTTAATTTTTGCTGGTCACTTTCCAGTCTTTTGCCATCAACATCGCTCCAGGTTTCTTTTGTGCATAAACAGCCCATTGTAGGGGTTTGCGGATAATATATTTCGCCCGCATAATAGGCAGGATCTACAGTGGTGCCATGTGCAATAATTTCGGTTCTACCGGCTTTACCGGCGTAAAAGGATCCATATACCGGCCTGCAGTTGTTAATGTCCGGCGGCAATAGCTTTTTATACCATTCTTCGGTCCAGAGCGAATCGGTAATGGTGGAATCATTAAAAAAATGTTGAAGGCTGGTTTCAAAAGGCATGGTTAGCTGTATATTGGTAGTTGGACCAATAAAAGTAGTTTTGCTGGTATCAAATCCATACATCCTGAAAATTCCCTGGGGTGTATTACCATTGGTTAAATAGCCGGGCAGGTTATTGATACTTCTTGCCAGTTGCGGTACGGAAAAAACGGCGCCTGTTTCATCCGTTATAAAATTACCCAATGTATCCCTGACCATCGCAAGCCCCGGGTAATTTCGGTTCCTTCGCTGAAAACTATAAAGTATGGTATGGTGTTTTAAAAAATCCCGGCTAAGCAGGCCCTCAACAGGATTGCAGTTCTTTTGATGCGGCGGGTGCTGTATATTGTAAAATAACTGGCTGGTGATGGCTTCGTCTTTTTCATTCCTGATGAGCCGGTTTTTTTTATCTTCCAGGTTGATACCAGCAAAAAAGTTCCTGTTATTTACCAGTAGGTATTCGGCGCTCATTGCGAATACCTTGGCATCCCTGGTATGATTCAGGAGGGATGTTACCTGTTTTATAAAGCTTTCGGTATAGCTGGTATATCCCAGTTCCAATAATGCCCGCTGAAAGCCCGTGCTTCTTTTTTCAATTGAATCAAAGGCAAGATGAATTCTCCCGTCTGTCCAGGGTGATTTGTATTGAAGTAATTCCATTCCCCAAAAAGCATTCGTCCATTTGTCTTCTGTATCTGCGTTTAAAGGGAACGATAAATTTTTAGTGATGGTGTTTTGTACAATATTCCTGTACAGGCTGTTTCTTTTTTCCCTGGTAGCCCCATTATAATAAACAGGATTTTCCGTTTGAGAAAATGCAATAAATGAAAAAAACAGGAACAGTGAAGTGGCAAGGGGAATTATTTTTAGCATTAACACAAAAGTAAGCAATACGGCTTTATTTTTCTCCCGGGGGTAGGCAGATTAAAATTTAATCAGCAGCCTTTCATGCTTTAAAAACCCCGAAGGGATAATATTACAGAAGCTTCGCAATTTACCTTTTATTTTTTTGCTGGTAAGTGAAAACGCTCCGGATGCAAAGAAGGAAGCCGTTCTCTTAATTCATTAAACAAATACACCAACGCAATATATCTTTTATCTCAAAAAAAATCATAAAACATGGGCTGTTAAAAAAGCCTCTATTTTATTAAATGAATCAAAAAAAATAAGGCTGTTCCAGGTGTCAACATGCGCTGTGCCGGGATACAGTACATACTGGTTAACTACACCGGCAGTTTGTAGTTTGTTTTTTACCAGTTCGCCCTGTGAGTACTTCACTATCGGATCTGTATCACCATACAATAACAGCGTGGGGGCCGCATTGCTGGTAATAAAATTAGCCGGACTTGAATTGGTGTACAATAAAAGGTTCTGGCCAGGTGTGGCGCCTACTACCGAGGCCAGCAAGAGGGACAATAAAGGGTTTCCCCCTGCAGGGTTATTATACATATCAACCATGTCTGACGGCCCTGAAAATGAAACAACTGCTTTGGGCTTTTTAGTTCCTGAATTTTTATATCCCTGTAACATGGCTAAATGGCCGCCTGCGCTGGCGCCAATCAACGCATATTTATCAGAGATGGAATATTCCGCTGCTTTGCTATAAATAAATTCCATGGCGGCCTTTACATCATTTTCCTGCGTGGGAAAAAGGTTATTGGGGGCTGCCGATAAGCGGTAATTGATATTAAATATTGCATAACCGGGCAACCTTCTTTTTAGGGTATCAACAAAGGGACTGAGTTCTGTTTTATCTCCTCCCGACCATGCTCCTCCGTGTATCATTACTATTACTTTGGTAGCCGAACTGGTTCTTCCTGCCGGTAAATAAATATCCATTTTCTGCAAGGGATCACTGGCATAGGCGATATTCAGATAATTGGCGGCGGCAACCGTTTTATTGCCGGAAGTGTTTTCCTTTTGGCAGGAGAATAATAGCACTGAAAATATAATTAACGAAAGGAGTTGGCGGGTTTTCATACAATTTTTTAAATTTTTATGGTAATAAATAATTATAAAATCAGTTTTGTGTGCGAATAATGCGTGGTGAGTACATTACAGCCAAAAGATTATTAACGAATGGGTGTTCCCGTCATTATGGTTACTCATTCTCCATTGCCCATTCACGATTCACCATTGCGCCCCCCTCAATACCCGTATTTTCCTTTCCATAAATTTTTTAAATATTTTTGAAGTTCCTGTTCCCGCGCATTATTGCCTGGTTTGTAAAACGAAGTTCCGGTTAATTTATTTGGAAGGTACTCCTGCGGGGTAAAATTATTTTCATAATTATGTGAATAAGCGTAGTCCTTACCGTAATTCAAATGCTTCATTAATTTGGTGGGTGCGTTGCGTATATGCAGGGGTACCGGCAGGTCGCCATGTTGCTGTACTGCTGCCATGGCTTCGCTGATGGCCACCACAGCCGCATTGCTTTTGGCTGAACTTGCGAGGTAGGTTACGCACTGCGATAAAATGATACCCGATTCGGGGTAGCCAATTTTATTCACGGCATCAAATGTGGCATTGGCCAGCAGCAGGGCATTTGGATTGGCGTTGCCGATATCTTCGCTGGCAAGTATCAATAAACGACGGGCGATAAATTTTACATCCTCACCGCCTGCTATCATTCTTGCGAGCCAGTACACGGCTGCGTTAGGATCACTGCCGCGGATAGATTTTATAAAGGCAGAAATGATATCATAATGCTGTTCGCCGCCTTTATCGTACATGGCTATACGCTGTTGCGCTATTTCCATCACTACCTCATCCGTTATAACAGCATTATCGCCCATTGTTTCGGTTACCAGCTCCAAAAGGTTCAGCAGTTTTCGTGCATCTCCGCCGGATATATGTATGATTGCGGCGGTTTCTTTTAATTCTATTTTTTTTGTACTTAAAATTTCATCCGTTTCAATGGCATGTTTTAGCAGTTCCGCCAGTTCCGCTTCTTCCAGGGGTTTCAATACATATACCTGGCAACGGCTTAGCAAAGCACTGTTTACCTCAAAGGATGGGTTCTCTGTGGTGGCGCCGATCAGGGTAATGGTTCCCTTTTCCACCGCACCCAGGAAAGCATCCTGCTGGCCTTTGTTAAAGCGATGGATCTCATCTATAAATAAGATCACGTTTTCCTGGCTTTTGGCGGCTTCAATTATTTCGCGTACTTCTTTTACCCCGCTGCTGATGGCGCTCAGGGTGTAAAAGGGAACCTCTAAAGTTTGGGCGATGATATTCGCAATGGTTGTTTTGCCTACTCCCGGCGGACCCCATAAAATCATGCTGGGTACTTTTCCATTTTCAATGGCGGTACGTAAAATACTTCCCTTACCGGTAAGGTGTTGCTGACCAACCAGATCGTTGAGGGTGGTTGGACGCAAACGTTCTGCCAGCGGTATTTGGCTTATGGTCATATATCAAGTTAGGAATAATTGCGGAAGGAAAGCAGGGTTAGGGCATTGAAATTATAATTCTTGCTTAAAAGTTGTAATCACACATCTATAAGTAAGAGCGATAAGTCTTTAATCCGTTTAAAGCCCCTGTCCGCGGTAACTAACGTAAATCCACTTTCAATCGCCGTAGCAGCAAAAATAGCATCCGGCATGGGTATTTTAATTTTTCTCTTAATATAAATAGCGCTTTGCTTTATCTTGTTGGTCAAAGGCAAAACACTACAATATTCGATGGCGGTTTCCCTGATTTTTATTTCGGCATCAGCTAAATCCTTTATACCCAAAATTTCAATTTCAGTAATTACAGATATAAATGGCGCTATATCAAAATAAGGCCTGACGTTGGCCAGCCTTTAAGCGCATAGATTATTATGTTGGTATCTAACAGTAAATTATTTCCACTCATTGCGAACCTTTTTTTGATAAATCAGGCCATCTTCAATATTGGGTAATTTTCCAAAAAAAGAATTTATAGATTTGGGGAACAATTTTTTACCTTGAATTCCTTTAAGTATTTTTTTCTCCGGCGTATTTTTTGGGACATCAATTACCATTGAATACTATTTAGAAATTAAAGGTAAAAAAAATTATTTCAAATCCAGCTTTATCTGCAGCTCTTCAAACTGTTTATTATCAATGGTGGAAGGCGCATCCAGCATCACATCCCGCCCGCTGTTGTTTTTTGGGAAAGCGATAAAATCACGTATACTTTCGCTGCCGCCAATTATAGCACATAACCGGTCAAAACCAAAAGCCAACCCGCCATGCGGTGGTGCGCCATATTCAAATGCGCCCAATAAGAAACCGAATTTATGTTGCTGCTCTTCCTCATCCATTCCCAGGGCTGCAAACATTTTTTCCTGTAGCGCCCGTTGAAAAATACGGATAGAGCCACCGCCAATTTCATTGCCATTCAGCACCATATCATAAGCATTGGCTTTAATGCCGGCATAAGGATGGGCAAGGTAATCAGCGGCATTCGCTATCACCGGGTTATTATTGATCATGATATCAATATGATCCGGTTTGGGTGAAGTAAACGGATGGTGCCTTGCCACCCAGCGGTTGTCTTCTTCCGCATATTCAAACAAAGGAAAATCCAGCACCCATAATAATTTAAAATCATCCGCCCTGCGCAACCCCAATCGCTCAGCCATGTACATCCGCAGATCGCTGGTAGCTTTACGTGTTTTTTCTTCCGCCCCGGCTAATATCAATACCAGGTCACCCGCTTTGGCACTGGCTGCATCCGCAATCCTTTTTAACTTTTCGGGACTGTAAAATTTGTCTACACTGCTCTTGTAAGTGCCATCCTCATTGCATTTAATAAATACCAGTCCCTTCATGCCTATTTGAGGGCGTTTCACCCAATCCGTTAGTTCATCCGTTTGCTTGCGGGTGTAATCACTGCATCCCGGTACTGCTATAGCCAGTACTGTTTCGGCATCATCAAATACCCCAAAAGCCGCGCCCTCAATTAATGTTGCAAGCGAAGATTGCGTAGGAAATGTATGCCGGGGAAATTTCAGGTTAGCTATTTTTATTTCAAACCTGGTATCGGGTTTGTCGTTGCCATAGGTCCACATGGCGTCTTCCCAGGTCATGCGTTCCAACACATCGGTATAGTCGATATTTTTTACGTCCTTAAAAATTCGCTTCACCAGGCCTTCAAACATATTCAGGATATCTTCCTGCTCTACAAAACTCATTTCACAATCTATTTGGGTAAACTCGGGTTGGCGGTCGGCACGCAGGTCTTCGTCCCTAAAACATTTAACGATCTGGTAGTAACGGTCAAAACCACTCACCATCAGCAACTGTTTAAATGTTTGGGGCGATTGGGGCAAGGCATAAAACTGTCCCGCATTCATCCTGCTGGGTACCACAAAATCCCTGGCGCCTTCCGGGGTTGATTTGATCAGGAAGGGGGTTTCAATATCCATGAAATTATTTTCGTGCAAATAATTCCTGGTACTGCGGCCCACCGCATAACGCAGTTCTAAATTCTTTTTTACGATATTTCTGCGCAGATCCAAAAACCGGTATTTCATCCGCAGTTCATCACCGCCATCCGTATCATCCTGTATAGAAAATGGAGGCACGGCGGATTTATTGAGGATCGTAAATTGTGCAACAGCGATCTCAATTGCACCCGTTGGAAGATTAGGGTTTTTATTACTGCGTTCGTTTACGATACCTTTTACCTGCAATACAAATTCCCTTCCCAGGGGGTTGGCATCCAGGTCGGCATTCAACGCTTCGGAAAATAATAATTGCGTGATGCCATAACGGTCGCGGATATCCACAAATGTGATGCTGCCAAATTTACGAACGGTTTGCACCCACCCGCTGAGGGTAACTTCTTTTTTTAAATCGGCCAGTCTTAATTCGCCACAGGTATGAGAACGGTACATTGAAATGTGTTTATGGTTGATAGTTTTTTGTTACCAGCAGTTGAGCCTTGATGGAGCTTCATTGGCGACGCTCCATTCAACAGGGTGCTGCTATCTGGCTTTTATTAATGCGGTGGCAAATATACAAATAGAAAGTGTAAGGTAGCCGGGAATGCGATGGCTTACTGGCAAAAAACTCCTCCTTTCAATATACACTTGCATGCCATGGGCCCTGCCGGCTTTATTAGGTGCAGTTTATGACATGTGTGCAGACATGAATATAGAGCTACTATTTAGCGGCTGCAAACACTTACAACTAAGCCAGCGGGAGGCGTTAATGTCTTTATCATTAAGCTCTTCCGGGCAATCTTCCGTCGCTTAGTGACGATTTGTTTGACCTGAGTCATGTTTTCTTTATGGATATCCCTTTCAAAAAAATTGAGGGGCAAAATAAAATGGGTAAATCATTTTACAACTAAATGGTTAAGTATGTAGAAACCTTGCTGCAACGGTAACACCCAAAACAAGGCAACATCCTGCCCGGGCAAGCGCTGCTGTTAGCATAACGCAATGCTTTTACAAATGATATAGTAAGTGAAAAGGTTGATGCGCTACATCGTTGAGTGCGGCGGAAAGGAAGGTGGCAGATGTAGGAGAATTCGAATCACTTGTAAATAAAGCTGGTATCTTTTTAAAAGATGCCGGCTTTAGTAAGCCAAAAGCCGCATCGCTTTTTATACAGATATTTTACTTTTTACCTAATATAAAAGTCGAATACCCCACCTGTATCTGGGCAAAATTGATATTAAAATTATTCCAGTCCGAGTTAAAACGCACCCGGCCAAATAATTTACTATCAGGATTTACCTGCAAGGCCATTAGCATTTCAAAAATATTTAGCCAGCTCCCTTTTTTTGCAAATAATATTGAGTTGTCTTTTGGGGCATAAGATACCACTTGCATATCATTAGCGTATGGTTTTAGGTAAAGGAACTTATTGGATATGGAGAAGTTGAATCGCTCTTCCGGTAAAAAAGTCAAAATAACTTCCGGGTAAAATTGAAGGGTATTGATGGAATAATTACGGGTAAAACCGGTTTTTTTAATGGCATTTTGATTTCCAATAGTGGTTAATGAATCTGATACAGGAGAAATACCCAGTCTTGCACCGGCATTGACATAGAAGTTGAATTTAAGATTCCGGTTGCTGAAAAAAAGAATATTGCAATCTAATCCTGCTGAAAAACTTTGATATTTATATAAGTCCAATGGTGTGGAGTAACGGTGAATTGATTTTTTAAATCTGGAGGTATCGGTTAATCCCGGGTTAAACCGCACGGAGTCAAGATCCCCAAGCGACAGTTGCCGGTTATGCTCTTCAAGCTTTGAAATGCTAATGGACGGAGCAATATATTGCAGTGCGCCATAACTTTTGAAAATCCAATAAAAAGATTTACGTGACTGGTGCTGAACAGTATTTATATTAATCCGTTTATTCACTTCTATTTGTACTAATCCATTGGGCTTATCTTCTTTCAGGCCCACAAAATCAGTAAAGATTTTTGCTTCAAATAATTTTTTGGTTGTCTCTTTATGCAAGGTTACTGCCTCGCCCCCGTTTAGTACTATTTTAATATTTTTAGGGCTGTAATCCCTTCTGTCAACTTCAAGATTGTAATCATACTCAATGAGGTTATTAAGTTTTATATAATAATAAATCAGGGCATTTCCGGGTTTTGAAAATGGATTGGAAAACATTTCATACAACCTGACTCTATTGAAGTTTTCATAATTTGTAATAGAAGAAAAGCCAATTGCATAGTTATTGCTAAAATAATATGTTTTCCCATTAATTAAAATGTATGCTTTTATGTTCTCTATAAATCCCTCTTTAATTTCAATTTGTACTTTTTGGATTTTATATTTTTCATACGATGTGGTGTATTCTGTTTGGGCATCTTCTTTAAGATAAATATTTATATCTTTTTTTATTCTTAACGTGCCAGCTAAAGGGCTTATAGAATCCAGTGTATTGGCGGCTACATAGTTCAGAAATAATTTACGTCCGTAAGATAAAAAAAAATTCCTTTTTTCATTATCGGAACAGGTTGATGAATCATTTCCTAAGAAAGTCAAAAAGTTCTCTTTAAATGTTTGGGCAAACAAGTCCAAATCATCTGTTACAATTGGGTATTCATGTTTAATAGTATCAAAAGAGGCTTTTCGGATACCTACTTTTATAGAATTATCTATTTCGCGACTACAAACAACGGTATAACTTTTGCCACAGGCAGTAAATGTTTCTGTATGTGTTTGTGAAAGTGTTTTTTCGGTAGCAAGTGCCAAAATAGACCACATGATTATTCTTTTCATTTTAATACGCTTTAAAAGTTAATAATATTTAGCATGGCTCACTTGTAATGAACCAGATACAGTTTCCTTCATCATCAATGGGCATACATTTCAATATATTTCCATTAACACATTTTGTTGCCCCGCAATTACAAATATTATCTGCTTCATCATCGTTAAAGCCACCCGACCTGGTGTTTGAATTTTGCTTTGCGGAACCAGATTTCATTGCAGTTGCAGTATGGAATGCGCCGTCTTTTTTATATGTGTAGGATAAAATTTCCATTTTGGTTTTTTTATTTTCCATATAATAATTTTTTATTTACCTGTTCTTTGTGTACGTTTTTATGCATACCTGTTTTGCATATTTGTTAGCTTTTATAAACAAAAGGGATTCCAGGCGTATAGACTAACAATAGCATTGATCCCAAATTTTTTTTTAAAATATTCCCGCACCAGGAAACATGCTGTGAAAGCCACCGGACGTCATAACCCATACTAAAAATGCGAAACTGGGAAAAACAACTTCCAAACATGGTAGTGTAATTACCTCCTGTTTTTAAACATTTATAAGAAAGGAACGAAGCTTTCTATCTGATTAAAATTCCTCTTTCTTATTTTCAAATTGTTACTGCAAATATTTGAAAATTCAAATCCATATGCAACAGGAGATCAACCCTAATTCATACAGGGTTTTTCCTGTATTTGCCAAAAAAATCACGGTTTAAAGTATCCGCTATTGAAAATGATAAAGCAGTGTATTACTTTTAAGAAAAATCATTTTTAAACCTTTTAAAATTTATTTTATGTTAATTACAAAACAGAAAAACTTTATACCTGGCGAATATGCCGAATGCCTGTACGACTATGACCCATCGCGGGAGTTGTTTTTTTTCAGGGAGGGAAGTAAATGTGAAGATGCTTTTCCGACAAGTAAAATCGGATCCCGTATTACGAAAAGGGCAGTAAGGGAGATGAGGAAAAGATATGATGATACGCATACAAATGATGACGATATCATCAGTATAGATTATGGCGAAATTGAACTTTCCAAAATACTAGAGATCGACCTGTGTACAGGCATCCGCTTTTATTTTGGGATAAAAGTTAAAGATGACAAACCGGTATTGTCACTCATACTGGTGCCTATTGATGAACACGGGCGCGAACTGGTCGCCCTTGATGAAACGGCAGAAATAGAGGAATTAGGTGTAGAAGTGGGGGTGGGAAAAACAAATTTTGATATTGCAAACGATAGCGATCTGAGGGATAGAATGGTATGCAGGGATATCAGAGAAACAAGGTAGTAAAATTAAGTAAATACAATAACAATGGACACTATGAATTATGGAGAAGTTATATACCGGCTGGTGTTTTTTATCGCGTTTCTTTTTAGCTTTACAGTTATAAAAAATAAAAATCGTTCTTTGTTGGTTTTTCCATTGTTGCTTTTTATAGGAAATATAGTTGAGTTAATAGTTTTACTTTTAAAAAGCAAACCGTATTATCCCATTGTTTATCACGTGTATATCCCGATAGAATATATGCTCTTGTCTTATTTTTACCTGCAGAATTTAAATTCAAAAAGGATGAAGCAATTCATCCTTTTCACTATTCCACTTTTCTTCATCCTTTGTATTACCATATCTTACAGAACCATTCAGCCATTCATTTATCCTCACCCCACTTTACAATTTAATATAGCAGGGATTTTGCTGGTGGTTTTTGCGTTGACAAGCCTTTTTCATATCAAAGAAGACATGGCATCATCCATCTATAAAAATTATTTATTCTGGATCAATATTGGTATTTTATTTTTTTATTCAGGTAATTTTCTTTTAATGGGTACTTACAATTATCTGAAACAAAGAGACCCCGATTTTGCTACACAACTTTGGAGCATGTTTAATACTACCTTAAATGTAGTTTTATATATCTTTTTTATAATTGGATTCATATGTTCAAAACCAATCAGGAAGTTTTAATAACCATTTTATTAGGCAGCTTATTGTTTTTACTATTAATTGTAGTAATAATTTTATCAGTCATTAGATACCATTTTAACCAAAAAAAATTTATTAAGGAGAAAGAAGAATTACAAACAATGTTTAATCATGAACTCCTCCAAACCCAAATAGAAATCCAGGAACAAACCCTCCAGCAGGTCTCCCGCGAACTTCATGATAACCTCGGCCAGGTTGCCAGCCTGATCAAAATAAATTTAAGTACGCTGCAGTTCTCCAACCCCGAAAAAGCCATTGAAAAAATTGAAGATACCAAGGATCTTACCCGCCAGTTAATTGCCGATATTAAATCACTTTCGGTAAGCCTGGGCAGCGATCGCATTGCACAGGTGGGACTCGTGAAAGCCATTGAAATTGAAGTGGAACGCCTTAATAAGACCGGTCAGTTCAGCGCCAGTTATGAACTGCGCGGAACGGCGCCTGTGATTGACAACGACAAATCCCTGATCCTTTACCGCATGGCGCAGGAAGTGCTTAACAATATAATAAAGCACAGCAGGGCCAGACATATCAATATTTTACTGCATGTTAACGAAAATATATTTATTTTAGCATTCAACGACGATGGAATTGGTTTTAATGCGGAAGAAAAAATGAATGCTTCAGGCGCAGGGCTTCATAACCTTAAAAGCCGGGCCGTCCTTATTAATGCACAATTACATATTGAAAGCTTACCTGGAAACGGCAGTTCGGTCACTATCGCACTGCCTGTGTAAATTAAAAAACCCTTATGCCAGGTAAACCAATAATGCGCTTAGCATTAGTAGATGACCATACGCTTTTTCGCAAAGGACTGATCAGCCTGATTGAACTGGTTTGCAGCGATTGCGTTATACTTTTTGAAGCCGATAATGGCCTGGATCTTCAGCAAAAATTAACCAAAAGCAATGAACCGGATATCCTGATTATGGATATCAATATGCCGAAGATGGATGGCTTCGCGGCTGTACAATGGCTGAACGAGAATTTCCCCCTTATAAAAATATTGGTAGTAAGCATGGTTGAAAAAGAAGAGAGCATCCTGCTCATGCTTAAGCTGGGGGTAAAAGGGTACCTCAGTAAAGATGTGGAACCCCCGGTTTTGGGCGAAGCCCTCAACGCGATTATGAACAAGGGTTTTTATTATACCGATTTTATCACCGGTAAACTGGTGCACGCCCTGCAAAACGATAAAGATCCGGATAAAACAAAAACAGACGCCATACGATCAATGAATGACCGGGAAAAAGATTTTTTGAAACTGGCCTGCAGCGAACTTACCTACTATGAAATTGCCGGTAAAATGTTTGTTAGTCCTAAAACCGTTGACGGATACCGAAACGCACTGTTTGAAAAATTTACTGTAAAAAGCCGGGTGGGGTTGGTTTTGTATGCGCTTAAACACGGGCTGGTTCAACTATAGCTTACATCGTTTCCACCGCATCCTTATGCCATGGCCTCCACCACAAATAATAATAGCCAAGCACCAGTATGCCCATTACGAAGGGTACAATGGACAGATGCTTGTAAGTGTATTCGCCCCATAAAACATCGGTATCAAAATGTAAAAACTCGCTGATCATCCAGTAAGAGTTTGCGGTGATCCATACTACAATGGCGATATTATGACATACTTCGCTCATGTATTGCCTGGTGCGCAGCGTAATAATAATGGCAATAATAAGGGTAGGGAAAATCATTGCGATGCCCAATGGCCGCCAGATCATACACCAGCTTATATCTTTAAACAACCAGAATACAATATGCAAATTCTCCATTTTACGATACCGGAGCGGAATCGCATAAACTTCCTTACTCATGCGGGTTAATTTTAGTGAATCAAATATATGCCATTATTTTATTATTGGTAACGGGAACGCAAGTACGTCAAAGTTGTTATTAGCTGACCTGATTCGAGATGACGCTATCGCCATTCAATTCGTGGAAAGCCTGCGCCAGCGCTTAAATGCGGCACTTTCCCCATTAAACATTCACAATTGCCGATTCATTACCCCCTCATCATTTTATAAAGCGAAATACCGGATAACGCAAATGCACCGGCTCATAGTAAGGTGAGTTTTTGTAAATAAAATCCAATTGAGCGGATGCGTTGGAAGTAAATTCGGCATCTCCTGACCTTTTGGCCTGGAATTTTTTTTGCAGTGCAGGATCATCTTTCAAAACCCGGGAGGCCAGTTCTTCCCAGCGGTAATCGCTGTAGCCCTCCTTTTGCTGAAGGATAGCGTCAAAAAAATTCCAGGCAAAAAAACTGTCATCCCCGGTCGGTTCCAGCATTTCAATGATATAACGGTTGGCCCTTTGATCCATCGCAATATATACATCACCTTTCAGGAACTGTATCGGTTGGTTGATTACGGAAACTTTTACACCGTTGTTTTTATGGTGCTTTTCATAAGGGCGGGGAATAGATTTGTAATCGTCAATATGATAGGCTTCTACTGTTAATAAGGTATCGCGGAGGAATGGATGAAGTTTAACACCATTTAATTTTAAGAGGTCAATGACTGCATGCCACCCCTGCGGAATAATATAAGCGGTTGGTTTTTTTATTTCCTGGGTGGGGGTAAACACATCAAAATACCTTACGGCTTTTGTAAATGGTTTATCGTGATCATAATACATGCTTTGTAAACCGGTCACATCGCTTGTTTTAAAAGCAGGTTCATAGCCCATCAACCGCACCATGGAGTTTTTTGTTGAATCAACCTGCCAGCTTAAGGGAAATGAATTTTCTTTTATAACCTCTGCCTTGGCATTAGCCCGTTTTGTTAATAATTCGCCGGCATTAGCGGAGGTTTTTTCTATCATCGTCTGCATCAGTGCATAGGTAGAAAGCACCCTGTCTTTATAGGGTTTTAGCATATGCGTTTCCGGTATAAAGGAGATCGTCTGGAACAGGGCTGCATAGCCGGAAGAATACCGGGGCGGATCATAAAACATTTCCATACCAACATCCGGGCGGGCGGTTTCAAAATTTGCGTAAGGTATCATATCCCAGCCTTTTTTGCTCATGCTGCTGTACAATTGAGGTTCAAAAATTTGCTTTAACCAATCGCCTAATCCATGGCCTAATTTGTCATACTGGGTAGTAAGCAGGGTCATGGTATGCTGATAATCGGCGCCATCGCTTACATGGTTATCCATTAAAATATCCGGATCAAGAAAGTGAAAAATTTCCGTGAAAGATCTTGCTTCCTTACTGTCGCATTTTGTAAAATCCCTGTTCAGGTCAAGGTTTTGTGAGTTACCCCTGAACCCGTATTCCAATGGCCCGTTTTGATTTACCCTGGATGAAGAACCCCGGTTTAAAGTCCCGCCAATATTGTACACCGGGATAAACGCCAGCGCAACATTGCCGGGTAATTTAATTTTTTTAGCGGCAATATCCCTTACCAGCATCATGCTTGCATCAATGCCATCCGGTTCGCCCGGGTGAATGCCGTTATTGATTAGTATTACCACTTTCTTTTCCCGGTGCCATCCTGCTACATCAAATTTCGCGTCACTGCTTACTAATACAAGGTGCAACGGGTACCCTGCATCGGTGCCGCCCATTTGCTTTACCACAACCAACGGGGATATTTTATCTAATTGTTTAAACCAGTCGATGGCTTCAAAATAAGTAGCCGATTCCTTACCATTGGTTTTTTCAAACCGGCATTGCTGTGCATTGGAAATGATAAAGGAAAACGATAAAAATAAAGTGGAGAAAATAATAACTGTAACCTTCATAACAGAAAGAAAATTTTTCACAAGCTACAATATATTCCACATAGCTCAGAGACCCCCGTACAGCCGGGTGGTTAGTTTGCAGGTTTCTTGATTGTTGGTCTGATAACTCTTTTTTACACGGCCCGGATATTTTACAGGGTGATCACAAATGATTCCTTTATAAATTCATGATCATTGGTGATGGTAAGAAAATACCTGCCCGCGGGTAATTGACGCACATTTACAGGGATACTATTTTGTGCTGCCGGCAGGTGTTGAGTTGACAGGGTTCTGCCGGCCAAATCTGTAATCAGCAAACTGCTTTTTGCTGCCAGTGGATTTTTCAATTGAATGGTAAATGAATCCGCAGTGGGGTTTGGATAAACAAGGGCATTCGATAAGTTATTGCTCAGTCTTACAGAAACGATTTTACTGTAACTGAATTTACCGTCAAGGTCAATCATCTTTAAACGATAGAATACCCATTTGCTATTGGGTAAATTACGATCTGTAAATGAATAGTTTGGCTGGTTTTTTCCTGCAATCACAGCTATTTTGTTAAACAGGGTGCCATCCGCACTCCTTTCAATTTCATAATTTTTGAAATGGGTCTCTTTTGCGGTAACCCAGGTTATCCGGATGCCCGTATTGATTTTTACCGCTTTAAAATCTATCAGTGTTACCGGTAATACTCCCGTGCACTGCCAAACCATTGCCACATATTCGGGGTGGTCAACAAAGGGGTTCCTGTTGTGTTGTAAAGCATAAACCGCATTGTTTCTGTCCCTTTCTTTCTGGCTTACCGGATCCTGCAAATGCCATTTATACATCAACTGGATATCCCAGTTATCCAAAGCCGGGTACTGATTACCGCTTAGTAAATCATTTGCATTACCATTGGTGATCCAACCTGCCACTAAGTTTTCGTAGCGGGTAACCATGTATAGCTGGGCCCTTGCAAAATCGCCTTTATATTCATTGATGGGTTCAAAAACAGTTCCGGCAAATCCCGGGAAACTATTAGGCCCCAGTTTGCTGCCATTGGTCGAAGTCCAGGTAGGCGAGCTTACTTCACCGTAAGGGAAATTCCCCCGTTTGTTATTCACGTATCCATCTGTAGGAAAAAGATGGTGCAAATCAGAATACATCGGGGTTTGATCATTAAACCATGATTTTGGGAAGGAGTGTTCCCTGTTGTAACAATCTCCCTCACTGTTATAATTTCCACACTGATTAGTGCCCAAAGTATAAGTGTAAGATTCCGCACCTGTTGGGTTGTCCGAATACATATCCCAGATGATGGTGGCGGTATTGGCATCATTTCTATGCAGGTCGGTAGTTTGATAGGCGTTCCAGACGCCGGGGGTATAGGTCAGTTCAATTGAATTGGCAGAAATGATCGAATAGAGGGCTGTTTTTAAAGGAGCGCAGGTAAGTCCGGAAGTAGCATCGTAATAATTGGGAGGAATGCCATTGCCTGATAAAGTGGTGGTATTGCCGGTTAATGAAGTGGCGGTATAAAATGGTTCGCCGCTGCAATCGCCATTAGCGGCAAAAACAAAAAAGTAATATTGCGTACCTGCCGTTAATCCAAATGAAGAAAATCCGGAAGATGTACTGTAGGACACAATGGTACCCCCTCCCAATGCCTGTCCCGGGCTATAAGTGGTTCCGGTTAAAGGTGTAGTGGAAAGAGTGGATACGGTACTGCTTACCACCAAATACCTGTTAGCGCCCGCCACAGCGGTAAAACTTCCTGAAACCGAACTATTGGTTGGTGTTAATACCAATGAAGTGGGCATTGCCGGTGGGGTAGAACAGGCTGGTAAAGGCAAGGTGGAGGTGTTGCTTGCTAATGGGGTAGTAGTTAAATAATTGGGACCACCTGAACAGTCTTCACTGCTGATGGCAAATACAAAGAAATAATAAGTGGTCGCGGGGTTAAGACCGGCCGTGGTAAATGTTGTGGTGGATCCAACACTGATCACCGTTCCACCTCCCAATGAACTGCCCGGCGAATAGCTGGTGCCATCTGAAGGGGAAGCTAACAGGGTAGCGGAACTATGCCTGACCACCAGGTATTCATCAGCAGGTGGTACCGGGGCCGTGAAACTGCCGGAGACAGTTGTCGGTGTGGCTGTCAGCACTAAAGCACCTGGCTGCGCCGCAGGTTCGGTACAAACGGCAGCGCTATTGGATGTCCAGCTAATATCATCAATACCAATTCTTAACCCGGCAGTTACCTGGCGAATCTCCAGGCTAAAAGCGCCTGTTATATTTATATTATTGATAACAGTGGTGGCTAAAGTTAAACTGGGGTTAGCAGTACCTGCCAGTATATTATTGATATATACCTGTAAAACAGAATTAGCCCCTGTAAAAAATTGCTGGTGGTTAAAAGAAATACTTCCAATGCCATTGGGGATATTATTGCAGGTAACCGAGCCGTTGCGTATAACAATCGCTTTACCATTCATTGCCTGGTCTGTGCGGGCATCGGTTGCCCCCCAGGTTAAGGCAGGGTTGTCGCCTGTCCAGGAGCGGGTTGCATATGAGCTTGATGTAGCAGGGATGTTGGTAAATGTTTCTGTTCCCTGTGCGGCAATTTGAAGACTGATAATAGAAAAAGTAAGCGCAAAAATAAGGGGTATAAGCTTTTGCATAGCTTTTGGTTTATTTTTAAAGAATCACAAATGTACAATTCCATTGCATTGGGCGGTATTATTTTATTAATAAAAAACCCGACAGGTACTACCTGTCGGGTTGTAATGATATAAACAAAAAGCAAAAACTAATTCGCAATTGCGTTAATTCTGTAAGCCAGTTTTCTTTTTAAATTGGCGGCCTTGTTTTTATGGATGGTACCACGCTTCGCCAATTTATCAATCATAGAAGCCACAAGGGGTTGTTTTTCAACAGCGCCTGGTTTGTCTTCAATCGCTTTAATATCACGTATCGCATTACGGGTTGTTTTGCCATAATAACGGTTACGTTCATTACGTTTGTTGCTCTGACGCACATCTTTCTTAGTTGCTGAATGGTTTGCCATTTAAATCTTATTTTTGGGCTGCAAAGATAGGGATTTGAAATAAGAAATAAGCAATATTAAAAAAGGAATTTCAAAAATCATTTTGTTAAGGCGCTGTTTACCCTTTTTAGTTAAGGGGATAAAGTACAAATTCCATCGGATTTTTTGCCTGAAACAACGGTTATTCCTGCCAACCTGGTTTGTTTTTATAAAAGTTCTTAAAAGCTTTTTAAATTTCTGTCGCAGCCTTCTTCCCGGTTGTGGTTTCATTAACCGTAACAATTTTGAATCAAAATTTATCTGTTAGCCATCGATTGTAAACAAGTTCTAAGTCAATTATAGCTTTTTCCAACTATAAATTTAGCATATGAACCGTTTGATGTTGTTATTGATGCACGTACTTTCTTTAGTAGTTTTAGGTTTTGGCCTGGTGCTGGATTTGCTGAAGATTGACATTTCGGCCAATTTTTTCGTTGATATCCATCTTTTCAATGAAACAAGAAGTGTGTTGGGTACCTTGCAATCGTTATGGGAAGGCGGCAATTATTTTCCCTTTCTGCTGATTTTTTCATTTGGACTAATTGTTCCATTGGTTAAATCAGGGATCGTTTTCTATATCCTGTTATCAAAAGATATTTCCGGAAAATGGCAGAAATTGGTAGCTGCGATCAGCAAATGGGCGATGGCAGATGTTTTTGCAGTTAGCATATTGATCGCCTTCCTCGGAGCAAGGGCAATGAGCAACACCAGCGCAACCCTTGAACCCGGATTTTATTTTTTTACCGCATACGTTTTATGGAGCTCGGTAATTATCAATTTTTTAAGTATTAAGCCTAAAATCCCTCTTTTATCTAATGTATAAATCAACGATATTTGCATTCCTGAAATATTGCCATAATAACCAATAAATTTTATATTTCAAATGAAGGATTTTCAATACATCACTAATTCTCATCCGGCATACATTGAGAACCTGTATAACGATTTTTTAAAAGACCCCGCCAGTATCGATGGGGATATGCGTAAATTTTTTGAAGGATTTGATTTCGCAGTCAGCAATGGCGTTAAACCAGTTAACGGCGCCAATACAACCTCCGGCAATGCAATAGATAAAGTTCAACTTGAAAAGGAACTAAGCGTTTACCAGTTAATTCAGGCTTATAGAAGGAAGGGCCATCTTGTGGCAAAAACAAATCCTATTCGTGAACGTAAAGACCGGAAGGCGAATCTAAGTCTTGAAAACTTTGGGTTAACGGCAGCCGATTTACCCATTGCATTCGAAACCGGCAAATTTGTTGGCTTAGGAAAAACAACACTCCAAAACATCATCAATCATTTACAAAAATGCTATACCCATAACCTGGGAGTAGAGTTTCGGGCGGATAACAGCACCCGCAAATTAGATTGGATGATACAGGCTGTTGAACAAACCATGCTTAAGCCGGTCCCATTGGAACAACGGAAAAGAATTCTCCAAAAGCTCAATGAAGGGGTTATGTTTGAAAAATTCCTTCATACCAAATATATAGGACAAAAAAGGTTCTCCCTGGAGGGTGGCGAAACTACCATCGCCGCGCTTGACGCCATCATTAATACCGCCTCGTTAAATAATGTGCAGGAAGTAGTAATAGGTATGGCACACAGGGGAAGACTGAATATACTCGCCAATATTTTGGGTAAAACTTACGAACAGATATTCAGCGAATTTGAAGGAACCGCTACACCCGACACTACCATGGGAAGCGGCGATGTAAAATATCATTTGGGTTTTAGCAGTGATATTGTAACTGCATCCGGCAATAAGATCAATCTGAAACTTTGCCCCAACCCATCCCATCTTGAAGCCGTAGACCCGGTAGTGGTAGGATTTTCACGTTGTAAGGCTGATGTACTGTATAACAGCGATTTTGATAAGATATTGCCTATATTGATCCATGGGGATGCCTCGGTGGCAGGGCAGGGAGTTGTTTACGAAGTATTGCAAATGTCTAACTTAAAAGGGTATTATACCGGGGGAACCATACATTTTGTTATCAATAACCAAATAGGATTTACCACAGATTTTGATGATGCCCGTAGTGCAGACTATTGTACCTCGGTAGCGGCGATGGTAAAAGCGCCTGTTTTGCACGTAAACGGCGACGATCCGGAAGCAGTGGTAAAGGCAGTGGAAATAGCTACCCATTATCGCCAGGAATTCAACAGTGATATTTTCATCGATATGGTATGTTACCGTAAACATGGTCACAATGAAGGGGATGAGCCTAAATTTACGCAGCCGCAGTTGTATGCCTTAATTGACAGGCATCCTAATCCAAGAGAAGTGTACACGCAATACCTGATAGAGAATGGCGAGCCCGAGGCCAAGGCATTGGCAAAGGAAATGGAAAAACAATTTTTAGCCGACTTACAGGAAAGATTAGACGAAGTAAAGCAAAACCCTTTACCCTATAACTTTCAAAAGCCCGAGCTTTGGTGGAAAAGTTTAAGAAGGGCTGTAAACGATGACTTTGAAGCTTCCCCCGTTACGGCTATCAGTGAGCAAAATTTTACTGTATTGTTTAATGGATTAATGAAATGGCCAACTGATTTTAAACCGCTCCGAAAGGTGGAAAAACTACTGCAGGACAAAGTAAAGCTGTATACCGATGAGCAAAAAGTAGACTGGGCAACCGGTGAACTGATGGCCTATGGAAGTTTATTAATAGAGGGCAAAGACGTGCGCATGAGCGGGCAGGATGTAAAAAGAGGAACTTTCAGTCATCGCCATTCTGTTATTTACGACGAGAACAACAATACAGAATATAATCGCCTGAATCATTTTACTGAAATGCAGGCGCCCTTCCGCATTTATAATTCATTGTTAAGTGAATACGCAGTTTTGGGATTTGAATATGGATATTCTATGGCCAACCCAAATGCCCTGGTGATCTGGGAAGCTCAATTCGGCGATTTTTGCAACGGGGCTCAAACTACGATTGACCAGTTTATAGCCGCAGCCGAAACCAAATGGCAACGCATGAATGGCGTGGTGATGCTATTGCCCCATGGGTACGAAGGGCAGGGGCCTGAACATAGCAGCGCCAGGATGGAGCGTTTTTTACAAATGTGTGCCGAACTAAATATGGTGATTGCAAACGTTACCACAGCAGCGAATTTTTTCCACCTCCTGCGCAGGCAGTTGGCATGGCCTTTTAGAAAGCCGCTGATCGTTTTTTCTCCAAAAGCAAATCTCCGCCACCCCGGAACTTATAGTTTGGCGGGTGAATTTACTTCTGGTGGGTTTAAGGAAATAATAGATGATACTTTTGTGAAAGATCCCTCCGCGGTAAAAAAAGTAATAATGTGCAGTGGAAAAATGTATTTTGATCTTGCCGAAAAACAGGTAAAAGATAACAGGTCGGATACAGGGCTCGTCCGTATAGAACAAATCTACCCTTTGCCACAAACCAAATTAGACGAACTGTACAAAAAATACAGTAAAGCTATCTGGTACTGGGTGCAGGAAGAACCATTAAATATGGGTGCAGCCACATTTTTACGCATGAACCTGAAGCATATCAATTTCTTCATCATCAGCCGCCCTCCAAGTGCGTCTACTGCTACGGGTTATTCAAAGATTCACGCTAAGGAGCAGGCGGAAATCGTGGATAAGGCCTTTTCAATTTAAGCAATAATATTTTAAAACGATAGTGCCGGCCGGTTAATGGCCGGCTTTTTTTTATTTTAAGGTGTTAGCATCCACCAGCAACACTGTAAAGCTGAATTGGAGGTCTCCTGCCGTATTTTTACTCACCCGGGCAAAACGAGTTTCACCTTTTCTTTTGCTATTCCGATGGTTGCAATACAGCCTGCATTAAATTTGATAAAATCTGCTTCTATACCATCATAAAATATTAAACCATAGTTTGGCATAAAGGATTCAATTATAAGTTTAGATGACCCGGTTAAAATGCCGGCAACAATGCCAGTTTGCGTTCTCTTACTTGCAAATGGCTCCCTGATGGCAAACATTAACTGGTTGTCGGTAATAAGTTGCAGATACAAAAAAACCCGCCACAATGGGCAGGCTTTTAGTATAAATATGTAGTGAGCTATTTAATTTGTTTTAACTACCTGGATAGTTTTAATTTCTTCTGATGTCTGTATTTTTAACATATAACTTCCTGCGGCAAGACTGGCCATATTAATTTTCTTGATATTTGCACCTTTAAAAAGCTGCATTTGAATATTTTTCATTTGTTTACCGGATGCATCATTAATAGAAATGGTTGCACTGGCATCCTGTTCAAGATCAATGGTTAGGTTTGCAAATTCCCTGATTGGATTAGGAAAAACACCAATTGCTATTCCCCGGCTGTTCAACCGAACGCTTCTTATTTCGGAATAAACGAACCGGCCATCCTTGTCAACCTGCTTTATGCGGTAATAGAAAATTCCTGAAGAACGTATAGCTGATAAATTAAGGTCAGTTAAAACATAGGCATTACTTGAATTGCCGTTGTTTTTTGCTGGTACGGTATACACTTTCCTGAAGTCCGCTCCATTTAAGGTTCTTTCAATTTCATAACGGTCAGTAATGTCACTTTCATTTTCAATCTGCCAGTTAAGTATCGCACTGTTATCCCTTCTGGTGGCGGTAAAGCCGAGGAATTTAACCGGAAGGACTATGTTTGGAACGGGCGCAAAGGAATACTGCGCATTTGGTACACCGATACTTCCTGCTGCCTGAATACCGTTTGTAGCGCCGGTACCATAAAACAGGCTGCCCCAGTCTGATAGTACGCCGCCGTTAACAGCAGCTAGATTGGTTTCAACATAAAAAAGAGCAAATGACCCGGTCCCCCCATCTAAATAATGACATAACCTGGCTGTAAATGGAGTAGCAGTATTACCGACAAAACTGATTTTTAGCACATCCAGTTCTGCTGTCGACCAGGCTGTTGCATCAGTGTTACTGGCTCCGGGAGCTACGCAATTGAATCCCCAGGTATAAAAGCCGTCACCCTGGTCCGCATCCAATTGAGTCCATGTAGCAAACAAGGAGGGTTGAAGGTTGGTAAAATTCACTACCGGGCGGGCGCCAACTGAAGTTGGTATTTGTACAGACACTATCAAATTGGAGATTAGTGCGTTAAATGCAGCAGTAGGCTTAATTGATACAATTACTTCGTTTGAATTTGGCAGGCCGGTGGCATTTCTTAAAGTACCCCGAACGCGCTGTGCGTTGCTTATCGAAAGCATTCCGGCAATTGTTATCAATAATAAAATTACTTTCTTCATGGTGGTATTTTTAGATCAATTATTTGAATGAGTTAATTTAATTTGGCAGTACCTGGTTTTTAGAACTTACAGACGAACCGGCTAATACAGTGTTCAGAAGATATAACCTGTCGTTACCCAAGGCAGAATAATTGGCAATTTTATTCATGTTCAAATCCCCCACGCTATATCCTGGTACCGAACCCGTAGAAGTTCCACTCAAAATAGTGTTTAAAAGATATAACCTGTCGTTGCCCAATGCGCTGTAATTAACGATAGTATTAAAATTCGCATTTCCGGCATACATCATATTGAACCCTCCGGTTTGCACGTAGTTAGTATTCGCCACACCCAATACATTCGTTGCCGGAGACGCAAAATCCAGCACAGGTGTGGAAGAAGAAAGCGTCAGGTTTTTGTAAAACCCGACTGTATTATTCGTTGAAATGGCCATATGATTTCTATGACGGACCGTTACAGTGTAGTCGCCTGCATCCAGGTTCTTAAAATATAACGGGCTTGTGCCATCAACATCAACAATATCACCATCCTTTTGTACAAATGCTGAACGGGTTTGTAGCAGCACACTGCCGGTAGTAACATTATTCCTCAATTCGAGGTAAACCCAATCAACTATATTGTTGTTTGTACCCAAATCATTAAATACAGAAGCGGGAACAACTTCCTGCACACCACCGTTTAAACTGGTAAAATTGAATGGTGCACCCCTGTATGGTTCAGTGGTTGGAATAACGGATGGCGCAGCACGTAATCCATCGCTCATAACCCCGCCAACCGGATTTGCCCCCTGCAGCAATACTTTCGAATTCATCAGGAGAAACCTGTTCATTCCGAAAATCTGCCCGGCATTGGCCCCTACCTGGGCAGTCAATGTATTTGCGGTAAAGTCGTGCGTTTCTCCTGTAAGGCTCCAGTTTGTTCCATTATAACCCATTGCCCTGATATCTGCCTCTGTTCCGGTGAATCCGGGGGCTGCATCGGGAGGGTAGGTACCGGTACCACTAAATGTTCCACCTGTAACCCCGGTTGTTGCAACCGGCCAGTAAACATTAGCATAAGATTCCACACGCGGATGGCTGTTGGGGCTTTTACCAGTTTTAGCCTGGGCGCCTAATAAAGCAGATGCATAGGTTCCGCCTGCATGGGTAAGTGAAATGGGGGTGTATCTTGTTCCGGCGCCCACAGGTAAAACCTGGTTGGCAGCAGCAGCATTGCCAATATTTCGCTGAGCGAAGCCCGTTCCGTTGGTTTCTAAAAATTTATTATCAGCCGCACCTGCTACCGTGGTGGCCGCATCAAGCAGGAAATTAAAATTCCCCAGTTGTACTTTACCGTTTGTAAACAGGAGGGAAGTCCCTACCTTACAATTGCCTGTTAAAACCACATTGGCTGTATTGTCTATTTCCAGGTTAGGAATGGTATAAGCGTTGGTGGCGGCACCCCCGTTATTCATATTAACATTCTGCAAACTGGTACCTTTCAGCAATACCTTGCCGGCTCCCTGTATGCTTACATTACTGGTAATATCTCCCTGTACGGTTACGGTAGCACCAGTTTCAATCAGAAATGTAGCGTTGTCAATGAATAACTGTGCCGATGCAACGTTAGCTGCTGCAATGGCTATCACCAAAAACGTTGTGTGTATTTTTTTGAGCTTCATGGAGCAAAAATTTATAAATAATTAAAGTGATGTAAAGGCTTGTTAAAATTATAGGTTTATTTTTAAGTGGTAATATATTATTTAGTAAACGGGTACTGCAAATTATTAATTGGTACTTAATCACCGAATATAAAGATAAATAATGAGTTTTAAAAATGCAATACACCCAAAAGGGTAGTTCAGGCATTTTATTGGATCCTCTGTTTATTTTTGAAAACGATTTTATTAATACTTTAAATTATCCGAAATTCGCGGAAATAAAAAATAATAATGGCAATTGAAATAAAAGTACCGTCTGTTGGCGAGAGTATCACTGAGGTTACTCTCGTAAAATGGATTAAAAAAGACGGTGATTGGGTAGAAAGGGACGAAGTAATTGCGGAATTGGAAAGTGAAAAGGCCACTTTTGAAATCAACGCGGAACAGGCCGGTATTTTAAAAATTGTTGCTGCTGAAGGCGATACCTTGAAAATAGGTGATATTGCCTGTAGTATAGATACCAATGCAACAAAGCCCGGGGGAGATGCCGAAGCTGCACCAACGGAAATAAAAAGCGAACCGGTTGCTGCATCCCCGGATTCAAAGGAAACCACGGCTGCGGCATCCACAACCCCGCAACCCGCAACCAGTAAACAGGAAAAAAAGACCACTCCTGTGGCAGCGGCTATTATCGCCGATAAAAAAGTAGATCTAAAATCAGTGATTCCGAGCGGCAGTAATGGTAAGATTGTGAAGCAGGATGTACTGGAAGCAATCAATAATCCCGGACGAAAACCCGGGGTAGAGTTATTTGGGCGTAATGAGCGTTCCGAAAAAATGAGTAACCTCCGTAAAACCATTAGCCGTCGCCTGGTTGAAGCCAAAAATACCACGGCCATGCTCACTACTTTTAATGAAGTAGATATGGGCGCTATCATGGAAATCAGAACGAAAAATAAAGAAAAATTTAAAGAAACCCATGCTGTCAATCTTGGATTTATGAGTTTCTTTACCAAAGCCTGTTGCTTTGCATTGCAGGAATGGCCCGCCGTAAATGCCATGATCGATGGTGAAAATATAGTTTACCACGATTTTTGCGATATATCAATAGCTGTATCTGCGCCTAAGGGCCTGGTTGTGCCAGTAATCCGTAATGCCGAAAGTTTAAGTATGGCTGAAATTGAGAAAAAAGTAGTGGAACTGGCAACAAAAGCTAAAGAAAATAAATTGACGATAGAAGAGATGAGCGGCGGAACTTTTACTATTACCAATGGCGGGGTTTTTGGTTCTTTAATGAGTACACCAATCATTAATATTCCGCAAAGCGCCATACTGGGTATGCATAAAATCCAGGAACGGCCCATGGCTGTCGGAGGACAAATAGTAATTAAACAAATGATGTACCTGGCGCTAAGTTACGACCACCGTGTTATTGATGGCAGGGAATCCGTAAGTTTTTTGGTAAGGGTGAAGGAATTGCTCGAAAATCCCTCATTGCTTTTATTTGGTAAAGACCCGGTTAAAGCCTTATTAGAATTGTAAATATCTGAATGCTATTTTGCAGAGTTGATTTATATTCAAGCTCTATATATTTTTACTGGATGAGCCGTTTCCACTCCTATATCAATTCCGCCAAAACTATAGTTGAAAAATATAAAGGAGAAAAGCCTTTTGCCATTTTTATAAAACAGTTTTTTGCTGCCAATAAAAAGTATGGCGCTAAAGACAGGCGCCTTATCTCCACTCTTTGTTACAATTTTTTCAGGCTGGGATTTGCCGGTAAGGGGATTTCATCGGATCAAAAAATGCTGGAGGCTACTTTTTTATGCGAATCGGAGCCATCGGAATTAATGGAAAAACTGAATCCCGAATGGAATAAAAAAATGACCCTTCCCATCAATGAGAAATTAGCTACGCTCGATCCCGGATTTCTTATCGCGGATATTTTTCCTTTCAGTAATGAGCTGAGTGATGGAATTGAAACTGGTGAGTTCTGTAAATCTTTCCTCGTGCAGCCGGATCTATTCCTGCGCATTCGTCCACAAACCAAAACTTCGGTATTAAAGAAATTGGAGAAATTAAAATTATCCTGGCAATGGGCGGGCGATGATTGTGTACGAATGAGGGTTTCGGAAAAAGTAGACGATTTTTTTATTATCGACAAAGAAGTGGTAGTGCAGGATTACCATTCACAAAAAGTGCTGGATTATTTAAGGAATGGTGATGTAGATACCGATGCCCCGCAAACTAAATCGAAACCAGATTTGTCAGTATGGGATTGTTGTGCGGCAAGTGGCGGGAAATCAATTTTATTAAATGATATCGTAAACAGGAAGATCAATCTTACCGTTTCAGATATCAGGGCAAATATTATTTTAAACCTTCACCGGAGGTTTAAAAAAGCCGGTATAAAAGAATATAAATATTTTATTGCAGATATTACCAGTGCCGATTTTACCCCGGGAGGACCCTGTTTTGATCTGATTATTTGTGATGTTCCATGCAGTGGTAGCGGCACCTGGAGCCGAACGCCGGAGCAAATGTATTTTTTTAAACAACCAGCTATTAAAGAGTACAGCGACCTGCAAAAAAAAATTATTTCCAGCGTGATGCCACACCTGCAAACAGGCGGCATGTTCATCTATATTACCTGTTCTGTTTTTAAAAATGAGAATGAAGCCATATCGGAATTTATTGCTGAAAATTTTAATTGTCAATTATTGCAGCAGCAAATGCTGAAGGGGTATGATAAGAAAGCAGACAGTATGTTTGTTGCTGTTTTCAGAAAATTATAGGGTGGATACTGCACCAGCTTTTAATAAACACTGCTGTTAACCCGTTTGAAAGCATTACCCATTAACTTTTATCCCTAATTCCTTACGATCTTTTTTACCAGTTCCTTTTTATCATTTAAAAATACCGTTACAAAGTAAATACCCCTGCTCATTTGTTTCATGGGGATGATGATGTTTTGGGCGCCGCTTACCTGCTGTGTTGTACTGTAAACTATTTGTCCGGGTATAGAATGAATGATAACAGTGGCTTTCACGGGGGTATTTCTTGCTACCAGTACGATGAGATTATCGGTTACCGGATTAGGTCCAATGGTGATGTTTTCAGTGACGGTATTGCATGACTGCCCATAATTTACCGTAACGGAATCTAAGTAAAAACTGGTATCGGCAGCAATAGTCATTTTTAAACGATACTTAATAGTGATCCCTGCCGCCAATCCGGTAAGATCATCCGTATAATTAACGTCACCGGATAAAAAACTACCGGTAAAACCAATTGTAGTTAAAGCCACATAATTTATATCAGTTGGTAATTTTCTTTCAACAACGATATTCATATTGCTGCTTTTTTTTACCGTAAAGGCAATCCGGGTTTTACAGTCACTATCAATTGTGATTTGCCCGGTATATGATTTTTTAAGGAGAGAAACGAAAGCTTTTTTTGCGTCCGGTATGCCATAACCTGTGCGGTCATCCGGTGTATTTGTTTTGTCGGATGATTTACGCATTATATCAATGATGCCCATATTATTTACTTCGGGAAATGCCTGCCAGAGGCAGGTTACAATCCCGGCCATAATGGGACATGCATAAGAAGTGCCGTTATTATAAACAGGTCCTCCGGTATTTTGATCAGCAATCACTGCGTTAAGCCCGATAGCTGCAACATCCGGCTTTACTTGTCCGTCGGCCGAAGGGCCATAACTGCTAAAGCCTGCAGTTTGCCTGGCAACGTTTACTGCGCCTACCGCTAATACGCTATCGGCATCCGCGGGAGTGGTAATATATTTCCAGTTACTGTTACCGGCGTTACCTGCAGCAACCACAACCAGAATACCTTTTTTAGCAGCCAAATCGCAGCCTCTTGAAATAATGGTAGTATTTCCATCCATTTGAGCGTAGGAATAATTAAAACTGCTGTTGTCAAAAAGGTTATAACCGAGCGATACGGAAAAAATATCCACACCGAGACTATCGGCTTTTTCTGCGGCCGCTACCCAGTTTTGCTCTTCAACGGGGTATTCACTCGATATATCTTCTGTGCGGAATAAATAAAAGGAGCTTTTGGGGGAAGTACCTACAAAGGATCCTGGCAGGTTAGCTGCTATAGTACTAAAACAATTCATTCCATGCACGTGATCTTCATTCACACTTTCCTCGTTGGCCACAAAGTCCCATGTACCCAGAACCTGGTTGTTATTTCGAACGCTGTCAAAAGTGGGCAAGGTTTTATAATGATAAAACCCGGCATCCATCAATGCAATTTGCATACCCCCGCCGCTGAAACCCAGGTTGTGTAAAAACCGGGCGTTGTGTAAATCTATCTGCGGGTAGGCAATACCGTAATTATAAGTATCTGTGGGATCTTGCGGTTTAGCTGGTAGAACAGGGGCCGCGTCATCCGGTGGATCCAATTGCTTATCCACAGGAACAGGAATTGACTGAAGCCTTGCAGCGATTGGCGCCGATGCCGAAACAAAAGAAAAGTTATTTATTTTGGATAAGGCGGCGGCATCGGTGGTAACAATGCACACCTGGTTAAGCCATTTACTCACAGTTAAAATGGTAACCTTACCGGATAAACGAATACTGTCGATATAGCGCGGCGTAACGGGAAGGTCGCTTTGATCCAAAGGGATATTATAACGAACCCTCCTGTTGATAGCGCGTTGGGATAAAAATTGCGAAGGGTTACTTATGGAAAACGGGGTGCCGGCCTTATCCTTCAATTGTATAATATAGCGTGAATATTGAGCAAAACTTGCAGGATGAATCGTAAAAATTAAAATAAAAAGCAATAATTTCTTCATAGTGTAATTGATAACCATTCATGAAGTCAATCAAATCCTCCGAAAAGATGCACCATTGGCCGACTGTTTAATTATGGTCGATCATAGTGAAAGTTACTCCGTACGAGTCATCGGTATAAGCGGCGCCTACACCCGGTGTGGCCGGCTGGAATATAGTATGAAGAAATTTGCGGTATACCAGGCCGATTCCCTTTGCATAAACTTCAAGACCGACATTTCTTTCGCTATACGAAGTTGGATTGGAAGGTATACCTATTACTTCATCCCGCTGGTTTACTGTTAGAGTGCTGTCGAGATGGATGTTTCCCAGATTAAGTGGCTCGTTTATCCCTTCATACATATAATCCCAGTCATCTAGATATCTTACGGTCGAATTCAAAGAATAGGTATCAATATACGTATTGCCTTTCCATGAATATCCATCCCTTACCGGTAGTTTCAATTTTAAAAACCGCTGGTTGTTTTCGATAAATTCTAAAGAAGTGCCGGTATTCACCGTTGTAAAACTGTTATCGGGCAACCAGGGCTGCTGTGGTGTTTTGCGTATATACCGGATAATCCTGTAAGCGGGCCTTCCCAGGTTATCATTGATGAGTGCATCGATTACATGTTTTACCTGGTAAGTAACAATAGTGTCTTTTACACCGAATTTTAAATATTTAAAGGTATCTAACTGGTAGGTAATAAATTTACCAACTACAAGCGGGGAGTACTCTTCAATTGATGCGGTTAAAAATTCTTCCGTTTGTTTTTTACACGCACTTAGCGCCAGTACAGTAAGAACACCTGAATATAAAACAATTCTTTTCATAATAAGAAAGTTACTTAACCAGACCAGCAAATGAAAGAAAAGGCTGCTTCCTTAAGTAGCCCGGCTATAGAGGGTAGGCCGGGGCACGTTGAATTATTCCTCCGCCCACCACATCATCCCCATCGTAAAAAACGGCGCTTTGCCCGGGGGCGATACCCTTTACCTGCTCATAAAAACGAACTTTTATGCCGTTTTCGTATGTGTACAGGTTACTGATCGCACCTTTATCTTTGTATCTTATTTTTGTTAGCATTTCCATTCCTTCTGTAATGCCTTCATATTTGATCCAGTTTATTCGGGCCACGTTCATTTCGCTGCCTTTCAGGTCTTCTTCTTCGCCAAGCACAATTGTATTGGTTCCAGGGTCTATAGCGGTTACAAAGGCGGGTTTACCCAATGCAATGTCGAGCCCCTTTCTCTGGCCGATGGTGTAAAAAGGATAGCCCTTATGCTTACCAAGGATTTTACCCGTTTTATCTACAAAATTTCCACCGTTCACCCTTTCTTCAAGCCCGTTAACGTTCCTTTTTAAAAATCCGCGATAGTCATTGTCAGGAACAAAACATATTTCATAACTCTCCGCCTTTTTTGCTAATTCAGGATAGCCAAAATCATGGGCCATACGGCGTATTTGCGTTTTGTGATAAGTGCCCAATGGAAGTAAGGTGCGGCTCAACAGGTCTTGCTGAAGTCCCCATAGTACATAACTCTGGTCCTTGGTGTCGTCGATACCCTTGCGGATAAAATACCTGCCATTGGTATGCTGATGAATTTGTGCATAGTGGCCCGTCGCAATAAAATCGCAACCAAGCGCGTCAGCTCTTTTTAATAAGGCGCGCCATTTTATGTGCGTATTGCACATCACGCAGGGGTTAGGTGTGCGGCCGGCCATATATTCCTCTACAAAATTATCGATCACGAAATCGCCAAATTCTTCGCGGATATCTAGTATGAAATGCGGAAACCCATGCTGAACAGCCGCCTGCCTGGCATCATTAAAACTATCGAGGTTACAGCAGCCGGTTTCTTTTTTACCAGTTGTGCCCACACTGGTGGCGTAATCCCAGGTTTTCATGGTAATGCCAATTACATCATACCCTTCTTTATGCAACATAAGGGCGGCTACGGTACTGTCTATACCGCCACTCATTGCCATTAAAACCTTGCCTTTTTTACCCATATCGAAATTCTTCGATGCAAAGATACAATTTCAACCTTTAAAAACCGGATGTTTCATCGAAAGAATGCTTAATCACCAGGCACCATTATTTGTGGCGGGGTTATGGCAGATCTATATAACACCCCCGTTGATAATCTTCCTCAACATGGGTACTTTATCACTCCGTAAAGCGGCAGGCACTGCAATATTAATGTTTGAACTCCTCGCTAAGCAATAAAAAGCAGGCATGGCACTTTATTTGAAACTTATAATGAATAACCAACATAATTTTTATGAAAAAAATAGTAAGCGCTTTTGTAGGTAATGGCCTCTTACCCATAGCAGTTTTGTCGTGTATTTTAATTGCCGGATGTAGCGATAGTAAGGATTACAGTAAAGAGGGTGACACTAGTAATCTATCCGGAACCGATACGCTCGCAGTAAATAGTGACACTTCAATGAATAGTGGCAATATGGTAATGACGGGGGATACCGCTGCAATTATCGGTGATAGTGCCGCCAAAGTTCCGATGGCAAATCCGAACACTAATAAAATATCCAAAAAAGGGAAAGTGAGTATTGTTAAGGCTGAAATGGCAACAAGCAAAAATACTTCGATGGAAATGGACAAGGAAGGATTCTATAAAAATACGGAAGTGTTGCCCGCTTTTCCCGGGGGGCAAAAAGAATTGGAACGTTTTTTTGAAAAAAATATTGAGTACCCTGAACAAGCCACCGAAAATGATGCACAGGGCATAGTAAAATTGATATTTTCTGTAGATGAAAACGGTAAAATATACCAACCACTGACAGTGGGTGATAAAGTAGGGTATGGTATAGAAGAAGAAGCAATAAGGGTATTTAATAAAATGCCCAAATGGACACCGGGGAAAATCAAAGGAAAGAATGTAAAAACGAGGTATACTTTGCCGATAAATTTCCAGCTTTATTGAAAATGAAAAATTTATTTTAGGCGATAAAATTATTGATTTGAATCCGGGGATGAACTTCATCCCCGGATTTTTTTATAAATAGGCAGGAAGCGGAACTAATTTTTTTTAGGTTGGGAATCCAGGTACAAATCTTCCACTTTTTTTCGGGCCCATTCAGTTTTGCGTAAAAATTTTAAACTCGACCGGATACTGGGGTTATCCGTAAAGCAATTGATCCGTATCATATTGCCTAATTGTTGCCACCCATATTTTTCCACCAGGTAATGCATAATATGTTCCAATGTTTTCCCATGCAGGGGATTGTTTTTTTGAGCGGATGCGATGTCATTCATTGTACTACCTGCTTTTTTCTTAATATATTGTAAGGTAAAATAAAAGGCTAAAAGTATAGTTGAATTATACAAAGCGCTCCAAAAAAAAATTGCAATATTGCAAATATGTTTATTAAAATTGTAATGGAATTAATCTAACCGGACTAATAAGCAGAAGTATAAAGATGCAGTTTTGGTTAACCGCAGGGAATGAGTGACCAATTGTAGCATTCCATCCGGTGCGCATCTTCTTATGAGCCGGTTTAAAAGTTTAGCAAATACAGGCACTCCCGGTAAATTTCTTAACTGAATTAAATACGCTGAATGATCCGCGAAAAAGTAAAAATCCTCGAAACAGAAATTCTTTCCAATAACTGGTACACCTTAAAAAAAATCAGGTACGAATACCTGAAAAAAGATGGTACCATGCAGGTGCAAACCCGGGAAGCTTATGACAGGGGGAACGGTGCAACTATTTTGCTGTATAACCCGGAAAATAAAACAGTGATCCTGACCAATCAATTCCGGCTCCCAACTTTTATAAACGGTAATTCATCGGGGATGCTGATTGAAGCCTGCGCAGGCCTGCTGGACAATGATAACCCCGAAGACTGTATCAAACGGGAAACAGAAGAAGAAACCGGTTTTAAAATTTCTGCTGTCCATAAAATATTTGAAGCGTATATGTCGCCTGGTTCGGTGACAGAGCTCTTGCACTTTTTCGTTGCAGAATATACCCAATCCATGAAAGTAAATGACGGTGGCGGTATTGGGCAGGAACAGGAGGATATTGAAGTGCTCGAAATGAAGTTTGACCACGCAATGCAATTGGTTGACTCAGGTGGGATCAGGGACGCAAAAACCATCCTGTTGCTTCAATATGCAAAGCTAAACAGGCTTTTGTGACCCACTCTGGTAAACAGGATAATATTTTAAAATGTAGCGGTGGTTAACAGTTCAATATTTAATGCATAAAGTTGTTAAAAAAATGGCCATGATTAAAGCAATTGAACAGCTTTTTACGAAAGATTTATTAAAACTTCAGCAGGAAATAGCTGCCTACAGTGATGAGGGTATGATGTGGGAAATTATAAAGGGTACCAATAATTCGGCGGGTAATCTTTGTTTGCACCTTATCGGAAATTTGAATACTTATATTGGGGCAATACTTGGCCACACGGGTTATATCCGAAACAGGGACCTGGAGTTTTCATTAAAGCATGTTCCGAAAGCTTTAATGCGGGAAGATATTGATAAAGTGATCATCGTAATTAAAGCAACGCTTGAAAAATTAACGGAGGAGCAGTTACAGGAGAATTATCCGCAAGGAGCGGCGGAATTGCCGATGACTACGTTGCAGTTTTTATTGCATCTCCTGGCGCATTTGAGTTATCACCTGGGGCAAATCAATTATCACCGCAGGATGATCACAAATTTTTGAAAGCAGGTTATTCATATTTTTATGGAGATACCCAAAGACAACTTCAGCAATCAGGCAAGCTTATACGCCAGGTACAGGCCTACTTACCCCGCGGCGCTGTGTTCCTTTCTGAATTCAGTTGTTGAAAAAAAACAAGCAGCCTGGGATTGCGGAACCGGCAACGGTCAGGTGGCCATGGCGCTGTCAAAATATTTTGAAAAAGTGTATGCTACTGATATCAGCGAACAACAAATAGAGAATGCTGTTAAAAAAGCAAATATATTTTATAGTGTTGAAAGGGCTGAACACAGTTTATTTGAGGATAGCAGTTTTGATTTAATAACCGTAGCCCAGGCCATACATTGGTTTAAGTTTGATGATTTTTATAAAGAAGTAATCAGGACCCTTCGCCCCAATGGCATACTGGCAATAATGGGTTACGGGCTTATGCGGGCTGATGAGGATACGGATAAAATAATCGATCATTTTTATTATAATATCATTGGATCTTTTTGGGATAAAGAAAGAAAATATGTAGAAGAAAATTATCAAACTATTCCATTCCCATTTAAAGAAATCCAGGTACCTGTATTGCGCCATACACTTGAATGGACAATGGAAGAATTGCTGGGTTATCTTGAAACATGGTCTGCCGTGCAATATTATATAAAATCCCATAATCACAACCCGGTTGAACAAATTAAAACTCAACTTCAAAAAATATGGGCACCGGGAACAACAAAAACAGTTGAGTTCCCGATCCTGCTAAGGGTTGCAAGGGTAGATAAATCAAGTATACAAAAATTATAGAATTATGTAAAGATTTTCAAAATTGGTATAGCGGAGTATAATAAAAACTAAAATGGATAAAACACATCATTATAATTTATCAGTAAAATGGACCGGCAACACAGGGCAGGGAACGAAGGACTACAAATCATATGACCGTAGCCACCTTATCCTGGCTGATAATAAAGCAACCATAGCGGGGTCTTCTGATCCGGCTTTCCGTGGCGATACAACCAGGTACAATCCCGAAGAACTTTTTGTTGCATCTCTTTCTACCTGCCATATGCTATGGTATTTACACCTTTGTTCGGAAGCTGGAATTATTGTAACCGATTATATTGACAATGCAACCGGAACTATGACCGAGACTTCTAATGGAGGAGGACAATTTACTGCAGTAATATTACATCCCGTGGTAACGGTAACCCATGAAACTATGCTCGCTAAAGCAGCAGAACTACACCATGCAGCAAACGAACTTTGCTATATTGCCAATTCCTGTAATTTCCCCATTCAGCATCAACCTGTTTTCTTCGTAAAGGCGATGTAAGAAAACTATGCTGAGGATTGACAGCTGGCTGCTAATAAAAAGGGGCAACATTTGTTGCCCCAAAAAAATTTACTATTCCTGGTGAAGCCAATGCATGGTTTAGTTAACCATTTTCTTTTTCAGGTTCTCATCAATGGCATCTAAGAATTCTTCGGTGTACAGGTAATGTTCACCATGACTTACTTTATTACCATGAATACATACGGCAAGATCCTTGGTCATTTTTCCACTTTCCACTGTTTCAATACAAACCGCTTCCAGCGCCAGGCAAAAATCTATCAAAGGCTGGTTGCCATCCAGTTTACCCCTGAATGCCAGGCCCCTTGTCCATGCAAAAACGGAGGCGATCGGATTGGTAGAAGTTGGTTTACCTGCCTGGTGGTCCCTGTAGTGGCGGGTTACCGTACCATGTGCCGCCTCCGCTTCCATAGTGCCGCCATCCGGTGTAATTAATACGGAAGTCATTAAGCCCAGGCTCCCAAAACCCTGTGCCACTGTATCACTTTGCACATCGCCATCGTAATTTTTACAAGCCCACACAAAATTGCCATTCCATTTTAACGCGCTTGCTACCATGTCATCAATCAGGCGATGCTCATAAGTAATGCCTGCAGTTTCGTAAGCCGCCTTAAATTCTGCCTGGAAAATATCTTCAAAAATATCTTTAAAACGTCCGTCGTATTTTTTAAGAATGGTGTTTTTGGTTGAAAGATAAAGGGGCCATTTTTTACTAAGCGCCATATTAAAACAACTCCGGGCAAAACCCATAATACTTTCATCGGTATTGTACATGCTCAGGGCAACACCGTCACCCTTAAAATTGTACACTTCAAATATTTGCGGCTCACCACCGCCATCGGGTGTAAAGGTCATGGTTAATTTTCCTTTGCCCTTGATAACGGCATCGGTTGCACGGTACTGGTCGCCAAATGCATGGCGGCCTACAATGATGGGTGCGGTCCAGTTAGTTACCAGTCGGGGTACATTCTGCATTACAATGGGCTCACGAAAAACAGTGCCATCCAGGATATTACGGATGGTGCCATTAGGGCTCTTCCACATTTGTTTCAGGTTAAATTCTTTCACCCTTGCTTCATCGGGTGTAATGGTGGCGCATTTGATGCCCACACCAAATTCTTTGATCGCATTGGCCGCATCAACGGTAACCTGGTCGTTGGTTTCATCCCGATACTCCATGCCAAGGTCGTAATATTTAATGTCGAGTTCCAGGTACGGAACGATCAGTTTGTCTTTTATAAATTTCCAGATGATCCTTGTCATCTCGTCGCCGTCTAATTCTACTACGGGATTTGCTACTTTAATTTTAGCCATTAAATGTTTATTTATTTATTAGAAATTGTTGCCATTGTTTTTGCAAACTGCGTTTTATCGAAAATCGCTTTTACCGGTATGGTAAACCCTTTCACTACTTTACTGCTGATATCCCCATGAACTAATTTTTCTTCCAGTTCATATTTTTTATTGACCAGTAGATATTTCTCAATTGTTTTATGCCTGGGGTCGATGATCCAGTATTCTTTTACGCCATGCAAAGCGTAGTCTTCAAATTTTACGCCCCTGTCAATTTTTTCTGTACTCCTGCTAATTATTTCCGCGATAAAATCCGGTGACGGAAATAATTTCTGGCCCTCTTTAAACTTCCTTGCTTTGGCAGCGCTAAAGAAACAAATGTCAGGTTCATAATTATTCCGGGTAAGGGCGATCATTAATTTTTCATGGGTAACCCTTCCCAATTTTTTGGCAACTGTATAAATATGCATTAAAGAAGCAAGATCGAATGAAGCGCTTTCATGTTCATCAGTAATCGGGGAATGAATAATAACCTCACCATTAATGAATTCAGCTTTCATGTCCTCAGTTACGAAGTCATAAAAATCCTTTCTTTTCTGCTGCTCTTCCTTAATATAATCTTTAAGCTTACTAAAATGCTCCTGTAATTTGGGAGATTGTAATAGCGGGGTTAAGATGTCTATCATCGGTTATACAATTTAATACCAGGCAAATCTACAAAAACGGTTGCAAGGCTTATAAATTCTTTATCAGTTCATCCGCAAACTCACTCGTTTTCAGTAAAGTACCTTCTTTCATCAAATTATAAAAATCGATCGTTACAGTTTTATTGCGAATAGTTTTGCCAACCGAATTGGTGATTAGTTCAGCAGCATCCCTCCAGCCCATGTATTCCAGCATCATTACGCCGCTTAAAATAATGGAGGATGGGTTCATGGCGTTGGTATTGGCAAACCTGGGCGCCGTGCCATGGGTTGCTTCAAAAACCGCATGGCCGGTAAGGTAATTGATATTGGCCCCGGGGGCAATGCCGATGCCGCCTACCTGCGCGGCCAGGGCATCACTGATATAGTCGCCGTTTAAATTAAGCGTGGCAATCACCGAGTAATCCTGTGGCGCCAGTAGTGCCTGTTGCAAAAAATTATCGGCAATAGCATCTTTAACAATTACCTTACCGCCCACGGAGCATATTTTCATCTCTTCATTGGCCACAGCTTCACCGCTTTCTTTTCTGGTGCGTTCCCATTGGTTCCAGGTATATACTTCGCCTGCAAATTCCCTTTCAGCTAACTCGTAGCCCCAGTTTTTAAAAGCGCCTTCCGTGAATTTCATGATATTTCCTTTATGCACGATCGTTACCGAAGGGAGTTTATGATCAATGGCATGTTGTATCGCACAACGGATTAGCCGTTCGCTGCCTTCTTTACTTACCGGTTTTATACCCAGCGAAGTAGTTTCGGGAAAACGGATATTTTTCACGCCCATTTCACTGATCAAAAAATCAAGTAGTTTTTTTGCCTCCGCGGTACCCGTCATATATTCAATGCCTGCATAAATATCTTCCGTATTTTCTCGAAAGATCACCATATTCACTTTTTCGGGTTGCCACATCGGCGAAGGAACACCTTCAAAGTATTTTACCGGGCGAAGGCAAACAAAAAGGTCCAGTTCCTGCCGCAGCGCCACGTTCAGGCTTCTGATGCCACCCCCGGTAGGCGTGGTTAACGGGCCTTTGATACTTAATAGATATTCTTTAAAAGCATTCATGGTCGCTTCGGGCATCCAGCTACCGGTTTCATTAAAGGCTTTTTCGCCCGCTAAAACTTCTTCCCATACAATCTTTTTTTCTCCTTTGTATGCTTTTTCTACCGCCGCATCAAAAACCCGGACTGCTGCAGACCAAATGTCGGGGCCAATGCCATCCCCTTCGATAAAAGGGATCGTTGGTTTATTGGGAACTACCAGTTTTCCATCTGTACCCATTGTGATTTTTTCTGCCATAAGTAATGATTTATGCGGTTGAAGGATTGAGTTACAAAAATAAGTGAAGTGAGGTTTGAAAAAATACTTTTGCGGTTTGCTTTAGTAAAAATAAAAATGGCTTCCCCTTGATTGCGGAAGCCATTATAAAAAAATTGGAATAGTTTATTGTGTTCTCCTGACCCTGAAACCACAGGTTACATTGTAAGGAGTGTTAGCAGGGGGTGGCCCGGTGAACGTACCGGTAAAATTGCCTGCCATAAACTGGCCAACCGGTCCGTATTCTGTAATAGTCACATTGATCGGCGTCGGCATACTTGAAGAATCGGGTAATTGGAATGCAGAAAATGAAGCTAAAGGCTGGGCGCTGTTAACAGCTATACCCAGTTGTGTAAATTTCAGGCTTGCTGAATTACCGTTAGTACCACTCTTAAGACCATAGATATAAATAGTGGGGGGAGGGGTTTGTGTATTAACATATGAAAGCAGGCTGTCTCCCGGAGCGGTCATAGAATAGCTGGTGCCATTAATGGTGTAATTAATAAATTGCTGGATACTTGTTCCGCAGGCGGTTAATGAACCAATAAGATTGGCGCCGGTTACCAGTGTGGCAGAAGTGGCGGCTCCACTCTGTAATGCGCTGATATCTTCAGCGATCAGCGTAACAACAGCATTGCCGGAACAAAGCGGGGTGGCGAAATTAAATGCGCCGGTGGCATCAACCTTGTAACGGTAACTCACTCCATTCTTCAACATGATTACAAAACCATTGGTTACCGCGCCATTGCTGCAATTGACTATGTTCCCGGTAACACCGGCAATACTCGCAGCGGTCACTTTGATATTGCCTAATGCCACATTTGTATTGGTTGTTGTAAACGTTTGCGAATGTAAAGGAGTTGAACAATTGTACTCACTAAATACCTGTAACAATAATTGCGCGTTATTGGGCACTGCACCGCCTGTATAACCGGCAGAATCGGTATAACCATATCCTGAACTTTGAGGATTGTTAACTACCGATACTTTTACCAGCACGTTTTGTACAGGTACCCCTTTGGCATCAACAATAGTGCAGTTAAACTTTATGTAATTGGATGGCACATCATAGTTCCAGTAAGAAAAATGGCTTACATCGCCAATATAGGTATTGCCTGATTTTACCGCTTTGCCCTCTTCCTTCCATAAGCCAACTGTTTCATCAAAATACCAAAGCGGGATAGTAGCCGGGGCGCCTGCCGCCAAACTCGCCGGCAACGGTATTGTGAGGGTCGCTTTTTTGCCGCCTGCTACCTGCAACAGCTCTCCGCCAGATCCGGTTAATTCTACTGCGGTCATGCCATAAGTGGTCAGCAATTTTATTATACCCGCAGTATCTAATCCTCTCAAATCGCCTGGCATGGTCCGGTTCAGATCATTACCAGTTGGGTCTATCCATTTTGCGGAAACATTTACCGGGCCTGTATAAGCAGCATTGGTAGCGGCATTTACTATCGCCGCGGCAGGGAGGCTAATGATCAGCCCATTTGCCAGTGTAACGTTTCCCCCGGTTGCGGCGTCAAGAGTACCGGCAATGGTTTTAGGAATTAGTTTTACCCGGAAAAAAGCGCTTTTGCCTGCCGTAGCAAGCCAGGTCTTGATGCCCTTAAAATAACCGGGCCGGGCCACGGTCACTACCGCGGCTTCCTTTACCACCTGCACGTTTTTTATCTCAAAATATCCATATTTATCAGTCAGGATGGTGGTGCCGCCAACAGTTACCACTGCCCCGTTTACGGCAATGTCATTCTCATCCGTCACAAATCCTGCAACCGAAGCGCTTACTTTCACTGTAAGATCAGGGGGCGCCGCGATAAAATCATCTGCGTTGCCGGTTAATTCTTTTTGGCAGGAAATAAATGATATAGCGAATAAAACAATAATCGCTGAAATAAAAATAACAGCCTTTTTTTTTGTCAGGGTTAAAAGCATAGTTGCATGTTTAGGGATAATGAGGGTAAAACAGATTAATGTTATAAAGATATGGTATGCTATTCAACGGGAAAAATTTATATCAGCTCCATACTGCAGTTCACCCATTCCCCATCAAACCTTACAGTACTAAATTTTTTATAAAAATTAATCGCAGGTTCATTCCACTCAAGCACCTGCCAGGCCATTCCGCTGAAATGTTTTTCTTTTGCTGCTTCAATGAGTTTGTCAAATAGCAATTGGCCCACGCCCATTCCCCTTAGTTTTTCCGTTACCACAAGGTCTTCGAGGTACATTCTTTGCCCTTTCCAGGTACTGTATCGTATATAATAAAGCGCAAAGCCCTCTACCTTTTTATCGATTTCCGCTACAAAAGCCCACCAAACAGGCTTTTCCCCAAAACCACTATCTACAAAATGATCAAAGCTTACAGATATTTCGCCGGGCGCTTTTTCGTATTCAGCAAGTTCCTGCACGAGTTCCATTATACGATGGCAATCTTTTATTTCAGCTTCTCTGATGGTTATGTTCATGATGGTTAAAGTCAATATTGTTATTATGTAAAATTCGCATAATCCATTCACATTCTCCTGCTATTTTGTTTTAAAAACAGCAATGATTTTGCCTGCTTTAGAACTTAGGTTAACTTGCAGCCCATGCAGCAATACCTTCAGCTTCTAAAACATATCATTGAAACCGGTAATGATAAAAGTGACCGGACGGGTACCGGTACCCGGAGTGTTTTTGGGCACCAGTTGCGTTTCGACCTTAGTAAAGGCTTTCCATTGGTGACTACCAAAAAATGTCACATGAAAAGTATTATTTACGAACTACTCTGGTTTTTAAGCGGCGAAACCAATATTGCTTTTTTAAAAGAACACCAGGTAAAAATATGGGATGAATGGGCCGATGAAAATGGCGACCTGGGACCGGTTTACGGCAAACAGTGGCGTAGCTGGGAGGGAGCAGACGGCGTAGAAGTGGACCAGGTTAAGGACCTTATCCATCAAATAAAAAATAATCCCGATAGCAGGCGGATGATCATCAGCGCGTGGAATGTAGCCGATCTTCCAAAGATGAAGCTCATGCCCTGTCACTGTTTGTTCCAGTTTTATACAACACCCCCTAACCCCATGAAGGGGGAGCAAAGGCGCAGGCTCTCCTGCCAGTTATACCAGCGTTCGGCAGATGTATTCCTTGGAGTGCCTTTCAACATTGCATCCTATGCTTTACTTACCATGATGATCGCCCAGGTTTGCGATATGGAACCGGGCGAATTTATTCATTCATTCGGCGATGTTCATTTGTACAACAATCATTTTGAACAGGCAGGCCTGCAACTAAGCAGAACACCCTTTCCCCTGCCACAAATGAAGATCAACCCTGCAGTTAAAAACATTTTCGATTTTAAATACGAGGATTTTGAGTTGTTGAATTACCAGTCTCACCCGTCGATCAAGGCGCCGGTAGCGGTTTAAAAAACAGTCCCTCAATCCAGGAGGAAGTTTGGTGTATGCGACATTGAGCAGTATCTTACTATACATCGGGTTATTACCAAATTCTTTTTACAAAATAAAAGACATAGCTCATACGATTATGAATGAAACTACAAATTTAAAAGTTACAAAATCTTCCCGTCAGGGTCAGGATGATGGCAGGGTGATCGGTCTTGTAGTTGCCGCCTCCACCAATAACGTCATCGGAAAAAACAACCACCTGGTATGGAATTTACCCAACGACCTTAAATTTTTTAAGAATACTACCTGGGGTTTCCCTGTGATTATGGGAAGAAAAACTTTTGCGGAAGTGAATAAGCCCTTACCGGGAAGAATAAATATTGTGATCACCCGCAAGGCGGATTGGAAGGCGGAAGGTGCTATAGCGGCCCCGGACCTGGAAGATGCAATTCATAAAGCCGCGGAAACAAATGCTAAACAAATATTCATAATAGGTGGCGGTGAAATTTACAAGCAATCCATGCCCATCGCGGATCTTATTTATTTAACAAGGGTACACGCTGTGGTAGATGGGGATACTTTTTTCCCGGTGATCGATGAAAATATTTGGGAATTAATATCCAATGAAGATTTCCCCACGGATGAGAAACATGCATATGCTTACTCATTCCAGGTGTGGAAGAAAAAATAAGCGCGCCGGTATACCATTATCTTATTTTTCACTATTCATTACTCATTTGTACACTCATTTTCAATTAGCAAAAAAATACCTGCGCTATTATCTTTCCGCCTCCAGCGGAAAGGGGCATGGTGTACATTCCCCCTTTGTATTCGATCTCATTAAAAATGTATTAAGGGATAAAAAAAAATATGGCTGTTATACTGAAATTGAATTGCAAAGAGAAAAGCTGACTTTGAATAAATCGTTGATTGAGGTAGCAGACTTTGGAGCAGGATCTACACTAATTAAGACAAACAGGCGAATGGTAAAGCATATCGCCAACTCATCATTGAAACCAAAAAAGTACGCCCAGTTATTATTCAGGATGGTTCAGTATTACAAACCTGCCACCATCATAGAATTAGGGACGTCTTTTGGTATTACCAGCGCCTATCTTTCTTTTGGAAATACAAATGCACAATTGTTTACCTGCGAAGGGGCCAATAGTATCGCTGCCATTGCGCAGGAAACCTTCCGTTCATTGCAAATAAAAAATATTGAAATGATAAGAGGCGATTTCGCAAAAACACTGCCTCCGCTATTACAAAAAATAAAAGCACCGGATTTTGTTTTTATAGACGGCAACCATCGCAAAGGGCCCACCCTGCAATATTTTCAACAGTTATTGAATCATTCAACAACTTCCACCATTTTGGTATTTGACGACATACACTGGAGCGCCGAAATGGAAGCAGCCTGGTCAGTCATTCAGCAACACCCTGCTGTTACCCTTACGGTTGATCTTTTTTTTATAGGCCTGGTTTTTATCAATCCCGATTTTAAAGTTAAGCAACATTTTACCATACGATTTTAAATTTAGTTAACTTCGCGCCAATTATTTCCATTATGACTATTGGCGTTTTAAAAGAACCATCTCCCGAAACCCGGGTATCCATTTTACCTGAACATATAGCGATCCTTAAAAAATGGAATGTTGATGTAATTGTTGAAGATAAGGCCGGGATGACGGCATTTGCCAATAATGAAAAATATATTGAAGCGGGTGCGGTAATAGCTGATAGAAGCGCAGTGCTGAAGGGTTCAGCGCTTATCCTTTCCATTAACGAACCGTCACAGGCTGAGATCGCTCTCCTGCCAGCTAAAATAATACTGGGGGTTTATCAGCCATTGTTTAATAATAGTTTAATGAAAGAATGCGCTGCAGGAGGTGTAACGGTATTTAGTATGGACATGCTTCCACGAACCACCCGGGCCCAAACAATGGATGTATTAAGCAGCCAGGCCAATATTGCAGGTTACAAGGCAGTTTTGATTGCGGCAAATTTGTTCCCTAAGTATTTCCCGATGTTTATGACGGCAGCCGGTAGTATCCCGCCTGCAAAAATGTTGATACTGGGCGCCGGTGTTGCCGGGTTGCAGGCCATTGCCACAGGCAGAAGACTGGGCGCCGTAGTAGAAGTATTTGATACCAGACCGGCAGTAAAAGAAGAAGTAATGAGCCTGGGCGGTAAATTCATAGAAGTAGAGGGTGCTGCCGATGCGAGTAAGGCAGGTGGATATGCGGTAGAACAAAGCGAAGATTTTATGCATCGTCAGAAAGCCAAAATCGCCGAAAGTGTGGCTAAAGCGGATATCATCATTACTACAGCGCAGATCCCGGGCAAAAAAGCACCCATATTAATTACTACTGCAATGATGGAAGCCATGAAGAACGGCTCTGTAATTATTGACCTCGCCGCTGCTACAGGTGGTAACACAGCACTTACCCAAAATGATGAAACCATTATTCATAAAGGGGTGAGCATTGTTGGCAACTCAAGGTTACCGGGCGGTATGCCTAGTGATGCAAGCAAATTATATGGAAAGAATATCCTGAATTTTTTACAACTGCTCATCAGTAAAAATGGGGAACTGAACCTCAATTTCGCGGATGACCTGGTGAAAGGCACCTGCATTGTTCATGAGGGAAAGATCACGAATGAAAGGGTGCTGGCGGTGGTCAATGGGCAATAGGCAAAGAGTCAATAGCTATCCGTTACTGTTTCACCATTGAACATTGACCATTCACGATTAAACCGCCTCATTACTAATAGATTTATAATAGTTCTCTTAACATAATTATAGCCAACTACAGGCCAATAGGTCTGAACCAAATAAAACAACTTATGCAATCTGTTTTAGATTTTTTCAGCAATCATATTGAAATTATATACATCGTTATCCTGTCCGTTTTTTTGGGGATAGAAGTAATTGGCCGGGTACCAAGTGTGTTACATACGCCTTTAATGAGCGGCGCCAATGCCATCCATGGAGTGGTAGTTATTGGGGCCATCATTGTTATGGGCCAGTCGCAGGCAGATAATTATACTGCCCTTGTACTTGGTTTTTTTGCCGTAGTACTGGGTACCCTGAATGTGGTAGGCGGCTTTGTGGTTACTGACCGGATGCTGGAAATGTTTAAGAAAAAGAAACAACCCCCGGTTCGCCCAGGCGGGTTGTAGGGGCAGGAACTCAATGAAGGGGTAACTTTTCTATCAAAATAAAGATTAAACTATAATGGTCAAAAAGCCCCGCAGATAGCGGGGTTGGGCTAAAATTTTAAAAAATGGGAATACACATACTTACAATCTGTTATCTTATTGCATCCGTTACCTTTATTCTTGGGCTTAAAATGTTATCTCATCCTGAAACTGCAAGACGGGGTAACCTCCTTGCTGCCGCTGGAATGGCCATTGGTATTTTCGGGACCATTTTTTTATTTGAACACGAGGTTGACGGCAGCAAAGAACACTTAAGTAATATCACATTGATTTTTGTTGCATTAGCCATCGGGGCAATACTTGGTTTTATTTCCGCCAAAAAAATACAAATGACGGCGATGCCCGAAATGGTTAGCCTGTTCAATGGTATGGGTGGCGCCTGCGCAATGTTAATTTCGTTGATTGAGTTTAATCATTACCTGCATACAGCGACGCTCCCAGTAGGTGACATTATATTTTTAACCGAAGAACTGACCACTGTTTCCGTTATTGCCATTGTTGCCGGTTTGGTGATTGGTAGTATTTCTTTTGCAGGCAGTATCATTGCCTGGGGAAAATTAAGAGGTATAATAAAAGACACGAGCTTTAAAGGCCAGCGTAACCTGAATATGTTTTTCTTGCTGGTTTTAGTGTGTGCCGTGGCATTATTTATTGTCAAAACCCCTTTTACCGGAAGTGGACTGGGCGGATACTCGTTACCATTTGCCGATGGTTCAGGATCTGCCTGGGGAATAACTTCCTTTCATATTTATTTATTTTATGGCATACTGGCTTTGTCTTTATTGTACGGTGTTTTATTTGTACTGCCCATTGGCGGCGCCGATATGCCGGTGGTAATTTCGCTGCTCAATTCCTTTACCGGTGTAGCTGCTGCCTGTGCCGGATTTATGTATGATAACCAGGCAATGCTTACGGGTGGTATATTGGTAGGTGCAGCCGGTACACTGCTTACCATACTGATGTGTAAAGCGATGAATCGTAGTTTGCTGAACGTGATCATAGGTTCATGGGGAGGTGCAGCGGCGGCAGTGGGTGCAGCATCAACAGATCATGGCGCTTACAAAGAAATTAGTTTAAGTGATGCGGCCATGGTAATGAACTTTGCCAATAAAGTAATGATCGTGCCGGGGTATGGATTGGCAGTTGCACAGGCGCAGCATATTTGTCATGAACTGGAAAAGATACTGGAAGAAAAAGGCGTGGAGGTAAAATATGCCATTCACCCGGTGGCAGGCCGTATGCCGGGTCATATGAATGTATTGCTTGCAGAAGCAGACGTGAATTATGAAAAATTATTGGAAATGGAACAGGCCAATGATGAGTTTAAAACCTGTGATGTAGTGTTGATTTTGGGGGCCAATGATGTGGTAAACCCCGCTGCAAAAAATGATCCTGCATCCCCTATTTATGGCATGCCCATCCTGGAAGTGGAGCAGGCTAAAACCGTTATTGTAAATAAGCGAAGCATGAAACCCGGTTATGCGGGCATCGAAAATGATCTTTTCTACCAGCCCAAAACCAGTATGTTGTTTGGGGATGCGAAAAAAGTTTTGCAGGATTTATGTGCGGAGATTAAGACAGTTTAGGATTTATTTTTAACTGTTTTCGTTACGGGCATTTGTACAGAGCGGAGCCGAAGTATTCATGGCATCATCGTTGCCACGCCCGGTTCATCAGCAAACCATTGTGTAACTTTTCCCACTTTGTTTTTTAAAAAGTTTGCTTCTTTTTATAGCTGTAAAATTTTTAAAAAATGAGACACTCCCAATAAATCATGTATTGAAAATTCCATCTGCACTTTTAAACTCACTCCTTAATTTAAAGGGCTTTGACAACGAAGCTTTTGAAAAAGTGCACCAGTCCGGTGAACAGAACACATCTATAAGATTTAACACCGGTAAAATACCTGCCGCCCTGCAGGCCTCCGTTTGCGGCGAAGGTTTTGAAGGGGCCGGAATTTCTCCGGTTCCCTGGAGTACAAACGGGTACTATCTTTCAGCCCGGCCATCCTTTACTGCTGATCCGCTCTTTCATGCAGGCGCTTACTACGTTCAGGAAGCAAGCAGTATGTTTTTGGAAGAAGTAATGAAGCAATCAACGGATGGTACGAAGGATATAAAAATACTGGACCTCTGCGCAGCGCCGGGCGGAAAATCCACTTTAATTCAATCGGTGATTTCGGGTAAAAGTTTATTGGTAAGCAATGAAGTCATTAAAACCCGGGTAGCGGTTTTAATGGAAAATATAACCAAGTGGGGGGCACCCAATGTGGTCGTTACCAACAATGACCCAAAAGACTTTCAACGCCTCCCCAACTTTTTTGATATCATTGTGGTGGATGCTCCCTGCAGCGGAAGCGGCTTATTCAGAAAAGATCCAAAAGCAATAGATGAATGGAGTGAAAAAAATGTAGCGCTATGCAGCGGCCGGCAGCAAAGGATATTGCAGGATGTTTTACCGGCGCTAAAAGAAGGCGGCATTCTGATTTATTCTACCTGCTCTTTTTCAGTAGAAGAAGATGAAGATATTTGTGACTGGCTTACAAAAACGCATCAATTATCGGCTATCCGTTATCAGTTAAAAAGCGAATGGAACATTATCGAAACCACCTCCCCGGAAACCAGCGCTTACGGCTATCGCTTTTATCCTGATAAACTGAAAGGTGAAGGTTTTTTTATCGCTTCTTTTAGGAAAGGGCAAACAGGCAATGCGCCCGGGCCGGAAGGTAAAGCAAAGGAGAAATGGGAAAGATTATCCTCAAAAGAAATGGAAGTAGTAAAGCCCTGGTTAAAAAACGGGGATGATTTTTTCTACGTCCGGCAACACGAAGAAGTGATTGCACTATCCATCCCTATGGAAAAGGAATTAGCGTTAATCCGTTCGGCACTTTATATAAAAAAAGCCGGCGTAAAGTTGGGGGCCATCATACGCAACGAATTAATTCCCGCACATGATTTAGCAATCAGTACAATCATCAGCCGGGACATTCCCTGTGTAGAGGCCGATAAAGAAACCGCCCTGCAGTATCTGCGAAGACAGGAGATAAAAATAGATCCCGCAAGTACGGGTTGGTTGCTAATAACTTTCCAGCAAATACCCCTTGGCTGGATAAAAGCCTTACCAAACCGCTTTAACAATTATTACCCGAAAGAGTGGCGTATCCTTAACAGGTAATGGTTGTTTAATAATAAAAAGAATGGACAATTTCGTGAATGGTCAAACAATGTCGTTAGTTAAGGGTTTTTGATTGCCCCGTCCGCCGTGGCGGACGGGGATAAAAATTGGCAAAAAAAATGCGGCTTTAGCCGAAACATTGTTTGGCTAAAGCCAAAATGGAATATGGTAATTCTCTGCCCCCGCCCTTAAGGACGGGGCAATTAAATTGCAGGACTTAACTAAACAACATTGAATGGTGAATGGTGAAATATTAGCTATGCACTATCGTTCGGTAAATACTTTTCCACTCGCCCGGGGGGATTATGGTGAAGCGGGACAAGCAAAAAAATCTTTAATAGACTGCATTGCCTGTCCATTGCCATTCACATTTGTATGTAATCCTTTGCCAGTAAGGAACGGCAATAGCGCGATTAAAAATATTAAGTTAAACTAAACGAAGCCATTGTTATAAAATTCCTACTAACCAACAAAATTTCCCATCTTTGCGATGAAAAAATTATCCCTGTATGAAGCGTTTATTGATTGTATTATTTTCCATTCCATTTTTTGCGTCGGCACAAAATAAACCACTGGTGATAGAAGGTGTTTCTCCCAATTTATACATTAACCATACCGTAGCGCCAAAAGAAAATTATTACAGTGTTGGACGTATTTATAATGTCAGTCCGAAAGAAGTTGCCCCCTACAATAATTTGATTTTGGATAGCGGATTGAGTTTGGGGAAGACCCTGAAAATCCCTTTATCAGCCACCAACTTTCTGCAAACAGGTAATGCCGCAGGGGATGAAGTATTGATTCCCCTTTATCATATCGTTTCCGGCAAAGAGGGTTTATACCGCATCAGTATGAATTATAACAAATTGCCGGTAGAAACCCTCCGGCAATGGAATAAACTGGCAGGTGATGCGGTTGGCAATAACACCAAACTGGTTGTAGGGTATCTTAAAGTAAAAAAAGAGCTATCTCCTTTAGCAAATATGGCGACGGATAAGCCGGCCGATAATCCTGCAAAAGTGATAGAAAATCCGGATAAGACCGTTATAGCAAAAGAACGGGTTAAGCCGGAGGCATCCAATGAGATAATACCACCGGCTAAAAAACTTGCAAAAGAAACCCCCATTGTCGCTGATAAAATAAAAAAAGAACCTGTTGCCGAACCGGTTTTGAAAGAAATTACACCAGTCACCAAACCGGTAACTTATGTAAGGGGAAAGAATTTTAACGGTGGTGTTTTTAAATCAGACTATGATAAACAAACCAGCAATAAGGATGTAGCGGGTGAAAAAGGGGAAGCAGCAGTTTTTAAAAGTACCAGTGGTTGGGAAGACGGAAAATATTATTGCCTGCACAATACCTCATCGCCCGGTACGATTGTAAAAGTCACCAATAATTCTTCGGGAAAAAGCATTTATGCGAAAGTGTTGGATATAATACCCGATATAAAACAAAATTCTGGTTTACTGGTACGCATTAGTAATGCTGCAGCCGAAGAATTGGGTGCCGGCGACGCAAAATTTGATTGTACGCTGAGTTATTCAAAATGATACGACCAGCCCCTAAACGGGAACTATTTAAAGGGTATAATCAATTGGAGATATGAACGGTGACAGCCAAAAAAATACCCGGATCGCCTAAAGGGACCGGGGTAGTAGTGGGAGTATCGTTGCATAACTCTTCTTTACGGAAGAGGATGATTATGGGAATATACCCAATTCCGCATAGCTGGTAGCTACTTTATTAATGGCACTCACGTAAGCGGCTGTGCGCATGTCGGGTATTTCGGGACTGCTTAGCCAGATATGCATGATTTCACGGGTTGCATTAATCATGGTTTCTTCCAAACCGCTATGTACCAGGTCTACTTCTTCGGCGCCGTGCATGATCAGCAGCCTTTCTTTTTCAGCAACTGTGTTTCCGCTCAATTCTTCCATCTGTGCTAAAATTCGAGCATTCATATTTTCTGAGAAGCGCTTTTCCATACGACCGTAACGCACATGGCTAAGGTTTTTCAACCACTCAAAATAACTTACCGTAACACCACCTGCGTTCAGGTACATATCGGGTACGCATAAAATACCCCGCTGAATAAATATTTCATCTGCTTCAGGAGTGCACGGGCCATTTGCCGCTTCACCAATAATTTTTGCTTTTACCCGCTGGGCATTGTCTCCGTTGATCACATTTTCCAACGCGGCGGGGATCAGGATATCACATTCCAGTTCGAGCGCATCGGTGTTGATGGCAAGGTTGGCTGCGCCGGGGAAATTCAAAATCGAACCCGTTGTATTTCTGTGCTGAAAAACCTCTTCCTCATGTAGTCCGGCTGGGTTATAGATAGCCCCCTCATATTCGGCCAGGCCAATAACGATGGCGCCATGTTCCCTGAAAAATTTTGCCGTATGGTATCCCACATTACCTAAACCCTGCACTACCACAGTTTTCCCTTCTACTCCAGGGGTTAATCCAAGTTTATCCATTACTTCCTGCATATTGCATACCTCCCTTATTCCAAAAAAAACACCCAGGCCGGTAGCCTCTTTACGGCCACGAACGCCACCCTGGGTAATTGGTTTGCCGGTTACACAACCGGCTCCATCGATTTCTCCGGGCTTCAGTGACTGGTAGGTATCTACGATCCAGGCCATTTCTCTTTCGCCGGTACCATAGTCAGGCGCAGGTACATCAATACCCGGTCCAATAAAATTTTTCTTTACCAGCTCGGAGGTGTACCGGCGGGTAATTTTTTCCAGTTCATAAGCCGAATATTTGCGGGGATTGATTTTGATACCGCCTTTTGCGCCTCCGAAAGGAACATTTACAATGGCGCATTTGTAAGTCATCAGCGCCGCCAATGCCATTACCTCATCCTGGTTAACTTCTTCACTAAAACGGATACCGCCTTTGCAGGGCGATTTGTGCTGACTGTGCTGAACCCGGTAAGCTTCCATTACTTCAATGGTGCCATCATCTCTTTTGATAGGGAAACGCATCCTGTAAACACTGTTGCAGGCTTTAATTTGTTCTAAAACGCCGATATCCCATTTTGTAAACCGGGCGGCCTTGTCAAAACTCTTTTCAACACTTTCAAAAAAACTGTACGGTTTTTCTACTGACATAAATTTGTTTTAAGTTAAGCAATCGTATTTAAAAAACTCAGCAACTGGCAAGAAGCTGTGAATGGTCGTGAATGGTCAATGGGCAATTGGTCATAGGCAAAGGTGAATGGTCAACAGTGAAAAATGAATCAATTTGCTCATTCAAAAATATCCTGGTTAAAAAAAATCTACTTATTTAAACTTAGTATTGAATAAAGTATCCTTGTTCGTCCGCACGCTGGCTGTTAACTCCCTTCAAATAATACAACCTGATGTGAGGTCTTAGCAAAGATAAAGCTGACCCCACTTTTCACCATTCACCATTGCGCATTGACATTTATTGTTTGTCTTCAATCTTCGCTATTTTTCTGTCGATGCTTACTAGGTATACAAAAAGACCCGCCAGGATAGTAATACAAATCGCCAGTACTACATATATTTTGCCATTACTGCGCATGGTGCCTTCAACAGCTTCGTTGCCCTGGGCATACAGCCCGGCACTGCTGCAGAAGCCACAAACTAATAACAGTAAACAGTAAACGCTATTTCGCATTGATTAAATTTTTATCCCTGATTAAATATAACCTGATATTCAAAGTGGTGATCCAGGTGCCCAGTAAAGTCCACCCAATAACCGCCGGCCAGAAAACCATCCTCATTGCCGGGTCAAGATCCGCACCGTTCAGGCCGGGGTTACCCTCAACGCCCTTACCTCCGGGATGCAACGATTCCACCAGCCTGGGTAAAATCATAATGAGTGGCAGGTAAATAAAATAGGCGAATATATTATACACAGCGCTTACTTTGGCGCGCTTATCAATATCAGGCACCGCGTTGCGCAAAACTAAGTAGGCAAAATAAATCAGCAAAGCAATCGCCACGCCAATTTGTTTGGGGTCGTTGCTCCAGGGTTCGCCCCAGGTATAGGTTGCCCAAATGGCGCCGGTTAACAAACCAAGAACGCCCATCAAAATACCGGTTTTAGCAAAAGAAGCGGCATAAATATCCTGCTTCAGGTCGGGCTTACGAAGATATAAAATGGAATAAACAAGGGAAGTAGTTAACAGTATGATTTGACCAAACCACATCGGTACATGAAAGAAAAGGTTACGGATGGTTTCCTTCAGGTTGCCGATGTCCGGAACTTTAATTAAAAACCCCGCGGTAAATGTATAGATCAGTAACACCACCGCCAATATTTTCCACCAGCTTTTTCTCATTTAATCAATAATGTGGATGCAAATTTAGGTGAAAGAAAGTTTCATGCAAATTGTAAATTTATTTTACGCAGGCGGGATGCAACCTAACTTAAAATTAACGGTAAATTCATCAATGCAAAACCCGGTAATAAATTATTGTATGGCGGGTAAAAACCAGTTGGCATTTGAAGTGAATGGGTGGAGTTAATCAAGGGTAATTCAGCATCAGTCCTTCCACAAAAAAGGAAACAGGATAATGGAAAGCGCTACCACCATGATATCCAATCCAACAATCAGCAACGATAACTGGAGCAGCGCACCTTCCCTGAACACTTCTCCAAAAGCTGACCGCGAAAGCCGGATAAGCAATAATAATTGTGGAATGATCAGCGGGAACCCGAGGATCGCCATTAAGGCCGCATTTTGCTGCGCCCTGGCGGCAATTGCTGAAAGTAAGGTAAATACTAAGCTGAGGCTTACCCCGCCAAGGCAAACAATGCCGGTAAATCGTAAGGTATTTGACAATGGGTTTTTCAATAAAACAAAAAACAAAGCCAAACTTAAAAGGCTCATTACCAACATCAGTATTATATTGTAAATTAATTTGGCGATAATAAACTCCCGGGCATCCGCAATTGAATAAAAATACAACATACGTCCGCGACTTTCCTGCAAAAAACTTTTAGCTACTGCATTTACACATACAAATAATTGAATGATCCAGAATAAGCCATTCCATATCTCCCCTTCGGGATTATTGATGGATAGTTTTAGTACAAAGATGGTGGAAGCCATATACAACAGAATGCCATAAAAACTATGCTGTTGCCTTAGTTCAAGCAAGAGGTCTTTTTTTAATAAGGCAAAAACTGTTTTAGTCATTTCTATGTTTATATGATATGGGATTTTTTGAGAACTGGTTTTTTAAGGTGCGGATAAGGTTTTGCTTTAATTATCACAGGTATAATTCATAAACCAGGAATATCATGCACCAAAAAATCATTTATGTATTAGTTTTCTTTAATACTATTACAATGTCGGCACCTTGGCTCATACAGTTCCTTTTCTCCCAATACTATCTGCCCCGATGCACTATTCACGGTTGCCCCTGCGCCTTCGGCTGATTTTCTGTAACTGAAATTGGCGATATTACCGCACTTTACACAAATAGCATGTAATTTGGTAATGTAATCCGCAATTGCCAGCAGATTGGGCATCTGGCCAAATGGCTTTCCGGTGTAGTCCATATCCAGGCCGGCAACAATTACCCTTTTTCCACGCAATGCAAGTTGCTCGCAAACATTGGCGATTTCCGTATCAAAAAACTGGGCTTCATCAATACCCACCACGTCCGCAGCCTGCGCAAGTAAAAGTATATTCTGCGAACTATCCACCGGGGTACTTTGTATAAAATTAGTATCGTGACTAATAATTTGCAATTCAGCATATCTTGTATCAAAAGCGGGTTTAAATATCTCTGCTTTCAAATGGGCGATCTTTACCCTTTTTAACCTGCGTATCAGCTCTTCTGTTTTTCCGCTGAACATACTTCCGCAAATCACTTCAATCCACCCGCGCCTTTCACCCCATATACCTGGTTCAATAAACATTTATATATTTTATTTAAATTTCAGTTAGTAACTTTAATGCGATAAATGCAAAGATTAAGGTTTTGGGCCATTGGTCAAAACTAAATTTCTTTCTTAATTGCAAATCATACATTTAATCGTGTTTTTATGGAAAGGGTGGAAACACTTTTGCAAAAACTGCAACAACAATTTAATAACGGCGCTTCCGCGGAACAGCTTTTACTGACCGTACAAATGTTACAGCATGAGTTAACTTTTATGAAAGCGAAACAGCCTGTTTCGGCAAAGGAATCTGTGGTTGTTTCCATGCCCTTGCAATCAATCGAATCTCAGTTGCAAGTTACCCCTGTTATTGAAAAGAAAGCGGAGCCGGAAGAAAAAATAATAGAAGTACTGCAAATTGATGAGGAAGAAGTAGCAGCGGAACTGGAAGAAATAAAACGCCATGCGGCAGTAATGCAGCAATTGAGCGGCCATAACAAACAGCATTTATTGTTTGAGCCCGAAGAAGATGATATTCCCACCCTAAATCACCAGGAAACAGGCAGGGGCAAAGAGATCAATGAAACCGTGGCAGAAGAAGCGGCATCCGTAAATGACAGTTTAAAAGAAAAGAAAATTGAAGTCAGCGAGACCTTAACGGGTTTACCGGTAAAAGATTTGAAGAAAGCAATTGGCATCAACGATCGTTTTTTATATATCAATGATTTGTTCAGGGGCGATGAGGTAATGTATGAACGCAGCATCAAAACAATCAACAGTTTTTCGATCTGGCCCGAAGCAGAATATTGGATAAGACGGGAGCTGAAAACAAAATTGGGATGGACGGATGACAACGAAACCGTAAAACAATTTGATCAGTTGGTTAAAAGGCGTTTCTCCTGAATAAACCGAACTATTTTATTGCTTGCACCCGCATTGGAATACACATAATTTTTGGCAGCTTCCCCGCGGTGAGTTAACAGGTTTTCATCTTCCCATAATTCCTTTAAAATGGATTCCAGTTCAAGCGCATTTTGAATAGTGATCCCTCCGCCGCAGTCTAATAACCCGATTGCTTCCGGGTATTTTTCAAATACGGGTCCGTAAATTACGGGTTTACCATACACCGCGGCTTCCAGTACATTGTGTACGCCGTCGGCGCCAAACCCGCCACCCACATAGGTTATATATGCATAATGGTAAAGCCGGGAGAGCATCCCTACATTGTCAATAATAAGTACGTTGGGAGCTATTGGGGGTTCGTTGGTGGTTGTTGGTTGTTCGTTGGTCGTTGGTCGTTGGTCGTTGTTCGTTGTTGGATGTTCGTTGGTGGTTGTTCGTTGTTGGTTTCCCCGTTCCATCCCGCCCGCTTCTTCTTGCCCACTGGCCATTAATAATTCCGAATAAAATATAGCATTGCCAAACTCTTTCTTTACGTCCTTTAAATTTTCTTTATCAATTTCATGCGGTGCGATAATAAATTTTAGCCGGGGGTTCGCTCTTGCGTAATGGATGAGTTCAGCTTCATCATCCTCCCAGGTGCTGCCTGCAACTAATATTTTGTGATCGCCACAAAATTTTTCGATTAAAGGGATCGGCTCAAATTGCTCAGCAATCTCAATAACACGGTCAAATCTCGTATCACCTGTAACGGTAATGTTTT
>JACMLJ010000050.1 GCA_014379625.1 Ferruginibacter sp. | reverse complement strand
TCCGTCCTGTGTCTTCCTTGTTACTAATCCAGATCCTAAAAAACGCCTCGGTGATTCGGCAGTAATTGGGGCGGGTTTATTTGTGAATAATGAAGTAGGTGCTGCAACGAGCAGTTGTGTGGGTGAAGAAGTGATCCGTATATGTGGAACCCACCTTGTAGTGGAATTTAAGCGGCGGGGTAACAGTCCGGAGATGGCTTGTAAAAAAGTGGTGAACCGCATCGTAAAAAGATATCCGCAAAAAGCAAAAACCCTGCAGGTGGGGTTTTTAGCAAACAATAAAAAGGGGTTTACGGCGCTTATGCGATACAGAAAGGTTTTGTATTTTCAGTAAAGAGCGGTAATGAAAATAAAATTCATGAATCGAAATATGTTATCGGTTGAAGGTTGGGGGTTGATCGTTGGTCGTTGGTTGTTGGGGGTTGGGGGTTGGTCGTTGTTGGTTGGTCGTAGATAACCATGGGGTGATAATTAATAGTTGATTTTATATGGTTTCAGTATGATACGTTCAATTTTTAATTTTATTTCTTAATTCTTAATTTCTACAAAGGAAATATGAGAACCAGGCTCGAAGTAATTGGTTTTACTATTGAAAGCTGTGCCATTGCTCAGTCTGCCGGTGCACACCGTATTGAGTTATGCGATAATCCCCTTGACGGCGGCACTACCCCTTCCTATGGCTTTATTAAAGCGGCAAGGCAAATACTCACAATTGAATTGTACCCGATTATCCGGCCAAGGGGCGGCGATTTCCTGTACAATAATGCTGAATTTGAAATCATGAAAACAGATATACAGGTTTGCAGGGAGCTGGGATGTGAGGGTATAGTGATGGGAATACTGCATACTGATGGAACCATCGATAAAGAAAAATGTAAACAACTGGTTGATCTTGCACACCCGCTGGGGGTTACATTTCACCGGGCGTTTGACAGAACCAATGATCCTTTTAAAGCATTGGAAGATATTATAGAAACTGGTTGTGAGCGGGTACTTACCAGTGGACAACAGCCTACAGCATTGGAAGGGGCAGAATTAATCAGCCTGTTGATTCAACAGGCGGCTAACAGGGTCATTGTTATGCCTGGCAGCGGCATTGTTGCTGACAATATTGTAGCCATTGCAGAAAAAACAGGCGCGAAGGAATTTCATACTTCGGCAAGAATTAACGCCAGGAGTAAAATGGATTTTCAAAATGAAGCAATGAATGAAAATTTAAAATCAGTATTAACAGATGGTAATGAAGTAAGGAAGATGATTGAATTACTTAATCAGCAGGTAAAATATAAATAAGCTGAGCAGCTACACGTACCTGGCATACAAAAATGAATTTTGAGAAAAAAAATGTTAGTGGAATTATTCAACCTCAGGGAAGAAATTTTAAAAGAGCATTCCAAAGCGCAGTGCAATAAAATTATTGCCTGGGTGGGCGCTCATAAAAAACGCTTTGATAACCTTTTTTATCTTTTTTTACACGATGAAGACAGGATAACCCAACGAGCGGCATGGCCATTGAGTTACTGTGTATCAGCCCACCCTTCATTTATAAAAAAAAGATTCCCGGAACTGATTAAAAATTTATACAAACCGGGCATACATGATGCCATCAAAAGAAATACCCTACGCATTTTACAGGAGACGGACATTCCCAAAAAACACCAGGGTGAAATAATGAATATTTGTTTTCAATATGTTGAATCCCCTGCAGAGAAAGTGGCCATCAAGGCATTCTCCCTGACGGTATTGGACAACCTGGCAAAACTTTATCCCGATATTATGCCGGAAATAAAATTGCTGATCGAAGAACAATTGCCCCATCAAACAGCGGCATTTAAAAGCCGGGCGAAGCGGGTGTTAAAGGCCAATGGAAAATTATAAGCAGCGTAACAAGGCGGACGCAGGACGGAGTCATGCGCCGGAATGAAAAGTTTATTGCCCTATGGTTTCCAATTTGGTTCCGGCTGGTTTCACCTCGCGGTAAAATGCCTTAAAGATCAATCGCAGGTTCTGATCGTAGGTAAAGTAATTGTACAACCAGTTGGTGAAAACAAAGAAACGGTTCTTCACGCCCAATATCAGCATAAGGTGCAGGCCCATCCAGATCATCCAGGCAAAAAAACCGCCGAAATGCAATTTGGGTTTTGGCATATCCACCACGGCGAGGTTGCGCCCAACCGTAGCCATACTGCCGCTATCACTGTACACAAATTCCTGAAGCTGATCGCTTCCGCTTTTCATTTCTACCCGGCGCAGGTTATGGGTGAGCATATCGGCCTGTTGCATCGCTACAGGCGCCACCTGCGGGTGGCCATTTGGAAAAGCGGGCTCCTCCATATAAGCCACATCGCCAATCGCATAAATATTGGCATATCCGGTCACCAGGCAATGCCGGTCTACCCTGATCCGGTTGCCACGTGCAATCAGTTCTTTACTGATCCCGCCAGGCACATTTCCTTTGATACCTGCAGCCCAGATCACCATGGAAGTAGGGATGGTCTCGCCATTTTGCAGCAGCGCTTTTTGTCCGTCAAAATCCTTTAAAATTGTATTGGTCAATACGGTTACACCCAGTTTATTTAAATAGCGCATGGATTCCACCGATGACTTTTCACTCATATTGCCCAGCGTTTTTCCCGACCCTTCAAGTAGATATATCTTCATCTTGTTAAAATCCAGCTCGGGATAATCTTTCGGCAACTGGTACCGTTTCATATCGGCTATCGCACCGCTTAACTCTACACCGGTTGGGCCACCACCTACCACCACAATCGTCATTAACCTTTGCAGGTCAGGTTCATTTTCGGCATTCAGCGCATCTTCAAAATTGTGTAACAACCGATGGCGCAACTGTATGGCCTCTACCGTACTTTTCATCGGGAAAGCATGATCGATCATATTTTGGTTACCGAAGAAATTAGTGTCTGCGCCCGTCGCGATTATCAATGCGTCATAGGGGAATTCACCAATATCGGTTACCACCAAATTTTTATCGGAAACTATTTGCTGCACTTCGGCCATCCTAAAACGTATGTTTTTACTTTTCTGAAAAACCTTGCGCAGCGGGAAAGAAATATTGCTGGCATCCAGTCCGGCCGTAGCTACCTGGTAAAACAATGGTTGAAACTGGTGATAATTGAACCTGTCTATCAATGTAATATCAATACCGGGCTTATTGCTGAGGTTACGGGCCAGCCTTAATCCCCCAAAGCCGCCCCCTATAATAATCAATTTCATGGTATGTAGTTTGAACACAAAGATACAGTATTTTCAGTAAATATTGAAAGTTAAGAAAAGAAATAACCCTTAACCGTCCTTAAGGATTTTGGAGGATACAATAATTCGTATCAATTTTCTATAAACGGTTCCCCCGCGATTCATCTGCCACTGAACACTAACCAGGGCGTTAAAGCTGGTTTCATAAAAAAACATATTTCAGGTGCAAGGACGAAAAAAACTGATTACAAGTGCCTAGTTTTTTTATGAGTATCCCACCCTGGCATTGAGTAATTTTCAAATTTTCTAATTTTCACATTTGAAGTTCAGGCTCTTCCTTTAGTTCTAATCGTTCCGATCAATTTAGTTCTTTAGTACAACAACCGCACTTTGATCGTTTCTTTCACATTCCTCAGCAATTCCAGTGCATTTTTACTCAGGCCCTTGTCCACATCCAGTACCACATAACCAATTGCGTCATTCGTTTTTAGGTATTGCCCGAGTATATTGATGTTATTTTTAGAAAGCGTGGTATTGATCTCACTCAGTACACCGGGTACGTTATTGTGTATATGCAATATGCGGTGGGTACCTTCCTGGGGGGGAAGGCTCAGCACCGGTACCGTATGAGAACCATAGCTGACCCCTTTCTCGAGGTAATTAAATAATTTGGCGCTTACATCATCACCAATATTATGCTGCGCTTCCTGCGTACTTCCGCCAATATGGGGTGTTAGCAAAACATTGCTTAATCCCTGTAACGGGCTAATAAACTCATCCCCGTTCTTCTCTGGCTCATAAGGAAAAACATCAATGGCGGCCCCGCCCAGTTGCCCGTCTGACAAGGCTTTTGCCAGTGCATCAATATCCACCACTTCTCCCCTGGCATAGTTGATTAAAATGCTGCCGGGCTTAAAACTTTTGAGCAGGTTTTTACTCACCAGGTTTTTGGTGGCAGGCAATTCAGGTACATGCAGTGAAACGATATCCGCTTTACCTACTAAATCTTTCAGGCTTTTACTGTCTACCGCATTACCCAATGGAAGCTTTGTTTCGGTATCATAATAAATCACTTTCATCCCTAACCCCTCCGCCAAAACGCTTAGCTGGCTGCCGATATTCCCGTAACCAATAATACCCAGCGTTTTACCGCGTAGTTCATAACTTCCGGTGGCTTCCTTTAACCAAACGCCTTCATGCGCCGCTTTATTTTTATCGATGATCTTTCTTATTAAAATAATGGCTGCGCCGATCACTAATTCAGCCACACTTCTTGTATTACTGTATGGTGCGTTAAACACGGCCACACCTTGTTTGGTGGCGGCTTTCAGGTCTACCTGGTTCACCCCGATGCAGAAACACCCGATGGCCTGTAATTTTTCAGCCGCCGCCAGCACTTTCGCGGTCAGTTGCGTCTTGCTCCTGATGCCAACCAGGTGAACATTTTTTATTTCTTTTATCAACTGATCCTCACTTAACGCGCCATTTAATTTCTTAACGTTTGCATAGCCCGAGGCATTAAAATATTTTACTGCTACATCACTGATGTTCTCCAAAAATAAAATATTGATTTTCTCTTTTGGATAACTTGTTAATTTTTTGTCTGCCATGATTATTACTCTTTATTTTGCACAAATATATTCTATCTAAGTCTTAATATTTTTATGAACCGATCTTCTGGTACTTTGTTGAACAGTACTGCCTGCTTTGGGCATTCAGTCAGTGTTGCGTTCCTGTTTGCCCGGCCTAATCACGCAGGGCGCATTTGTACGGTATACCATTATGCAGTTTTGTGCATGCTGATTATTTTAAGCGCCTGTAATTCAACTCCCCAGAACAAACAAATCATTCCCGGTGATAATACCCTAAAAATTCTATTAACGGTTCCAACGCCGCTTACGAAGCCCGAAAGCGAACGCCTGCGCATTGCGTGTGAGGCCTGGTATGATTCCATATTAAAGTCAAGGGGCTTTATCGGTGGCATCGTGGTGGCGAAAAAAGGCAATATTGTATTTGAAGCCTATAATGGCAGCGGGCATCCGGGGGGCATGGATAGTATTACCGACAGTACCTCGCTTCATATTGCTTCCGTATCTAAAACCTTTACCGCTATGGCGGTTTTAAAATTATGGCAGGATGGGAAATGCAGTATTGATGATGAATACAGTAAATATTTCCCGGCTTTCAATTACCCTGGTATTACCATCCGTACCTTACTCAACCACAGGAGCGGGTTACCCAACTATGTTCATTTTATGGATAAAATGGGATGGAATAAAAAACAAACCATCACCAACGAAGATGTGCTTGATTTCCTGATCACTCGCAAAGCATCACTTGAAAACATTGGAACCCCAAACCGTAGCTTTACGTATTGCAATACCAATTTCGCTTTACTGGCCCTGCTGATAGAAAAACTGGGTGGCAAAAAATATGGAGATTATTTACAGGAAACATTCTTCACCCCGTTACAAATGAAGCACACATTTGCATACACACCCAACGACTCCGCCAAAGTGCTGCTGAGTTACGACTGGAGAGGCGGACTAATTCCTTTAAATTTCCTGGACAGGGTGTATGGCGATAAAAACATATACAGTACCCCCCGCGACTTACTCACCTGGGACAGGGCATTGACCAGCGGTATCCTATTTACCCCGCAAACGCTGGCAGAAGCGTATACCCCTTACAGTAATGAAAAGCCGGGGATCCGTAATTATGGCCTTGGCTGGAGGATGAACAACTATCCAAACGGTAAAAAAATGATCTATCACAATGGGTGGTGGCATGGCAATAATGCAGCGTTCATAAGGTTATTGGAGGATTCCGCCACCATTGTAGTGCTGGGCAATAAAGAAAACCATGGCATTTATCATGCAAAGGACCTGGCCAGTCTTTTCGGTAATTATTTTGGAGATGGCGGCGAAGAAGAGGCAGAAGGCGTTAAAGCAATTGCTCCGGTTGTGAAAAAAGTGCCGGCTTCAACCATTAAAAAGAAGGCAGTTATTGCAAAAAAACGTTTGACTAAAAAACCCTCTGGCAAAGCAGGTATTAAAAAGACTACAACAAGAGCAGGAAAGAAAAATCGTTAAAAATATATTTTTGCGTTTTTGCCGTTTTGTCTTAAAAACAAGAGAAACCTTGCAGCTTTCTGCGCAAATATTTTATGTTTCCATATAATTAATTGCATTATTCTGCGATATTTTTTCTATCTTGAATTACCAATTCATTAACAAATGCTTAGAGAAAGACAGGCGCCGGTATTACACTGGTTTAAAAATCAGAATAAAATATCATCTGAGACACTTAACGACAATAAGTTGATACCGGAAGAACCCACCAAAAGAGACATACTGGGATTGACTGGAAGAGATCATCCCGTTAACGAAATGGCAATCTTTCATCCATTTAATACATTGCCGGCAACTTTTTATATATGGAATAAGCCCGTAGCAGCAAAATATATCCGTCATCACTATACCGGTATTATCAGATGGGGCAATAAATTATCCAACCTCTCAAAGACAAAGGTTCATGACGCTGAAATTCCACGTATCAAAAGCAAACTGGATAACCGTTTTTTGGCATTGTGGACGAAGTTGGATAACATGACGCAGCAAAAATGGGGAATTGGTTCAACTAAAACAAACCTGGGATGCAATTAGCAGAAAAGTGGTTTTGCCCAATATTTAGTAAACGATAAACAACCGGTACTGCATTCGAACAAGAGCCAAATAAAACAAGTGTAATGAACCCGGAACTGAAACCAATTTATATATAGCCACAACTTAATCAGAAGCGGGTATAACAATGAAATAAGAAGAATACATTGCTTTTTTAATTTTTTTAACCACCAAAACTTCACTTTATGAGAAAATTTGCAAACAGGTTATTTGCTTTGCTGTTTTTCCTGATCCCTTTATTTACTGGCGCCCAAATTACCGGTATAGTCACAACCAACAATGACAATACCCCACTAAGTGATGTAACTATTATAATTAAGGAAACTAAAACGGCTACTAAAACCAACCAAGCCGGTTACTATTCAATACAGGCCCAGAAAGGCCAAACGCTAGTGTTCACTTATGTTGACTACGCCCGAAAGGAAATTTCGGTTGGTGATAACAACACCATTAACGCAACCATGGTATTAAGTCAAAAGCAATTGGGTGAAGTGGTTGTAACAGCCTATGGAGTTAAAAAACAAACGAGGGGATTAGGGCAGGCAACACAAAGTTTAAAAGGAGAAGAAGTAGCCGAAACCCAGCGGGATAATTGGATGAACGCTATTACCGGCAAAATTGCCGGCGCAACAGTAAATACTACAAGTGGTTCACCTGGTGCATCTTCACAAATTGTTTTACGTGGTTTTAACTCTATAGGAGGCGATAACTCTGCCCTGATTGTTTTAGATGGTGTGCCGTTAAACAATGCTGTAAACAGCCAGCACAGACTTGCCTCTGATGGTGATAACAGAAGTAATGATTATACCAACAGGGCAGCAGACATAAACCCTGATGACATTGAAAGCATAACGGTATTAAAAGGCCCCGAAGCGGCGGCATTGTACGGAATTGAAGCCGGAAATGGCGCTATTATTATAACCACCAAAAAAGGTAAAGCCCAAAAACTAAAGGTTTCGTATGAAAATAACTTCAGGTGGGAACAAATAACCAAATTTCATGAAGTACAAAAAGTGTACGATAACGGAAGTAATGGCGCTTTTGCCAATACCACCCGTTCTTTTTTTGGGCCTAAATATGCTGCTGGTACTAAGTTTTATAATAATTCCAGAAATTTTTTTAACATTGGTAAAGCTTTTAAACACAGTATAACATTAGAAGGCGGCAAAGGGGCAACTGCCATCCGTGCCACGGGTTCTTATTACAACCAGGAAGGCGTGATACCCAATACCGGCAACAAAAAAATAAATGCCAGAATTACGATGACCACTAAGGTTAATAATAAAATAGAACTTAATACCACTGCCGCCTATTACAATCAATTTAACCGTAAAGCATTCAGGGGAACCGGTGGTTATTATTTAAGTTTATTAACCTGGCCATTAGATGATGATGCCCGTAAATGGCAAAACATTGCAGGCAACAGGAGAATAATTTCAAAATCGGCCGGTGTTGATAATCCTGCTGAAGCCAATAACCCGTTTTTTGAGACAACCAGGAATAAAAATTATGACATCAACAACAGGTTCACATTTAATCATAACATTACCCTTACTGCCAATGACTGGTTAAGTTTTGACGTGAGAGTTGGCGCTGATGTCTATAAACAAAACGGCGCTACTTATTTAGACAGGGAATCGTTTAACGTTTACACGGTTGGGGGAAGGATAGAAGAATATAATATCGACTATAAAGCTTTTAACTCAAACATTCTCGCCACAGTAAAGAAAAACTTTGGTGATTTTAAAGTAAAATTTTTGGCGGGTCAGTCGTTTGACGACCGAACAACCACCAGTTGGGCAACCCAGGCCGACAGCGTTTTTGACCAGGCGAGAACCCTGGCCACCAAGGATGTAAAAGTAAATGGCTACACTTCGCTTTTGAAAAGATTAAATAGCAGGACACAGGGCAGGGATACTTTAACATTACAAAGAAGTATTGGTTTGTTTGGAGACCTTTCGATTTCTTACAAAGACCTTATTTATTTAAATGCATCGGGTCGGAATGACTGGCTGGCCGAATTTCCTCCCGCTAAAAGATCTTATTTTTACCCGGCATTAAGCACCAGCTTTGTATTCAGTGATTTACTCCCTAAAAACAATATCCTCACATTAGGGAGATTAAGGGCATCCATTGCAAAAACAGGTAAGAGAGTTGCACCCTATTCCAATCAATCAGTTTATACCAATGCGGTTTCCAGTACCAACGGTTATGGTTACGCCTATGGTTTTGGAGCAAACAATCCCGATCTTTTTCCTGAACAGCAACGAACCGTTGAAGTAGGTACCGAACTCGTATTCCTCAATAACAGGATCAGCCTTGATGTAGCAGCCTACAAAATAGACATAAAAAAATCCGTTGCCGCAAACGCACGCCCAAGCTATGCTACCGGCTTTATATTGTACACATCCAACATTGCCGATTTATATAATAAAGGGCTTGAAGCGAGTTTAAATGTAAAATGGATCAAAAACAAAACCATTGGCTGGAGCACTGTGTTCAACTTTAATAAGATGGAGAATAAAGTGACCAGTTTGCCGCTGCCGGAATTTTATAACGCTGACTCCTGGCTTGCGGGTTACCGGGCAAGCTTGTACCGGGGACTACCCACAACAACAATTGGCGGAATAAATTATCTAAGAAATAATAAAGGGCAAATATTAATTGATCCGGCGTTGGGTTATCCTGTGTCTGACCCCAACTATGTAAATATTGGAGACCGCAACCCCGATTTTGTAATGGGCATCGTAAATAATTTTAACTATAAAAATTTAAAATTATCCTTTACACTTGATTGGAAAAATGGTGGTGATGTGCTTAATGGTACAGAACAGCAATTGGTGATTGCAGGTTTAAGCACAAGGACATTAGACAGGGAACTGGTTAGAATTATTCCCGGTGTATTACAGGACGGTTTACAAAACACAGCCAACCCAACTGTAAATACCATACCCATCAATCCATTTTATCAAAACGATTACTACACAGGAAGGACATTTGCAGTAGATTTTGTAGAGCATGACGTTAACTGGTTAAGGTTACGTGATGTAACCTTAAGTTATGCTTTTGGCAAAAAAATGCTTTACAAGGCAAGATTGTTTTCCGCAATCAGTGTTTTTGTAACCGGCACCGATTTATTTATCATTACCAACTATTCCGGTGTTGACCCTGCCGCCAACGGCAATACGCCCGCAACCGGCGGTGTGGGCGCTTTTGCAATTGATTTGGGCAATACCCCTACCCCAATTGGAATAAATGCAGGGTTAAGGGTATCTTTTAAAAATGGTAAATAATTATACAAGATTCAATTTATTTTTATGAAACGAATAATAATTTTAGTGCTGATGGCTTTCGCTATATTTTCTGTATCCTGCAAAAAATATTTAGATAATGCCTACAAAAATCCTAACCTGCCTACCTACTCCTCTCCCGAAACTGTATTGCAGTCCTGTATATCCGGAATGCACAGGGGCATTGCATTTGATGCAAGGGCAATAGGATTTTACACTCAAAATTTTGCCAATATAATTACGGCAGCTTATGCGCCGGAAAGGCATGGTTACGCTCCCGGCGCTGACACCTATGGCGATATATGGCGTATGCATTACTGGAATATGGGATTCAATATCATTGATATGATCGACTCCGGTAAAGTGGCGGGCAAATTTGACTATGTAGCGGCGGCATTTACCCTTAATGCCTGGAGCTGGGTAACCCTGGCAGACGTACATGCCGAAATGCCGGTGAAGCAGGCATTTGAAAAAGGGCGATTATCTTTTGAATACGATAATCAACCCGTAGCTTATGAATATGCTTTGCGCTATTGCGATTCTGCATTGGCGTATTGGGCAAAAGCTGAAAAAATAGCGGCCCCAACATTAGCACTGGGAGATGTCTACTTTTTCCAGGGAAACCAATCACGCTGGATAAAGTTTGCGTATGGAATAAAGGCACGTATTTATCACCGCTATTCTAAAAAAAGTAGTTACCTCGCCAAAGAGGCAGATAGTGTAATTAAATATACATCCTTAGCCATGTCATCAACAGCGGATGATGCAATGCTTCAATTTAACATGGCTTTTCCCGATGTTACCGCCCGTAACTTTTTTGGCCCAAGCCGTAATAATTTTGGTGGCTTCAGAATTGGCGCATTCCCTGTAAATATTATGACAGGCAGTGTAGCAACACCCGGTCTCGTTTTTGGAAACACTGCGAATGATCCCAGGGTAAAATATATCATGCGTCCATCGCCCGATGGAGTTTACAGGGGGATACCCGCAGCCCAGTATGCTGATAATGCATCCACACCTTTGCCAGACAGAAGAGTAAACAGCTTTTGGGGACGGATTGCGGAAACAAGCGCACCCGGCCTTGGTGTAGATACCGGTGCGAGAACATTTTTTAGAAATGACAGTAAGTTCCCTATAATGACATATAGTGAGATGCAGTTTCTAAAATCCGAAGCTTACTTTCTTAAAGGAGATTTAATAAATGCAAGAGCTGCATATATAAATGGCATTGATGGACATTTTGAAATGTTGAATACCCATTTTTATGGTTATTTAAACGTAGCAGGCACCAATTCACCCACAGCAATGGTTAAGACAACAATTCCAGCTACTGAAAAGGCGGCATATATAGCAGACCCGACTTTTGTGCCGCCAGCATCAACGCTTACATTAAAACATATCATGTGTCAAAAATATTTAGCTTTATGGGGTTGGGGTTTTGTAGAAAACTGGGTAGATATGCGCAGGTACAGTTACGATACAATAAATATTTATCCGTCTTATAAACGTTTGGATATCATCAGTCTTTATCCTGATAACGGAGGCAAATTAGCGGAAAGGATCAGGCCAAGATATAACTCGGAATATTTGTGGAATATTGATGCATTAAAATTAGTGGGTGGTTTTGATCCTGACTATCACACTAAAAAAGTATGGTTTTCTCAACCTTAATTATTAAACAACAAGACATGAAAAAAATATTTAATTGTATAACCATTCTTTTATCTGCTATTGTTATTGGTATTAGCAGTTGCAATAAAGATGAAGTAAATCTTATTGACGAAAATAATAAATGGATTTATCTGGATTCATCCAATTCGGCAAATATTAAGATAATACAATGTTTTGCAGGAAATACGCCGCAAATACCCACAGCCCCCAATATAACCACCGGTCCGCAGGTTTTTATTTATGCAAATGGTAAAAAACTAAACGGGACAGCATTAAGTTACGGTGGCGTATTTCCCACAACCAATGTTTACTCCAACATCCCTGCAGGCAGTACCAGGTTTGACATTATAAACGCAAGATTGAATTTAAGTGTAGTCCCCAATATCCCCGGTTTTATTGCCGGAGATACTTTAGCTACATTTACCGCCACGGTGGATAAAGGAAAGTATTATAGTTTTTATATCGGCGACACAGTGCCAACGGTTCGGGTATCCGTTAAAGAGGATAATTTTATTGTACCGGTATACCAAACCTATAAAATAAGGGTCGCCAATTTTTTAATGAACCCACTGGATACATTAACATTGTTTAGTGTTAGACAAAATGCAGAAATCATCAGCAATATCACTCACAAAAATGTGAGTGACTGGGTGCAGTTGCCATTGCCGATAATAAGCGACACCCTGGTTTTCCGGAAAAAAGGGAGTACTGCCGCCTATGTTCAATTTAATGGGTTTTCGCCGGTGGGTTTGCGTATGTACACCCTACTTGGAAGGGGAAAAACCGCGGTAACAAGCAAAACACCCGCTGCAGGAATTATTATTAACCGTTAAAAGATTTGTTTATGTACAATAAAAAAAACTATTTCTTTTCGCTTGCTGTTATCTGCAGCCTTTTATTTACGATCAATAGCTGTGTAAAAAAAGACCCTGAAAGTAAAATAACCCAGGTGCTTTTTGTACCATTATCTCCCAATGCCATCGCCTGCGATTTTTCAATAGATGGTACCCTTTATGCAACAACAGTCAACTATTCGACAACTGCGGGCACTATAAGGTATACGTTTCCCTATTATACCATAGAAACCAAAGCAGGAAGCGTTATTGCATACAACGCTACAGGCACAAACAATAAATTTGCGTCTGTAACTAAGGATCTGCAGGAAGATAAGGTATATTCCACTTTTCTGATTGATTCTGTAAGCAAAGCCAAAGCGGTAATTGTAAATGATGATTTGACCGAACCCACACCAGGAAAAGTAAAGATCAGGTTTTTTCATTTTTCGCCAAATACACCTGCAGTGGATGTGGTGATCTCTGCAACTTCTGCCAAATTGTTTACCAACAGGGCTTTTAACGACCAGGTTGCAAATACAGCCTACGAAAATTTTATAGAAGTAGAGCCGGGTAATTATACCTTTTTGTTTAACAATGTAACCACGGGCCTGACTGCGTACACAACCTCTGTTCAAAGTTTATTGCCCGACAGGATTTATACACTTGCGGCAAGAGGTTTTACGGGCGGAGCAGGAGCACAGGCGCTTGGTGCCTGGGTTTATCCTAATAAGCCTTAAGCGGAATATCACACTAAAATAAAAAATGACTGTTTCAAAAGAAACAGTCATTTTTTATTGCAGAAAGAAAAGATATGCGTGCAAACCCCTACCCAAAAAACAAATAACACAAACCAATAGCAGTGATAATTCCTACTAAATCTGCCAGCAGCATGGTGCCTATTGAATAACGGGTATTCTTAATATTTACAGATCCAAAATAAACAGCCACCACGTAAAATGTGGTATCAGATGCCCCCTGAAAAATACCTGATAGCCTGCTTGCAAAAGAATCAGGACCAAAAGTAGTCATCGTACTAACCATCATCCCCCTGGCGGCCCCGCCACTCAACGGTCTTATTAATGCAGTTGGCAATCCATCAACAAAACGTGTATCCGCACCAAGCAGGGCGAAAAAATGTTTCATTCCCGAAATTACCGCGTCAAATGTACCGCTTGTCCGAAGCATGCTAACGGCGACCAATATCCCCAGTATATAGGGTATAATTCTAATGGCGGTATCAAACCCGTTTTTAGCACCATCTACAAAGGCAGAAAATAAATCTATTTTTTTGTACAAACCGCCTAAAACGATCAGCAGAAAAACAAGCAAAATCAATCCGCTGCTTAACATACCGGAGAACAACTGGATACCTGCGGCGTTTAGCCTGGTTACATATAAAACCAATAATGCAATAATTGCAGAAATACCAAACACCCAGCCCAATATTACAGGCTGAAATAAATTGATCTTTTGCTTAAATGAAACAATGATCATTGCAGCCATAGTGCCGGTAAAGGTTACAATCATGCAGGGAATAAAAACATCCGTAGGATCAGATGCATTCTGCGCGGCTCTTACCGCAATTACACTAACCGGAATTAGATTTAAACCCGCTGCATGCAAACAAAGAAACATTATCTGCGAATTAGAAGCCACGTCTTTGTTTGGATTGATTTCCTGTAAACTTTCCATTGCTTTTAAACCAAATGGTGTGGCGGCATTATCTAAGCCAAGAAGGTTTGCAGAAAAATTCATGATCATGTGTCCCATTGATGGATGGCCTTTCGGTATTTCCGGAAAAAGTTTAGAAAAAAAAGGGCCAACGATACGGGACAAAAGCCTTATACCGCCCGCTTTTTCGGCAATATTCATAAACCCGATAAATAGCGCTAAAATGCCAATTAGCTTTAAACAAATTTCTACAGCCACCCAACAGGTTTCAATGATACCATCTATTTTAAGCGGATTGGCGGGATCGTTCGCTTTTCCGCTTACCATCCACGAAAATATCTGTGCATCGCCAAAGAAAAAGCATTTAATACCAGCCACCGTTATTGCAACAATGATAAATGCCGACCAAATTCTGCTTAATGCCATATATTAGTGATGAGGGGTGAGAATTGAGGAAATTAAAAATTAAGAATTAAAGCTTTGAAATTAGTGTTTTATACTGAAACACGATATTTAAATGCAACCCTTACCTTTGCATCCAATTTTTAATTTTTCATTATTCATTTTTAATTTAGGACATGGCTTTACAAGCAGGCATCGTGGGATTACCAAATGTGGGAAAATCAACTTTATTTAATGCGGTTAGCAGCAGCGCAAAGGCGCAGGCGAGCAATTACCGGTTTTGTACCATTGAACCCAATACCGGTTTGGTAAATGTACCCGACCCAAGAATGGATAAACTGGCCGAACTGGTGCAACCCAACCGTACCGTTCCCACGCAAATAGAAATTGTAGATATCGCCGGCCTGGTTCGCGGCGCCAGTAAAGGCGAAGGACTGGGTAATAAATTTTTAGCCAATATACGGGAAGTGGATGCCATTATTCATGTGATCCGTTGTTTTGAAGATGAAAATATTTTAAGGGATGAAGGGCCCATCAACCCAATCAGTGATAAAGAGATCATTGAAACCGAATTGCAGTTGAAGGACCTCGACAGCGTGGAAAGAAAATTGTCGCGCATGGAAAAACTGCTGAAGACAGGTGATGCAAAATTAAAATTAGAATACGATGTTTTATTAAGATGTAAAGACCAGTTAAATAAAGGCAAGGGCATCCTTTCTATGGGTTTAGATAAAGATGAAAGAGCTGCCATTGCAGAAAATTTTTTACTGAGCGATAAACCGGTTATCTATGTAGCCAATGTTGATGAAGCGAGTATGCATACCGGTAATAAGTATTCGGATATGCTGACAGAAGCGGCTAAAAATGAGGGCGCCCAGGTGATTGTTATGACCAATGCGATTGAAGCGCAGATCGCGGAATTTGAAAACCCCGAGGATAAGGCCATGTTTATGGAAGAATATAAAATGACCGAACCGGCATTGGACCGCCTCATCCATTCCGCTTACAAACTACTCAACCTATCTACTTATTTCACGGCCGGGGTACAGGAAGTAAGGGCCTGGACCATTCACCAGGGCTGGAAAGCGCCACAGGCAGCAAGTGTAATTCATACCGATTTTGAAAAAGGATTTATTAAAGCCGAGGTCATATCTTACCATGATTTCATCACCTACAAATCAGAAGCTGCCTGTCGGGAGAATGGCCGTTTAAGAATTGAAGGAAAAGACTACGTAGTGCATGATGGTGATGTAATGCATTTCAGGTTTAATGTGTAACAATATCACCCATATCCCATTGCTGAAACTGAGGATTATAAATTATCCCCACAAACTTTGCAGACTTTACCTATTGGGCCGTTTTAAATGACCAACACTTAATATTAACCCTGCACATGCCAATATGCCTTGCGAAAAAGAAGAGATAAGGATCAACAAAACAAAAAATGACCCCGCTCTAAAGTTCTTTTTATTGGTTTTAGCACTCTCTGTTCCCTTTTGGATACTTGGGGCTATAGCCAAAGATTTTACCAAAGTTTTTCCGATAAACCTCCCCATAAGTGCACTAATGACTTTCTGCCCGTTGCTAGCAGCCGCATTACTTGTTTATCAAAAAAGAAAATTTCAGGGAGTTAAGGAACTGCTGAAACTATCCTTCGACTTTAAAAAAATAAAAGATAAAAAATGGTATATACCAATTGTTTTTTTAATGCCCTTCATAGCAGTGCTTTCGTATGGGTACGTGAAGATGACAGGCGGGATTTTACCTGAATCCAAAATATCCCTTTTATCTGTTTTGATTTTTTTCCTGGTATTTTTTATTGGCGCTATTGGCGAAGAAGTTGGTTGGAGCGGTTATGTTATCGACCCTCTCCAAAACAGGTATGGGGCATTTAAGGCAAGTTTGATTGTGGGTTTTGTTTGGGCAATATGGCATATTATTCCATATTACCAAACGCATCAAACAACAAACTGGATTGTATGGCAATGCATGGGTACGGTTTTTTTGAGAATAATTATGGTTTGGATATTCAATAATACCCGTAAATGTGTTTTTGCCATGGTACTCTTTCACACAATGATTAATATAAGCCCCTACCTGATCCCGAATTATGGCTCGCACTATGACCCATTTATTTTTTCGATCCTGGTAATGATCACGGCGATTACAATAACATTTTTTTGGGGAACAAAAACCTTAGCGGAGTTTAAGTATTCCTTTGCAAAAAAAAAAGACAGCATATAAAAAAATTAGCCCCCGGTTAGCCCCAGGCTGAATTGCATTTTAACCTTGTATTTACCATTGTTACTGCACCACTAATGTATTTTTAAAAAGAATCTCCTTTCGTGTACTGGTAACTGTTACATGATAGATACCAGGTGCCCATTTCGCAACGGGTAAATTAACAGATCCATTTGCCCGGTTTTGATACACAGATTGCCCTAATGTGTTATAGACATTTATATTCAATAGTTCGGTAATGCCATTGATGGTTAATATACTCTGGCTGGTTGCCGGATTGGGGAGCAATGCAAATTTAATACCCATCCTGCCGCAGGCTGGGGTAACTATTCCCCAGTCTTTTTTTCTCCCATCCTTATCCTCACTTACCAATTTGTACAATACGGAGGATCCTGGAATCCCATTATCTGTATAACTATAAGGCAGGCTGACCCCCGAATTTCCTTCAGGCGCAATGGAAGTTACTGTTGCAGCAAGATCGAATTTTAGCCCATCGCTACTTTTGTATATAAGAAAATGTTTGTTATTAATTTCGGTTTTAGTGGTCCATGCAATTGTAAATTTTTCCCGGTCGCAGGTTGCTTTATAATCAGTGACCACCACAGGGGTTACAAGGGTAGCCCGTACCTTAATGATCCGGTAGGGGCTAACGTTAGTGGCAATATAAATGCTTCCTTCAGGACCAGCAGTGATATCCCTCAACCTGCCCCAACGCCCTGCAAAATAATCCGTTTGCGTTGCAATGGCATCACCTGCCGCATTGATACGGATGCTCCTCACCTTTTCCGTTTTTAAGAAGGCCACTAAAAATGAGTTTTGAAATTCAGGGATGGAAGGATGGGTATACCAGATCAGGTCACTGGGCGCCCAGGTGCCTCCCGGTACAGGGTTCCAGGATGCCAGCGGTTCCTTAACATTATTGGCCGAACAAAATGCGGCTTCCCCGGCAACATCATTATCACAAAAACCTTCCACATTTGGCCAGCCATAATTTCTGCCCGGCTCAATTACCTGGAACTCATCATTATTGCCGGGCCCATGCTCGGTCGAATATATTTTTCCATTCGTATGCAACATCAATCCCTGGGGGTTCCGGTGACCAAATGAATAGATTCGGTTACCAGCAATAGGATTATCCGCCGGGATGGAACCATCTAAATTAACCCTCAATATTTTACCATTGAGGCTGGCCGTATTTTGGGAATTGGCGGTATTTGCGGCATCGCCGGTGGTCATCAAAATGGTATTATCCGGCAAAATCAATAAGCGGCTGCCATTGTGGGTGGTATTAGCCGCAATATTATCTATTAAGGTCAGTTCGCTGGTAAGCGCGGTTCCATTGTAAGTAAATCTCGAGAGCCGCTCCTTGTTGCCGGCATTGGTATAATTGTATGAAATATATACATATGGATTGTTGGCAAAGTCGGGGTGAAAGGTCATACCCAGCATACCCGCCTCACCGCCCTGGTAAACCGTACCGCTGTAATCGAGTAATAGAGTGGCAACCCCGGTACTGGGATGGATGCGGTAAACCTTACCGTTTTTAGTTGTCATCCATAAAGAATCGCCAGGTCCGTATTTCAACTCCCATGGCGGTTCTGATGTAGTGTATAGTGGCGAGGTTTCTACGGTGGTAACACCCAGATTGACCAAAACAATTTGGGCGTTTGTACATTCAAATATGGCACCTGCAATCAAGAAACATAGTAACAGCTTTTTCATAAATTAAGTTTTAATAAAATCGAACGAGAGGAGGGCTAAAATGAACCTCAAAAATGATTCCAATCCCTGAGACGCAAAAAGGGCCCCGTTCACGGAAGCCCTTTAAAAAATGCAGTAAATAATATTTATTGGATTATGTAGATGATTCGCAAATGCTTTTCTATATTGGGTATTTCTTTTAGAATGCTAACTTTCGCCTCCCCAGCCGGCGGGGCTGCGTAACTGCAACGCAGCTGCTTTTGCATCTTTCAACATTTCGGCTTCGCCGTGACCGATCCAAAAGAGGCTGCTTATGCATTTACTGGTTTAAAATCGACCATGGCGCATTTACCAAAATCATACTAGCACTGCCTTTGCGACCTATCTACTTAATCCTAAATATTTAATTTAAAATACCTGTCGAAGTTTGAATCCATCAACCAACTTTCGTATTTTATCGGTCTTGATGAAAAACAGTCTTCTTTAATTATATATTCTCTATCACCATTGCTGATGCCCCACCCCCGCCGTTGCAGATCCCTGCGGCGCCATACCTTGCCCCATGCTGCTTCAATACATTAATAAGCGTCACAATCATCCTGGCCCCGCTGCATCCCAATGGGTGACCCATAGCAACAGCGCCCCCGTTTACATTCACCTTGGAAGGATCAAGTTTCAGGCGCTTACTGTTTTCAATACCCACTACGGCAAACGCCTCACTTATTTCCCAGTAGCCGATTTCTTCCATCTGTAAACCTGCTTTTTTCACGGCTAAAGGTAATGCCAATGATGGCGTAGTGGTAAACCATTCGGGCGCCTGTTCTGCATCCGCAAAACTCAATATTTTAGCGACGGGTTTTAATCCAAGTTCTTCCGCCTTTTCTTTGCTCATTAATAATACGGCGGCTGCGCCGTCATTCATAGGGGATGCATTGGCTGCTGTTACAGTTCCGTCTTTTTGAAACGCAGCCTTCAACCCTGGTATTTTATCAAAAATTACATTAAACGGTTCTTCATCTTTGGCGAATAATAGAGGGTCACCTTTACGCTGTGGTACCGATACCGGAACAATTTCGTTATCGAATTTACCTTCGTTTGTTGCTCCCTGTGAGCGCAGGTAACTTTGTACTGCGAAAGCGTCCTGTTCTTCACGGCTGATACCACAGGTTGCGGCGCAAATTTCTGCGCCATTGCCCATCGCTTTACCATCATATACATCTGTAAGGCCATCTTTTGCAATGCCATCTATCAATTGGGTGTTGCCATATTTATTACCCCACCGCATACTGTCAACATAAAAAGGAACATTACTCATACTCTCCATACCCCCTGCTATTACGATATCTGCATCGCCCAGCATAATACTTTGAGCAGCAAGGGAGATGGCCTTCATGCCACTTGCGCACACTTTATTTACGGTTGTACAATTAACTTCATTGGGAAGGCCGGCAAATTTAGCCGCCTGCCTTGCAGGGGCCTGTCCAAGATTTGCCTGGATAACCGATCCCATCAACACGTCGTTTACAAGCGCCGGGGCAACACCAGCTTTTGTTAAAGCGCCTTTAATGGCTATTGCGCCTAACTGTGTAGCAGTAAAACTTTTTAAGGCCCCTCCAAAACTACCAATCGGCGTTCTTACCGCGGAGATAATATAGACTTCTTTCATGTGGCTGAAAATCATTTAAAGTTAAATAAAATGGTTCTTTGTGTAGGTACAGGTATTTATCCAAAAATTCCAGTGTTTTTTTGGATGTGGTAACCTGGTTTTCCTTTTTAACAAAGCCGTGCCCCTCGTCAGGAAAACTAATATATTCTACCGGTATATTATTCTTTTTTACACCTGCCACAATCTCTTCACTCTCCACCGGCAAAACCCTTACATCATTCATGGTTTCATCTGTATTGTACGCAGCACCGCCGGTATTTTTGTTATCAAACAATTGTTCCGCATTATACAGCTTCACTTCTTTGCGGGAGGTAGTGTTGGTATTACAGCCTGTTACCAGGGCAGTAAGCGCCAAAACAGCGCTGATAATTATTTTTTGCACGGTGTAGGCTTTTGCAACATCAAGATAATGTATGTTTTTTTAATTCAACACTTTTTCTATGTATTTTAATGCCACTTGTATTGCTTTACGGCACGGTCTTACCATGCAATTTCGTCCCTCCCGGCGCAGATTTTTTGCCAGCGTTGCGGGATAGTTATACTGAATGACATAACGTGCCAAAAAACACCTTATCATTCCGCCGGCTATCACCTGGAAATTAATTCCACATTCAGCAACCGGTACCGGAATTTATACCCTTGAACAAAAAAATACATCTAAAAACTTACTTATTAGTAAGTAATTAATTAAATTGCATAGTGGCTACAAAAACCAACGATACGAAAGAGGCAATTCTCCTGCTCGGTGCGGAGCTGATACAGCAGGTAGGTTACCATGCATTCAGCTATGCCGACATCGCAAAAAAATTAGGCATTAAAAACGCGGCTGTACACTATCATTTTCCGGGCAAGGCCGATCTTTATGAAAGCATTGTTGATTCGCACATCTCGAATTACACAAAGATAGGGGAAGAAATAGCACAGGCACCCGTGCCGGCTAAAGCAAAACTGGAAAGGATTTTCAGTCGCTACCGGAACCTGGTTGACAGTGACCGTATCTGCGTAATTGGCGCCATCGCAGCCGATTATAAAACCCTGCCCGGAAAAACGAGGTCCAAAGTGGTCACCCTGGTAGAACTGGTTTTAAAGCTGGTAGAAAAAACATTACAGGAAGGCAAAAAAAACGGCGAGTTTTTCTATACCGCTTCAGCCCGGGTGCAAAGTTTACTGATCATGACCAACCTTTCCGCAGGTGTGCAACTGGCAAGGATCACCGGCAAAAAAGACTTTGAAACCATCCGGCTAAGTATTTTGAAACAATTGACGGGTTAAATTTTTTTGATACCATAACTTACTTATTAGTAAGTAATTATTTACACCAATTAAAAATCACCATTATGAAAAAGTTATTTCTTTTGCTTGCGGTAGCAGGCGCCGCCACTGCTTCTGCGCAGACTACTGTTGCCCCTGACGGATTTACCACCGGTTATTTCGTTAGCGCCGGTAATGAAAAATCTGAAGGATTTATCAAAGAATCTTTTAAGAAAGGCAGCATTGCCTTTACCAACGCTGACGGCAGTAAAAAAAGTTTCTCCCCGGCAGATATTAATGAATTTGGCATTGGCGCAACTGTATATATCGCCTATATGAATGATTTTTACAAAGTAACCGCCTCAGGAAATAAAGGAAGCCTGTTGCAGAAAGTAACCAATAATTCAGGTAAGGTGCTTTACAATGGAACAGAAGCATATGCAGCGAATACTACCGAAGGTAAACCCGGGGACTATTACCTGCGTATTAAAGCTGGTGATAAGGTTGCATTAGTAACCAAACAGAATTTCGAAAAAGTATTTGCCTCTTTCTGCGGCGACTGTACTAACCTGCAAACCAGTATCCAGGGTAAACAACTGGATTATACTACCATTGAAAAAGCCGTGGAATTATATAATGACTGTAATTGATGATTGCAGCAGTTTTGTGGGGACATAAATGCTTAGGTCTTATTTTGCGCCTGAAATCTACTGCATTGCCGGGAGAAATCCTCCTTGTTCAGGAAGCCGGGTAACCGACATCTTTTTATACCTGCGGCCTGCTGGCCCGGGCTTCATTTGTAAAGCCTGATTGCATCCTTTAAAATCACAAAAATGGTTTTAACCGGAATATCTTTAGACGGATCCAGCAATAAAATTTTCATTTTGGCCCTTTTTTCGGCGATCAGCCGCGGATGGTCAATATGTTTACCTTCCACTATACCCAGGTAGGGCAGGCTGTATTTTTTATGTACCCATAAATAGCAAAACATCCTGCCCTTGTAACAAAAAAAAGGCATCCCGTATTTCCAGGCCCCCGTAATATTGTCATCGTATTTTAATACCAGTTCTCTCAAAGCCAGTAAACAGCTTTTAACCGGCTCTTGCTGCTGCAGGAAATAATTATCGAGGGGTCTTAACATGCAACTATTTTATTTCACGGTAAAAATTAACCTGTTTCCAAAAAAATTTCACAGCATCTCAATCCAGGGCTTTTCGATTAATGCCGCTGTTTATCTTTTTGAATTCCTATTAATCGAAACAGGCCATCAGTAATACTTTGTAAAATAATTTATTTTTGGCGGAAAACAGATTTGGCGGAAAAAAAACACTACCCATGAAGTGCAGAACTATCATTAGGTATACAGTCAGGCAATTTGTATTAGCGCTTCCTGGAGGATATTATTGTATACTAATGAATAGCGGGAGAAAATTTTTAACCGATTATATAATTTTAATCTCCCATTAGTTTTGCATACTGTAATTTTGAAAAATGCGTAAATCGCTCAACATTCTCCGCAATTCTTTAAGGCTTACCCTCCAGGAGCTGAAGGTAAATAAACTTCGTACTGCGCTTAGCCTTACCGGCGTGGCTTTTGGCATCTTTTGTATCATTGGCGTACTGGCTACTGTTAACAGCCTGGAACGTAATATCCAGAATGAAGTAAACAGTCTTGGCAGCAATACCATCTACATTGATAAATGGGAATACAGCGGAGGGCCCGATAAACCTTTCTGGAAATTCAGGGCGCGTCCCGTTATGAAGTACGAAGAAATGAATTTAATTAAAGAACGGTCCCAACTCGCTGAAGACGTTACTTTTTTAGTCCGCTCCGGTGGTAACTTATCACATATCGATGATATTATTCAAAATGCTTCCGTTTATGGCATTGTAGAAGGACAGGTGACAGTACAACCCCTTTTTTTTGACCAGGGCCGGTATATTTCTTCCGCTGAATTTAACAGTGGCGCTGCGGTTGGACTGATAGGTTATGATAATGCCGAAAAACTATTTGGCACTGCTGAAAGGGCATTGGGAAAATATTTTGATATAAAAGGGAAAAAAGTAAGTATTGTCGGGGTGATAAAAAAAGAGGGCAAAAATTTTATAGGATGGGATTATGATAACTGCGTGATGCTGCCCTATAAATTCTGCAAACAGATAGTGGATGAAGACTATGCTAACCCCGTACTCATTGCCAAAGGAAAAGATAACGTGACCCCAACGGCCCTTATGAATGAACTGGAAGGTATCATGCGGCAGATACGCCGGCTTAGTCCTACCCAGGAAGATAATTTTTCACTCAACAGCGTGGAGGCTTTTAGCAAGGCCATTACTGATCTGTTCGGAACAGTGAATATTGTAGGCGGGTTAATAGGTGTTATCAGCCTGATTGTAGGGATGTTTGGTATCGCCAATATCATGTTTGTAACCGTGAAAGAAAGGACCAGCATGATCGGGCTTAAAAAAGCAATTGGGGCCAAAAGCGGTAGCATCCTGTTTGAGTTTTTACTGGAAGCCGCGATCCTCTGCCTGATGGGTGGTGCCATCGGTTTACTATTTGTGTATATTCTTACGCTGGTGCTTTCCGGGCCACTTGATTTCCCGGTATACGTGTCCCTTCCATTACTGATAAGCACGGTCATCATTTGTCTGGTAGTGGGCATTCTGGCAGGAATATTTCCTGCATCCAGGGCCGCCCGGATGGACCCTGTAGTTGCGATCAGAAGTAAGTAAGGAACCGGGACGCCATGCCCTGCGAAGGTAGGTTGTTTTACCAGTATATTTCAAGCGCCGTTTTGGTCAATGCAGGGTGTATTTTATTTGAAAACGAATAACAAGGAAGTCAATCTATTTAGTTCCAGCATTTCTTATTCACAGATTTTATTTTTGCCGGCCCGATGAATTGACCTTTACATTCCTCTATTTTTGCAAAATGGAGCTTTTTTCTGATAAGCCTTTGCCAGCCGTTGGTGTGGGTAGCGGCATTACCATTTTAGCCATAGAATCTTCCTGCGATGATACATCCGCTGCTGTTTGCAGGGATGGCAAAATATTATCCAATATCATCTCCAGTCAAACGGTGCATGAAAAATATGGCGGTGTGGTACCGGAACTTGCCAGCCGGGCCCATTTGCAAAATATTGTGCCCGTTGCAGATACTGCATTACGGGCTGCAAAATGTGAATTGTCATCAGTGGATGCGGTTGCTTTTACCCGGGCTCCCGGTTTGATTGGTTCGCTGCTTGTAGGCGCCCAGTTTGCAAAATCGCTTGCTTTATCATTGGATAAACCTTTACTGGCTGTGCATCACATGCAGGCGCATGTACTGGCAAATTTAATAGCAGATGAAAAGCCTTCTTTCCCCTTTTTATGCCTTACTGTAAGTGGCGGACATACGCAAATTGTTCAGTGTGAATCTCCAATCCGGATGAAAGTGATTGGTGAAACCATTGATGATGCAGCCGGTGAAGCTTTTGACAAAAGCGCCAAACTATTGGGGTTACCCTACCCCGGTGGTCCATTAATAGATAAATATGCTGCAACTGGTAACCCTGAGCGGTTTCAGTTTCCGGAACCGCAGATACCGGGATTGAATTTTAGCTTCAGTGGAGTAAAGACATCTATTTTATACTTTCTAAAAAATGCCGGCACCAGCAATGTATTTAAAGAAGAGTTTACAGCAACAGAAGCAGCACGAAAGCAATTCATAGCAGAAAATCTTGCCGATATCTGTGCTTCTATCCAAAACAGGATCATCAGCATACTTATCAATAAACTAAAAAAAGCTGCCACCGAAAACGGTATCAATCAAATTTGCATAGCCGGTGGAGTAAGTGCGAATAGTGGTTTGCGTAAGGCCCTGAAAGATACAGGGGCAAAAATGGGCTGGCAAACATTTATCCCGGCATTTGAATACTGCACAGACAATGCCGCTATGATCGCAATTACCGCTTATTATAAATATTTAGAAAAAGATTTCGCGGATTTAAGTATTAGTCCGTCTGCAAGAGCTGAATGGTGAGGTTGATGGTTGAGGCTTGGTTGTTGGGGGTTGATCGTTGGGGGTTGGTGGTTCGGAGTTGATCGTTGGGAGTTGATGGTTGGTCGTTGGGGGTTGGTTGTTGGGTGGTGGTTGTTGGGTGGTGGTTGTTGGTCGTGTAAAGGGATATTCTCCAAAAAATGCGGTTGAATAAGAAGAACTGATGGGGGTTATCAGAGAATTTTATTATTCGTGCATTCGTGATTATATAGAGATAATTAGTGAATTCGTGTCAAACAACTATTTTCAATTTAAACAATTTACTATTCACCAGGAACGCTGTGCTATGAAAGTATGCACAGATGCCTGTTTATTTGGGGCATATATTGCCCGGGAACTCTTCGGCCGACAATTGGCACCAGGCAACATTTTAGATATTGGCACCGGCACTGGCTTATTAAGTTTAATGGTGGCTCAAAAAACGAATGGAATAATTGATGCCATTGAAATAGACGGGGCTGCCGCCCAACAGGCAAAACAAAATTTTGAACAATCGCCCTGGAATAACCGGCTGAATATTTTTAAAACTGATGCCCTGCTATTTAATCCCGGGAAAAAATATGATTGCATTATTTCAAATCCACCGTTTTTTGAAGGCGACCTGAAATCGGGTAATAAAAAAAGGAATGCTGCCAAACATGATACAACATTTACATTGGAGCAACTCCTGTCGGTGATTGGCAGGCATTTATTACCACATGGCTTTTTTGGGATACTGCTACCCTGCCAGCGGGTAAACCTTTTTGTTGAAATTGCTACTGCCGCTCATTATTTTTTGAATGGGCAATTGTTAATTCAACATACCGGTGGCCACCAATTCTTTAGGGGCATTTTATTTTTCAGCCATCACAATACTACCATCATAAGAAACGAATTGGCTATCAAAGACGAAAACGGAAATTATACCCACAATTTTATTGAGTTGCTGGAAGATTATTATCTAAACCTGTAAAGAAGGTCAGGGTTTTAGGTTGCACGGTCTGATGTTTATTCCCTTTTCAGGCAATGGCAGTCATGCTTCAGGATACCCCTGCATATTCTTTCATGTACGCATAGCCGTCAGTAAGCACCCCGTCCTTCACAATGGTTGCTTTGCGGATTGTTTCGCTGCCGCCTGTTCGTATATCATCCAATACAAATTTGATCAGTTGTTCTCCAAAATACCGGCTTGCATCCCTGGGTAATTCGTTGGGTAAATTGCCCACCGCCATCATATCCACCGAGTTGGGTAAATAAGGCGGGGTGCGTTGAAATGTATTTTTATCAACGCCATACACTGGTTCATCAATCGTTGCGTCTCCAAGGTTACAGGGTATGGAACCAGATTTATCATCTGTAATGTCAGCAATGGTAGCAATACGAAAACCGGCCTGTTGCATATCTTCCGGTTCAAACAGGCGGGGTGAATGCTGATCCCAGTAGACCCCATTGATGAGTATATCAGTTGCTGAAATAAAGTCCCTGAATTTGCAAATATAATTTCCGGGTTGATCATGAAAATCTTCCCTGTTATACTTACCCGTTTCTTTATGAGCGTACAGGTCGGCCCCTTTCAGATGAACATACACGGGATAAGTAAAGTCCGGCTCCGCATATTCATCCGCTTCCACTTCATGTATTCCCAGCAGGTTCATTATTTCAAGCACACCATGTGCCACCCTGCCGCTACCCGTTACAGCAATTTTAATAACGGGTACTTTCAATCCAAAATAGGTATGCACTAATTTTTGAAAACTGTTTACCGAAGACACCCGCTGCAGTTTGAATAAACCGGTACGGTTGCCATAAGCCATCATGCCATTGTGGGCGCCTACAATACCAGCAAAAAATCCAAAGCCGATTATCCTTGTGCCATCTGTATGTTCCAGGCATTCATAATCAATCAGGGTGATCTTCTTTTCAATAATGGACCGCAGCAAATATTGATTAAAAGGCTGCAATTTTTTGGTGTGTGAAAAAAACAGGTAGGTCTTTCCTGCCACCAGCATGGCTACCGGCACTTCTTTTATTCCCATCAGTACATCACAGTCGGCCATGTCTTCCCTTACTTCAATGCCTGCCGCCCGGTACTCCTGGTCGCTGTAACACCTAATACCGCTATGCTGTACCCAGATCTTTAGATCGGGGAAATTTTTTTGTACCCATTTGCATTGGGCAGGGGTAAGCGCCACCCTGCTATCAGCAGGTATCTTGCCTTCTCTGATTAATCCAATTGTCAGCATCCATCATAGAATTTACTGCAATTTATCGCATCCCATTTTACCAATTACAATTAAGACCGTTGAAGAAAATATTTCCCTCCATTCATAGCCTTAAAGTCTTAGCGGGTATCTTTGCAGGATGAATTATTTTGAATTATTTGATTTACCGGTTTCATTGCTGACAGACAGGTTAGCATTGGCAAAAAAATATTTTGAACTGCAAAAGCAATATCATCCTGATTTTTATACGCAGGCAGACGAAGCAGAACAAAAAGAAGCACTTGAAAGATCTTCATTGGTTAATAAGGCCCTGAAGGTATTACAACAACCGGATCAAACCATTCAATATGTATTGCAGTTAAAAGGATTGCTAACTGAAAATGAGCCATATAAATTACCGCCGGCCTTTTTAATGGAAATGATGGAGTTAAACGAAAAATTAGCTGCGGAAGATACCGTGACTTTCAAACTGGAAGTTGCAGCAGTTGAGAAAGAGCTATATGTAGAGGTAAAAGATACGATCGAAAAATACAACGATACGGGCATTTCAACCGAAAAACTCTTAAAACTAAAGGAATATTATTTTAAGAAAAAATATTTGCAACGTATTTTGGACAGAATGGACGATTAACGTAATATTGCAGCCCCGAATGCCTGTTATGGTTAACAGTCAGATTGCCCATGTGGCGGAATTGGTAGACGCAGCAGACTCAAAATCTGCCATTCGCAAGGGTGTGAAGGTTCGATTCCTTTCGTGGGCACCAGTAAACAATTAAAAGCCTTGAAAGTATTGACTCTCAGGGCTTTTAATTGTTAACACACTATCCTGCTTCTGTTGATTGTACATTAATAGATTAGCAAATTTGAAATGCAAGCTCCTCCCTTAGTTTTAATTGCTCGGATTAATTTAGGCGCCAGGCCAGAAAAACTGACAACAAGTTTTCACTTTTTTGATTTAGCGCTTTACGAGGCATTGAGTCATTTTCAAATTCCCTCATTTTCACATATGACTTTCAGGCTCTTTCCTTTAGTTTTAATTGCTCCGGTTAATTTAGTGAGTATTGTAATTGAATGATTTAAAGGATGCTTATTCTATTTGTCCTTTATATCCTTTCGATAGTTGATTACTGCGATGCGGTATTTGTTCCAGGAGCGAATAAAGAAACCGATATTTTATTAAATAAGATTCCAATTAAAAAATCGAACGGCTTAATCTTAAATTAATACAACTCAAAAGAAAAAACAGTGAGTTTTCTTGCAGCCACTATTTATATTTTAGCAGGCTGACACTATTATTACCCATATAAGTTATGTACATTTACAAAAAATTACCAAAATGAAAATCTTTGTAGCCGGCTTACCCTATGATTTAGATGATGCAGAGCTGGAAGAAATATTTGAAAAATTTGGCACTGTCACTTCTGCTAAAGTCGCCATGGATAAAGAAACCGGAAAAAGTAAGGGATTCGCATTTATAGAAATGCCGAACAGCACAGAAGCAAAAGACGCTATTGAAAGCATGAATGATATTTCGCTCGGCAAAAAACCATTGGTGGTAAAAGAGGCCGAAGAACGCAGCGCTGGTCCTGGTAACCGGCCCGGAGGTGGAAACCGCGGTGGCAGCGGCGGGGGATACAACCGACCCGGACCCGGGTTTAACAATGATCGCAACCGCTATTAATACTG
>JACMLJ010000049.1 GCA_014379625.1 Ferruginibacter sp. | reverse complement strand
GCATTGATTTGCGTAAGCCTGGTTACCCCGCACTAAAATTTTAGTAACATTATCTACCTTATCAAAATCTGCATAGTGCATCATTGTAAAACCCGACATACACCAATGTGCCGAAGTGTAACAATTATACCTGAGGATGTTATTTTCAACCGTTAAATAATCGGTGAAGTCAGCATAAATTCCGTCGGCCCCACAATATTCAGCAATACAATCGGCCACACGGATATGGTGGTACATCCTAACCGGCGAATACTCTCCGTTGATATTGATACCGGTGGTTTCTGTTATGGGAGTTGACGTGCCCAGTTCCGGTAAGTTTTGCCGGAGTACTTCTTCGCTATTCCCCTTAAGCGTTAAACCGCGTATTTCGAGGTAGGCCAAAATTGGCGAGTTATTTTGTGTTGCCTGGGTTCCGCGGGCAATAAGTACCCCATCCTTTCCATTGCATAAAATAACGGGTTGGTGCCCCGGGTAATTTTTTAAAGTGATCCATGCAGAAGGCAAACCCGAACTTACAAAACTTGCTACCGCCGGTTGATTTTCAGCACCGGAATAATTGCCATTCATTAACAAAATGATATCGCCGGGTTTGGCAACATTTAAGGCCGACTGCGGGTTAGCAAAAGCTGTTTTTTCGGTTCGCCCGTCATTCTTGTCATTACCTGACGGGCTAACATAATAAGCCGGTGTAGCATAAGAAACATTATCAATTCTAAGTTGTATACTATCTGAAGCATCCCCTTCTATTTCAAAAAAGAAATTTACAAAAGCGTCTTTTGGATTAAATCTTCCCTCTCCAAAAGAATTCATGCTTACCAATTCGAAGGCCGCACGCACAAAATGATTGGCGGTGGCGGGATACAGTTTTTTCTCCAATCCCCCGGTTCTTTTTTTGTTTGTATCGAACGATTCAATGCGCATTAATAAAGGATGTACAGATGATAGGGAATGATCAAAACTCAGTGTAAGTTTACCCAAAAGGGCTTCATTGTTTTTCACCGGGACTAACCCGGAATTAAAACCGGCAGTCCAGTTTCTTTGATTCGTTGCATTTTTTGCCGTTAGTTGCAAAGCTTCGGAGGGAACCGTGGTATAAGCAACATCTACTACACCAAATCTTCCCCATTTCAAATGGGTAGTGACAGCAGTGCTACTGGTTTTTCCGGCTACATCATTCCATTTTTCATTTTTCCGGTAATCAGCATGCCATGGCTTTTCCCTGTTGAAATCGGTGCGAATAATCGACTGGGCATTAACACTCATTGCGGAGCAGGAAGCGATTGCCAGGAAGAAAATTTTAGGATTAAAGCAGTTTAAAAAAAATCGAAAGTTTGACACTCCAAAGTCTTTTTTCATACATTGATTGATTTAGATAATTAGCAATTATTTTTTATAAAGAAATTACAGCAGGGCGCATCCTTGAAAGATTTAATATTTGACTAAATACAATATTGCGCCCCTTAATAGATATTAAACAAGCAATTAACACGCAATTAATAATTTCAAATAATATCCAAAATGAGCGAGACACTCCGCATGTCATCACCACTCCCTCATCCCTAAATTTATTTAAAGAGGTTTATGTTTTCCGCTCAACTATAACAATCACATAGTCCGTACCTTTTCCACGTAGTAACTTGATAGGATCATGCAATTATTAATTGATAAAAGTTTAGCGTGGCCGCAGCAATATGTGAACCAACGACATCTACACCCATTGTTGTTTCCTCCTCCATTACCAAAAAATTTATTTCACATGTGTTGGTTGCATCAATTACCTGTTCTTTCCGGTACAGCAATAACTTTTAAAATAGATTTGCTTTGGGCAGGTGTTTTTAATTTAATGTTGATCCTGCTTACGCCAGGATTATGCGAATCCTGTAAATTTTTTGCTTTAGAAACATCTTCTATTTCAATCACTGGTAGTTCATTGGAGCCTGCAATTGATATATTCAGCATTAATTTTTTCCCATTTTGTTCAAGTAAAATACCATACCGTTGCTTAGTAACTTTG
>JACMLJ010000009.1 GCA_014379625.1 Ferruginibacter sp. | reverse complement strand
AATTCTTTTGTTACCTTCGCCGTCCAAAAAATTAGTATATGGCTAGAGTATGTCAAGTTACAGGTAAGAGGCCAATTACGGGTAACAAAGTATCGCATTCAAATATAAAAACAAAGCGTAGGTTTTTGCCCAATTTGCAAAGCAAACGTTACTTCCTGGCAGAAGAAGATAAGTGGGTAACGCTAAAAGTTTCTTCCGAAGCGATACGCACCATCAACAAAAACGGCCTGTTTTCAGTTGTAAAACAACTAAGGGCAGCCGGCGAAAAAATTTAAACCTCACACTTCCACCGATGGGAGGAGTAATAATAAAATAAACAACAATGGCAAAGAAAGGTAACAGGGTTCAGGTTATTTTGGAATGTACAGAGCATAAAGCCAGCGGTAAAGCAGGTACCAGCCGTTACATCACTAAAAAGAACAAAAAAAACACCCCTGAAAGATTAGAGTTGAAAAAATTTAACCCGATTTTGAAGAAAGTAACCGTACATAAAGAAATCAAGTAATTAGCTAATTAGCTAATGTGCTAATGTGCTAATGAAAGACAGCGCACTCTACACAATTAGCAAATTAGCAAATTAGCAAATTAGCACATTATAAATTAAAATAGTCATGGCAAAAGCAGCTAAAACAGCGATCAAAACCAAGGACCAGAAAGCAGCAGCCGATGCTAAAAACTGGACAAAAGTAATAAGGGCAGTACGTAGTCCTAAAAGTGGCGCATATACTTTTAAGGAATCCATTGTGCATAAAGACAAGATCAAAGAATATTTGGCTCAATAATAATTTTCAGGTTTGGGAATTAATATATTAAAGCTGTCCTGATTTACCGGGACAGCTTTCTTAATTTTAATACGAAACGCCTGGTAAAGGCGTGAATGGTAAATGGTCAAATATTGACCGGCGCCATTTACTATTCATAAATTAACGGGTATGGGACTTTTTGATAAACTCTTCGGTAAAAAACAACAGCAGGAAACCCTTGACCAGGGATTACAAAAAACCAGGGAAGGATTTTTTAGCAAGATCACCAAGGCCATCGCCGGTAAAAGTACGGTAGATGAAAGCGTATTGGATGATGTGGAAGATGCGCTGGTAAGCGCTGATGTGGGCATTGAAACAACCGTTGAGATCATCAGCCGGATAGAAAAAAGGGTTGCCCGGGATAAGTATATTGGCACGGGTGAATTAAATGCCATTCTCAAAAGCGAGATTGAAAATGTTTTAATTGACGCCCCGCAGGATACCAGTTATGAAAATTATGCATTGCCTGCGGGTTACAAACCACATGTTATCTTGGTAGTTGGGGTAAACGGAGTAGGAAAAACGACTACCATCGGTAAACTGGCCTATAATTTTTCAAAGGCGGGCAAATCTGTTTTGCTTGGTGCCGCCGATACCTTCAGGGCGGCGGCAGTTGACCAGCTAACGATCTGGAGTGAACGCACGAATGTTCCTATTGTAAAAAAAGAAATGGGCAGCGATCCCGCATCTGTTGCATACGATACAATTATAAGCGGTGTTGCCAGGAATGTGGATGTAATTATTATTGATACGGCTGGAAGGCTGCATAACAAAGCCTATTTAATGGATGAACTTACCAAGATAAAGAGAGTTATTCAAAAAGTAATACCGGAAGCCCCCCATGAAGTTATGCTGGTATTGGATGGCAGCACCGGGCAAAATGCCCTGGAGCAGGCCAAACATTTTACGGCGGCAACAGACGTAACCGGTTTAACCATCACCAAATTAGACGGCACAGCAAAAGGCGGCGTGGTACTGGCCATTGCGCACCAGTTCAAAATACCGGTAAAATTTATTGGCGTAGGCGAAAAACTAACCGACCTGCTGGTATTTGATAAACAGCAGTTTGTGGAAGGGATGTTTAATTTGGGGGAAAAGGGGTGAGATAGGGGAATTGAGAATTAATAATTGAGAATTAAGAATTAATAATTAAGCATTCCCTGGGGCTGAAGATCATTTAATTGTTGAAAGATTATTAGTCGTCTGGGAAGAAACTGTTGGGAATTTATCCCTTTTTAAATTTTTTAAATAGTAGCATAACCGGTTATCAATTGTTCTTCATTTTGAACGACTGCATATATGGATTTATAATTTGTTTTTTGGAACGGAGCAGAATATGGATTCAGTTTTTTCGCAGACGAGTTGTCTATAATAAACTACAAGAATTTCTTTTTTCATCCTTCATTTTTAGTTTCCACACATGGTCAAAGTTGGCGAATACAATTTATTAAAAGTGATACGGGCCGTAGATTTCGGGGTGTATTTAGATGATGGTGCGGAGGGCATTTTATTGCCTAAACGTTTTGTTCCCACTGCTACGGCAATTGGCGATGAATTGAAAGTGTTTTTATATCACGACGGGGAAGACCGGATCATTGCCACCACGCAAAAACCGAAAGGTATACTGGGCGACATAGTAAAAATGAGGGCGGTAACTGTTACGGAGCAGGGCGCCTTTCTGGATATGGGATTGATGAAAGATATTTTTGTACCTACCTCCAAACAGGTAATGGGCATGCGGCCCAATGGCGATTACCTGGTAAAAATTTACTTAGACGAACAAACCGGAAGGATAGCCGCCACAGAAAAATTAGAACCTTATTTAAGTAATGAGGAACTTACCGTAAAAGAACTGGAAGTAGTGGACCTGATCGTTTACCGCCGTACTGATATCGGCTATGTGTGTATCATCAACAACCAGCATACGGGTGTATTGCATTTTAATGAAATTTACCGCAATATACAGGTGGGTGACAAGTTCAGGGGATTTATAAAAAAAATATACCCGGAGAGCAATGACAAGGATGACCGTTTCAGGATAGATATTGCTGCGGGCAAACCAGGCTATAGCCGGGTGGAAGATGAATCCGGAAAAATACTCAGGTTATTAGAGGAAAATAACGGCTTCCTGCCCTACAACGATAAAAGCAAACCCGAGGATATTTATGACTTTTTTGGAATGAGTAAGAAGACCTTTAAGATGACTACAGGTAACCTGTACCGGCAACGGGTAATTTCTTTTGAAGACACAGGGATAAGGTTAACCCCCGGCCCCTGAAGGGGAGTTCTTCAAAGAGTTTGCTGCAAACCAGGCGTATAACGATCGAATATTTTACCGTATTTTTTAAAGCTGCTTTTCAATAAGCAATATTTTTTAGTTAAATATCAGTTTAATGAGTATTGATAATCAAAAAGATTATTGGGATAGCGTTGCGCAAAAAAAAATATTTACCCATCCCATCAACACCAACCTGCTTTTACAATATATTGATAAGGGTGCGGTAATTGTTGACTACGGCTGCGGCTATGGAAGGATTGTACAGGAACTGCTTGAAACCGGGTTTGCCAATACCACCGGGTATGATACTTCGCTTGAGTTAATTAACCGGGGCAGAAATAATGATCTTCCCCTCCATCATATCGGCGACCCATCCGCGTTGCTGTTAGATGATAACAGCGTGGACTGCTTTATCTTATTTGCAGTATTAACCTGCATTCCTTCCAATGCCGGGCAATTGGGTTTAATTGATCTTTTACAATCAAAATTAAAACCCGGCGGCTACATTTATATCAGCGACTATTATTTGCAGGACAATGAAATCTCCAAAAACAGGTATGCTTATCTCAATAATGACCCGGATAATTTTGGCGTATTTAGCTTACCGGAAGGCGTCACTTTCAGGCACCACACAAAGGAATGGATATCTACGCTGGTTAAAAATTTCAGCATACAAAATGAAGATATGATTGAAGTAAAAACAATGAATGGGAATAGTGCGGAAGCGTTTCAGGTGCTGGTGCAAAAACAGTTGCGATAACTTTTGCCTTTTATTTGTGCATAGCCATTCATAAAAAAAGGGCTGCCTCCGGGCCGCCCTTTTTTTGAATAAATTAAATTTCACTAATCCACATCCCAGAATATCCTGGTTGAAAATACATCGACCGGTCCCTGCGATTTAATGTTTTCGCCATTCGATCCCACTTCTGTGCTTGGGTAAAGTAGGCGCAGCGGTAATTTCTGCCCAACAGGCGCCGATACCGAAAGTGGAATAACAGGATAATTCGTGCGGCGAAATTCACTCCAGGCTTCTAATCCGCCGTAATGTACCAGCGCGAGCCATTTCTGCTGCCAGATAGCTTTTAGTTTATCAGGCGAAGCCGTCCAGTCGGCCAGGTCTTTACCGCTGGTCAGTAGGGTAGTGGCTGCAGAAGCTGCTGTACCGGTTACCCGGAAGGATTCTTTTACTCCCTGCTCATAATAAGTTTGGGCTGTACCGCTAAGGGTGAGTGTTGGATACCTTTGCTTTGCTTCAGCCAGCAGTAAAAAACTTTCCGCTGCTGTCATCAGGTACATGGGATTGTTTACTGTTCCTCTTTTGATGAGTGCGGGGCCTATCGGGGATGTAACCTGGGCAAGGAAACCTGATGCTGAACCGTAAGGAATAGCAACATAATTAGCGATGATCTCAGGCAGCGCACTTACCCCTGGAACAGTAGTGCTTTCACCACCCGAAGTATAAAAAAGACGCTTTAACCTGAATGTATCGTTAGTTGCTTTCATTAAATTAAACAAGTAAGTAGTTGGGCGTGGAAAGCGCCCCAACGCGCGGGTTGCTGCATTGGCATCATAGCCCCAGTTATCATAAAAAGGATTGGTTTGACCTGAAGCTGCAGTATAACCCGGGTTTGCTCCTGCATCCTGGCCTGCAGCCAGGAAACCTTCTGAGGTAGCGGCTGCCTTATTGATCTCCGTGGTAATATATGCGTCCCGGCCGGTTATCCTGCTTTGGCGGATAAGTATTCTTAATTTTAAACTATTAGCCAGTCTTATCCAGGAGGTGGTTCCACCTGTACCACCTTTAAAAATTACATCAGCGGCAGAACTTACCACATCAAATGGATTGGCCTTAATATCTGCAATTGCCTGGTCTAATAATGTTATCAAACCTTCATATACCGTTTTCTGATCGTCAAATTTTGGCGCCAGCGACCCGCTCCCTTTTAATGCATCCGTGAACGGAATATTTCCATATACATCAACCAGTTCCTGGAATATATGCGCTTTTATGATTTTTGCCGGGCCTTTTATTGCAGGCAGACCATTCTCGTCGGCCTTCGTTATAGCATACTCCAGATCTTCCAATATGTCGTACCAGCCGTCCCAGAAATTGAAATTGGTATTGTTAAAACTATAGGAAAAATTAGGGGCACTATAAGCATAGGTGCTGGATTGGGTCATTTGAGCCGACCAGTAGGAACCTATTTCGTTTGCGCCCAGTACTGCTGCATTTCGACCAATGGCAGCCGTAAATTCAAAATCCGGCCTGGTGGGTGGTAAGCTATTGGGATTGGTATTTATATCCAGCCAGGTCTTCTTGCAGCCTGTAACTGTCAGACCTATACAAGCAACGAGCAGGATAGTTTTGAGTTTGTTATTATTTATCATAAACAGACGATTAAAAGTTATTAAAAAGTAAGGTTTAGATTAATACCGTATTGCCTTACGGGCGGGGTTTGGGCAGTAGTGTTTACACCCTGGCCATTGCCGGTAGTGAAACTATATTCGGGGTCGGTGAACTGGTTCGCTTTATCCACAATTGTGAAAAGGTTGCGGCCAAAAAGTGAAACAGAGGCATTGGAAATAAATTTGGTTTTTGACATCAGCGACGAAGGGAAATTATACGAAAGATTGATATCCCTGAGTTTAATAAACCAACCTGGTACCACGAAATTTTCGGCTATAACACGGTAATAAGTATACCATAACTCGTATTCCCCTTCCGCTGCATTGATACTTGTATTAGGTATGATTTTCCCCGTTCCATCATTGTAAGCAGAATTAGGGAAAATATGCGGGGTCCTGTCTTCAGTCCATTTGCCAGATCCCGTAAAGGTCATCTGGCGACCCAGGTCACTGTATATTACATTGCCTCCACGGTATTCAAAGTTAGCGTTCAGGGTAAAATCCCCATAGCTGAACCGCGTGCTCCAGCCGAGCATGTGTTTGGGTGTGGTACGACCAAAATTCTTTAATGGGCCTGTATTTAAAGGATAGCCATTGGCTTTATTTACTATTACACGGCCTGTTGCAGAATCACGAACATAACTGATGGCCTTCATAACCGGGAAAGACTGGTTTTTGATTATATATGCTGACGCATAAGCAAAACCTGCCACTGAAAATTCATCCACTCCCGGATATAACTCTATTACTTTATTGTCGTTATAGGAATATCTTACATTAAAATCAAATTCAAATTTCGGGGACCGGATAACCTGGAAACGGAGATCAGTTTCATAACCCCAGTTCTTAGTGAGGCCGATATTTACCCGGAAATTATTATATCCCGTGCTGTTCGGTATCTTGACTGTTACCACCTGGTCCTGGCTTTTCTGGGAATAATAGGAAAAATCAAGGCTGATCCTGCCTTTTAAGAACTGAAATTCTCCTCCCACTTCATACGAACGTACAATCTCGGGGCGAAGCGCAGAATCGGGTAAAATATCCCCTACACTAACTCCAACCGTATTCCCATAAGGGAAACCTGATGCATTGGTGAAGTTCGGATCTAAACCATACAACGCAATATTGTCATTGCCGTTCTTATTTATCCCCGCCCTTAATTTAGCATAAGAAAGCACATTTCCTTTGAAAGAAGGAATTAAATCGGTTATCACCGCAGCCGCATCTACCCCGTAATACAAATAGCTATACTGGCTGGAAGTTCTTTTAGGTGTATAGAATTTGGATGTTGCATCATAACGGATGGTCGTGTGTAAAAAAATCTTATCTTTCCAGCCTCCTAATACATCCGCATAGTACCCGTATTTCCGATACTCGGTATTTTCTTCACCTCCGCTCAAATTACCCTGGCGGTTACTTACATTATTAATCCCCGGCACAACTATCGACGTGGAACTTATTTCCACCAATTTTGTTTTCCGGTCATACAGGCTAAAGCCTACTAAACCTTTAACACTGAAATCTCCAAAATCTTTATTGACCTGTAACTGGGCTTCATTACTGAGGATGTTTTCGACACCGGACGCATCATAAACGCTACCGGGAATATCGGTACCCGTGCGGGTGATGCCCAGGCCATCCACCGCCGCAGAACCAAAGCCTGCCGGAACAAAGGCCTGCGATTTTGCGTATGGACTGTAAATGTATTTCCCTACCGTGTTCTTACGTATGCGGGTATTGTTTATTGCGCCGGTTCTGTTATAGGCGGTCAGCCAGGGTGTAATTTTATAATTCATTTCTAACCCGCCTGTAAGATTTGCATCCTTATATTTTGTGCGCTCATTGTCTAATTTGAAATAAGGGTTGGTATAATAATCATTATAATACGCATCAGGGCTTGCAAACTTATTATTTCTCCAGTCACGCAATGTGCTAAGCGGTATATGCGCTGCCTGGTTGATCGCCTCGTTATAAAAATCGAAAGTGGAGCGGTTAAAATTTTGTTGGACGTACGCTGCGTTATACGCAATTCTAAACTTGCTATATTCCGAACTACCGGCAACCCTTACCCCGGTACGACCACTTTTATCACCGGGCACAATACCCTGGGTTATATTATTTTCCAGCGAGGCATAAAATGTATTCTGTTCTCCTCCACTACTTACAGATACCTGGTTATTAGTGCTGAAACCTTTGTCCCAGATACGTTTTCTTTCGCCGGATATAGCGGAATATGGCAACATTAATACAGATCCATCCTGCAGGGTCCTTCCCGCGGGACGCATAGATCCATCGTAACCATCCCCATATTGCTGGTTCTCATAAGACTTCCAGTTATCTTTCATACGGTCTAGATAATTTGGTTTCCAGTTAGCGGTACCGAAACCGGCTGCATAGTGTGAACCGCTGCCAAATTTATCCTGGTACTCCGGCAAAAAACTAACTTCTTCAAAATTGGAAGAATGGCTGTAAGACACTTTCGGTTTACCCTTTGTTCCTTTTTTAGTGGTGATCACCAAAGCCCCATTCACCCCATCAGAACCATAGATAGTTGCGGCCACACCACCCTTTAATACCGTAATACTTTCAATATCATTTGGATTAATCAGGCTTAAAGGATTGGCATAAGCCACAGAATTACCTGTGAAAGTAGCAGGACTTTGTGAAGCTGGCGATGGATAAGGCGTGCCATCCACAACAATCAATGCGTCATTACTGCCGGTAAGGGAGCGATAGCCCCTTAAATTAATCTTGAAAGACGGGTCAACAGAATTGTTCACATTAAAAACTGCAAGGCCGGCAACTTTTCCTGAAAGACTTTGTGCCAGTTGAGGTGAACGACCAGCTATGATATCTTCCGTGTTTAAACGGGCAACAGAATAACCCAATTCTTTGGGGCGTCGGCGCACACCCTGTGCCGTTACTATCACTTCCGATAATTTGTTTTCGGTAGTAAGCATTGAAACTGAAACCGTAGATTCCGTGCCCACTCTTACTGAAGTGGTGCCAAAGTCTATTGATGAAATGGTAAGCACATCTCCCGTTTTTGCATTAATTTTAAAATTACCATTTTCATCGGCGGCAACTGCGGCGCCACCCTTCAGATTAACGGTGGCAGCAGGCACCGGAACCCCTTTTGAATCAGTTACCTTACCTGAAATTAAACGGATTTGAGCAGTAACGGCGCCAAAGGATAGCAGGGATGCTATCATAATAGTCATTAATTTTCTCATGTGTAGTGTAGTTTTAGTTTGGAAGGAAATTCATCTTAAATAATTCCGAAAAAAAGATATTCTAATTTAAAATTAACAAATATTTAATATATTATCAATTAATATTTAAAAAAAAATGGTGAATGATGCATTTTTCTCAGACAAATCCTAAAAAAAAGTTAAATGAAAGATATTTTAAATGCATTTTTTTGCTTCCCATCTTAAAAAGTGACTTGTAATTTTGACTGCGGCTAAAGTATAAGGTTTTTTTGTCATTAATAAATGAAAAGGCGGTATGGCTATATCCGCTAATCGGGGAATAGTAATTACGGGTAGTTGTGTTTTATTAATTAAGAGAAGTGAAGTAAATGATCGATAAAAGTATTGGTTTAATATAGAATGCACATTCGCTGCATTATTTATTTATGGCACCAGCCAGTTTGCAGTAAAACTTTCCTTTTCGTTATAAACAAAAACTGCCCTGCGATGGCAGCTATTATTGAGCCATAGCCATTCCATCCATTGTATGCTGGTGATAACGAGGCCAAAATTTTTCCTGCCCGCTTCAGTTTGTTCTGCTGTAGGATCAGCCTGTTCAAATTCGGTTGGCAGCCCGCTTACCGGGTGTTCCGTTTCAGTAGAAGGGGCCGGTTCACTCAGATAATTTTTTCTATTGGTAATACTGGTGCCGCTCCAGGCCTTATCCGCCAGTTCATCGTTGTGGTGTAAAGCGGCAATGCCGCCAGCCCTTATCTGAATGCGGTCGAGTGGATCATAAAATAACCAGCTGATCCTATTATTTCGTTGCAGTTCCGCCCACTTACCACTGCGGTTATCTGTATAAAATGACAGTTGTTTTTTGGCAGCCCCTGCTTCACGCAATACCACCGTTCGCATATTTATTCCTGATGCCCCTGCATTTGCTACAACGGGTGTTTGAAAGGCATTCCTTTTTTGTAAAGAACCGTTGATGATCCGCTGCCAGCAATTCTTTTCTATTGCGGCGAGATCATAGTGTAACCCGTCTATACATACTGTTTGCATATTTACCGTAAACAAAGATCCGGCACTTAAGTTTTATAACATACCGGGATTATTCCCTCGGCTTGAAACTAAATATATTGGGTAAGGCTGGAATTATAGTTGAACTTTACGAAATTGCTGCTAACTGCTTCAGTTGCGCAAGATAATACAACAAATTTCTGAAGATGATGGCTAATCCAATATTTTCTGTACTAAATTAATATTCTGACATGCATATCCTCATTGTAAATAATTCAGTCATACCTGCTTTGAAATATGGTGGAACCGAAAGGGTGATCTGGTGGCTGGGAAAGATGCTGGTAAAAATGGGCCATAAAGTTTCTTACCTCGTTGCCAAAGGTTCCTATTGCCCCTTTGCCGATGTGTATGAATTAAATCATGCAGTAGCTTTTAATAGCCAGGTTCCTGCATCCGTGGATATAGTTCACCTGCTATCCGGCAATAATGAAAAGCCCGTCAAACCCTACATCATAACCATGCAGGGTAATTTGAATGAAGCCGCAGACCTTGACAGTAATACGGTGTTTGTATCCCGGAATCATGCGGGTCGTTACGGAAGTGACAGTTTTGTGTACAATTGCTTGGATGTGGAAGATTATGGAAAACCTGATTTAACTTCAAAAAGGCATTATGTCCATTTTTTAGCAGATGCGGCCTGGAGGGTCAAAAATGTGAGCGCTGCGATAAAGATCGCAAGGGAAGCAAGTGTGCCACTGCAGGTAATCGGTGGGGTTAGGTTTAATTTCAATATGGGTATCCGTTTAACATTTGATCCCAATACCCGTTTTCGTGGCATGAAGGGGGGCGAAGAAAAGAACACAATTATTAATGGCTCAAAGGGGTTATTATTTCCTGTTTTGTGGAATGAGCCCTTTGGGATAGCCATTGTTGAAAGCCTTTATTTTGGTTGCCCTGTTATCGGCACACCATATGGATCTTTAACTGAACTGGTACCAGCCGAAGTTGGTTTTTTATCTGCAAAAAAGGATGAACTGGTAAACGCGGTAAAAAATATTGATGTATATGATCGTACAGTATGCCACCGGTATGTGATGGACAATTTTACTGCTGATAAAATGACCTTTCAATATTTGGCTTTGTACGAAAAAGTAATGAATGGCGAACATTTAAATGCCATCGCCCCAAAATTGAAAAAAGTGCAACAGGAAAAGTTTTTACCTTTTGATTAGCGCCCTGCTTAACCAATGGCAGGTTTATGATCCACTAAACGCATTGTAGACCGCTAATTCCCTGTGAAATGGAATACAAACCATATACTATTCCTATAACTCCCCTTTAGGGGCCGGGGGCACCAAAAAATCCCTCCACCAATACCCTGAATTTTTTATGGTACGCAGTTGCGTATTAAAATCTACATGCACCAAACCAAACCTGGTATTGTACCCTTCACTCCACTCAAAATTATCCATAAGGGTCCATACAAAATATCCCCTGATATTTACGCCTTCTTTTTTTGCCTTTAGTAAAGCCTGTAAGTGTTGTTGAAAATAATCGATCCTTTCGGTATCATCTACAATACCATTTTTAATTGAATCTTTAAAAGCCGAGCCGTTTTCAGTGATGATAATTTCTTTTACGCCGCCATACAGCCATATTTTTTTGATGGTACGGTAAAAGCTATCTGCATTAATTTCCCATCCCATTGCGGTGTAGGGCACTTTCCTGGCTGAAGCTTTAACTTCCGAAGCCTGTACATATGGGATTAAGTTATTGTATTTTATTACTACCGGAAAATAATATTGCAGGCCGATAAAATCAAAATCAAAACGCAGGCGGTCGGTATATTTCCAGGTTTTATTGTGCATCTGGAGTTTTTCGAGAAATTTAAAAGAATCATCAACAGGGTATCCCTTACCCAGCGCTGGTTCAATAAACAGCCGGTTCATTAAAATATCCACCCGGTTGGCGGCAGCGAGGTCTTCTTTTTTATCGGAAAACGGAGATACATGGGAGAAAGAGAATGTAGTGCCAATATGCGCATTGGGCACCAGCCGCCGAATAATGCGCCCACCTTCCGCCTGTGCCAGTGCAGTGTGGTGAATAGCCGGTAAAAAATTATTAAGGCCCATTTTACCGGGTGCATGCCTGCCGAGCATATAACCTAATAAGGTAAAGCCAAATGGCTCATTTATTATGATCCAGTTTTTTACGGTGGCGCCATAGGCTTCGGCACAAACGGTAACAAAACGGTTAAACCATTTGTTGATAAAATAGTTTGTCCAGCCCCCTTTTTTTTCCAGCTCATCCGGAAGGTCCCAATGGTAAAGCGTTACATAAGGGGTAAGTCCCAGTTTAAGGCATTCATCGATCACTTTGTGATAAAAACTGATGCCTTCCTTATTTACCTTCCCTGTGCCATCCGGTAATATCCTGGTCCAGGAGATGGAGAAGCGAAATACAGTAAATCCCAATGCTTTCACCAGCAAAAGATCATCTTTATACCGGTGATAAAAATCACACCCGGCCGAAGGCCTTCCACCCCCCTTAATTTTGCCACGTCCTTTTGCATAGACATCCCAGATAGAAAGCCCCTTGCCCTCTTCATTGGCCGCGCCCTCATTTTGGGCCGCAGCGATGGCCACTCCCCATTGAAAATTTTTCCCAAAATCTTTGGCTGATAGTATGTGATGGTTTACACTCAATGGCAACAAATATAGTGGTTACAAAATTGATCGGTTTTCAGCGTTTCAATATTACCGTTATGTTAATTCATCTCGATGGTTTTGCAGGATGAGTAGAAATTATCAGGCTTCTTTCCGGTGAATAGGAGTAACTCCCCGCCGCGACAGGGTTGGGGCAACCAGTTCGCCATTTACAAAATGAATTTCCCCGGCTACAAAGTATTTGATCGCAATACTTGCATTTATGCCAATAAGTCATTAAGTTAGTATTGTTTTAATACCTGCGAATGATCCCCGCGTATACTGCAATTTATTTTTATATAGAAAAAAACTTGCTATTGTTCCCATTGCCTGCAATTGCACCTGCAGGATTGTCCTTTAGCGGTTAAGTGTTACCATTTTATTCAACATAGCTTACATGAAATTATTTGCGATCAATAAAAACCAGGCTGCAGTGATAACCACCTTACTGATCCTGATTTTTTTAGGCGCGGTTTACTTTTTTATTTACCTGCCGCACAATGAAAAACGGATACAGGAACAGCATTTTAATGCGCTTCAAGACATTGACCGTAATATCCACACAAAAATCGAGAACAGCATTGCCTTATTGAAAAACCTGCTCACCGACTACCTGGAAGCCGATGAAAAGAGGAAGCTGAAGTTGATAGAATATATCGGGGCTTATCCATCCGTCAATTTTACGCTTACTACCCCGGTAAAAATTTACCCTTTCAAAAAAGGATCGGTAAAAGATAGTCTTGCCATGGATAGTACCTATCCCATCAGGGTAAATAACGATACCAGGGAAATCAGTTTATTTTTTTCAAAGCGTGCTGGCAAAAAAAACGATACTTCTGTTTACAAAATAGATATGAAGTTTAGTTTTAAACAGTTTATAATTTTTTTACTCCCAAAAGATGTATTTGATCACTATATCGTTTTTAGCAAGGGAAGGCCCGTGTACGAAAGCTTCCCGGCCGGTATCAGTTATGTAAAAGAAGATACTTTGCTGGGGGCTAAAAACGGTATTGGCAGTTCAGGGATACGTGACCAGTTGATCAGCGGCACCAATTATAAGATGTTTTTACAACCCGTAGGTTTTGATGCAAAAAACGAATGGATAATCGCCGGCTTACTATCTGATAAGAATTACCGGAAAGAGAAAACCCAGTTGCCCACACAAACGATATTGCTCCTGTCAACGTTTCTCTTAATTTGTATGGTTGCCTTTCCCTGGCTTAAACTTTACCAGATGGGTAGTAAGGACAGGCTTACGGTTTCTGATGGCATCGCTTCCATCTTTATTTCAATGCTGCTGGTATCCCTGATCTTTTTTATCTTTTTTAATTATAACCATCCATTCCGGCCGAAACTGAATAAAGATTCAAAAATCATCCTGGCTAACGGTATTGATAAAGCGTTCAAAAGTGAAATCGATACGGTTTACCATAAACTGCAGCAATATGATAAATTGGTAGCGCTGCAGAGTGAGAATATCATCAATTTAGACAAGGACACTATTGCATTTGCAAACGGCGACCATTCGTTGAAAAATGGCGCCGAAACCAAAGCCATCAGCCGGGGCATTACTGTCAACCAGGTTTTTTGGTTAAATAAAAACGGTGATGAAATAATTAACTGGTCGGCTGATAATATAAACGGGCCGCCCGGAAATTTTAAAAGCCGGGAGTATTTTAAAAGAATAAGTGAACAAAAGGAATACGGTATCAATACCCGCAACGGGGCAGGGAGGTTTTTTTTAGACCAGGTCATCTCGTGGACCAGTGGCACTTTCCGGTCTGTTATTTCCATGAAATCGGTACTTTCCAGGAAGGATAGCCTTGTGGTAGCTGCTTTGTCATTTAATTTTAAAAGCCTTGATAAAGTGGTATTGCCAACGGGGTTTCAATTTGCCATAACATATAATCAGGGCACTGTACTATATCATTCAGAACCATCGCGCAACCTGAATGAGAATTTATTAAATGTATTTTCAAAAGGGAACCAGTTAAAAAGTTGTTTCCAGGCGAAAATGCCCGGGAACTTCTCTACCAAATATTATGGCAATGATTATGAAGTAGAAGTAAAGCCGGTGGACGGACTTCCTTATTTCATCGTTATTCTTGAAAACGAAATTTACAGTGAGACAAAGGAAACGGAAACTTATAGTTTTACTTTTTCTATGCTTTTTTTCCTTTTTGGCTTCCTGGTGCTGCAGTTATTCGCCATCTTTCTGGTATCCGCAAAAAGGTCTTTTTTTAAAAAACAACTTTTGGATACCAGTTGGATCTGGCCAAAAATTTCATGCCATAAAGAATATATGCTGGCATCCGTATTTAACGGTATCATCCTTTTTTTACTCCTCCTTTTTTTAAACAACAGCTCATTCCTGGAGTACCTGATCATGTTGCTGTTCTCTGTTACGTTCATACCCCTGTTCTTAAATATCCTTTTTGCGAAAAGGTATTCAGTTGAAAAAAAGAATGTGCTGCCATTCAAAAAATTAGCCATTTATTGCCTGTGCGGTTTCATAATTATCATTGGGATCATTGCCTTTAAAATATTGGACCTGCGCTATTTTATCATCTACGAAATTATTGCGCTTTTATTAGGGATAGCATTATATTTCATGCGGCGGGAAGTGTACCAGGGTGCGCATCAATTGAAGGTTTCAAAAATTGGCAAAGTGTTATTCGCCCGGTGGAATTATGTAAACAGTTTCGCTGTAATGGCGCTCACCCGCCTGATTATCACCAGCGGGCTACCGGTAGTATTTTTTTATATCCACTCGCATAATTACGAGGAGAATTTAAGCATTCGTTATAAGCAGGTTGATTTTGCTAACCGGTTGCTGGACAAATTTCCGGGTGTACCTCCCGATACCATTATTAACGGCATCCATAACTGGAAAGGCGTTTATTTCGATAGCAGTCTTATCAACAGCGTTACGGTGGTAACTAAGGAAAAAGCTTTGGCTGAGCGGGGCAATAACCCATATTCGAAAGAAGCCGTAAAGATAATTGACCTGTTAAAAATGTTTCGCCTGTATGTGACCGATAAAGCAATTGCCGGAGACAAGTTTTATGGAAGGGGAAGCGCTGACAACTCTTTTTTCTATAATGATTTATTAGCAGAAGCAGGTGCAAAGGGAAGGGGTACCATCACTTATATGCAATCTTCCACACCCGGCCAGTACCTGAGGATACAATCAGAAAACCTGAACTACCATTATCCATCCCTGATTAGCAAAAACAGTTTTAACGGCGCTTTATTCTGGCTGCTGCTGGCCACCACCATTTTTATCTTTTATTTTATCATCAGCAATATCATCCGGAAATTATTTTCGCTTAACCTTCCGGCCATTGAAGTATGGAAGAAGCTGGATGATAAAATATTGACCAATAAAAACTGCGATCAGCCTTTGTTTGTAATCAGCCTGCCCGGTGCCGGTAAAAAGAAATACCTGCTGGATAAAATCCACAACAGAGAAATAAAAATGGAAGACGGCACAGCATTATATTTTAATAGTGATGAAGCACCGAATAATGTTTTTATCGCGGAGCTGATCAATATCCCTTCTTCGGGTTGTTCGGAAGCAGAAAAAGCAAAATGGGAGGAATATACGGCCACGGTATTTGATGATAAAAACCGTGCGATAATTGTCAATCATTTCGAATACAATATCCAGGATTCGGTTTCCAATCATTTTAAGCTCGAATTCCTGGAGCGGCTTTATCTTGAAAACAAATGCAAGATCGTTATTCTGTCTACTATTCACCCGGTTGCTTTTCTGGATTCCGCTATGGAGCAATCCGTTAAACCCGAAGAAAAATCAGTGCCCGGGCAGGACCTGGAAAGATGGCATGTATTGCTGGGGCATTACCGTATTGTGGTGTTACCATTGCAGTTACGTTCGGCACATACTATTAACGCTCCCCTGCATGGCAATATCATTGATAAAAATGCCGGCAATGGCATAGCCGATGTGCATATTATCATCAGGGGTACCGCTGCTAAAACCTTTACAAATCATAAGGGTCAGTTTATACTTCCCGAATTGTCCCTGCCGTTTGCAATTGTTATTTCATTGGAGGGATACTACAGCAGGGAAGTGGATATAAACAATGTTGACGATCTTAATGATATCGAATTAGCGAGAGGCTCTTCTTATACCTCCGCCCACCTTATCCGCCAGGAAACCAGTTCCACTTATTTTCTTAAGAAGTTGCAGGAACCGGCTTTCCAAACCGGAAAAACATTCACGGAGGATTTAAGAATTGCTAAATTTGATGAACTGGCTTTTAAGTTGCAGGTGAGTTCGCATTACTTCTACATGTATATCTGGCAGTCGCTTACCAAGGAAGAAAAGTTTTTAATGTATGACCTTGCCGAAGACAACCTGGTGAATTCTTTTGATGATTATAATTTGAGTATGCTGATGGCAAAGGGCGCTATTATAAGGCCGGATGGCACGCTCAGGATTTTTAACAAGGGCTTTCGCAATTTTATACTTACCGCAATTGGTAACTCGGAAGCAATGAAAATTAAGAACCAGATAAAAGACAATGGTAACTGGAACACCCTGAAAAACCCTTTACAGTTGGTCATTTTAGCCATCCTTGCTTTTTTATTAACCTCCCAGGAAGAAGCGTTCGCTAAATTAATAACCTATGTTGCGGCATTGGGGGCAGGCGTACCTACTGTATTGAAATTGTTTTCCCTCTTTGATAAAAATTCGCAGAAGCCTTCTTAGGTTGAGCGTGGTATGAACTTCAGTTATACACTGGTACAGTAACTGCTACGCCTTACATACGAACTTTGTCCTGCATACGGCATAGCTGATTTTCGCATACCTGGCAATTTTAGTTACAGTATTTTGCTGTTTTGATGAAACTCTTTTTATTTATGGCCCTGTTTTTATGAAACAAATAAAAATCATAGCTTCATAAAAATTTATTTATGCGTTGGTTAATACGATTATGTTTGTTAGCGGCTTTACTGTGCATTGTTTATTTACTTGGCCCGCATCCTGCCACTCCGGCCTATGATGTGGCGATGCCCCTGGTGCCATCCATTAATGACCTTGAAAAATTTGTGGCTGCCAGTGAAGCGGCCCATCATCTCCGCCCCAATAATGCCGCAAGGATCGTTTGGGCAAGCGATTCTGCGAAACAAAAAACCGGTTACGCATTTGTTTATCTCCATGGCTTTTCGGCTTCGCAGGAAGAAGGCAACCCGGTGCATCGAAATATCGCGAAGCATTTTGGCTGCAATTTATACCTGGCAAGGTTAGCCGAACATGGCATTGATACTTCCGAACAACTTGTAAACCTCACTGCGGATGATTATTGGAGAAGCGCGCAACAGGCTTTAGCCATTGGTAAACAGTTGGGCAATAAGGTGATTTTAATGGGCACCAGCACCGGTGGTTCGCAGGCATTGCAACTGGCCGCCGCTTATCCCGGCGATGTGGCGGCGATTGTTTTATTTTCACCCAATATCGCCATCAATGACCCCAATGCATGGATTTTAAATAATCACTGGGGTTTACAGGTTGCCCGTTTGGTAAGGGGTGGTAAGTATAATGTTCCGGAAGATGAACGGCCCATTTATAAACAATACTGGAACAAACCCTACCGCCTTGAAGCCCTGGTTGCACTGGAAGAGATGCTGGAAACCAGCATGAACAAAGTAACTTTTGGCAAGATTAAGCAGCCCACGCTATTGTTGTATTATTTTAAAGATGAACAACACCAGGATCCGGTGGTGAAAGTAAGCGCCATGTTAGAAATGTTTAAAGACCTGGCTGCAGCAGATTCCATTAAAAGAGCAATAGCTTTGCCTAATACCGGCAACCATGTAATTGCATCCCCCATCAAATCAAAAGATATCACCAGCGTGGAAATGGAAACCAGGCGCTTTTTGGAAGAAGTGATGCATTTGCCGGTAAAACAATGATATGGATGGTAAATGGTGAATCAATGTCGTTTAGTTAAGGTTGAATTACCCTGGAAGGGTAAAATTTGAATAGCTACGGGTGCAACCCGTGGATAATATAGCCGCGGACAACAACCCCTTCGGGGTTGAACAAATGAAAACAAACGGCGAAATAAAATTCAACCCCGAAGGGGTTGCTATCTGGTTACTTTATTCTTCCGTCGGTGAGACCGGCGGCTATTCAAATTAAAGCCCTTCAGGCTTAACTAAACGTCATTGAACGGTGAATGGTTCCTCTTTCACTATTCACAAACTCAACATCTACTTTACGCTTGACAATATTAATTGTGGGGGTTGTTAAACTATGCCGTGTTTATAGAAGTGATACACCCAGGGGCGGCAAAAATTGTATTGATTTCAAACAGGCCGGTAGTTGCATAAACAAGGAAGCACAACCTAATAATGCGTTTATTTTTATTTTGCTTTAGCGGCGATACGCTTTAGCACACCAAATACTTTCACCTTTAAATACCCGATAAAAGCAAAAATATACAGCGGGAAAACCGTATTACTTCTTGCGACCCATGCTCCCGCTCCCCACCCCGCCACCTGCCCGCTCCTGGTTGCTTTTGCTAAAGATCCAAACATGAACGCTTCTTTAATTGAAGGGTAGTTTAATTTCAATTGGGGTGAAAGAACCTGTGCTGCAGATCCCGACTGGTCGTGTTCATATGGCACAGTGCCCCAAATCAAGGCATCATCTCTACCGGGGTTTTCCGAAAATTCTTTTAGCAGGTAGTAGGCCGGGCTTCTTAAATCAAATCCGCAGCCGTTCTCTATCATAGTAACAGGAAGATGATCGCAAAATTCATCTACTACGGATAAGTAAAATAAACGTCCCCATTCATCCAGTTGCCTTTCAATTCCTTCCTTAAAGCAGGGTATTACTTTTCCATTCTTCCTGATAAATCCACGAACTGATCCATGCGGTGCGAAAGAAAAACTTTCTGCTAATAACGGTAATGCTTCGATAGCCGGAAACTTCATTACCGGGCCGTACAGAAATGCGTGGACCCTACCAAGATCCTGTGCCTGGGCAAATGGCAACAGCCCCAGGTAAAACCAATGAAGCTGACCGGCGTTTTCAGTTCCTATTACTTTTTCAATGGAGTTCCGGGTTCTTCCAACCCATCCCAGTTCAACCATCCCAATCTTTTCAGTGGTGTTAAATCCTTCCTGGTCAAGGTACTCCAGTAACAAGGCCCTCCTGATTTTTGCTTCCTCCAAAATTCTTTCCTGTAGTTGTTTATTAGAAAGGATGATTGATTTTAATGCATTAAAATCATCAGGCAGAATTTTTGAAAAAGGGTTTTTAATTTTTATACCGATCCCTGGAACAATGCTGGTAAATTCTTCCCATTCAATTCCTGTTCTGTTTATAATGGATGCGGCAGTTGCGCCATCGGAAGACTGAAAAATCCAGCTTAAAGAAATGGGATCGAATTCATGCAAACCGGCGATATGCCATGCCTGGCGGCTTCCATACAAGTAAGAAATTTTTATTTCGGGTGCTACCTGGCCAATGATTTTTCCCGCGATTTTGTAGGGGATATACCCATCACGGGAAACAAAGTAAAGGCGGTTAACACCTTCCGCTTTTGCCGTCCGCAATAACCACAGCACATACAGTGTAAAAGACGGACCCACCACATTTCCAACGATCCCCGCAATTGCTGCATTTTTGGATGGGGCATCCGCATAGTTCATCCTTACCAGGCGGCCGGCCCCTGAAAGCAGGGAACTCAATCCTCCCGAACTTTCACTGAATGTTTCCAGTAAGTTTTCATACCGGTTGGGATTTGCTTTCGGCAGTTCAGTGGATTTAAATCCTGGTATGGACAATCGATCATTACCGGCTATTTTATTGTTGCCAAAATGATGAATTGCTGATACTTTATTAATTTGCTTATAATTCAATACTTCCTGGTAAAGCCTGGTGCCGGTTGCTGAAGCGTCGTGTCCCGGCAAAATCCAGAGCTGATCGTCCCCGCTCCATAAATTATGCATTCTCAACAGATCAACCAGTAGTTCTTTTGTCCAATACATATTTGAAACAAAAGCTATCCTGTTACCTTTATTCCTGTGTTCCATCAGGAGTTCAACAGCGCCCGGTACAATTACAGAAAGCCGCAACTCCCAGGCTGTTTCAAGTTCCATCAACCGCTTTCCAACCTCCCGGCTTACACCTAGCAGACGGGTTAAAAATTGTAGAATAGCGCTGCCATCCATTTGAGTATCGGGCTTACCCGTTTTTGAAAGCCATGCCGCCTCCTGCCTTAATTGAATATACGTATCGGGGGAACAGGAAATAAGGTTTTCTCCAATGGCAGACCGGGCTACAAAATAGAAAACAGATTTAGGGGAACACACTAACCGGGTAACCAGTGTACCAAAAATGTCAAAGATGACTAAACTATGAGATCCGGTAGCTGCTTCAATTCCAAGTTGGTTTACTTCAGGTTTAATCATCTGAATGAAATATTTTTTTAATTATAATTTACCAGGTATCCCGATGTATCAATTATAACTTTAATAATTTAATTTTTCTGAAATTACACTTATATATTGGTTTCAACTGACGCGGCAAAGCAGCCTGTAAAAATTTTATTGCACCCGAAGTATTTACAGATTTTAAGGCAGCGGTATTTAGTGATAAAGAACGGTAAACAACCTTTATCAAAATACTACAAATGGTTACTTGCAATTACCAAAATAATATATTACGTTAGTGTGTAAATTCATCCCCCTTGTTATACCTTTCTGTAGTAAAAACAGTTAAAAATAATCAGGTACAAAACTAACGGTCACCTTTATCCCTGCTATACTATAACGGACTAACTATACCGGATAAATGTAGCTTAACAATCAATTTTAAACAAATATAAAAATTTATGGCAACCAGTAAAAAAAGTAAAGCCAATGCATCCGCGGCGGAAATAGCTCCCAGGAAATATTGTTCCAATCCTGTAGTACCACCCAAAGTATTGGCCGCCGGCGTCAGTAATGAAAGGGCGAAGTTAATTCTTACCAATATTTCCAAATGGGTAAACGGCACTACACTTCACTATTATTTTTTTGATAAAAAAACAGATGGTGACAATGTGGAATATACGGATGGTACTAAAGAATGGAGAAGCTGGAAGGGCACGCCTGCACAAATGGACGTTGTACGAAAAGCCTTTGCGGTGTGGAAAAAACTGGGGATAGGCCTCGATTTTGCCGAAGTAAAAAACAGGGAAGAAGCCGAGATACGAATCGGTTTCATGCAGGATGACGGATCCTGGTCGTATGTAGGAAGGGAAATATTGAACCAGAAAGTAAACGAACGTACCATGAATTTCGGTTGGAATATTGCCGTAACTGACCAGCATAACGGGATCGACACGGCAGTGCACGAAATAGGCCATACGCTTGGTTTACAGCATGAGCACCAGAATCCGTTTGCGGGAATAGTATGGGATGAAGAGGCCGTATATGCATCACTGGGAGCGCCGCCCAATAACTGGGACAGGGAAACTACCTTCCATAACATTATAAAAAAGCTCGATAAAAAAGAAGTGAACGGATCCAACTGGGATCCGGATTCTATAATGCACTATCCTTTTGAAGCGGGTCTAATTAAAAAACCCGTTAAATACGAAGGGGGTCTGGACCCTGCAGGTGGCTTATCATTAAACGATGTTAAAACCGCGCTGGAATTTTACCCCGCTGTCAATCCCAACAAGGATATCGTTATAACTGAAAATATATCCTACGATATACCGGTTAAAAATTCGGAACAGCAAAATTATATTTTCAAACCTACGCTCACCAAATACTATACTATTCAAACTTCGGGAAAGCTGGATACTGTGATGGTTTTATCAGAAAAGCTCGCAGGCAATCAACTGCAATATTTGAGCGGCGATGACAATAGTGGAACCGATGATAATGCTCTTATCAAAATAAAGTTATTTAGGGGAAAAACCTATGTAATCAAATTAAAGGTTTACTATAAACCGTCAAAAAGTAAAACCGCTTTAATGGTATCGTAAAATTAAGATTGTGTAAAGAATATTTAGACTTACGACATACCATAGGTTGTATAACTAAACGCCGGTGTAATGACTAAAAATGTTGCATCGCTTTGTAGCGATTTTTTTTGATAAAGCAAAGGAATTGCAATTGCTTAATTGAACTGGATTAAGCTTTAAACGTTCCGTGGGTCAATGTCGTTTAGTTAAGGGTTTAATTGCCACGGCCATTAGGACCTGGATAAAAATTGACAATAAAAAATTCGGCTTTAGCCGAAACATTGTTTGGCTAAAGCCAAAATGAAATATGGCAACTCTCTCCCGGCCCCGTCCTTCAGGACGGGGCAGTTAAATAGCAGGGCTTAAGAATTAAACTACATTTATTGACCATTCACCATTCACAAACTAATTCTCACCAATAACAAAAACCCGGTACATATTTTTTATGCCCACAGAATCTACTTATCCCAAAACTACCCAGCCATCCGCCGATAGTCAGAGGGTGAAACCTGCACAACAAACTACTGCGGAAAAAATCAATAAAACACTCGATGCATTTCCAGATAAAATTGATATACGGGATTGGTTCTACCAGCCCACACTGAGTCCATTGCCCGAACAATATATCAATTTCGATTATAGCCCGCTAATACTTGACCAGGGAACGGAAGGCGCCTGCACGGGTTTTGCTTTGGCAGCAGTAATCAATCATCATTTGATAAAAAACAAACGCATTCGCACTGCTGCCATCCAAAAAGAATGTGTAAGTCCACGCATGTTATACGAGATGGCGCGCCGCTATGATGAATGGCCGGGCGAAGATTATGTAGGTTCATCTGCCAGGGGGTCTGTAAAAGGATGGACCGCACATGGAGTAGTAAAAAAATGGCAGTGGGAAGATGATATGACCGGGCCAACCCACCTCGATGAGGAAAGGGCAAAAGCCGCACTCGAGATACCGGCCGGGGCTTATTACCGGGTGATGCACAGGAATATCCGCGATATGCATGCCGCTATCAGTGAAACAGGCATTTTATATGCCACATTAATGGTACATGAAGGATGGGTGAACCCGCAACAAAAGGGAAAGACTTATGATTATAAGCATAAGGGCAAGCCAAAGAAGATTGCATTGCCCATCATCGAGCGTAAAGACAGGGCAGATGGCGGGCATGCGGTAGCCATTGTAGGATATACCAGGGAAGGGTTTATTATCCAGAACTCCTGGGGCGAAAAATGGGGCGCCAAAGGATTCGCATTGCTACCTTATGAAGACTGGATGCTGCACTCGTCAGACTGCTGGGTAGTGCAACTGGGTGTACCGGTAGATACCAACCTGTGGAACCGGCAGGAAAACAGGGATACAGATGCAGGCAGGCAAAGGGCATCGGATATTATTCCGCTTGAAAGCATCCGTCCCTACGTGATCAATATTGGCAACAATGGTTTTCTTTCCGACGCGGGGAATTACTGGACTACGGAAGCTGATGTGGGACGGCTTTTTACGGCGGTGGCGGAAGCAGCAAAAGATTGGGAAAAAAAGCGGATCATGCTTTATCTTCATGGTGGTTTAAATGATGAAAAAGAAGTAGCCCGCAGGATCATCAGCTTTAAACAGGTATGCCTTGATAATAAAATATACCCGGTGCATATCATGTGGGAAACGGATTTCTGGACTTCCTTAAAAGACAATCTTTTTGATTTATTTACAAAGGATGATAAGGCAAGCGTGAACTGGCTCGCTAAGTTGAGGGATTCAACACTCGAGATAAAAGACCGCACTTTTGAACTGACCTCCTCCAAACTGGGTACCATGCTCTGGCAGGAAATGAAGGAAAATGCACAACTGGCTTCCCGTGAACCCAATAACACCGGGGATAAAAAAAGAGCCATCATAACGGTGGCGGATAAAGGCCGGGAGGCTTACAATGGATTGGGGGAAAAAGAAAAAAGCAAATGGGAAATTCATATCGTGGCGCATAGCGCGGGTTCAATTTTTGTTGCTTACGCTTTGGAAGTATTATTGAAAATAGGTATCCCGGTAAAGTCAGTCCAGTTTTTGGCCCCGGCTATTTCTATTGATTTATTCAAGAGAAAATATTTTCCGTTGATGCTTAAAGACGACAGGTTAAGGCCAACCATTTATGTGTTGAGCGATAAGGGCGAACGGGATGATGATGTAGGCCCTTACGGAAAATCATTGCTTTATTTAGTGAGCAATGCGTTTGAAAGAAAACGTGAAACGCCTATCCTGGGTATGGAGAAATTCATCAACGGTAAAAATCCTGAGCTCATTAAAAAAGATATTGATCCGGAGATCAGTAAAATGCTGCAAAAGGATATCAACGGTTGGCCAGCCCTGGTGATAGCCGGGAAAGCGCCCGGAAAGGAGGACCTGGGACCGGATATATGCAGGTCAGACTCTCATGGTGGATTTGATAACGATAGTTTTACCCTCAACAGCGTATTGTACAGGATATTGGGTAAAAAGCCAAAAAGGAAATTTGAGTCAAGGGATTTGCAGTATTGAGATAATGAGTTGACGGTTATATATTATATTATACCGGTGCGCCAATGCATCACAAATAACAATTACAGATGATCAAAATTGGTATAGTAGGACACCGGTTCTTTAAAGATCCGGGTTCAGCGGCTTATGTTGCGAATGAGTGTGATAATTTATTGACGCTTTTTAGTAGTTATGATCCTGAACTGGTGGTTGTTTCGGCAATTGCAGCCGGTGCGGATTCCATTTTTGCACAGGCTGCATTGGACAGGCATTTCCGCCTTGAAATTGTACGGCCATTTGATAATTACGTTTCCGATTTTATAACGAAACCTGCTAAAAGCAATTATGAGCTGCTGCGGAGTGCAGCCTCCTCCGAGACTGTTTTAAACTATACTAATCGTTCAGCCACAGCGTATGCAACCGCTATGCAATGGGTGGCCAGGAGTTCAGATATATTAGTTGCTGCATGGGATGGGCTGCCGGCACGGGGCATGGGAGGTACGGCCGATGCAGTAGATTATGCCGTATCAGCCCGCCTTAATTGGATCCATATTGACGTGGTGAATAAGCAGACTTTCTTTCACCTATCCACATTATTTCCTCCTGTTAACACCTATAATTATTATGCAGTTGCTCCGTAAAATCAGCCAGTTTAAAAAGCAGGTACTTGTTTTAAACCAGTTCACTATTTTCCTGCTGATATGTTTATTGATAACGGGGATAATTGCCGTTGTATTTGTTTCGCAGAACTTCGCCGAAAAAGATATGTTTGCCAATCCTCTACCCGAAAAAGATTATGAAGTTGCTAAATTGCGGGCGGAGATCAGACAAATAAACAGTGATACCATCGGGAGTTTATTCTGGTTAAAACTAATTGCATTATTTATTACGGTGGGGAGCGCGGTTGGCGGGTACCTCATTGGCCAAAGCAAGGTAATTAAGGAGCGGCTGAATTTTGAAAAACGAAAAGATGTAGATAGCGCTTACCAGGCCATCGTACTGGAACTCTCCGGAACGCAGCATATCCTGCGTGCGGCGGCAGCGGTAAAGCTGGGCGCTATTTTGAAGTCTTTTCCTTTTGAATGGAGCATTTCAGATCAACGAAAAGAAGAATTGATTGATTTAACCAAGCAGGTGCTTGCAGCCGCGCTGTCGATAGAGCAAAATAGTAAGGTGCTGAAAACAATTTCCATTGCCCTTATTCTTCATAAGCCCGATATTAAATCGAATAAGGCCGATGTTAAGTACCTGGATCTTTCTGAAGCAAAAGCGGTTGATGCATATTGGGCTAAGGGTGATTTTTCCTATACCGATTTTTATAAAGCTGATTTATCCAAAACATCTTTCCGCGATTCGGTTTTAAATGGCACCCAGTTTAGGGAAGCTGTATTGGGGGAAGCAGTTTTAGCTGCTACTATTTGCGAAAAAACCAGTTTCAAATTAGCTGATTTACAGCAGGCGGATTTCAGCAATGCGGTGCTTAACAGTGTGAATTTTGAGGGCGCTAAAATGCCTGGAACAAAATGGGCGGGTGCAAGAATAACCCATATTTTTAACAGGGTAGATGACAATAAAAAAATGATTATTGCCAATTTCAATTTAGCTGATTTGCGGCATGCAGATTTCAGCAATGCGAAACTTACCAAAGTAAATTTTGAAGGGGCTAAAATGTACGGAACAAAATGGGAAGGTGCAGAATTTTCGGAAATGGTTGATGCGCAGGTTGATATTTCGCCTGATGGTGATGGCAGTGAAAGGGTAAGTTTTTTAGCCTGGAGAAACCTGGTACCCGCCAAATAAGTTTTATAAGTATATTTTCATTAACTCCCCCCAGTACCTTGCTTTATGCGCTTCTCCCTCTTGTAGATGCAGCGTATTACGGATGTTTTTTTCGTGCAGACTTTTACTGAGCTGCAGGTTATTTTCAAGAAAAGCGTCTTCTACCCCTACTCCAAGGATGATTTCTAAATGTTGTAAAGCCTCTCTCAGCTCGCCATCCATGAGGTTATGAATATACTGGCCCGGCATGTTAAAATAAATATCTTCATCCCAGTAACCTTCAAAAAGGTCATTAAAAAATTCCAGTTGAAGGGTGAGGTCGTACCGGCCACTCATACCAATTACCTTTTTAAAAAACCGGGGGTGCCTGAAGGCAAGATTAACCGCGTGGTAGGCGCCAAGACTGCAACCCGCTGAAATCATTTCGGGGTTTATATTTTGTTTCCCGATAAAGGGCAGTAGTTCATCCACCAGGTATTTTTCAAATTGCATATGCCTCTTCATCCGTTCAGCCGGATGTATGTTTTTGCAATAAAAACTTTCTTCATCAATACTGTCGATACAATACACCTGTATTTTCCCCGCCAATATTTTTTCCTTCATTGCTTCAATAACGCCCCAATCCTCATAATCATAAAACCTTGCCATACGGGTGGGGAAAAATATCAGCGGTGATCCTTCATCGCCAAATACTAGCAGTTCCATATCCCTTTGCAAATGGGGACTGAACCATTTTTTATATTCCCTGGTTATTGTTTTTGTTTTGCTGTTGGTCATCAACTCCAACGAACTGGTGGTCATAGTGGCAAGTGTTAACGCTTTAATAAATTTAAATTTCCATTAATAATATATTTCAGTATAATATCTTTCCAGAGCTGGTAGCCCTTTTCAGTGATATGCAGGCCATCCGGTTCAAGAAATTCAGCTTTGGGGTAACCCGCTTTATCGGTCATACTATCGTAAATATTGATATAGCAGATATTGCCGCCCGTCTTTTTTATCCCTGCTTCAATCAGCCGGTTGGTTTGCCTTATTTTATCCACTATATCCCAGCGGGAGATGCTTGGTTTAATGGAGATAAAGCCCAGGGGAATATCGCCAAACCGCTGCCGGATAAGATGCACCAGTTCATTAAAAAACAGGAACACTTCTTCAGGACTTCTTCCATCCCCCAGATCATTATCCCCGGCATAAACGATAATTGCATGCGGGTTAAGGTTGGCAAATAACCGCTCAAAAAACCAGCCACAGGCTGCAAGCGTGGAACCTCCAAAACCAATATTCAGCGGATCGTACTCCTGAAAATCATCTTCCAGGCTTTCCCACAATCTTATGGAAGAACTGCCATAAAAAACAATACCTGGCTCATGGGTTAATCCTGCTATCTCTGTTTCAATTCTTTTAACTTCTTCTTCGTACCACTGCATCTAAAGGATTTTGAAAGGATAAAAGTAGGGGTATTTTAACTTGTAATGAACATTGATTTAAGACTTAAAAATTTATTAACGATGTATGGCAATCGTTTACGCCGGATAAAAGGAATATTTTATATGAAAGGGATCAATATTGTCTTAATTGGGATTATTAACTTTCTTAATGGTGAACCTGTTAATTTATTTTTTCTGATTATAAAATAATGGGATATTATTACAATTAATTCAGGTATTGAAATCATTTTGATCCTATGGCCGGGAAGTAGTAATTCGCTAAAAAAATCAATATTTGTAACTTATGTCTTACGCTGTTTGTACGCTTTTTGAAGGTAATTATCATTATGGCGTAGCTGCTTTGTCAAATTCGCTTTACAAGGGAGGCTTTCGCGGATCAATATATGCGGGCTACCGGGGCAAACTACCCGCATGGTCTGATCATGCAAAAGAAACTACTTTATTTCAGTGGCAGGGCGCTAAAACTATGAAAATTGGGGAAGGGTTACAGATCCATTTTCTTCCGCTTGATACGGGGGATCATTTTTCTAACTACAAACCCGTTTACATGCTGAGGCTTTTTGAAGGGCCGGCAAAAGATGCGGAAGGACTCGTGTATTTTGATCCCGATATTGTGATAAAGTGCAGTTGGGATTTTTTTGAAAACTGGTTGGGTTTTGGCGTTGCGGTGGTGCACGAAGTGATATCCAATGATATGCCTGCCTCACACCCTATCCGCCGTGGATGGGAAGAGCTGATAAAAACCAGCAACAGGAAGGTGACATCAGATATCCGATCTTATTTGAATGGAGGGTTTTGCGGGTTGACTAAAAGCAATACAGAATTTCTTAAGGTATGGTCTGAATTTATTGAACTGGCCTATTCCGATCATGGACATCACCGCAGTCAGTTGAAAGGCCATCCGAGAACCACTCTTTTTTATTGTGCCGACCAGGATGCAATGAATATAGCGGCAATGTGCTGTGGATGCCCCATCAGTGAAATTGGCCCCGACGGGATGGATTTTGTTGGCGGGGGATGGACCATGTCGCACGCAACCACCAAACCAAAGCCCTGGAATAATAATTTTCTGATGTCTGCACTTAAAGGCAGGCCTCCTTCGCTTGCAGAACATAACTATTGGATGAATGTACTTTATCCACTTGCCCCCTACCAAAACAGGAGCAGGATAAAATTTAAAATACTTTGTTTAAAAATCGCGTCATTCATAGGACGGTTTTACCGGAGATATTAACCTCTGTAATGCATTTCAACAAATTACCGGTTGAAGGGATTACCAGCCTTTTGATGCAGTCAATAGCAATTTTAGCCTATTACCGGCTGGTGCATAACCCGTCAATTGAAATGCATCCCACCTTCTGAATATTAACTGCCAACTGCAAACTTGTTATCTTTGCACCCTTTTAAATTATGAAGACAAAGACATTACGCAAAGATAAAGTGAACATCATCACCCTCGGTTGCAGCAAAAATATGGTGGATAGCGAAGTGCTGAGCGGCCAGTTAATCGCTAACGAAATTGATGTGGTACACGAAAGTGGCAGGCGCGACCACAATATCGTAATAGTAAATACCTGCGGCTTTATTGAAAAAGCCAAGGAAGAAAGTATAAATACAATTTTAGAACAGGTTGAACTAAAACGGAGGGGCAGGATAGATAAGGTGTACGTTACAGGGTGTCTTAGTGAAAGGTATAAAAATAACCTGGAAGCAGAGATACCCGAAGTTGACGCTTATTTCGGCACGATGGAGCTTCCGCTGATACTAAAACAATTTGAAGCCGATTATAAAGCCGACCTGGTGGGGGAGCGTTTGCTAAGCACACCTCAGCATTACGCGTACATGAAAATAAGTGAAGGGTGCAATAGAACCTGTTCATTCTGTGCCATTCCATTGATGCGTGGCCAGCATATCAGCCGACCCATTGAATCACTGGTGGATGAAGCCAAGCGTTTGGTTAACAGGGGCGTGAAAGAAGTTATGCTGATTGCCCAGGAACTAACTTATTACGGCCTGGATATTTACAAGAAAAGAGAACTGCCGAAATTATTACATGCCCTGGCTGATGTAAAGGGATTGGAATGGATAAGGCTGCATTATGCATATCCGTCAAAATTCCCGATTGAAATTGTTGACGCGATTAAGGAAAGGAACAATATTTGTAATTATCTCGACATGCCCCTGCAACATGCAGCCAATAATATGCTGAAGCTCATGAAGCGCCAGATAAGCAGGGAAGAAATGGAGGACCTGGTGGGGGAGATCCGCAACCGTATCCCGGGTATTTGTTTGCGCACCACCCTGATTGCCGGTTTCCCCGGCGAAACAAGGGATGATGTGGAAGAATTAAAAACTTTTATTCAGAAAATGCGTTTTGATCGGGTGGGTATATTTACCTACAGTCATGAGGAGGGTACCAGTGCTCATGATTTGGCGGATGACGTACCGGCGGAGGAAAAAGAGGAAAGGGCGCAGGAGATAATGGATGTGCAACAGGAAATCAGCCTGGAAAAAAACCAGGAAAAAGTAGGGAAGACTTTTAAAGTGATGATCGACAAAAAAGAGGCGGGCCGTTACCTGGGCCGAACAGAATTTGACAGCGTGGAAGTTGACAATGAAGTAATCGTTCAAACCAAAAAGAAACTGGCAATTGGCGAATTTGTTAATGTAACAATTACAAAAGCCTATGATTATGATATTGAAGGGGAAGTTGTAAATTGAAGAATTGATAATTGTTAATTGTTAATTCAATGTCGTTTATTTAAGAGTTTTAATTACCCGGTCTTTCAGGACAGGGATAAAAATTGGCAATAAAAAGTGCGGCTTTAGCCGAAAAATTGTTTGGCTAAAGTCAAAATGAAATATGGTAACTCACTTCTCCCCACTTTGAAGGACAGGGCAATTAAATTGCAGGGTTTAACTAAACAACATTGATTGTTGAATATATAATTTATAATCTTCCATATTGTAAAGCTTTTTGTAAATTGAAAACTTTATCCTTTTATCCATTCATAAAGCCAATTTTTGCAAAAATTGAAAAACCTTTGAATTTGAAAATACTTTCAATTATCTAATTATCAATTATCAATTTCAATGGACTGCACTGCATCTTTCCTGTCATATCAACAAACCGGGTATTTCTCAAAAATCGTTTTGGATTATATAAAACAGGAGCAGTCCATACAACCATTTTACAGGTACCCGGCTTCTATTGAGGGAATCCAGGCATCGATTACGTACCGTAAAAAATTTGCTACCAACAGAAGTTTACTGGTAAGCGTATTACAACAACAATATGCTGATGTAGAAGCCAGTGAAAAGGTAGCGGGTAATATTAAATTATTACAAAACGAAAATACTTTTACTATTTGCACCGCTCACCAGCCAAATATTTTTACCGGGCCTTTATATTTTATCTATAAAATTTTGCATGCAATAAAACTTGCTGAACAATGGAAAACCAGCTTGCCGGAATACAATTTCGTGCCCGTTTATTATATGGGTAGCGAAGATGCCGACCTGGAAGAGTTAGGCCATTTCTATATCAGTGGACAAAAGTACGAGTGGGAAACCCCGCAAACCGGCGCAGTAGGACGAATGAAGGTAGATAAAGCACTGGTGAACCTGTTGGATACAGTGAGCGGGCAGCTACTGGTATATCCTTACGGTGCTGAAATTGTTGGGATAATGAAGGAATGTTATACAGAAGGCGCAACCATTGAACAGGCAACATTTCGCTTAGTAAATAACCTGTTTGCTGATTATGGGTTGATAGTTCTATTGCCGGATAACGCGGATTTAAAGGCTTCCTTTATCCCGGTAATAGAAAAGGAATTGCTCGCTGAATTTTCACACCCAGCGGTACAGGAAACGGTTACAAAATTTTCTGCAGATTATAAGGTGCAGGCTAGTGGAAGGGAGTTGAATATGTTTTATTTGAAAGATGATAAGCGGGAAAGAATAGAAATGACAAATGGGATTTGGTCGGTGGTAAATACTGAATTAAAATTTACAAGGGAAGAAATAATTGCTGAACTGAAGCAGTACCCGGAGCGTTTTAGTCCCAATGTGATTCTACGCCCAGTTTTCCAGGAATGGATATTGCCTAATATTGCGTTTATTGGTGGTGGTGGTGAGATCGCTTACTGGCTGCAATTGAAAAAGGTATTTGAAGCAGTGGAAACTCCTTACCCGGTGCTGGTAGTACGTAACTCGTTTATGCTTATCAGTGAGGAAGTACAAATCATTATTGATAAATTAAAATTCAGCCCTGTTGAGTTGTTTCAATCCGAAATTGATATCCTCAACCGGTTGGTTAAAAGGGACAGCTGGCTCCGGCTAAGCCTCGGTGATGAGCAACAGCAATTAGCCGATTTTTACGAACAGTTGAAAATCCTGGCGGGTAAGATAGATATTACATTGATGGGGCATACGGCAGCCCTGCAAACACAGGCATTAAAAAAACTGGCATCGCTGGAAAAAAAAATGTTGCGTGCGGAAAAGAAAAAATTTGAGGCGCAGCAAAGACAGTTGCAAAAAATAAAAACACAGTTATTTCCAAATAATAATCTGCAGGAAAGAGTGGACAACGGGATGTTTTATTACGCAAAATGGGGAAAGGGCTTTATCCGGATGATCTATGATCATTCAAAAGGGCTGGAGCAGGAATTTGGAGTTTTAACCCCCGGCCCCTGAAGAGAAGGTCTTCGGTCAGCTCATTTTTTATTACAGGTCATGTTACATTCCTTATTTATCAAAGTCATTCGTAAATCCCAGCCGCTTTACATTTTTCACACTTTCCATTACAATATCGTCCTGGTATTCTTTGTAAGCTTCCAGCTTGCCTGCAATGGATGGATCATGTAATGCCAAAATCTGTGCTGCCAGGATACCCGCATTTTTCGCACCATTGAGGGCTACTGTTGCTACCGGTACACCGTAGGGCATTTGTAAAATAGATAGTACCGAATCCCATCCATCAATGGAATTGGAAGATTTTACAGGTACGCCGATAACCGGCAAAATAGTATTTGCAGCCACCATTCCCGGTAGGTGCGCAGCGCCTCCCGCTCCAGCGATGATCACTTTCAATCCCCTTTCTTTTGCTTTGCCGGCATACTCGCGTAACCGTTCGGGTGTGCGGTGGGCAGAGACAATCGTTAATTCAGGTTCTACATCAAACTGGCGAAGCATTTCGGCAGCACCTTTCATAATTTCAAGATCGCTTTCGCTGCCCATTATAATTCCGACAAGAGGGTTCATGCATTTAAATTTTACGCAAAGAAAGGCAAAAATTGTAAACCAGTCAGGCTATATTTTTAAACATATATTTTTAATCTACCGATTGTTCCCGGCTAAAAAAGCTTCTAATGAATTTGTGTGCGGCATTTATTACTCATGGCCGTTATGTATAGTCCAAACGGAGCATCACATAATACTTACTATATTTGGTGTTCCTTTATCAATAATGTAGAATAAAATGCACCATTTTTTTAAAAGGCTGACTTATATTTTTTTTTCAGTTTTGCTGATTATATTTTTTACTGATTGTAAAAGCAAATCAAAAGCCTCCTCCTCTAATGCACCCAAAATTAATCCGCCGGTTGTAGTTGATATTATAATTGCTGAAAAGGAATCTATCAGCGACACAATTGAGGCCAATGGCACTGTAATCGCCAATGAATATGTGGAGCTTCGTCCTGAAGTAAGCGGCAGACTTATTTTTCTACACCTTCCCGAAGGTAAATTGATTACAAAAGGAACTGTTGTGGCAAGGGTAAATGACGCCGACCTGCTGGCGCAAATTTCAAGAAGTAACGTACAACTGGATCTTGCTCAAAAAACCGTGGACCGTTTAAAACAGTTACTGGATGTGAACGGGCTTAACCAGGCTGACTATGATGCAGCATTGAACCAGGTAAATACTTTAAAAGCTGATATTGTTTATACCCGTGCACTGGTTGATAAAACTGTGGTCAGGACGCCTTTTAACGGGGTGGCAGGGTTGCGACAGGTGAGCCCGGGCGCCTATGTTACACCCGCAACCATCATTGCCACCTTGCAACAAACCAGCGAAGTAAAAGTAGATTTCACCCTGCCCGAAATGTATGGAGATGCAATAAAGACAGGCACCCTTGTAGAAGTAGAAGTAGATGCGGTCACCAAGGAAAAAGGAAGGGCCATGATTATAGCAACTGAACCTGGCGCCAATACAGATACCCGGAATTTAAAGGTGAGGGCATTATTAAAAGGGGCCCATGCAAACCCGGGTGCATTTGTAAAAGTTTATATTGATGCAGGAAAAGGGAGGGCTTCAATAAAAGTGCCTGCCAATTGCATTATTCCCGACGACAGAAATAACCAGGTGATATTAATAAAAAAAGGGAAGGCCAGTTTTGTAAATGTACAAACCGGTATCAGGGAGTCCAATACAGTAGAAGTCACAAATGGCATTGACGTTGGAGATTCGATAGTGGTTACAGGTGTACTATTTGCAAGGCCCAACGGCGCATTAAAGGTGCGGCAGGTAAAAAAATTATCCGGGCTGACTGATAGTGCCGGCATAAAATAATGTATGGTGAAAAGGTGAATGGTGAATGGTGAAAGCAGGATTTTATATTGCCTATTGCCCACCCCATAGCTATCGGGTCAACATTTTCCCGTTTACTGACAGAAGCTATTGATTAAAAAAATTTATATCCCGTTTTAACTACATGAATATTTCTGAATTTTCTTTAAAGCGGCCGGTTTTCGCTACTGTATTGAACCTTATGATCATCTTGTTTGGTGTGGTAGGGTATACCTTCCTTGCAGTGCGGGACTACCCGGCGATTGATCCCGCAATTATCAATATCCGCACCTCTTATACCGGTGCCAATCCGGATATAATGGAAAGCCAGGTTACCGAGCCACTTGAAAAACAGATCAATGGTATCCCGGGCATCAGAACCATTACTTCCTCCAGTACATTGGGCAACAGTAATATCACAGTGGAGTTTGAATTAAGTGTAAACCTGGAAGCCGCTGCCAGTGACGTACGTGATAAAGTAGGGCAGGCAAGCAGGGGTTTACCGCAGGATATCGATGCCCCTCCCGTGGTTACCAAGGCCGATGCAAACAGCGATTTTATTTTGATACTGGCAGTACAAAGCCGCACGAAGGGTTTGCTGGAATTGAGTGACTATGCAGAAAATGTGCTGCAGCAGCAGTTTCAAACAATTAACCAGGTAAGTTCCGTGAATATTTTTGGGCAAAAGCGAATGGCGATGCGTATCTGGATCGATCCCGATAAAATGACGGCGCAGGGAATATCCTTTTCTGATATCAGGACCGCTTTGAACAGCGAAAATATTGATTTGCCGCCCGGGAAAATTTATGGCAATAATACGGAGCTAACCATTAAAACTTTGGGCAGGCTTAGTTCGGAAAAAGATTTTCGCGACCTGATCATACGTTCTGATAGCGCTGGTATCCTAAGGCTCAGCGATGTGGCAAGGGTAGAAATAGGGCCTGAAGAACTTGAACAGAGTTGGAAGTACAATGGTGTAAACGCAGTGGGCATCGTATTGATACCTCAGCCCGGCGCCAACAATATCCAGATAGCCGATGACTTTAACAAAAAGCTGGAGGCGATAAAAAAAACAAACAGGTCGGATATTGAAATGAATGTGATACTGGATAACACCACCAATATCCGCAAGTCTATTCATGAAGTACAGGAAACTTTAATGATCTCCTTTACATTGGTGGTTTTGGTTATCTTTTTCTTTTTCAGGGACTGGCTGATTGCCATCCGGCCCCTTATTGATATACCCATTTCGTTGGTGGCTACTTTTTTCATCATGTACTATTCGGGTTTTTCAATTAACATATTAACCCTGCTTGGTATAGTGCTGGCCACAGGGCTGGTGGTGGATGACGGAATAGTGGTAACGGAAAATATTTTCAGCAAATTTGAAAAAGGTATGCCGATCCGGCAGGCAGCGGTGGAAGGAAGTAAAGAAATATTCTTCGCGGTTATTTCTACTTCCATCACATTGGCGGTGGTGTTTTTACCGGTTATATTTTTAGAAGGATTTATAGGCCGTTTATTCAGGGAGTTTGGCGTAACGCTGGCTGCCGCGGTTTTAATATCCGCATTGGTTTCGCTAACCATTACACCGGTTTTAAACGTGGTATTAAACAGGAAGAAAGCAGGGCATGGTAAATTTTATATGAAGACGGAGCCTTTTTTTACAGGAATGGAAAATGGTTACCTGCGTTGGTTAAAGGGCTTTTTTAGGGTAAGATGGTTGGCCTGGGTGGTAGTGGCAGCCTGTGGTGTGATAATAGCGCTTATCATTACAAATTTACAAACCGAGATAGCCCCGCTTGAAGACAGAAGCAATATACGTTTTACCTCTACCGCGGCAGAAGGTACCAGTTACAGCAGCATGTTAAAAATATCCGACGATATCAGTAACTACCTGTATGATTCGGTACCGGAAAGGGATTTTGTATTTGTACGAACACCCGGCGGCGGAGGAGGAGGTGGCGCGCTCAATAGCGCCCAACCACGGTTAGGACTGGTAGAGCCTGGTTTACGCAACAGGAGCCAGGCAGTGATAGCGAGCGACCTGCAAAAAAAATTGCAGCGTTTTAATGATGCCAGGATTTTTGCCGTGCAGGAACAAACCATTGCAGTAGGCGCCGGTTCAAGAGGTAGTTTACCCGTACAATATGTGTTACAAAACCAGGACCTGAATAAATTAAGAGAGGTAATACCGAAATTTTTAGAAGAAGCAAGAAAGGACAGAACATTTGCAAATGTAGATGTAAACCTGAAGTTCAATAAGCCTGAAGTGGAGTTGTCACTGGATAGAATAAAAGTAAAGGATCTCGGGTTATCTTCGCAGGATGTTGTTGCCGCCCTGCAATCTGCTTTTAGTGGCGGAAGGCTGGCTTATTTTATCATGAATGGTTACCAGTACCAGGTAATAGCACAGGTTGACAGGACTGACCGTACCCAGCCGGGGGATATCGCCAAACTATTTGTACGCAATAACAGGGGAGAGCCAATACCGATCAGTGCGGTAATTAAACTGGAAGAAGGTAGCAGCCCCGCTACATTATTTCACTATAACCGGTATAAAGCGGCCACCATTTCGGCTTCATTAGCCGATGGTAAAACAATTGGGGATGGTGTGAATGCGATGGAAGCGATCGGGAAAAAATTACTTGATGAAAGTTACCAGACTTCGTTAACCGGCCCATCCAGGGACTATGCAGAAAGTTCCTCCAATATCGCGTTCGCCTTTGGGTTGGCATTGATATTAATTTACCTCATCCTGGCCGCCCAGTTTGAAAGTTTTGTGGATCCCTTTATCATCATGCTTACCGTACCACTTGCTATGGCGGGCGCTTTGCTGAGCCTGTTTATATTTGACCAAACGCTCAATATTTTTTCTGAAATTGGAATGATCATGCTGATAGGGCTCGTAACAAAGAACGGGATACTGATTGTGGAATTCGCCAATAAAAAAAGAGAACAGGGCCTGGATAAAGTGGAGGCGGTATTGCAGGCTTCGCAACAGCGGCTGCGGCCCATTTTAATGACAAGCCTCGCCACTTCGCTGGGCGCCCTTCCTATCGCACTGGGCCTTGGTGCATCTGCTACCAGCCGTGTGCCACTGGGTATCGTAGTAGTAGGCGGTATTGTATTTTCATTGATTTTAACTTTGTTTATTATACCGGCCATCTATACTTTTTTATCAGGAAAGCATAAGGTGGTTGATGGTTAGTGGTTGGTGGTTTGTGGTTGGTGGTTGATGGTTGGTCGTCGATGGTTTGTGGTTGATGGTTGGTTGGGCTGCATGACTATTAACAATACAATGAATAGCAAGCGGACAACGGCCAACGAATAACGGTCAACAACCAACGAACAACGCCCAACGACCAACAAACAACGCCCAACGGTCAATGCTCAACAACCAACCAACAACAACCAACGAACAACAATACTTAACCTTCTATACTATAAAGGATGACTAAAAAAATGCTATATTTTTTTTTATTGTATGGTTCGCTCACAGGAAGGGCGCAGGATGTTTTGCGTTTACCCGATGCCGTTAATATCGCCCTTAAAAACAGCCTCGATATTCAATTAGCTAAAAACGATGTGGAAGCCAATACCATTTTAAATAACAGGGGCGTTGCTGGTGGCCTGCCACTGGTAACTGCCACAGTAACGGATAATGAGCAGGTGTCGACCATTAATCAAAAACTAAATACAGGGGTTTCTATTACCAGGAATGCGGCTGCTGTAAATAATTTAAACTCAAATCTTTCCATCAGTATGCTGCTGTATAATGGTAACAGGGTGGTAGCCGCCAAAAGCCGGCTGGCACAATTGCAAAAGCAAAGCCAGGATTTGCTCAATTCCCAGATCCAGGATATTATTGGTGCGGTAATGACGGGCTATTATGATATTGTTCGCCAGCAGAGTTATTTAATAACCATTGAAAGGTCAATTGATGCGTCACGTCAGCAATTGGAAATTGTACAAACCAGCCAGAAAGCAGGCTTAGCCAATAATGCCGATCTTTTCCAGGCACAAATTGATCTGAATGCTTTGCTGCAGGCGCAGTTGTCGCAGCAACTGATTATTGAACAGGCAAAAACGGAACTACTTCGTTTGCTAACGTTGAAACCGGATTCTGTGATCGCCATTAAGGACACGATATTGGTGGATCAAACAATCAGTTTAGACAACCTGCTGAATAACATTCATCAGAACCCGGATATCCTTGCATCGGACGAACAGGTAAGGATCAATGAACTGATCGTAAGAGAAACCGCCGCCTTCCGTTACCCTTCGGTACGTGCAACAGCAGGGTATAATTTCAACCGTAACCAGGCCGCGGCCGGGCAGTTATTGCTAAACCAGAATTATGGGCCCTCGGTGGGATTGTCGATTGGCATACCTATTTATAATGGTTCCATATTCAGGAGGCAACAAAAAGTAGCGGAGATCAATGTGCGTAATGCGGAACTGAATAAGCAGGTATTGATCAGGGATTACCGTTCGCAGGTAGTAAAATCCTATCAAACTTATGCTTCCACTTTAAAACAATTAGCAACTGAACAACAGAATTATATATTATCGGGACAATTACTTGAACTGGTACTGAAGCGTTTCCAGTTTAAACAGGCAACTATTGTAGATGTAAAAAACGCCCAGCAAAGTTTTGAAGCATCCGGCTTCAGGTTGGTTAATTTAAACTATGCCGCCAAGTCGGCGGAAATCGAACTGAAGCGGTTGGGAAATCAACTGGCATTGTGAATGGGCAATGGTAATCAAACTCGTTTGGTTGAAGATAAAGTATTGAACAATTTTCTCTAATATCAATTCACCGTCCTGTTTCCTTTTTTTTACTTTCATTGTATAGATTTTTAGCTTTAAACAACAAAAGCATCCGTACTCATCTTAGTAATAAACTTTAAACCTCACCGGGTCAAGTGTCTCTCCATTCCACTCCCTCAGCATTTCCTGAAAAGTATTGTTGGGGATGGTAGCCCGAGAATTCTTTGAAGTCGTGGATAAAATGCGATTGGTCGTAATACCCACAGTCATAGGCAATTTGAGTGAGGGTTCTGTTTTTATTGCCATATTGATTAATTGCAGACTGGAAACGAATAATTCTTGAATATAATTTAGGGCTAAACCCGGCAAAAGATTTAAAATTTCTCTCAAACTGCCGCACAGATAAAAAATTCAACGTAGCTAATTCCTCCACTTTTGTTGTCCCTTTATTTTGTATGATATAATGAATCGCGTCAAACAGGTGAGTGTGTGTGCAGTTATTGTGCGCTAACCTTTCTTCAAAAAAACTGGTCATCAACTGCACCCTGCTACAATTGTCTTTGGCCAGCATGATCTTTTCCTCCAGTTCTTTTCCTGCCTGTCCGAGCAGGGTTTCCAGGTCGGGCATTTCGTTGCTTAAGGAAGATGCGGGGATCTTAAAAAAATGCGGTAAGGCAAAAGGATACAGATATACGCCAAACATGCCAAAGTTTTTGCGGATACAAAACCTGTTGAATTTTTCAGAAGGTCCGCTTATCCCTGATGCAATAGATGATTCAGTTTTATCGTTGGGAAGCAGCTCATCAAAAATCCCGTCGTAATGAAAAAAGAGTTCTGCACTTCCATCTGCCATTGTGCGATGGGTATAAATTTGATCTTGTGCAAGGGTACCTTCCAATACCCAAAATGTTCTAACATATTTGGCAATTGTTTGACTGGGTGGTATGGTGAAATATTTGATCATGTTTAGCGCATAATCTTAAAAGTAAATAGTAGGGAAGAATAAGCCAGGAACACCGGCTTGTATTTGAAGTAAATGATGATGTGATTATTGTGTTTTCCTGTTGGTATCATTATCAGTGAATTATTTTCATTGCGCAATTTTACTGTTAACCAAAATCAGGTTTATAATAGCATAATGCTTGATATGCGCGGTTCCCCTAAATCTGTCATCAGAAAATCAGTCATCAGGCAGTACTTATCACCCTTACCGTTTGTTTTATCCGGTTTGCCTGGTGAACCAGTTCCTGCCTTTCTTTGCTGACAATGGTGATATGCCCCATTTTACGGCCGGGCCTGGTTTGTTTTTTACCATAAATATGTACAAAAACATTTTCTATTTTTAATATTTCGTTTAAACCTTCATAGTGAACATCGCCGGTATATCCATCCGCACCCACCAGGTTTACGATGGCGGCAGGTAATATGTGTTCCGTGCTCCCCAGCGGAAAGCCCAGCATTATTCTCCACAACATATCAAACTGGGATGAATAGTTGGCTTCAATAGTATGGTGCCCGCTATTGTGTACCCGTGGCGCCGTTTCATTTACAAAAGCATTATCATTGATATCCACAAAAAGTTCCACTGCAAAAATGCCCGGGCTATCCAGTTCTTTTACCACTTTCATCGCAATGGCTTCCACTTTCCACAATAGTTTTTCAGGGAGGTCGGCCGGACTTACCTGGTATGCCAATAAATTCAACCGTTGATCAAAAAGCATGTCTACCGCCGGATAAACAGTCGTTTCTCTTTTATCATTCACTGCCACAATCACCGCAATTTCTTTTTTGATATTTACCATTTTCTCCAGCACGGCAGGCGCGTCAAATCCTTTTTCCATATCCTCCCTCGTTTTGATTATCTGCACCCCCCTTCCATCATAACCGCCGATGGCAAGTTTATGTACAGCGGGCAAAAAATTTTCCTGTTGTTTTAATCCCTGTAGATTTTGAGTAATGATAAATTCACTGGTGGGGATCTGGTGGTCTTTATAAAAATGTTTTTGTAATATTTTATTTTTAATGATTCGTAAAGCTGCCGGTTTTGGATATACTTTTACCCCTTCATTTTCTAATTTTTCGAGGGCATCCTCATTTACACTTTCTATTTCTATGGTAATTGCATCAAGGCCCTTTCCAAAATTGTATACGTCATCAAAATTGGTAATATCGCCCTTGATAAAATGATGACAAAGATGCGCGGCGGGAGAATCAGGGTCATTCTCCATAACAAAAGTCTCTACGGGATAATTAGCTGCGGCCTGTAATAGCATCCTGCCAAGTTGCCCCCCGCCAAGTATGCCTGCCTTCAACTGCCCTGAACTGGCCCGGGCCAGACGGAGTGGAGTGGAAGAACTATCCAGGGGTTGATCTAAGTCGGGAACTTTATTCAAATCTTTGTATTTATGATGTGATAAATTATTGCATTGCGAAAGTAACTGAAGCATATGGAAATTCCCTTGTATCAACGCTACTTTCTTCGCTTTCGACCATCCCTTTATTTGTATTTCCCTTTCTGTGGCATCTTTTAAAAACGGGATGGTTTCATAATATTTTAAAATCAATGGCCTCCTTTTAAGTGTGTAGCATGTTTCATAAACACCATTCACATGCTCTTCAAATCTTTTTACCAGGTCATCAGTAAGGCCGGTATAAAAAGATCCATCGTTGCAAAGGATGATATACAAGTAGTAGGCTTCCTGTCGGGTGTTGTAAAGCATGGATGTAAAATAAATCATTATTGTGGATTTTGGATTTGTTCGTTTCTTGACTTCGCCCGTTTTTCAACTTTGCCCGTTTCTCGACTTCGCCCGTTTCTCGACTTCGCCCGTTTCTCGACTTCGCCCGTTTCTCGACTTTGCCCGTTTCTCGACTTCGCCCGTTTCTCGACTTCGCCCGTTTCTCGACTTCGCTCGAAACTGGCAGAATATCCTTCGACTTCGCTCAGGACAGGAAACGATTTGCGCAGGACAGGGAAGGGTTTGGTTCTGGACAGACGAGGTATCCTTCGACTTCGCCCAGGACAGGGAAGGATTTCGTTCAGCGTAGAATAAATATCTTTATACTTCGCACGGGACTATTTATCTTTGTTCTAATCTATGCTTCCGGACTATCCCCATAAAATATTCGCTGATAAGCGCAAGAGCTATACTTTACTATTGCTGGCGCTCGCTATGGATACGATGCGTTAAAATTTTTGTACGCCAATTTTTTAACCATAATACATTCATTGATATGCAATCCACTTTACAAACCGATAATAATGCCGCACAGGTTGAACCAGATTTTCTTCCTTTGCTGGGTACAGATTATGTAGAATTTTATGTTGGGAATGCCAGGCAGGCGGCTCATTTTTATAAAACCGCTTTTGGTTTTCAGTCACTCGCTTATGCCGGGCCCGAAACGGGTATGAAGGATAAAGCGAGTTATGTGATAAGGCAAAACAAACTCACTTTTGTTTTAACCACGCCTTTAAGGCCGCACAATCCTGTCGCTGACCATATTCAGCAACATGGTGATGGAGTTAAATTTTTAGCATTGCAGGTTGACGATGCTTCAGGGGCATGGAAGGAGACTACACAGCGTGGTGGCATCAGTTATATGGAACCAACGTCCCTTAAAGATGATTCAGGGGAGATAGTAATGAGTGGTATTCACACGTATGGAGATACCGTACATTTATTCATTGAAAGAAAAAACTATTCAGGAATTTTTATGCCCGGATTTAAAGCCTGGGAATCCGCTTATAACCCATCCGAAACAGGGCTGCTGTACGTAGATCACTGCGTTGGTAATGTGGGCTGGAACCAGATGGATCCATGGGTTAAATTCTATGAAGACGTGATGGGCTTCCGCAATATCTTAACCTTTGATGACAGTGACATTTCAACGGAATATTCGGCACTGATGAGTAAAGTAATGAGTAACGGAAACGGCTATGTTAAATTCCCCATCAATGAACCTGCAATCGGAAAAAAGAAAAGCCAGGTAGAAGAATACCTTGATTATTATAACGGTGCAGGTGTACAGCATGTAGCAATCGCCAGCGCAGATATTGTAGGAACAGTAACGGAACTACAAAAACGCGGGATTGAATTTTTAAAAATACCCGGTAGTTATTATAAAGATGTGCTGGACAGGGTGGGTAAAATTGATGAAGACCTGGAACCATTAAGTAAATTGGGGATATTGATTGACCGTGATGAGGAAGGATATTTGTTGCAAATTTTCAGTAAGCCGTTGCAGGATCGCCCAACCATTTTTTTTGAGATCATTCAGCGTAAGGGGGCCAAGAGCTTTGGTAAAGGAAATTTTAAAGCCTTGTTTGAAGCATTGGAAAGAGAGCAGGATGCGAGGGGTAATTTGTGAAATTGCAGATGCCAGTTTTTGCGGGTTATAAAAAATACCATAATTATTTTGATAATGTCACATAAGTTCTGTTAGCATAATACAATCAATAAAGAAGAGAATCAAAGAAGATATTGACGATATTGTTCGAATTTTATTTAATCCATTCATCACCTCCGGAATGCTAACACATTAACAAATAAAAATTCAATAAAATTGCTATTTTTACGTTTATCAATTAATAACTCCAATTTAGTTTAGATGAACGCCTGTTTTTTTTATTTTGTTTTTACCTGCGCTTTTGTGTTGAATGCTAATAGTATTTTGTTTTCGCAAAATTCGTACAATAACTACGCTAAATCATCCGTAAAGCCGAACCAAATATTTAATAAAGTACAAGATTCCCTTAAAAAGCAATTTGAAGAAAAGAACCTGCAATGGCCGCCCCAACAATTATATTTACGCAGTTTTAAATATGACCGGCAGTTGGAAGTATGGGTAAAGGATGATAACAAAAGCGCATTTAAATTATTTAAAACCTATAAAGTTTGTATGCAAAGCGGCACAATGGGGCCCAAAAGAATGGAAGGCGATTACCAGGTTCCGGAAGGGTTTTATTATATCAATGAATTTAATCCCAACAGCAATTATCATTTAGCCCTTGGATTGAATTATCCCAATGCATCAGACAAATTGCTGAGCGATTCTGTGCACCCCGGAAATAATATTTATATCCATGGCGCCTGCGTATCTACAGGCTGCATCCCCATCACCGATTTTCCGATAGAGGAGTTGTACGTTATGGCATCACAGGTAAAAGAACTCGGACAGGATTTTATCCCGGTACATGTATTTCCCATCAAATACAATGTAAAAAAGTCTTCTGAATACCTGGCTCTCGCTACCAAAGAGAACCAGTCGCTGCAGGCTTTCGCCGTAACTTTAAAAGGAGCTTTTGATCATTTTGAAGCAAAAAAGCAGTTGCCCGTTATCCTTGTTAACAAAAAGGGTCAGTACATTATTAATTAAACATCAGGCATCCTTCATTAAGACCTGAATAGTTGCTATTGTTTTCTGACTCAGTAATTGAACCCGGCCACCGGTTAGTGTTTTTATGATTTCCTCATTATAATGACGGATCGTTAACAACTGGCAGTTTTTTTCAACCTGCACATCAAAAAACTCGCTGGCCGCAAGCGCCAGTTTTTCAATTTTTGCGGGGTTATCATCCAGGCAGCAAAGCAGGCTGATCGCTCCATTTTGCGAAAGATTGAGTCTTATCTTGTTTACCAGGAATAACTCATGCAGTTTAACGGCCAGTACATCTTCTACAAAAGAAAAATCAAGAGAACTCAATTGCATCAGTACCTGGTTATTTTTCAACACGATAATGGGGGGTAACTGATGAACAGGATCATTGCTGATGATAGTACCTGGAGAAGCGGGGTTTAAAAAGCACCTCACGTGCAAGGGAATGCCCTTGTTTTGTAAGGGTTTGATCGTTTTTGGATGAATGACCTGTGCGCCGAAATAAGCCATCTCTATAACTTCAGCATAACTTAACCTGCTTATAAACTGTGCATCGGGGAATTGGTTGGGATCAGCATTCATCACGCCTTCCACATCTTTCCAGATGGTTTGGCTTTCCGCATCGAGCATATTGGCAAATACTGCTGCGCTGAAATCGCTGCCCTCCCTTCCCAGTGTAGTGCTTTCATTTTCATCCGTTGCCCCTATAAAGCCCTGGGTTATCACGATACCCGTTGTTTCAAAAAAAGGAAGAATGACTTCCTGCACTTTTTGAAGGGTAAAATCCCAGTCAATATTGGCATCCCTGAAATTATCATCGGTTCTTATAATATCCCTTACATCTACCCACTGGTTTTTAATATCAACCGAATTTAAAAAATTGCTTACGATAGCGGTACTCAGCAACTCACCACAGCAAACGATCTGGTCGTAATAATAATCAAAATCCCTCACCGGCTTATCATGCAGCAACCATTCCACTTCGGTGAAAATGTCCATGAGGCCTTGGGCCGGTTGTTTGGTTAATTTTTCCGAAACAAGGATATGCTCCTCTTTCACCTGGTTAAACAATAAAAGCGCAGTTGTTTTATCACCGGAGTAAAATGCATCGGCTACTTTTTCAAGCGCATTGGTTATTTTACCCATAGCAGAGATAATGACCAGCAATTTTTCACCTTTATACGATTGAATAATTTTTGCAACATTCCCGATCCTGTCAATACTGTTGATACTTGCCCCACCAAACTTAAAAACCTTCATTGAATAAATTTAAACATTAAAAAATCCAAAAATGTGAAAACAGTTGTCTGCCCCCGTTAAACAGTTTACTATTTATCAGCCTTCATTTTAATTAAACAGCTGGGCATTGCTAAAGCCATTCCAACAATTGAACGCCAAGCCCCCATCGTTGGCAGGGAAGGTAAAAAATGGCTTTGCATGTTTGATAATCTTACTACATTTGAGCCGCAAATCTAAATTCTAAAATCTGCAATCAAAAATTAAGTATGATTATTAATCGTAGAGTACAAACCCTTGACGAGTTTACGATTCAGCAAATGCGGGATTTTCCACATGCCACAGGTGAACTTTCGGGGCTTTTACGGGATATCGGCCTGGCATCCAAAAGAGTAAATGTAGAGGTAAATAAGGCGGGGTTAGTGGATATACTTGGTGATGCCGGCAGTGTAAACGTGCAGGGAGAAGAAGTAAAGAAGCTGGATGTATATGCCAATAACCAGTTTGTAGGCGTACTGCGGCATGGTATTAGTTGTGCAGGAATCGGCAGCGAAGAACTGGATGATATACTTGTTTTTGATGATGAAATCAGCAATAACAGCAAATATGTTTGCCTTTTTGATCCCCTGGATGGCAGTGCCAATATTGATGTGAATGTATCTATTGGTACCATCTTTAGTGTATTCAGGCGTATAACACCTGTTGGCACCCCGGTAACCATCGAAGATTTTTTGCAGAAGGGAACAAACCAGGTTGCTGCCGGTTATGTAATTTATGGCTCGTCTACCATTTTGGTATACGCCACCAGGAGAGGGGTAAACGGATTTACATTAGACCCTTCCATTGGTGAGTTTACGCTGAGTCATCCGGATATTAAATGTCCGCCAACCGGCAGGATTTATTCAGTTAACCATGGCAATTTTTTTCAGTATGATGAAAATGTCAGGAAATATATTAATGTATGCCAGCAAAAAAGCGAAGCGGATGGTGGTCCGTATACACAACGCTATATCGGCAGCATGGTAAGTGATGTGCACCGTAACCTGATCAAAGGAGGGATATTTATGTACCCGGCCATAAAAGACAAACCAGGGGGTAAATTAAGGTTATTATATGAATGCAACCCCTTTGCGTTTATTGTGGAAGTGGCAGGGGGCAAGGCTACAGATGGCAGGCAACGCATTCTCGAGATACAACCTACAGCCGTTCACCAGCGCACGCCGTTTTTTGTAGGAAGTAAATTAATGATGGAAGAACTGGAAACCTATATTAATGCAGCTCCTCCCAAAGCTAAAGGGGAGTGATTTAGCGATCTTAGTGTCATGTAACACAGATAATGCCGTATCAACCCGCGAATTTTAATGGTCATTGATCTCCCGGAATTGACACTCCGGGAAAATTCAACGCTTAAAAATCAATGTTGACGGATACTAGTTGTCATTATTTTATAATAAATACTCCGCTACCTAAAAAGCAAACGCTTAGGTTATCAGAGTCTAAAATTCCCCTGCAGGGATTTATAGTATGCAAAAAACTATCATCTCAGTAAAAAACCTAAAAAAGAATTATGGTTCTTTTGAAGCGGTTAAGGGTATTTCTTTTGATGTTTTTGAAGGAGAAATATTTGGTTTACTCGGTCCCAATGGCGCAGGTAAATCCACTACCCTTGAAATTATGGAAACCCTTCGCCAGAAGACAAGCGGTGAAGTAATGGTGAATGGTTTAAACCTCGATACGGAACCGGATGGTATAAAAAAAATAATTGGCGTTCAGTTGCAAACCTCCGGTTTTTATCCCGGCTTAAATTTACTGGAGCTGATAGCGTTGTTTTCGGGATTGTATAACCAGCCGGTGGAGCCAATGGAATTATTGAAATTGGTAAACCTGGCAGACAAAGCGAAAAATAAATACAAGGAAATGAGCGGCGGGCAAAAACAGCGGTTTTCAATCGCTACCACGCTTATCAACAAACCAAAAATTGTTTTCCTGGATGAGCCTACTACCGGACTTGATCCACAGGCCCGCAGAAATTTATGGGAACTGATTAAAGATATCAGGCAAAAAGGCGCCACGGTAATCATCACCACTCATTATATGGATGAAGCGGAACAGTTATGTGACCGGATCGCCATCATGGATGAAGGGCGGATCATCGCTTTGGCTTCGCCGGATATAATGATCGATGATTTGATAGCCAGCGGTTTTGAAAAGCCCAGACCCGCAAAGGCGGCTAACCTCGAAGACGTATTTATCAGCCTCACGGGAAAGGAAATGAGAGACGAATAATTTTACATATCAATTTTAAATCAAACCCAAAATATGAAGCAGTTTTTTTTAGCAGTTAGTGTATTAGTGATAAGCGGTGAAACTTTGCAGGCACAGGTAAAACCGAAATTAAAAGTAGTAAACCCGGCAGCCTCCAATGTGAATCCGGTAACAAGGGTATTAAAAAATTCAACCGATTCTTTCAGTTATGCACTGGGATTGAATATTGCCAATAATTTAAAGCAACAGGGCATCGATAAAATCAGTAATGCAGCAATGCAAAAAGGGCTCGATGACGTGTTTAATAAAAAAACGTTTTTACTAAACGAGCAGCAGGCAAACCTGGTGATACAACAAATGATACAGGCATGCATGGGCAAAAAAAATGAGATTGTAAAAGCCAAAGGCACGGCCTTTTTAGCAGCAAATAAAAAAAGACCGGGTGTGATAACATTACCGGATGGCTTGCAATACGAAGTATTAAAAAAAGGGGATGCCAGTTCTGCTACGCCAAAACTACAGGATACAGTTGTTGTGCATTATGCGGGCACTTCAGTTGATGGTAAAAAATTTGATAATTCTTACGAAAGGGGCGAACCGCTCACCATTGCGGTGGGCGGTGTGATAAGGGGCTGGACAGAGATACTTCAACTGATGCATATCGGCGACAAATGGAAAGTGTTTATTCCGAGTGAATTAGGGTATGGCGACAGGGATGCTGGCGCTAATATCCCCGGTGGTTCTGCCTTGATTTTTGAAATGGAATTGCTGGGTATTAAACCTGCCCCAGCAGAGGAACCAGCTAAATAAAAAATAATTATGGAAGACCTTCGTTATCCCATTGGTAAATACATACCAGTACCATTTTCTGAAAAGCAATTACAGGATTGGTTGACTGATATCAGTTTTTTACCCCGGCACCTCGAAAATGCAATAATAAATTTAGACGAAAGCCAGCTCAACACTCCCTACCGGCCCGAAGGCTGGACAGTGAAGCAACTGGTACATCATGTGGCCGACAGCCATATGAATGCGTATATCCGTTTTAAACTGGGACTCACAGAAGTAAACCCGACGATCAAACCCTACGACCAGGACGCATGGGTGAATTTAGCGGATACTCAAAATTTGCCGGTCAATATTTCCCTCACTATCCTGCATGCATTGCATTTAAGATGGATAGAGATATTAAAAGCCATTTCAACAACAGACTGGAACCGGACGGTTTTTCATCCTGAACATAAAAAGGAAATCACCCTCTGGCATTTGCTGGGCATGTACGCATGGCATGGCAAACACCATGTGGCGCATGTAACCGCATTGCGGGAGAGAATGAAATGGTAAAAACTTGGCAGGTGGATGAATTGAAATGTGGAAAGGCGGCCATCCAGCTAATCAACCAATTAACCCTTCAACAAAATACCCTCTTTTAAACCATCAACCAAACATCATGAACTGGAAAAAGCTATCCTCGGAGTACATCTCAAAACACCCCTATTTTACGGCAAGAAAAGATACCTGTGAAATGCCGGATGGAAAGATCGTTGATTCGTATTATGTTGTGGAACTTCCCGCATCGGTTTGTGCATTGGCAATCACCGATAAAGGAACAGTATTAATGGTAAAGCAATACCGTCATCCGCTGGAAGCAACACTTATAGAATTACCCGGGGGTTTTGTTGATGAAGGGGAGGAGCCCGATAAAGCAATAAGCCGCGAACTGCTGGAAGAAACCGGTCACGAATTTTCTTCTATTGTATATGTAGGGAAAGTTTCGGCCAACCCCGGTTTGTTGACAGGTTATACTTACCTCTACCTGGCACAGGGGGGAAAAAAAATTGCGCTTCAGAGTTTAGATCATAATGAAGAAATTGAAGTGTTGCAAATACCATTGGAAGATGTACATGCAATGCTGGCAGGCAACGAAATTGTACAGGCTTTACATGTAAGTTGTTTATTCTATGCTTTTCAAAAGCTGGATGCCATGGGCCGACAGTATGTTGATTGATTATGCTACTCCGGAATTTCACTAATGATTTTTTAAAAAAGAAAATAGATAAGAGATCTAAAATGGTTTCTACAGTTTGCCTGCGAAAATAAGGCTCCATTTTTTCTTTTTCAACAATAAGAACATAGAAAGTTCACTGAATAAAATTATCCGGCAAACTAAATATTCACTTCGCCAACTAAAAACACACTTCCGAAAACAATAATCAGGTCATCTTTCTGAGCCTGCTGTTTTGCTGTGCTGATCGCTTCATTTACATCTTCAAAAGAATCTCCCGTTAAACCATATCCGGCTGCTTTTATTTTCAGGTCACCGGATACCAATGCCCTTGGTATATGGGCGTTGGTAAAATAATACTGCGCCTCTTTGGGCAACAGCGATAGTATTTTTGAAACTTCTTTATCCTTCACCATTCCTATAACAAAGTGCAGCTTCTTTTTTATAATTCCATCACTTGAGGGTTGCCGGCAGCAGGCGGCCTGCTCCAACACCTGCCTGATCCCATCTTCATTGTGCGCTACATCAAGTACAACCATTGGGTTTACCGCAACCACATCCCATCTGCCCTGCAGACCGGTTAATTTTTTTACATTGGCTAAGGCAAATTTTTCAGCAGCATTGCTAATCATAAAACCCTGCTTAATTAATATGCCTTCCGCACATAATACGGTTCGCAGGTTTTTTGTTTGATATAAGCCATTCAGGTCGAGTGAAAAGCTTTCTGTTTCTTGCAGTGCTACACTTTTTATGTCGCATTTTAGTTGATCCGTAGTGGCATGTATATTGGAAACCTCGTATTCGTGTTGAGCAAAATGGATAGGTGCATCACAGGCGATTGCTTTACTTTCAAAGATGGCTTTTGTTTCAGTGATGTATTCACCCACTACTACCGGGATCGATTGCTTGATAATACCTGCTTTTTCCCAGGCGATTTTTTCCAGCGTATCGCCTAAAATGTTCATGTGGTCGTAGCCGATATTGGTGATAACAGACAGGATAGGTGTAATGATATTAGTACTGTCCAGTCTTCCGCCCAAACCTGTTTCAATAACCGCAATATCTACCTGTTGTTGGGCGAAATAATCGAATGCCATTGCTACAGTTAATTCAAAAAAAGAAGGCTGTACCGCGTCTGATAATATTTTGGTGCGTTCCACAAACTCCACCACAAAAGCTTCACTCACCATTTCGCCATTTATTTTAATCCGTTCCCTGAAATCTTTTAAATGGGGAGATGTGTATAAGCCTGTTTTATAGCCTGCCTGTTGTAATATGGCTGCCAGCATATGGCTGCAACTGCCCTTCCCGTTGGTACCGGCAATATGGATGCTTTTAAATTTTGTTTGCGGATTATCTAAGGCATTACATAGCAGAATCGTGTTATGCAGGTCTTCCTTGTATGCAGCAGCGCCTATTCGGCTAAACATGGGAAGCTGTTCGTAAAGGTATTCAATCGTTTGGTGGTAGGTCATTGAAGCAAATATAGTAAGGTTTGGGTTCTGGGTTTTTGGTTGAGGGTACAGCAGGCAAAAGTGAAGTAAAATAAATAATAAAACTGGTACAAATCTTTCTTTGCGAAACCCGCCGGGCGTATAGTAGGGTTTGCTGAAGAAGCAAACTTTCTAATCGCCATGCGTTGTTCAAAAAACAACTACAAAAAGTGGCCGCAATTTTCTTCCTGTTAAATAAATAAATGGTTAATCTGAAGCGCCTGAAAATTATTGCACGTTAAAATTAAATTGCACCGTAACGGTACTTTCATCGTTCGATTTGTCAAACTGTACATTTCTCAGGTATTGGATGATGGCATTAGCATAAGCCTGTGCCCGTGTGGTTGAATTTCTGCCGAATCCTGTAAAAGTGCCTGTACCTGAAGGAGATACTTTTACGGTAGCATATACGGTGGCTTTTTCAAGATCACCTGTAAAAGAATAGTATTTAATTATTTTCCTGTTACCTATAACCCTTGGCCCGCCGCTTTTTCCACCGGGAGTATTGCCATAACTGTCAGGCTTACCCGAAGGGTCGCCCGCATCACCTTTGCCACCCGGCTTATTACCCTGGTAACGGTAGCCATTGTCTTCGGCAGCGCCATTGCCCGTTCCGTTACCGGGACCGTTATAAGTAAGTTTGGGCTTTTGAGGTTTGGGAGCCGGTGGCGCTACTACGGTGGAAGTATTATTTGTTTTTGCAGGCTGGGTAGTGGGTTGTTTGGCAATATTATTTGTTTTAGGGCTTGCCTTCACAGGTTTGGTTATTGGTGCGGCGTCTTCTTCTGCATTATCATCCGGTTGTATATCCTTAGAAGCTTCTTCCTTTGCCGCGGCTGAATTTTGAGCCTGCACTTCGGGTTCCTGTGCCGGGGCCCTCTGGCCTTTTATGAGGGGTTGCTCAAGCCCAAAACCCTCTTCATTATTTCCGAGGTTTATTTCCAGCAGGTCCTGTGTTATTATGGGAGGGGCTGGTTGAAGTATGGGCCAGGTAATAATAAAAGCCAATAATAATAAAACACCACAAATAAGGATAGTATAAGTAAATGCTTTTTTATTCTTTTCTGCTTCAAATGTTGTCTGCATAGTTACATTATATGTCATACCAAAGTTATTTGATTAAAAGCAAACGGTGTAATACCATGCCAGAATATCTGTATGGTGTTAAAGCTTTAACAAATTATTGCCGCTTCTTTCTGCGGCCAACACCGGCTTTTAGCCGATTTTCCGGTATAGGAACATGGGCAGTGCTCTCATTATTTTTGCAACCAGCCACCATCTTTTAGTAATATAGGCTATGCGTTTTTTACGATTAATCGCGGTGTAGATTTGCGTAGCGGCTTTACCTGTTGTGGCAACCCAAAATTGCCGTTCGGCTTTCGCCATTTTGGTTTGTACAAAGCCGGGTTGTATGTCGGTAATATAAATAGGTAGTTTTAACCGTACAGCTTTTAAATAAAGCCCTTCCATATAATTACTCATAAATGCCTTGCTGGCACTGTATGCAGGCGCAAAGCTATTGCCCCTGTTACCGGCAATAGAAGAAGTGGCGGCAATATGCCCCTTCCCTTCCAGAACGAAATAATTGAAAGTAAAATTTACTATTTCCACAAACCCTTGTACGTTTATGGCGGTGGTGGTTTTATCTATTTCCCAATCCAAACCGGGGGAAGGTTCGCCATAACCGCTGTTGTAAATAAGCAGGTCAAGTCCGCCAAGCTGTTGAGTAAGGTTTTTGATACATTCAATATTATCTTCTTTGGTTACATCAAAGCATTCAGTTATAACGTTGGCGGGAAATTCCAGTTGCAAACTGTCGAGCAGTTCCCTTCTTCTACCGGTGACGCCTACCAGCCAGTTGTTCTGAATATATAATATGGCCAATGCCCTGCCAATGCCGGAAGTGGCGCCAATGATGATAACTTTTTTCATAACGGGGTTTTAAAGAATATGTCGTAGCCAAAACGGATAATCGTTATTAAAATTACAAGTAGAAAAAAAATCCGGATAAATGTATTGCCCTTTAAAATAGCTAATCTTGCGCCAAGCATGGCGCCTGTAAAATTGCAGATTGCCATCGGCACGGCATATTGAAAGAGAATATGGCCGCTTGCGCCAAAGAAAATAATGGACCCCGTATTGGTTGCCAGGTTTACAAATTTTGCATGCGCACTTGCTTTCAGAAAGTCAAAGCCGAGGAAGCTGATAAAAAATAAAATCAAAAAACTTCCTGCGCCGGGACCAATAAATCCATCATAAAATCCCAATAGTAACGCAAACAGTACGGCCCACAACCATTCATTTTTTTTGCTATGGCCCTTTGCCATCGCCGTTCCAAAATCTTTTTTGGTATAAGTGTATACGGCAACAAGGATCAGCATACCGAAGATCACCGGTTTCATGAAATGGTTACTTACCATCGTTACTGCTCTAGATCCGGCATATGCAGCCACCATTGCAATGCTACCCATCATCACTAATAATTTCCAGCGCAGTTCTACTATTCGTGCATATTGCAGGGCTGCTATTGAAGTGCCTAAGAATGAAGGGATTTTGGTTGTGCCTAATAAAGTGGCCACCGGGTATTGGGGTAAGGCGATTAAAGTAGCGGGTGTTTGAATTAATCCTCCTCCTCCAACAATGGCATCAATAAAACCCGCGGCAAATGCAGCTATACACAGGAAGGTGATTTCATGCAGCATTGGTTAAAATGTGAAAATGTGAAAATGTGAAAATTTGAAAATGGTAATGCAGGATTTCATGGAGCGATTACTCAATTTTCAAATTGAGATTTCTTTCCCCAAATATTAAACTGCCGATGCGTACCATGGTGCTGCCTTCCTCCATTGCAAGTGTATAGTCACCACTCATCCCCATGCTTAAAATGGAGAATGGAGAATTGAGCACTTCTGTTTGAGCAGTTGATTCGGAGGATATGGGTAAATGAGCGTTTGAATCAAACAACGATTTTAAATAAGTAAACTCGCTCCTTACTAAACTCTTATCATCGCTAAAAGAAGCCATCCCCATCAGGCCGGTAATTTTTACGTTTTTCAATTCGTGTAATTCGCGTAATTCTTTTAATTCGCGTTCATCAAAACCAAATTTCGTTTCTTCTTTGGCGACATGTACCTGCAATAGACAATCAATCACCCTGTTTATTTTCGACCCCTGCTTATTGATCTCCTTTAATAGTGACAGACTATCAACGCCATGGATCAAATGCACAAAGGGAGCGATAAATTTTACTTTATTGCTTTGCAGGTGCCCAATAAAATGCCAGCGTATATCTTTTGGAAGTACCGCTTCTTTATCGGCCAGTTCCTGCACATAGTTTTCGCCAAAATCACGCTGGCCCAAATCATACAATGCCTGGATATCTTCAATGGGTTTGGTTTTACTTACCGCTACCAGGGTTACTTTTTTTGCGTCAAGCGCTGTAATTATTTCTTTATATGCTTCGGTATTGACTGCCATATTAAAATGAGATTTTTAGCCAATTCAACTGTTGAATTTTTTTTAATAATAAATAACAGCCGGCTATTGAAAGCGGTATTAAGCAGGCCGTTAACCAGTATTGTTGTATCACCAAATAATGCAGGCCCACAAGGGCGCCGATGATGATCATTTGTAGCAGGGCTTTTACAAATTTTCCGCTTTGTTGCTTTGCATTTGGCTGTCGCGAAAAAGGAAGATAATGGTCCGACAGGTTGGTGATCAGTAAAAAGAGCAGGATATTATTGAAGAAGCCAAAAATAAAATCATCGATTATGGCAATGCCCCATATATAAGCTGCAAAAGCAAACATGACCAGGTAAATAAGTATAAAAAATTTAACCAGGATAGCTTTTAACGCCCCGCTTATCAGGTATCCCGGCATGGCAACAGGGGTGGATTGATAGATGAAGGAAGCCTGGAAATTATCATTGGTGGTTATAAACGCCATACTGCCTGCAATACTAAACATGGGCATATAAATGAAAAATAAGAACATTCTGGTAGACGGTAAATTACTCCATAAGGTTTGCACATCTTTACCGTTTTTAAAAACAAAGATGAAAATAAATACCAGTATATAAGCCAGGCTTGGATAAAATTGCATTTTGAAACTTTTATCTCTTCCTGTTATTTTCCATACCATTTCAAAACTACCGCTTTCTGTTTTTGAACGACAAAGGATACCTGAAATTTTTTGCGAAATGCTCTTTGCCGATTGCGAAATGAGCGGTTGATCTTTTTTGACCGGCGCATTATTATTTAATGCGGCTAATTTTCTGGCAAAAGACGGGGCAAGATATTTAATCATCAGCCAAAAAGTAACTGCCGGTATGATGACGGCGCAACCCATCATTATTATGTGAATGGGATCAAAATTAAATTGATGAAGCGCATCTAATGTCAGCGCCATCCATACAGGAGGTAAAAAATACGAATACCAGTGCAATTGAAAGTTGGCGGAAAGCTGATCAAGGTTTATTAACCGGGGTACCAGTTGAAAACCGACTGCAAAGAAGACGGTCATAAAAATTTGAAAATAACCGACAATATCATTTACTTTTTGCTCATTACTGAAACGCAGAATTAAAGCGTACAGCAGATAGGTTATAAAAACTGCAAAAGCAACGGTTAATACAATGGTAGCAATGCTGGCGATACCCGTGAGTATCCCAAATTTGATAAAAATAAACAATAAAGGAAATAAGGCCAGCGCAATGGTGAATTGCAGCAGGTACACTAAAATATGTACCAATCTTGCTACAAATAAAGTTTTACTGTTAACAGGTCTTGGCAAAATGACCTGGTTGTCGGTGGTGTCTAATAACACCGAACTAAAATCGGTGATCATCGTCATGGCCATCATAAATAAGATATAGGCATGAACAAAGATCATGTACAACACCAGGGAATCCAATGTAAAAATCATGGTGCCAATCAAAAAGCCAAAAATTGAATATGTTGCAAGGGTTAAAGTGAGCCGGTTGCTGTTTTCTTTTTGCTGCTTTGGTTTCCAGTTCATGTAAACCCTCCGGCGGTCCATTAATATTTTTGTTTCAGCAATTATTTTCAGCCTTTCAAAATCAACACCCTGGCGGATCAGTATCCTTGAACACCATAACACAAATCGCAGAATAAGTTTATCCATGTTTAACTGTTTAAAATATCGATAAACTGTCCGGCTGTGTTTTGATGCTGACTGGCGCCGCCGGTTAAGGATGTAAAAATGTTTTCTAAAGAACCAGCATGTGCATTGTTTTGTAATGTTTCAAAGCTGCCGTCTGCAATCACTTCGCCCTTGTCTATAATAATAATTCTGTCGCTGATCTTTTCAACCACATCCATAATATGAGAAGAGTAAAAAATAGTTTTCCCGCTTTGTTTCAATTGCGCTAATATTTCTTTTACCAGTATCACGGCATTTGCATCCAGGCCGCTTAAAGGTTCATCTAAAAAAATTATTTCCGGGTTATGGATCAAACCGCTGATTAATAGTACTTTTTGTTTCATGCCTTTGCTGTAACCGTTCATGCGGGTGGTGGCTTTATCACTGAGGTCAAAAAGGCGCAAAAGATCCATCGATTTTTTTTCGATCACTGCATCTTCCATCTGGTATAATTTTCCTACAAAACGCAGGTACTCCAGGGGTGTAAGCACATCATACAGTGCGGCCTGCTCAGGTATATAGCCAATCTTTTGTTTTATTTCAACAGGGTTTTGTCTTACATCCAGACCCATCACTAAGGCATCCCCTTCAAAATCGCCGATAATACCTGTGAGTATTTTTATGGTAGTACTTTTTCCGGCGCCGTTAGGCCCGATATATCCTACAATCTGCCCGGCATCAATATTTAAATCAATTCCTTTTAAAACATAGTTGCCATTGTATTGTTTTTTTAGGGAAGTTATTTGGATAATATTCAAGATTGTTTTTTTAGCTTATATTAAAAGAAGACACAAATTAACACAAAGCGCCTAATAAAAATGTGCGAACATTACAGGTCATCACATCTTCCATTTTTACCAGCACAAAAAAGCCCCGTTATTAGTTCCCCTTTAAGACAATATAATGTAGTTATTGGGTATCGTTTGAAAATTGAACATTGATCATTTATCAGCGCCAAACATATAAAGGAATATTCAATGGGAATGATCAATGTTCAATCAATGTCGTCTGGTTAATGTTGAATTACCCTGAAAGGGTAAAATTTGAATAGCTACGGTTGCAAACCGTGGGTAAACATAACCGCAGATAGCAACCCCGGCGGGGTTGAACAAATGAAAGCAAATGGCTAAATAAAATTCAATCCCGAAGGGGTTGAGATCTGGTTACTTTATTCTTCCGTCGGTGAAACCGGCGGCTATTCAAATTTAAAGCCCTTCAGGCTTAAACGACATTTAATGTTCAATAATTAAAGGAGAAAAATCCCTATCTTAAAAACAGCCCTATTTCAAAATACTCCGGCTAATCACAATGCGTTGCACTTCACTGGTGCCTTCATATATCTGCGTGATCTTGGCATCCCGCATCATGCGTTCCACATGGTATTCTTTTACAAAGCCATAACCTCCGTGTATCTGTACGGCTTCTGTTGCTGTCCACATGGCTGTTTCCGAGGCGTATACTTTGGCCATGCTACCACTAACGGTATAGTCTAAATGCTCATCTTTTTCCCAGGCGGCTTTTAAGCACAATAACCGGGCGCATTCAATTTTGGTGGCCATATCGGCCAGTTTAAACTGTATGATCTGGTGGTGCATGATCTCTTTGCCAAAAGCCTTGCGTTGTTTGCTGTAGGCCAATGATCTTTCGTAAGCGCCACTGGCGATGCCCAATGCCTGCGATGCTATGCCAATTCGCCCGCCGGCGAGGGTTTTCATCGCAAACTTAAAGCCAAAGCCATCGTCCCCGATCCGGTTCTCTTTGGGTACTTTTACATCATTGAATAAAATAGTATGCGTATCACTTCCCCGTATACCCAGCTTATTTTCTTTTGCACCCACCACTACCCCGGGCCAGTTTTTTTCTACTATTAGTGCATTGATGCCGCGGCTTCCCTTGCTTGTATCCGTTTGTGCAATTACTAAGTATATACTGGCGCTGCTGCCATTCGTAATCCAGTTTTTTGTTCCATTTAATAAATAATGGTCTCCCTTATCTTCAGCGGTTGTTTGCTGCGAAGTAGCGTCACTCCCTGCCTCCGGCTCGCTGAGCAGGAAAGCGCCAATATGTAATTCACCGTCTTTTTTACCCTGCGCCAGTGGCACCAGGTATTTTTGTTTCTGCTCCTCATTCCCATATTCCTGGAGCCCATAACAAACTAAGCTGTTATTAACGCTCATGCACACGCTAACACTGGCATCCACCTTGCTGATTTCTTCCATCGCCAATACATAACTGATCGTATCCATGCCACTGCCACCATACTCCGGCTTCACCATCATACCCATAAAACCGAGGTCGGCTAATTTTTCAACTTGTTCCCTGGGGAATTTTTGCAGTTCATCCCTTTCAATCACGCCGGGCAGGCATTCCGTTTCGGCAAAATCCCGCGCCGCTTTTTGTATCATTAAATGTTCTTCAGAAAGTTGAAATTGCATATACAATCATTTTTTTATTGAAGTGTAAAAATAGGGTTTCAAAACAAATGGATGCTGGTTTGTTTTGGAGATGGGTATTTGTTCTTTATGAGATGCATTGCTAATTACCTTAGTATTCTTATATTTGACATCCAATGTATGCAATTGTAGATATAGAAACAACCGGTGGTTATGCCTCCGCCCATGGCATCACCGAAATTGCCATTTACTTGCATGATAGCAAAAGGGTAGTGAAACATTTTGAAACACTCATTAATCCTCAACAAAATATCCCCAAATATATCACCGCATTAACCGGTATTGATAATTCAATGGTTGCAGATGCCCCGGTATTTGAAGAAATTGCGGAAGTTGTATTTGAGTTACTGAACGATCATATATTTATTGCGCACAATGTAAATTTCGATTATTCATTTATAAAGCACCAGTTGAAAGCCGCGGGATTGGAGTTAAGCGCCAAAAAACTATGTACGGTGAGACTGGGCAGGAAAGTATTTCCCGGCCTGCCTTCCTATAGTTTGGGCAATCTTTGCCGCTCTTTGCAATTACCCATCGATAACAGGCACCGGGCGGGCGGGGATGCAAGGGCAACAGTAAAATTATTTGAACATTATTTAGCCAACGGAGCAGATACGCATATTGAACAAATGCTAAAAAAAGCATCTGCCGAACAATGGTTGCCGATGCACTTAACAAAGGCAGATATCCTGCAACTGCCCGCCGGACCGGGCGTTTATTATTTTCACGATATAAAAGGTAAAATTATTTATGTAGGCAAGGCGATCAATATTAAAAAAAGGGTCAGCAGTCATTTTACACACAATGATGCCGATAGAAAGCGGCAAAATTTTTTACGCACCATCTGTAAGCTAAGTTATAAGGAATGTGCTACCGAATTAGAAGCCATTGTACTGGAAAGCACAGAAATAAAAAGATTATGGCCAAAATACAATTACAGCCAGAAGCAGCCGGCACAAAAGTTTGCCTTATACCTGTTTGAAGACAACCGTGGCTATCTTAGGTTGGGCATCGATAAAAAGAAAAAAAATATTCCACCCTTGTATAGTTTTAATTTATTGCATGAGGGCCTGGTGATGCTGAAAAAAATGGTGGAAGAATTTGGGCTGCACGAAAAATTATGTTTTATTGACAAAACCAGTTTTACCGAAACAGAATATAGGGCGCTGGAACCTCCGGTTAGCTATAATGAAAAAATAAGAAAAGCATTGACGGCACTGGAAGATCAACTACCCACTTTTGCTGTGGTTGACAATGGTATAAAAAAAGAGGAACAACTTTGCCTGCTGATTGAAAGAGGCAGTTTTTGGGGAATGGGCTATTTACCTGCAACCATGCAGGTTAGCTGCTGTGCTGACTTAAAAAACCTGCTGATCCCTTATGCGGACAATGATACCATTCGCAATAGCATTTATTCTTTTGTGGCGCAGTACCCTGGCAAGCGCATTGCCCTGAAAATATAAAAAAATACCGTTGTTGCTGAGGTGCAATCTTGGATTGGTATGGTTTAGTTCTGTGATGCTTATTTCTCACACCTTAATAAAATTGATGAAGTGTCATTAAGGACTTCAACAAGTTCGCAATTGACAATGATCCTGTCAAATCTTAACCCCTGAACCTCAGATAAATAAACCCTTATCTGGTCCAGTCTTCTCTGACAGTTAATTTGCCCTGATTTTGTAGATATTGCCGATGCGGTTACAATTATTACGGAACCGACATTTTGTTTAACAGTTTCAGCGCTTGCTTTCAAAATACTTTTTGCCCTGTCTGTTAGTTTTGGGTTATCGCGTTCAAAACTAATGGGGGGGAAAGAGCAGGGGCATTGGGACGGAACCGCAATGTCAGTAGGCTGATTAATAACGGAAGTGGTTGGTATCCTGTTTTTTGCCGGTGGTTTTTTGCTTGGAGTTGTTTGAGCTGCTGAAAATTGGTTGATAAAAATAAGCGCCAGGAACACAGCAATTATTTTTTGAAGACTTTTCATAAATAAACAGTTGTATAAAAGTGAGTGATCAGGTTTATTTTTTTGCTGCGGGGGTTGCAGGTTCTAACCCCCTTAATCCCCCCGGTAAGCTATAATCCATCGAAGACGCCCTCATTGCCTCGGCAACCTGTTCTGCAGCTTCCTGCAAATCATATATCTTATCATTTATAAAACGGTATTGATTATTCTGCAGGTTACTTAAGATATTCTGAAAGATTAATAATTTTTTATTTACATCTTCTGTGGCAACAGATGATAACTCTACCCAATACAATTGATTGAACCTGTTGAGTGTTTCCTGGTATTTTTCGGAAACATAATCTTTATGTGTGGCAAGATAACCAATGGTGGACATCGCCTCAGCATATATTTTATTCTGGTTTTCTTTAAACTTGGCTAATATTTCCCTGTTCAGTTGATTGTTCATTTTATCTATTTCCATTTGCCGCATATTAAGTTCCCTTGTTTTATTCTCTTTTTGGCCCTCGTTAAACTGGTACACTCCCACCATCACTGTTGCGAGCGTTAGTATTGGAGTAAATAATTTTAGAAAAGTTTCCAATTTTGATTGAGGTAGCATGTGTATGTGTTAGTAATATACCTGGAGAATTTATATCAAAATAAAGATATTCTTTTTTTTATTCATACAAAGTAAAAGTTGTTTTAGTGCATGTAACAAATAGGGAACTTTGTTATTAAATTAATTGGATTAGGTAGATGATTCGCATATGCTTTTCTACATTGGTTATTTCTTTTAGAATTCTAACTTTCGCCTCCCCAGCCGGTGGGGCTGCGTAACTGCAACGCAGCTGCTTTTGCATCTTTCAAAAAATTTGCTTCGCATTTTTTGAATCCCAGCTTCGCCGTGACCGATCCAAAAGAGGCTGCTTATGCAGTTACTGGTTTAAAATCGACCATGACGCGTTTACCAAAATCATACTAGCACTGCCTTTGCGAACTATCTACTTAATCCTATAAATTAATTTTCACCAACAGTATTTTCTTTTAAATTACTGTGTTACTTTCGCAACCCAAATAAAAAATCATGTCTGCATTCATACAACCCATCGCACAAAAATTAAATATCAAATTACAGCAGGTAGAAGCTGTACTGGATTTATTGGAGGAAGGCGCTACCATTCCATTTATTGCCCGTTACCGCAAGGATAAAACGGGCGCCTTAAATGAAGTGCAGATACAGCATATACAGGATGAAGCTAAATTTTTAAAAGAATTTACCGAGCGCAAAACTTTTATAGAAAAGACCATTACAGAACAGGGTAAAATGACGGAGGTTGTACTGGATAAGATCAATAAAGCTACCACCATTGTTGAATTAGAAGATATATACCTTCCTTTTAAACCAAAACGTAAAACCAGGGCACAAACTGCAAAGGAAAATGGCCTGGAACCCCTTGCCGCTTTACTACTCGCCCAACAGGAAATTGACCTGTTAGCCGAAGCAACCAGGTTTATAAATGAAAAAGTAGCTGATACCGATGCGGCGTTACAGGGAGCGAGGGATATTATTGCAGAACTGATCAATGAAGATGCGCAGGTGAGGGCCAGGTTGCGTAAACTGTATGAAACAGAAGCCACCCTGCAAAGTAAATTGGTAGCCGATAAAGAAACGGAGGGAATCAAGTACAAGGATTATTTCGATTTTTCTGAGCTGATCTCCAAAACCCCTTCTCACAGGATACTGGCGGTGCTGCGCGGATTTTTAGAAGGCTTTTTACGCATCGCTATTTCACCGGCCGAAGAGGGCGCCCTGGAAATGGTGGAAGAACTGTATATAAAAGGGATGAGCCCTTCCGGCGATCAAATCCGGAAAGCGGTAAAAGATGCTTACAGGAGATTATTACAACCCAGCTTAGAAACCGAATTCAGGACCGCACTGAAAACAAAGGCAGACGAGGATGCGATCAATGTATTTGCAGAAAATTTGCGGCAGTTGTTATTGAGCGCACCGTTGGGCAGTAAAAAGATATTAGCAATTGATCCTGGTTACCGTAGCGGTTGTAAAGTAGTTTGTTTGGATGAAAAAGGGGAGCTGCAAAAAACCGACCTTATATTTCCACACGAAAACAACCGGGTAGCCGCGGAAGAAATAAAAATTAAAAACCTGGTACTACAGTATGGCATCGAAGCCTTTGCCATTGGGGATGGCACGGCAGGAAGAGAAACAGAACAGTTTATAAAAAGGCTCAACCTGGGATTGCCGGTATTTTTAGTGAATGAAGACGGTGCATCCATTTATTCAGCATCGGAAATTGCGCGGGAAGAATTTCCTAACGAAGATATTACGGTGCGGGGTGCAGTGAGCATTGGGCGAAGATTGATGGACCCGCTGGCAGAATTGGTAAAGCTTGATCCCAAGAGTATTGGTGTGGGGCAGTACCAGCATGATGTAAACCAGTTCCGGCTAAAAGAGAGGTTAGACGCAACTGTTATTAGTTGTGTAAATAATGTGGGTGTAAATTTAAATACGGCCAGCAGGCATTTACTGAGTTATGTAAGCGGTATTGGCAGTACGCTGGCGGATAATATCATTCAATACAGGAATGAAGCAGGCAGGTTCAGCAGCCGAAAGCAATTATTGAAAGTGCCCCGGCTTGGAGCTAAGGCTTATGAACAATGCGCTGGATTTTTGCGCATCAAGGAGGGTGATGACCTGTTGGACCAAAGCGCCGTTCACCCCGAAGCATACCCCGTGGTAGAAGCCATAGCAAGGAGCCTTGGGGTGGAACTAAACCACCTGGCAGATAACACTGAATTATTAAAAACAGTGGATGCAAAAAAATATGTTACCGAACAGATTGGTGAACTAACGATAAAGGATATACTCAATGAATTAAAGAAGCCCGGGCTTGATCCAAGGAGTGAAGTGCAGGTGTTTGAGTTTGCACAAATTTATAGTATCGATGATGTGAAAGTGGGTATGGAAGTGCCTGGTGTGGTGACTAATATTACGAGGTTTGGCGCTTTTATTGACATTGGCGTAAAGCAGGATGGCCTGGTGCATGTATCAGAAATATCGCATACCTATATCACCGATCCAAATGAGGCATTAAAGCTGAATCAAAAAGTGCAGGTAAAAGTGTTGGAGGTTGATACGACGAGGAAAAGGATCGCCCTCTCCATTAAACAAATATTGGCGAGGCCTGCCGTAAACCAGCGGCCAAAACATCAGGGGCAGCAACAAAATAAGCCACAAAAAAATATAACGGAATTGCCGATGAATGATGCGCTGGCAGCGCTTAAGCAAAAATTTGGAAGGTAATTTTTTGAGAGATTGATGCGAAATCTCAAAAAAACTGACAGGGTTGCGCAGTTACGATGGCATCGGTTGTATAAAAAGCTAAGCAGTTAAATCATCAAGGTTGTAATTAATTGATCTTATAAATTTTCAGCAAGCAATGTCATGAATTTTTTCCGTGTAATCATTGCTGCGCCCAAACTTTCTAAATGATGGGTAAATACCTGGCAGTCTATCATTACCACACCTTCTTTTTGTAACTGCCGCACATATTTGATGAATGCAAACTTGCTGGCGTTACTTATCTTACTAAACATGCTCTCACCAAAAAAAACTTTTCCTATTCTTATTCCGTATAAGCCACCCACCAGTTCCCCGTTCAGCCAGGCTTCTGCGCTATGCGCATGACCAAGCTCGTGTAATTGCGTATAGGCGTTTTGTATAGCAGGGGATATCCAGGTACCTTCCTGCTCTTTCCTGTAAACTGTTTTGCAATTTTGTATCACCTGCGAAAAAGCCCGGTTGATCGTGAAGCGGAATTTTCCATTGTTGAGTACGGTTTGCATGCTTTTACTCACTTTCAGCCGGTTGGGTAATAAAACAAACCGTGGATCGGGGCTCCACCATAAAATGGGTTCCCCTTCACTGTACCAGGGGAAGATGCCGCTGCGGTAAGCCATTAATAATCTTTCTGCACCAAGATCGCCACCGATAGCGAGGATGCCTTCTTCATTGGCCAGTTCAACAGGGGGAAATTTTATTTCAGTATTAAGGATAAACATGATGGATGTAAAAAATCTTAGAAGGTACGATCATTTATTAAAAAAAGATCATCAATATTCAGGTGCAGTTAAATGCTCCACAATGGTATGCGGTACAAGTGAGTGACACAACAAATGCCGGGCAAAGAAATTTAGCCTGGATCAAAACACCTAAAAAATAAACTGTAGCTTTTCAGCATGGCCGCGTATCAGCAAGTAGTTTAAGCTGCAACTAGCTCCCCGTCAGGGTCTGAGGGCTAACTCGCAATCACTTCAATGGTAGCGCCAATTCCCCGGTCGGTTATTGCGTCGCACATTGGCTTCAACATTTCGTAACTGCCTTCTTTTACGGCATACTTGCCCTTGCTGTCGATAATGATGGCGCATTGTTCTGCCTGCTCCTGCGAATGCCCGCATACTTCCATAAGGGTTTCGATCACCCATTCAAAAGTATTTACATCATCGTTCCATACAATGAGTGTGCAGGTTTCTTCCGTTGCAGTAATGGTATCAACTTCTTCTTTAAATTTTGTATCGCTGTAGGTGGCCATTGTAAATGTTACAAAAATAAGCCGAATATTTGAAGCAAATGAAATGTAAAGCAACATTTTAAACATTCCCCTTGTCATGCTAATACTGAATTGAAGCATTTTACGTTAAAGCTATCACCGGACCCCTGCCAAACATGCTGCGAATAATTAAAAAAAAGAAGGATATACCAACGCCGCCGCTAAAGCAGCAGGCGATTGTATTGCCCTTACACTCTCCTAACCGAAGCCTCGACTTTTTAGTGGAGCTGATCGGTACCATTCGTCCTGGTAAAGCGGAAGATACCGAACTGGCAGCCCTTCAGTTTAAGGCATTGTTGTACCAGGTAAGCCAGGACAGGACCTCGTTGTTTGGCTTGCGAAAGGCGCTGCTTAGCCTGTTTTTAAAAACTAATATTGTAAATGCGCTGACCGAAAGTGGAATCGTGAGCAGTCGCGGATTGCTGCAGGAATTACTGAGTAAAATAAAACACAAAATACTGCCTGAATTGCAAACCCCGGATAATTTTCTGTATGTGATCAATAAGATATTTTGTAAAAAAAGCGATCATATATGGGTGGAAGGGATTGATAAGGATTTGTGGGTGCAGTTTTTTGAAGGGTTGGGGATACAAATTAATTTAACAGAACCAAAGCTGATCGGGCAGTTGCAGCAGGCTTTGCAATTGTTGAGTTACCGCCTTACCACATTAGGATTGGAAAAGGAGATCACCCACCGGTACGAGAACCCCGGTGATTCCATTTTTCCATTTTTAGAACAAAATAGGTTGGTAAATGAGTACCTGTTCAGGTATAAATCGGGCCTCGATGAATTATCACAGGGGATACTCCTTGCGAATATCGCCGAGGCATTACACAACTGCAAACAAAGTATTCAATGGATAAAGGAGCAGCGTATCATCTATGGCACCAGCCTGTCCCAGACCTATATTATTACCCGGTTGCAGCAACAGATAGACAGGTTGTTCATCATACTCGACGTGCTGGACACGGATAGTAATTTTGATACCGGGCGCTTTGTTGATTATTTTAAAACGGTAGTGCACAACGAAAACCGTAAAAATTCTATTAAAGAATTAATGAGTGAGAATACCAGTTACCTGGCCTACCAGATTGCGGAGCATGGAGGGAGAACCGGGGAGAAGTTTATCACTACCACCCGAAAAGAATTCTGGCGGATGTTTAGGAGCGCCATGGGCGGGGGGATCATCATTTCTTTCATCGGGATTATTAAGAATTTGCTGGGCAAAATGACGGTGGCCCCCTTTTGGCAGGGCTTTTTGTACAGCACCAATTATTCACTTGGATTTATCCTGATACAGGATACGGGGTCTACCTTAGCCACCAAACAACCGGCTTATACGGCAAATAATGTGGCCAGTTCTTTTGATGTGCAAAAAATTGGGGAGGAGCCTGACCTGAGAAACCTGGCCATTACGATTGCAAAAGTAAGCAGGACCCAGCTGGCATCTTTTACCGGCAATTTAATGGTGGTATTTCCTTTAACCTATTTGCTGGCATGGCTTTTCTTTGCATCTACCGGCACAATGATCGCCTCCGGGGCAGCAGCGCAAAAATTATTGACCGATCAGCAGCCCTTTCATTCACTTGCGCTTTTATATGCCTGTTTTACCGGGTTCTTTTTATTTTTAAGCGGGCTAATTGCAGGGTATGTTGAAAATTATGTAGTGTATGGTAAAATTGCCGAGCGCTTACGAAACTTATCTTCCTTTAAAAATATTTTCAGTGAGAAACGCCGCTATAAGATCATTCATTACCTGGAAAATAACCTGGGATCGTTGATGGGAAATATAGCTTTGGGCTTTTTTCTGGGTATGGCAGGATTTTTTGGTAAAACTTTCGGAATTCCTTTCGATATCCGTCATATCACCATATCGGCAGCAAATACAGCCATTGGTTTTTTTGGACTTGATCACCAGGTGAGCATAAAAGAATGCTGGTATACATTATTTGGTGTGGCAGGGATTGGTTTTTTAAACTTTGCGGTAAGCTTTGGGCTCGCATTCATTGTCGCGGTAAAAAGCCGGGGCATACACCTGAGAGATTACCCGGAATTTGCTGGTATATTATGGAAGTACATAAAAAGATATCCGCGGGATTTTGTGAAAGCACCGGTTTCCAGAACGGCTGTTCAACTAGACTAAAAGAAGAAAGAAATTTGATTCAGCAAATTCGGGAAATAATCTATAAAAAGTTTTGCAGAAATAATTATCCCCCTATCTTTGCAGTCCGAATAAAAAAAAAGGGAGTTTAGCTCAGCTGGTTCAGAGCATCTGCCTTACAAGCAGAGGGTCGGCGGTTCGAACCCGTCAACTCCCACTTAAGAATGAAGCAGTTATGATTTTATCGTAACTGCTTTTTTGTTATTTGCACAAAATTTGCACAAAATCAGAAGAATACCGAGCTGCAAAGAACTAATTAATAATATTTTTTTCAATTACAAGATAAGAAAAATTTCGTTTGATTTTAATCTCATGCTGACGCTGTTTTATGTTTCAATGGATTACAGCTAAAAAAAATGGCAGATATCGCTAAGGATTCTGCCATAAATTTTTTTAAACAGTCAGTTTTTATTTCTCCAATTGCTTCATCTTAATGTGTTCCAAAACCTCAGACCGCATAAAGTAGACTCGGCCTCGTTGTTTATGTGACGGCAATCCTCTTTTTATCCAATCATGTAGCGTAACCAATGAAATGTCCAGGAAAGAAGCAATTTCTTTTCGGGAGACCAATGGTTCATTTCCAGCTAATTCAGCGTTATTTGAAGATTTTGTCTCTTCAAAATATTCCTTCATTGCTTCTTTCATCCACTGCTTGATTTCTTTTTCAACTGGAATTAAAATAGTTTCCATACTTAAATTCTTTATTTCACATAAATAATATATAAAGGATCTTTATTTGCCGATATACACCAAACTCCCCAAAAAATGATTAAAAGACGGCACGTACTTAATATAACCATACTCATGTAATTCCCGGATGCTGCGATGATAAGTTGCAGCCCCGGATATTTTGCAAGCTGGCATGATGTCCCGGCTAAAAACACATAGAGGATTTGCCTGGCCATTAGCATACCAATAGCTAACCAAAGAAGCATACAAACTAATATGCGCCATATTGATCCTGGGATCTTCTTTTACAGATTCAATAAAGCTGATCAAAAGATCAATTTCATTCTCCGTATTGATACTTTCTTTCATAACCACACATTTAATCTTTCACACTATTGTTTAACGACTTTACTTATCCCGAAATACCCTGGCTTTTTTTGCGGGATTTTTTTTGTGATTGTTTAGGACCTTCACCATCATCATCCGTTACTTTCTCTTTAATAGATTCTTTTTTTGCTTCCTGTTTTTCAGTTTGCACTTCACCTTGTTTTTCATAAAGGGTTTGGGCATTAATCCTTTTCATATTTACATCATAAAAATTTAAGGATTTAAATTGTGGTGCTGCTTCAATGAAAACCTTTTGTTCCTTCCCCTCATTTTGAAAAGTAACGGACTGCCGGTTGCCCCTTTGGAGGGATTCCATTAACCGCCCTTTATCTACTTCATTTGATAACTCTTTGATAGGATGTTTGCCCAATGTCTGTTCAAGGTCATAGCCATAATTTTGGTGAAATCTTTTTGTTTCGTAATTACCGTTCTTGTCGATGGCTTTAAAATCCAGTTGCAACCAGGCATTATATTTTTCGCCTTCTTTGGTGGAAAGTTCTTTATTGACTGCCCGGCCGTTCATCAGGTTATAAGCTTCCTTTAAGGTGATATTATCCTCCTTGTTGCTTATATAAAATGTTTGTTTAACCGGATCTGACTGTTGCTCGTTCTTTACAAGCAGGTTAAAGCGATTGAAAAAATACATATCGCTATCATCTGACTTTTTAAACTGTAAAGTGGCTACTGTATTGTCTTTACCAAAGTCCTGTTGATGAAAGATGGTAAACTCAGGAGTTTGTTGTTGAATTTTATCTTTCAACTCATCGCTGTGTCCTTCACCGAAACCTGTAAACTTTATTTGTTTATTCAGGTAATCAAAATTTTTTTCGTTCATGATTGTATGATTTTAAAATGATGAATAATCAATTACCGCATTTTGTATTTATAATTGGTTCTTCATTAGATATTACATTTGATTATTTTAAGTCAGGCAATGGAATTGCCCTGATAATTTTGCTGTTGCCTACTTTCATAAATAAATGCCGCCCTCCATTCTTTTCATTTAGTTCGATAGCGAGGTACTTAGCATCAGGTATGGTGAATTTTTCTAAAGCAACTACAACCATGTTTTTATTAATAGCTTTTACCTGGCTAATATTGCCTGCTATAAAAAGAGGTTTCAATTCATTCTCCTGAGTTGCTGTTCGTTTACCCTTCCTTTTATCCCGGATATAAAAGCGGAGAAAATCTATATCATAATCTATCGAGCTTTTATTATTCAACCTTAATTGGTAATAAATAATTTTGTCCTTTATGTAAATACCTGTTACACTGCTTGAAACATTCCAGCTATGATCCTGCATACCCCACATCGTGCGGTGATTATCTAATATCCCATTGGCATAGGTTTGGAGTGAAGCATTCTTTGCTGCTGGAACGTTGTACATCATTAATTCAGGCGTTGCTTCGTAATGGACCGGGAAAGAATATATGCTTCCGTCCGCGGTGACTACACTAAGATTCGTGGGTTCGAAATTTTTAATAGCTGCCTTTACCATTAAAATATGGTCTGATTCTTTTATGGGTTGAACCAACACATCTTTTGTTCCGCGATCTACATGGCTGATGGCAAACGGAAAAATTAAACTTGTTGTTTTGTCTGTTGTGATTTGAATGGTTTGTGCCATGCTGCTAACCAATACAAGATTTATAATTGCTAATAATACTATTCGTTTCATGGTTTTAATTTTAAATGGTTGGAGATTTATTCTTCCTGGTTGTTGTCTTTAAGTAGGATTTTATAACCTGCTTTAACCTGTACTTTAATTAATTTTACTTTTTTACTCAATAATGTTTTTGCAGTTTCAATTCCAGCAGCAGCAGCCTGTGCACCGATGGAAGGGTCAAGGCTATTAAGTGCCACTGATTGCAATGCATTATCTGTAGATTGTTTGGCAACATCACGGGTTATTGCACCCGGAATGTAAATGCCAGGGAGTCCATCCATATCATATACTTCCAATTTCACAGGAAACAGGGAGTAACCATTTCTGATAGAAGCAATACCTACTTCCAGGCGCTCATTATTAAATGAAGTGGTTCCATAAATAAAATTATCCTTCGGTATTAATTGTCCATTAACATAAATATCATTTAACAAACGCATCTTTATTATCGATCCATTCACCAGAATTCGCGATTCATGAACAACGGCTTCAATACCATTTTGCGTTTGACTTTCACGGGGTGAATCACTCAAACCATAAAATTCGTTATCCTTAGCCTGCGTTGCTTTTTGTCTGCCCGTATCCAGCAAACTGACCGTTGTTTTGGACGCCTGCCTGCTTACCGCAAATACGGTTCCCTTATTTTCAAATGATTTTTCTTTCAGTTTTTCCTTTATCCTGTCAGGGTGCTGGATATCGAGTATTTTTTCAAGCATCCCATTTAGTTGTTTCATTTCCGGATCTTCACTGCTGCCGCTATTATTATTCATTGCCTGCATCATTTCTTCAAGCCTGTCAACCTCTTCGCCTTGCAGTGCCGGTTGATTATTAGAAGATAGGTAGCTTTCTTCTTTTAGGTTCTTACCGGTTGAAGTTTCAGTTAATGCAGTATTTAATTGCGCTAATTTTTGATACACTTTTGCTTCATTGGGGTCTGCATATTTACTACCATTGTAAGGGGAATTATTCATACCCGGATTCCTGGAGTACGGGCTGGATAGTACGGCGGTATTGCTTTCCACAACTTCCTGAAGTAGTGTATCTTCGTAATCCAACTGCCTGTTAAAATAAGGATCGTTTTTCATTAGTTCCCGGAGCCGTGCTGAATCCGATGCTGCTTTTTCATAATAGCCGAGTTTATCTACAGCTTTATCTTCTTTCAGATTAGCGCCGGGTAACTCTAAGTTTAACCCTGTTTTAGTATTACCCTGTGCTGCCTGGGCATCGGAACCCTTTCCACCGCCCAATGCCCAGAAAGCCAGTGTTACAAATGGTATTACAAGCATTGGTAAGGCCAGCAGGAATTTTCGCTGCCTCAGGAATTTTGTTGTTTGTTGTTGTTGTTTCATAATTTATTTTTTTGATGTGTCTTGTAAATGAAAAAGTTGTTTGAGTTGAATAATACTGTCCTGTAACCCTGGTCTCATTCTCAAAATGCTGTCTGCGACTATCCTGCCTTTGGCTGACAACTTCAAACTGTCCAAATAAGCCCTGAAATTCTGTATTGTTTTAAATTCAGTCGCAGGATTGATAGTTGCAGGATGAATATTTTCTTCACCATTATGGGTAAGGTGTTTCGGCGTTTTGATATTTATAACTGCGATTAGATTTTTTTTCTTAGCGGAAAAACTTTCTATGATTGTAAATAGGTTATAGCAACCCGCCAACAGGCAAAACAAAATGGTTACGCTTTTTTTGGAATTAATCGAAAGCTTTTCTGTCAAACGCTGCATGAATGAAGCCCACTGATCCTGCAGGCGGATGGACCTACTCACAATGGTATTTGCTATCTTTTCACGGATCATATCTTTATCAGGCCCTTTTTTATTTCCTATGAAAAGTTCAAACATCATTTAACGATTTTCTGTTTTTAAATCTTTGTTTTTAATAGTTTCCCACCGTTCAATTAAAAATCCATGGGGGTTATTGTCCGAACGTGATACATTACGCAGCCCCCCTTCTGTGACCAGGCTTCTGGTTACAATGCTGGTGGTTCTTATGATCTTTTGTGTGGCAAAACACCGGAAATAGTAAGGAGACTGATTTATGTCTAAGCTGACACTATCCACGGAGATGGACTGGCTGATATTACCTGATATAAGACTGGTGTAATATCCGCTTTCCTTAAGGTTGTCGTATTGCCTTTTTGCAGATGCATCGGCGAGGTAGAGGGCCTTTGTGACATTTGCCTGTATTACCTTTTCATCCGGGTCAAGGGTGAAAAAAAAATTATGAAAGGTTTTGACATGATCCTTTGCCTCAACCGGTATATTATCTTTTCTTTCTGAAGCGTAGGCTTCAAGCGCTTTTCCGTTGGCGAGTATATAAATCTTAGCTTGTATCTCACTAACCAGTTTAAAGCTTCTATGTAAAGCATAAACACAAAGGGCAATACTTGTAATAATCACAATCATTGTAAATCCACGGACATACTTAAAAGCACTGTCAATATTTTTCATCTGCTTAAACATCATTCACACATTTGTCATTTTCACATATTGTTTTTTTCTTCAATTCCCTCTGCTCTCAAAGAGTGATTATGAGTGAGGGAGCTCAAGTCATTTACCCGATAAGCGGTCTTTGAAATAATCACCTCCCTGCCCGCCCAAACCGCCCTGCATCACATTCCTTGCATCCCCGTACACATCTCTAACTATTGAACCTGCAGCCGAAGAAGTGGAGGAAGAAACAGAACGGGTAGCACTGGTAAAACCTGTTGTTACCCTATGCAACAGCGAGTTGCTGCCACCCGCGTGAATAATGTAGTTGGCAATGCTCGGCACTGTGAAATAGCCTGCAATTCCAATGATCATAAAAATCATGTAGGCCATATCGGTAGAACTAAAGAATGTATCTCCATTGTCTTGTATCTGGTTGATATCGAGCTTTAGCATGTTCTCCTGGATCTTACCCATGATAGCCCCGAAAATATTCGCTACCGGCAGCCATAAAAAAATGTTGAGGTAGCGGGCGATCCACACGGTTAAAGTATGCTGAAACCCGTCAAAGACAGCAATACCAAAAACCAACGGACCGAGTATGGCCAGCACTACCAGGTGAAAAGTGCGTATGGTATTGATGCAAAGCGCCGCTGCTTCATAAAACAATTTTAGGATCTCTGACAACCATTCCTTAATAGTATTTTTCATATTGTAATGAAATTTGGACATAGCAAACCGTACAGAATTGCCGACACCTTCCATCCATCCTTCCTCATTAGAATTTTCATCAAACGTGTACTGGTACCATTTATCCCGGTCACCGTCACCGGATGCACCCACATACATCTGCCAGCTAACCGTTTTCTTAATTGCATCTTCTTTTTGTTTTAGGAGTGTTTCAATTGCTTTGTCGGAGTTTTTTACTATACCAAAAGTAGCGGTGATAGTGGGTTTCATAACCCCGTTGATCATGGCCAGTACCGATGGAAATATCATTATCGCAAATCCTAAAACAAACGGACGAAACAGCGGATAAAAATCTATCGGTTCGGCATTGGCAATATGTCTCCAAACTCTGGAAGCTATATACCAGGTCGCCGCGAATCCTGCTATGCCGCGCCCGACTCCAATTAACTGGCTGCAAAGCGGCATCATATCATCATAAAGCGCATCCAGTACTGAATGAAGGCTATGAATTTCTACTCCTAACCCCTGTGCCCGCATTAATAGAGGAACACTAACTTCTACCACTACCATTATGGCAACTATAACCCACTTTCGCATAATCCACAATTTTACTGTTACTTATTTATATCATACAATTTTCTCATTAAGTCAACATCGCTTTGCTCCCGGTAACGCTGTATTCCAAGAACTGCTGTACTGCTGTTAAAATGCCGTAGAAAAACAATTTTTTCCTGCATATCGGAATATATCTTGTCAATGGCGTTTAATCTTTCATCATCCGACATTCGCAGTTTGTTGGCGGTTATGACATTCATTAAAGCGTCGAGGTTATTAAGGCTTTGACTAAAAAGCCTGTTATACACTTTTCCGATATAATCAATTTCAGTTGGTGTAAATTGATTATTATTTTTAAACAGCGTGTGAGCGGCTCTGTACTCCCTGACGAGCCGGACCTGCAGGCTAACTATATCAGCAATTTTTTTATAGCCCTTTACAGCGGGACTGACCTGCAACAGACCGTCTAAAAATTCCTGGTGCAGATTAAAATTTCCTTCTGATATTTTTTTGATTGTATTGTAGCCCCCATACAATATTTGGTACGCCTTCTTAAGATCGCTTAATATTTGTTTGAACTGGGCCAGCTTCTCAATGTTCAGGGCCAGTTGGGCCAGCTCAGCCACCTGTGCAGAAGCCCTGAAACATGGACCGGATAGCAGTAATATGATCAGCAGTTTTTTCATTTACAAAAAAGTTTTGTCATCAATATTATTTGTTGGGAACTATACCATGCAACTCTCTGCTTTTCTCCAATTCCTGTTTTTCTTTCATCCTCTGTACAGCCAGCACAAGGGCATCATTACCAAAATGCTGTGCAAAGACATAATTAGTTTTTATATCGGCATATAACCTGTCAATACGTTTGATCCGTTCATCATCGCTCATTTGGAAATGACTTAAGGAAGTTATTGCCAGCAGTTCCTCTAAAATGACGGCCGTATCGTCCAATAATTTTGTAAATACCGAATAGATATAATCAATTTCGGTATCCGTAAACTGACCGCTCCGTTTAATTTGTTTAAAGCTTTGCTGGTACACTTTGATAATCTTTACCTGGAACGCAAGGATATCAGTTACCCCGGAAGCATTCTTTATTTTAGGATTGACTATCTGCAATGAACCAATGAAATCCCGGTGCAGATTAAACTCCCCATTTCTAATATCGCCAATGGTGGTTAAGCCGGTCCGGGCTATTTTATAGCCTTTCCGGATATATTCAATCAATACCTTGTTCGCAGCGATCTGTTGCAGGTATACTTTAATTTGGTTAGACTGGGCCTGTACGAACGCCGCATATATCAAACCCACTAATATTAACATCATTTTTTTCATATATCTTTTTACCTTATTCCGTAAAGTGCCTTTACCATATCCACTTCCCGCTGATCTTTGGCCCGGTGCAGGCTGAGTAATTTATTTTGCATATTGAATTGTACCAGGTCAACATAATTCTGATCTATTTTTTCCGCCGCAGCATTAATGATCTCCAACCTTTTTGCATCCGTCATTTGGGTAGAGAAAGAATTGATCACTAAAAAAATCTGGTCAATATTCTTTAGGCTCGCATCCAATATTCCTTCATAAATTTTCTCCATGTAAACAATTTCAGCAGGGGTAAAATGGGTATCCTTTTTGAATAAGTTATAAGCCCTCTTATAAGCATTAACCAGTTGAACTTGTTTTTGAGTAATGTTTTTGATCCGCTGGTAGTATGCGATGATGCTTTTGACCTTATGCAATTCTTCGTAATATTCTTTATAGAGTGTTCGCTGTTTTTCCACCCAATCACTGATCTCATCCAGCTTTAGTTTTGACATGGTATTCTCCAATGTCTTTTGCGCATTTTGCAACCAGATCGTTTTATTTTGCAAGCGCTGTATGGCCAGGTCCATGGCTTTAATTATTTTTTTAACTGCCGCCTGAACTACCACCCAAACCACCGCATGGCTTTGCTTCGTTGGGGCAATGGACAAGCCAACGCTGAGTATCATTATGATAATTATTTTCTTCATCTGTTCAATTTTTAAAATTCAATTTGCGGAGGTTGCTTTATAACTTCCTGTAAGCCTTAGTTCCCATTTTCATTTCCTTGTTAACTGGATCGAATGAGAGTACCCTTGCATTATTATTTACTACAACGGTTTTCGATCTCGGGTCATAACTCCCCGTCCAGCGGGCAATTTTATATTCAGGATTTCTGTTTCGCGCATCTTTGAAGAAACTAACATGCGTTCTACGGGTTATCGAATAGGTGTCGCTGCCCTGTTTCATCAAAGGTTCAATTAATAAGGTATCGATCGATTCACTGAATTCAGTTGTCCAGGATGAACTATACGTACCAGGAATAGAATTTTTGATATTATCTGAGCTGATTAAGTTGTTGCAACTAATCAGCAATAAGCAAATGGTAACTGCGAAAATGCATATCATTTTCATAATTGATGTTTTAAATAGTTTAATGGGAGCGAATCTCTGACGCTAATGCAGAAATACCTTTCTGTATACTGCCATACTTTTTGGCGTACTGCATCATTTTTACTTTTTCCGTTTCTTCCGTTGTATAGGCTAAGTATTCTTCTAATGAAACTTCAGTCCGGTAGACTTTCGAAAGAATCCCTCCCAAAGAAATAAAAACCTCCTTGTATTTTTTAGCTGGATCATTGGCTTTGTTTACTGACAGTACTAACGCCTTTTCTTTTTCAGTCAACCCTAATAATTCCTGTATCTGGTCGAATTTGTTTTGATATTTGGATTGATCAAGTAATATTTTGCAGTCACTGTTATTGATAATGGCTTGTTTCACCACCGGCGAAGAAATTATATCCTCCACTTCCTGGGTAACAACAATGGCTTCACCGAAAAACTTTCTTACCGTCTTAAACAGGTATTTGATGTATTCGGCCATCCCTTCTTTAGCAATAGCTTTCCAGGCTTCTTCTATGAGGATCATTTTACGGATGCCTTTTAGTTTGCGCATCTTGGAAATAAATACTTCCATGATGATCAGTGTCACAACCGGAAAAAGGATCGGGTGATCTTTTATATTATCCAGCTCAAAAACAATAAAGCGTTGCTGCAGTAAATCCAGGTTCTCAGTAGCGTTCAATAAATAGTCAAATTCTCCTCCCTTATAGTATGGCCTCAGTACATAGAGAAAATTAGTCACATCAAAATCCTTTTCCTTTACCTTATCCTGCTCGAGAATGGCTACGAATTGATTCTGTAGAAATTCATAAAATGAATTAAATCCCGGGAAGTATGTTACGTTCTTTGCTAAATGCTCATAATACAATTGAAGTGCATTGGAGAGGGCTACATATTCACTTCTTCCAAATGTTTCATTATCTTTTTTCCACAGTGCTAATAAGAGCGTTTTAATACTTTCCTTTTTCTCAGTATCTAATGTATCGCCTTCACTGATATAAAAAGGATTGAACCTGATCGGATCTTGCTCGGAATAAGTGAAATAATAGCCTTTGACCATATCGCAAAGGCCTTTATAACTATGTCCCACATCCACGATCACCACATGCGTTCCTTGTTCATAATAGCTTCTTACCATGTGGTTGGTGAAGAAAGACTTACCGCTGCCACTGGGTCCTAAAATGAATTTATTCCTGTTAGTGCAGATACCTTTCTTTACCGGCTCATCACTTATGTCCACGTGTACTGGCTTGCCGGTCAGGCGGTCACCCAAGCGTATACCCACAGGACTTAATGAAGAACGATAATTGGTTTCAAGATTCAGAAAACAGGTAGCCTGTTCTGCAAACGTGTCAAATGTATCGTTCATTGGGAAATCAGCACCGTTACCGGGTATGCCAGCCCAATGGATTTGCGGGGCTCCAGAAAGTTCCTGCTTCGGTACCGCATCCATCTGGGCTAAGGCACTTGAAACCAGGTTTTTTATTTCCTTTAGTTTTTCCTTATCATCCGTCCATACCAGGATATTGAAATGAGCTTTTACCGGTAAACGTTGCTGACTGATCGCTTCATTCAGAAAATCATTCGTAGCATCCCTGGAGATTGCATTTTCCCTGGAATACGCTGATAAGGATTGAAGGCGCAACCTTTTACTTTCCAATTTCGAGATGGTCTTTTGCGCATCCTCAATAAATATGTACTGGTTATAAATATGGCTGCAGGGTAACAATTGACCAAGCGTTGATGAAAAGCCAATACTAAATTTTGTTTTATCTGTGGAATACTTATCGTAGTTAATCCGTGAGCCACATAAAGCTGGCAGCTCATTTGCGTCTGCCAAAGTATACAACTGGCAATATTGTTCACCAACACGGATACCGTCCTTATACACGATATCTTTAATGACACGTTCATTATTTCTTTCTGACAAATAACAATAGCTTTCAATCAATCCTGCTTTATCTTCCTGGCTTTGCAGTTCATCATCAGTTAAACGTTTTAGCTGGAGAAATCCACTATCTTCCAGAATGCGCTTAAACTGGCCGCAGTTATCTAAAAAATCCTGTAGCAATGGTGTTTTGATCGTTTCTTCAGGCACAATTGAATTGCGGAGTAAAGTGGAAAACAAAGAACTCGAGGCTTTTCTATTGCCTGGCTTCTTCGTCAGCATTATATAACAACGATGATCTAAAAAAGGCCGTTCATTAAAAAACCGCTCGCTGCTCCGGGAGAGGAAACTCGTATCATCCTTTGTAAAATCCGGCTGGTATTTGCTGTCCACAAACCAATCCTGTTTATGAAAAACTGACTGCTTTGGTAACACTTTGACAGCTTTGATCCATGCCTGGTGAAAGGCTTCATACTCCTGGTCAGACAAGGTGAAGATTTCAGGCAACCTTGCTTCATATACTAACGTTACATCACCCATCTTCGATATAATGCAGTCGTGTTCGACTCCCTTAATGGGTAGTATGTTTTCCAGTTTCTTTTCCATTAAAAAATTGTTTTCTTGAATTTGATTTTATCACCGGCGGTACACTTCTTTTGGCTAATTTTTTCATCATGCCATATTCGCCAAATTCATTACTTAACCGGTAGATATACACGAATAGAAATGTTCCGCTAATCAATATAATGCCGAGACAAAGGAATGTGTTTAAACCTATTATGTACATTATGGCAAATAGTATCAATAAGCCGATCAATCCACCACCGAGGTACCAGATGTATTGTGCTTTAAGGCCCCGGAATTCGATGCTTTTATTTATGCCTTTGTTGATCTGGTATACACTGCTGGTCATGTTGATCAACTGAATTAAATACCAAAAAAGCTTTTAATAACTGTAGCAACCACCACTAAAAAAACACAGCTTCCGAACCAGGCTGCTGCAACTTTACCGGTATCGGGATCACCGGCGTTCCACTTCTGGTAAACTTTCACTGCACCGATCAGCCCGAGAATTGCGCCTACCGCATACATAAGATTAGTGCCGGAGGCAAAATAACTTCTCACTTTTGTGTTGGCTTCATTTATACCGGCATTCCCATCTTGCGCATAATTAATCAGCAAAGAAAAATTCGCGAGTACAAATAGTAAAACTTTTTGCATTTGTTTTTTCCTCATCATCCATTTCCTCATTTTCATACTATGTTTTTTAAAGTTTAAAAAAAAACTCCACACACCTCATTTAATCCAAAGCGCACTAACCTCATCCCCATTGAGATGTATGGAGCAATAATTTTTGCATTCCGATATAATAAAATTGTTGATATTGTCTTTTAAACTGTTGTCTTTTAATGCAGAATAATGCTGCAACTTCAGTTGCAGGGACAGTAATAGTTCTTCCTTTGGAAAATTCCTGTTAGCTCCGTTTTTTATCAGGGATTGTAAACTTAAAAACAGTTGCCCAATAGAATTATTTTGGTCTGCCTGGTCTTGCCAATCATTTATAATTTCCCCGGCATCCCGATTTGCAGGTAGGTTATGGCTCAGGGAAGATGAATTAGACCTGGTTGTAAATTTTTGAAGATGATTTTGCAGATCATTGCGATAATATACAATCAATACAAAAGCATAGTAAATTAATAAGAAAATAGTTACGGCATAAAAATAGCTTGCCCAGCTGATATTGTTTAACATACATCACATTTTTCAAATTCACAAAACAATACAACGCCTGTTTATTCAACCTGTATATTCGGCATATGAATTATGTAGCCACTTGCCGGAGTTTAATTAAATTAATGACTAAAAAGCTTGCAATCAAAAATGCAAACAATACCATGCTTATTTGAGGAAGGGTTTCATAAAAAGTTGAATAATTATACTGGCTCCTGTCATTATAGAAAAAAAGAAACAGAGACAGGCCTAACAAAATAACTCCGGCAATATTCAATAGTGGCTCAATCATATAGATAAATGCTCTTTTATATTTATAATGGCTAAATAACAAAATTCCTACTCCCATAACCCCTAAAATTGAATGCACAGCACCGTGCGGTAACCCTAATAAAATATAGAGTAAATAAAAACCACCTAAGTGTTGACCACTAATTAACACTAAAAGGAAACAAATAATGAGTGTTGCAGGATGACTGATAATTTTTATCAATTTCATAATAATAATTTTAATTACATGGCCCATTGCTGTTACCGGCAAAACCTTTAACGCCGGGAATAGTTATATTTGATGATTCAATACCCTGTCCGTTCATGGTAATTAATTTTTGATATAAACCCTGCGGTGTGGCTGTTCCGAAAGGGGCAGCGCCCCCAGGGATGGTATACATGGGTATGGTTATTTGATTTCCACCGCGTTTATAATTGAATACCTCCATTGCAAAATCGGTGCAATTATAATCGTCTATATCATACTTTATAAAGTTAGCCAAATATTGTATATGTGTCAACGTACTTTGCAATTGATCTGGTGTCAAATTCATAGATAAGGAGGCATTGAATTCATGAAAATAGTTATCAACAAATTTGCCATCTAACGGTGCGGGTGTAAGGGTAGTTTTCCAGCCGCTGACCGGGTAGAAACCAATATTTTGCTGTACGCTTTGACTGCCATTTATCTTTGTAATTTGAAGAAAAGTATGGCCTGGCGAACCATTACCCCAATTAAAAAAAGCATTTGGGTCCTTGTCTACCGGAATATCTGTTAATATTTTAATTGTACAGACCGCCCCCGCGTCCGGAATATTACTAAAACAATCCAGGTACTTGTTGAGATCAATTGCTGCCAGATTCTCCACGGGCTCATAATCTATCATTATTGGATCCTCAACGACGGGGCTGTTGTTATTTCCACCGTAATAATAAAAAAAATCGCTATTACTATAATAACTACCCCCTCCACCACCACCTCCGCCTGTATCATCATTAAAGAAACTTTGGATATTATACCAGGTTGAATAGGACCATCCATAACTTACTGGTGGCTTTGAGGCAACAACAACAACTTCAGGAAGGGTCGTATAGGGAACTTCCACCACATCAGGTCTTGCAAGCATATTTTTCATCTCAGGATGAAAGGCTACTATAAATCCATTTTTAATAAGGGATTCGGTGATAAGGTTTCTTTTCAGCGAATATATATACAGTTTACCATTAAATTTTAAACTGGATTTGGGTGTAGTTGCTCCCTGGTTATTAGAAATATTGATTATCCTGCCATTTGATATCACCCCGTTCTTTAGTACTTTTAGCACAACAAAATCAGATTCAGTTCTTTTATTGGTAAAGGGAATTCTTAGAATTGAAAAATCATTTTCTTTAAAATTTGTAATTACTGCATGATTAAAATCCAAGTGTTGAAAATCATATTCCGTAACGCTATCCTTAAGTTGAAGTTTGATTTTAGTTAATAATGAATCATCGATTTGATCTTCCATGATTTCCTTTTTACATGAAAATAAAATCACTAACAGTGCGACAACGAAAAGTGAGTGCTTCATAGTTGTAAAGTTTTGTGGTTATAAAATTACTATAGGAAACAAGCTATCCGAATTAAAAAATATTAAGAAATTAAAAATTGCCTTTAATATTGCTTAAAGTAACTTCAGTAATGCCCAGGTAGGAAGCCAGGAATTTAGAAGGTACACGTTGTATCAATTCAGCATGGTTCTCCATCAGGTAGGCGTATCTGTCAGGTGCTTTTTGCATTCGCATTGAATAAAGCCTTTGTTCGCTTAAAGTATAATACTGTTGAAGAATGACCCGGCCAATAAAATTAAACTCCATGAAATTTCTGAAAATAAATTGTAGTTCATCGTAGGTAATATAATACAGTATGCAGTTATCCAACGCCTGGATGGCCTCATAACTTACCGTTTGCTTAAAGAAACTTTCTACGCTAACTATTACATCCCCTTCTTTCATAAACCAGGAGCACACTTCTTTCTCATCAATAAGGTAAAAACATCTGAGCAAGCCTTTGTTGATAAAACAGATATCCTTACTAACATGCCCTTTTTTTAAGAGATAATCTTTTTTATTTAGCTCTTTGGTTTTAAGATTTTTGGTGAGATAGTCTTTTAAATTATCCTGAAGCGGATAAATAGAATTTAAGAATTTTAATAACTCTTCCATACCACATAAGTTTGTGTTCAACTTGGAACGGTTGCTAATAAGCTGGTATGTAGGATTGTGGGGTTATATAGCTGGTAGAGTGATGTATTAGGGTAACAAATCTTTTGGATTAACTAATAGGGCCTTCGCTATTTTTGAGAGAAAGGATATACTGAAATTAACTTTACCTAATTCCATGCGAGAAACCTGGCTGTAGGGAACCTCGCTTTTAAAAGCAAGATTTTCAATTGAAATACCTTTCGAAATCCTGCAATCCCGTATCTTATTTCCTATAGCAACCAGAAAATCCTCATCTTTAAAATATAACTTTCTCGGCTTATTGATCACGATACAAAGTGAGTATATTCAGAAAAAGCAAACAAGAGCGAATTCGCCTTAAAATGTATTTATTAAAAAATTTTAATTCGAAAAAAGTGAATACAAAGCATTTTTTTTCATTTGTTTCTACAAAAGGTTTTAAATAATCGAATCCAGCCATTATCCCTGCTCCTCCTGGAGGTAATTTATTTGATATTGGAAAAGACGGTGTACCGGATGCCGTTACCGCAACCGCTAACCAGGTAGCAAATGATGCGTATGGCTTTAACCTCAATTACTTTATTGGTGATTACAAACCTATCAATAATGCAGTAACTCCATTTGCAGAAATAACTACTAATTTGCCCGGCAGCAATACAGGGGTATCATT
>JACMLJ010000048.1 GCA_014379625.1 Ferruginibacter sp. | reverse complement strand
TTGGCATTCCCAAATTATTAATTTATCCATTATCAGGGCGCCGCCTCTACTTCCGGCCAGTTTTCGCCTCTTTTGATTCGTAATATCTGGGTGGCCGTTACCTTAAATTGTTTTACCAACTTTCGCATGGGATTGCTTTCATTCAGTAATTTTTTTAACAGCATTACTTTGGTAACAGATAATTTAGTGGACTTGGCGTCTTCTTTTCTCCTGCCATCCGAATATGATTTACTGGCTATAACAAAAGGGCTCAACCGCTGATGAAGATAATTTTCCTCCCTTGTCATCCATTTAAGATTACCCTTTTTATTATTGAGTTTATCAAAGTCGAGATGGGCTACAATAATGTGCTGAGGCGAGGGTTGTTTAATAAAATTTTCGGCAACCAGCCTGTGAATGAGTGCCTGGTAATAGATTGTCCGGTCTTTCAGGTCGTCATTAAATTTTTCGCTGATGCTTATTTTCAGTTTTTGAAGTAAAACTGTCATATCGTCTGATTGCCTTTTCCGGGCAAGATAAGTATCGTTCTCTTTGTGGGGATCATTAAGGGTGGCTTGTATTTGATTGCTTTTTTTGGTAAGTTGCAAAACCTGCTGTTTAAGATAGTTCAGGCTCTTTTGTACCCGTTCTTCCCTTGGTTTAAAAAACCTGAGCCGGACGATTTTGTATCCGTTGATCATTGAACACCTGATAATATTGCCTTTGGATACTTTGTTAAATGTTTTCAAACGTCCAAAATTTGAAATTTCAACCCTGGTTTGGTTGACAAATTCAAAATCAAAAAAGATTGGCTTCCATTGTTCGCCCGGGTAAGTTTTTTCCATACTACTGATTGATATTTGCTATTAATTATCAGCGTTAACATGGATACGGGAAAGAAAAATTTACCGAAAATATGCTAGAGATAATCCGAGCACAAATTGATGTTTGCCTTTTCGGCTGCTTCTATTTCTGCAAATGAAGATAGAATATCTGCCTTTCCCCGTTGAATGTAAATGGTATGTTCGTAATGCGCGGCGGGCTTGCCATCCCCGGTCCTTATGGTCCATCCATCCTTATCATGATACACATTTTTAGTACCAAGATTGATCATTGGTTCAATGCAAATTACCATGCCCTCTTTCAATTTTGCCCCTGTCCCCCTTTTACCGTAATTGGGAACCTGTGGTTCTTCGTGCAACTGCCTGCCAATGCCATGTCCAACCAGTTCCCTAACCACTCCATAGCCGTGCTCCTTTTCCGTAGCATACTGAACGGCATAGGCAATGTCACCGATCCTGTTACCATGCACTGCTTTTTCTATTCCTTTGCTGAGCGACGCTTTGGTAATATTGAGTAATTGCTTTACTTCATCTGAAATTTCCCCTACTGCAAAAGTATAGGCGCTGTCACCATGAAAATTGTTTTTGAAAGTACCAACATCTACGGTAACAATATCCCCGTCTTGTAGCAGGTCTTTGGTTGGAAAACCATGAACCACTGCGTCATTCACAGAAATACAACATGCAAAAGGAAAATCCTGGAAACCCTTAAAAGAGGGTGTGGCGCCGTTATCGCGGATAAATTCTTCGGCGATCCGGTCAACTTCGAGCGTGGAAATTCCAGCCCTTATAATTTTTGCTACTTCCGCAAGGGTTTTACTAACCAGTAAACTACTTGCCCTTATCAATTCAACTTCTGCTTTTGTTTTATAATGAATCATATTAATTATAAATTTAAAAAATCAAACCCCGACTTTTGGGCCGGGGTTTTCTATAAATAAATTTCTCCTCAATTCTCCCAAACAAATAAATTTCATTTCAACTCTTCAACAGTAGCATTGCAATATGCGCTCGTAAGAAAGAGCAAATAAACAGTAGCGGTATTAAATTCCGGAAGCAACTGTCTGCCTGCCCTGTATCCTTCCCGTACTCATTAATCCATCATACTGTCTCATTAGCAATTGTGTTTCTATTTGTTGCAAAGTATCCAGAATTACACCTACCATAATCAATAAAGATGTGCCTCCATAAAAACTTGCAAACCCCTGTTGTGTAGAGAATACTAACTGGAAAATTCCGGGCAGGATACCCACGAAAGCCAACAACACAGCGCCGGGCAAAGTAATCCTGTCCATAATAGTTCCGATATAATCCGCAGTAGGCTGACCCGGCTTGACCCCGGGGATAAACCCATTGTTACGCTTCAGGTCTTCTGCCATTTGCTTTGGATTAAAGATCAACGCTGTGTACAAAAATGTAAACCCGATTACACACACAGAGTATACGATCATATAAACCACATTGGTAGGATCAGTAAAATATTTAGCCCATCCGCCCCCGGTAAAACCAGAGAATATCGTAGGGAGAAATAAGATCGCCTGTGCAAAAATAATCGGCATTACACCGGATGCATTTACCTTCAACGGTAAAAAATTTCTTGCCCCGCCGAATTGACGGTTACCAACAATTTGTTTGGCGTAATTTACCGGCACCCTCCTGGTTCCCTGTATCAGCATCACCAATCCCATAATAATTGCCACCAAGAAGGCTATTTCTATAAGGAAAATTAATAAGCCGCCACCACCCCTCGCAGCTCTTGATGACCATTCCTGTAAAAAAGATTCAGGCAGCCTGGCAAGGATACCCATCATAATGATAATAGAAGTACCATTGCCTAAACCCTTATCGGTAATCTTTTCACCTAACCACATTACGAATAATGTACCCACTGTTAACAATACAACTGTAGAAACAACAAAATAAGCGCTAAAGGAAGGAATTAATGCTTCCGCATTTCCCGGACTTTTCAGGTACCCAATATAGGCGGCGGCCTGGAAAGCTGTAACAACCACGGTAAGGTAACGCGTCCATTGATTAATTTTCTTTCTCCCGCTTTCGCCCTCCTTCTGTACTTTTTGCATTTGGGGAACCAGGATGGTCATCAATTGCATAAAAATCGAAGCAGAAATATAAGGCATAATCCCCAGGGCCATTATAGAAGCCTTTGAAAAAGCTCCGCCAACAAAGGCATCCAGCAAACCCAGCATTCCAGTTTTTGAACTTTCAGTTAAGTTAGCCAGTTTATTGGGATCAATACCCGGAAGCACAATAAAAGAACCAACACGATAAATAAATATCAACAATAAAGTAAATAATATTTTATTCCGCAGCTCCTCGATGCTCCAGATATTTTTGAGTGTTTGAATGAACTTCTTCACAGAATTGAAAAGATTTAATTGTTTGCGTTAAATTAAAAAAGACGCTGATCGTACCTGCCCGTTTTATGGCAAGCAGGAAAGCGTCTGTAAATATCGGTAATTTATTTAACTATTTCTACTGAACCTCCGGCGGCCTCAATTGCTGCTTTTGCAGTTGCACTTACTGCATTCACCCTGAAACTGAATTTTCCCTTTAATTCGCCTACACCTAAAATCTTTATGTTATCATTTTGGCTGATTAAACCGTTGATATATAAATTCTCAGGCGTAAATTCGGTGATATTGTATTTTTCCGCATAATGATCAACCTGTCCCAGGTTAATTACCTTATATTCCACACGGTTGATATTTTTGAAACCACGTTTTGGGATCCTGCGCTGGATAGGCATCTGGCCACCTTCAAACCCCATTTTACTTTTATAACCCGCACGGCTCTGACCACCCTTATTACCCTTGGTAGATGTACCGCCTTTACCACTTGCTTCACCGCGGCCGATACGCTTTTCTTTATGTGTTGCGCCTTTAGCGGGCCTTAAATTGTGTAGTTCCATATTTTTTTGATTTTGTACTTACGGGGTATCACCCCTCGCAATTATTAATTAATGTGCTAATTTGCTAATTTGCTAATTTGCTAATTAAAAGCAATCCGAAAGAATGCTTCATCAGCACATTAGCACATCAGCTAATTAGCTAATTCTACTACCTTAATCAAATGATTCACCTTACGAACCATACCTAATATCTGCGGAGTGGCTTCCACTTCAACCGAAGCATTCATTTTTCTCAAACCCAGGGCCACCAATGTTCTTTTCTGGCGTTCCGGACGATCGATTCCACTTTTTACCTGTGTTACTTTTATCTTTTTCATGCTAATAAGGTTTAGGGTTTAAGGGTTAGGGTTTAGTGGCCCGGTTTTCACCTTTTGCCTTACACCTTTTGCCTTATACCTTTTTTGTCTATCCGTTAAATACTCTTTTTAAGGAAATATTCCTTGTTTTTGCAACTGCAATTGGTTCACGCAAAGTGGCTAATGCCTTTACCGTTGCTTTTACCACGTTGTGCGGATTAGCAGAACCAAGGCTTTTCGCCAACACATCTGTAATGCCGGCAGCTTCCAGTACTGCACGCATACTACCACCGGCAATAACACCGGTACCCTGTGCAGCAGGTTTAATAAGAACTTTGGCCGCTCCTTCTTTAGCTAACTGGTCGTGCGGTATTGTTCCATGCATAACAGGAACTTTAATCAAATTCTTTTTTGCATCTTCAATACCTTTTGTGATGGCTTCCTGTACTTCTTTAGCCTTGCCCAAACCTTGTCCTACAACACCTGCGCCATTACCTACAACCACGAGGGCAGAAAAACTAAATGCGCGGCCACCTTTGGTTGTTTTTACAACGCGGTTGATTGAAACTACTTTCTCTTTCAACTCCAGGTCTCCTGCTTTTACTCTGATATCGTTTGCTTTTAACATGTATAGTTCTTATTAGAAAATTTTAAATTAAAATTGCAATCCACCCTCTCTTGCACCTTCAGCTACGGCTTTCACGCGACCATGATAAATATATCCTCCACGATCAAAAACCACCGTAGTAACGCCTAATTCAGTTGCTTTTTTTGCAATTGCATTTCCCACCAGTTTGCTTTTTTCTGTTTTGTTTACTTTCTGTGCCAGGATGTCTTTATCTTTTGATGATACTGCAGCGATTGTTACGGCATTGTCATCATCGATTAACTGCGCATAGATTTCAGCATTGCTTCTAAAAACACTCAGCCTGGGCCTGCCGGCAACACCACTTATTTTTTTGCGGATGCGAAATTTGATTTTTTGCCTTGCACTTGATTTGCTGTTCATATAAATTAATTTGAAAATTTATCAATTCGAAAATTTGAAAATTACGCCTCATTTTCACATTGAGCAATTTTCACTTTTTCACATTTACTTACCCGCTGACTTACCGGCCTTTCTCCTCAACACTTCACCCTTAAATTTAACACCCTTTCCTTTGTATGGTTCAGGTTTACGTAACCCACGGATCTTGGCACACACCTGGCCGAGCAATTGCTTATCAACACTGCCAAGGGTAATGATCGGATTTTGTCCTTTCTCCTGCGAAGTGGCAATGGTTAATTCTTTCGGTATTTCAAAAATAATATTATGCGAATATCCCAATGCCAGGTCTAAAATATTTCCCTGGTTGGCAGCTTTAAAACCCACACCCACCAACTCCAGTTGCTTTGTATATCCTTCTGTAACGCCTTTCACCATATTGCTTACCAACGAACGGTATAAACCATGCATTGCTTTGTGACGAATCTGGTCTGTTGGACGCCCGAGTTCCAGGGTGCCATCTTTTATTTCCAGTTTAATATCGCGGTCAACTGCCTGTTTCAATTCGCCTTTTGGTCCTTTTACAGTAACCACGTTATCTGCGCCGATATTGATGGTTACCCCTGCCGGGTAATGTACCGGTTGTTTTCCTATTCTTGACATGGTCGAATTTTTGTTTTGTTATTTAATCCCAATCAGTGTTCAGCCACGACTCAGGCTTAATTATCAGATCAATTATATTTTCTTTCCTGTTACCCTTCAGGGGTTTAGGTGCTAGTAAATATTACACAATACTTCACCGCCTACATTCTGGGCCCTTGCTTCTTTATCCGTCATTACACCCCTTGATGTAGAAACGATGGCGATTCCCAGGCCATTCTTGACTCTTTTAAATTCATCCGGCTTGGCATAGGTACGTAAACCCGGACGCGAAACCCTTTCGAGGCTTTGAATTACCGGTAATTTAGTTGACGCGTCATATTTTAATGCAATTTTAATTACGCCTTGTTTGCTATCATCTTCAAATTTGTATTTCAATATATAACCTTTGTCATACAAAATCTCTGTCATGCGCTTCTTTAAATTGGAAGCAGGTATTTCCACAATACGATGGTTTGCCATCTGGGCATTACGTATTCTTGTAAGAAAATCTGCTATCGGATCAGTAACCATTGTTATTTCAATTAGTTGATTAATAAATTATTTCAATGCGATATCCTTTGTTGGTTGGTCGTTATTGGTTGGTTGTTGGTCGTTAAAGGCTCTACTACCAACCATCAACGATTAACTACCAACTGTTTACCAGCTCGCCTTTGTAACCCCTGGTATCTTGCCCTCCAACGCCATATCCCGGAACATATTCCTGGACAAGGCAAAATGGCGCAGGTAACCTCTTGGGCGCCCGGTTAACTGGCAACGGTTTTTTAACCTTACCGGTGATGCGTTCTTCGGCAATAAGTCCAAAGCTTTATAATCGCCGGCTGCTTTTAAGGCCGCCCTTCTTTCAGCATATTTAGCGACCATTACTTCACGCTTTCTCTGCCTGGCTTCAATTGATTTTTTTGCCATGTTATAATTTTATATTTACTTTTTAACGTTCTTAAAAGGCATTCCTAACTCTTTCAGCAATTCAAACGCTTCTTCATTGGTACCCGCTGTTGTAACAAAAGTGATATCCATACCTGTAATCTTATTTACTTTGTCAATATCAATTTCAGGAAAAATGATCTGTTCAGTAATACCAAGCGTATAATTACCACGGCCATCAAATGACTTATCATTGATCCCCTTGAAGTCACGTACACGGGGCAAAGAAACAGAAACAAACCGGTCAAGGAATTCAAACATCTTCACTCCGCGAAGTGTAACCCTTGCACCAATTGGCATGGCTTTACGCAACTTAAAGTTGGAGATGTCTTTCTTACTCATGGTAGCCACGGCCTTCTGACCCGTTATAGTTGATAACTCTTCAACCGCGATGTCAACTAATTTTTTATCTGCTACCGCGCCATTCACTCCGCGATTCAAACAAATCTTGGTAAGCTTAGGCGCTTGCATAACGGTTTTATAACCGAATTTTTTCATTAAAGCAGGTACTACCTCTTTGGTGTACTTGTCTGCTAATCTTGGAGTGTATGTTGCTGTGCTCATTATTTTATAGCCTCCCCTGATTTTTTAGATACCCTGATTAATATACCGTTTTCCCTGCTACGTTTAATTTTAGTAGGTTCGCCGGCTTTTGCATCCCAAAGCATAACATTAGAAATAGCGATAGGCGCTTCTATTTTCACAATACCGCCCTTGGTGTTTTGTGATGTTGGCTTGGTATGTTTGGTAACAATGTTTACACCTTCTACCAATACACGCCCTTTTTCCAATATTACTTCCATCACTTTACGGGGCTTTTTAAGATCCTTGTCTTCACCGGTGATAACCACCACGTTATCGCCCTTCTTAATGTTGAACTTGGGTTTAAATCTTGTACTCATTTTAATTAATTTGAAAATTACTCAATTTGAAAATTTGAAAATTTTTTTGCCGCTGTGATCCATCATTTTCACATTGAGCTATTTTCGCATTTTATAATTTATATTACAATACTTCCGGAGCCAGGGAAATGATCTTCATATACCCTTTGTCCCTTAATTCTCTTGCCACCGGTCCAAAAATACGGGTACCCCTGGGTTCATCTGCATTGTTCAATAATACTACTGCATTATCATCAAAGCGAATGTAAGATCCGTCTTTACGACGTAACTTATTTACGGTTCTTACGATAACGGCTTTACTTACAGTTCCCTTTTTAATACCACCATTAGGGGTTGCATCCTTTACGGTAACCACAATTTTATCGCCGATCTTAGCATAGTCCTGGCCAGAATTACCCAACACACGGATACACAACACTTCCTTGGCGCCACTGTTGTCTGCTACGTTCAATCTGCTTTCTTGCTGAATCATTTTATTAAGTTTTTAGCCTTTCTCCGTTTCTTAAAATTAAAAAGGAGATTTGCATTATTTTTATTTCAACATTGTTTCACCAAACCCCTCAGGTTCAATAAAAGCGCCCATTACTTCCCCCTGGGAAGTTGGAGGGTTTTTATTTAACCTTTTCAATAACTTCAACCAGTCTCCAGCGTTTTGTTTTGCTGATTGGACGGGTTTCCATGATCTTCACAGTATCACCGATACTACATTCGTTCTTTTCATCATGCGCATGAAACTTGGTAGATTTCTTTACGAATTTACCATACAGCGGATGCTTTACTTTTCTTTCCACTTTCACTGTGATAGATTTATCACCCTTATTACTGGTAACCACCCCGGCTTTTGTTTTACGCAGGTTTCTTTCAATTGGTGTTGCTGCTTCTTTTGTTACTACTTCGGTCATTGTTGCAAAATTTATGGTTTAATTATAAACCGAGTTCCTTACTTCTTAATGCTGTTTTTAAACGGGCGATATCCCTGCGCAATAATCGCATGCTCACCGGGTTCTCCAGGGGCGAAATGCTGTGGGCAAAAGATACTTTCTTAAGGCGCAATTCGTCTTCAGCGATTTTGGCAATCAGTTCATCCGAGCCTAAACCTTTAATACTCGTTGAAAAATCTACTTTCTTTGACATTGTATAATAATTTGCTAATGTGCTAATATGCTAATGTGCTAATTCCTTAATTTCCGAAGCTTCTGCGTTTTTCATCATCAGCTAATTAGCACATTAGCTAATCAGCTAATTTATGTTCTATGCTTGATAATCCCTTCTGACCACAAACTTAACGGCAATCGGTAATTTTTGGGCCGCCAGTTCAAATGCTTCTTTCGCTGTTTGCAGGGATACACCGTCCGCCTCAAATAAAATACGACCTGGTTCAACAACCGCAGCCCAATATTCAGGGTTACCTTTACCTTTACCCATCCTTACTTCAGCCGGTTTTTTGGTAATTGGTTTATCAGGGAAAATTCTGATCCACACGTTTCCTTCCCTCTTCATATGACGGGTTAAAGCCTGCCGGGCGCTTTCAATCTGCCGGTTTGTTAACCAGATTGGCTCCAGCGCTTTTAAAGCAAATGAACCAAAAGCAATGGTAGTACCTCTTTTTGCTGTTTCCCTGATCCGGCCTTTTTGCGCCTTTCTATGTTTTGCTCTTTTTGGTTGTAACATCTCTAATAATTTGAAAATTTCTCAATTCCGCAATGGCTCAATTGAGGCATTGCGCTATTTTCACATTGGTTAATTTATTATCTTCTTCCCCCCTGCTGTCCACCACCACGGTTTCCACCGCCCTGTCCCTGGCCGCCGCCGCCTCTTCTATCCCTGTCTCCTCCACCGCCACCGCGCCTGTCATCCCTTCTGTCTCCACCTCCGCGGTTATCAAATCCTCTTTCCGGACCACCTTCCTTACCGCCACCTGCTAATATATTTGGATTCAGGTCTCTTTTTGCCAATACTTCACCTTTACATATCCATACCTTAATTCCTATTTTACCATACACAGTTTGTGCAAATACATTGGCATAATCAATATCCATACGCAATGTGTGCAATGGTGTTCTGCCTTGTTTGATCTCTTCACTACGTGCAATCTCAGCGCCACCCAAACGGCCACCTACTCTCACCTTTATACCTTCTGCACCCATTCTTAATGCTGAAGCAATGGACATTTTAACAGCCCGCTTAAAATTGATCCTTCCTTCCAACTGGCGGGCAATGGTATCTGCTACTATTTGCGCATCCAGTTCGGGACGGCGGATCTCCAGTATGTTGATCTGGACATCGTCTTTACCGGTTAATTTTTTCAACTCTTCCTTGATCCTGTCAACCTCTCCGCCACCTTTCCCGATAATGATACCCGGCTTGGAAGTATGGATGGTAACGATCAGTTTGTTAAGCGTACGCTCAATTACAATTTTGGAGATACCACCTTTGTTAATACGGGCATTCAGGTAAGTTCTGATCCTATGATCTTCAATTAACTTTTTGCCAAAATCTTTTTTATGTGCATACCAATTACTGTCCCATCCACGGATGATTCCTAGTCTGATACCAATCGGATTTGTTTTCTGACCCATATTCTTAATTTGCTAATTTGCTAATTTAATTTTCGAATTTGCTAATTTGCTAATTTGCCAATTAGTTTTTGCTATCTACTATTAACGTTACATGGTTGCTACGCTTGCGAACCCTGTATCCACGGCCTTGTGGTGCAGGGCGCATTCGTTTGATCACTCTTCCACAATCCACCATAACTGTTTTTACCACCAGTTTCGCATCCTCGGGTTTTACACCTTCGTTTTTCTGCTCCCAGTTATTGATCGCACTCTTTAATAATTTATATAAAGGAACAGCCGGATGCTTGGTATTGAATTGTAAAACGCCTAAAGCTTTTTCCACTTCCATTCCACGTATCAGGTCAACCAGTAAACGCATTTTACGTGGTGATGTTGGATAATCGTTTAGTTTAGCTACTGCTTCCATTTTTTAAATGTGTTTGTTGTTTATCATTTACTGTTTACCGTTGAAAATCTATCAACTTTAAACTATCAACTATCAACTTCTTATTAAGATATCTTTTTACTAGAATGTCCCCTGAAATTCCTGGTTGGTGCAAATTCACCCAATTTGTGCCCTACCATAAATTCGGTTACATAAACCGGTATAAATTTGTTACCGTTATGAACAGCCAACGTATGTCCTACAAAATCCGGAGTAATGGTAGAACGCCGACTCCATGTTTTAATAACACCTTTTTTGTTTTTTCCTTCATTGATCGCTAACACTTTTACTTCGAGGTTAGCATCTACATAAGGACCTTTTTTTACCGAACGAGCCATATTATTATTTTTACTGTTGATTTTCCCGGTTTATCGCCAGGATATTTTAACAATGATTGAAAACTTATTTATTACTAATTTTCTTTCCGTTTCTTCTCTGGATGATCATTTTATCTGAACCCTTACCCCTTGTACGGGTAACCTGTCCTTTAGCATATTTACCTTTACGGCTACGCGGGTGACCACCGGATGCCCTGCCTTCACCACCACCCATCGGATGATCTACCGGGTTCATGGCAACAGCCCTCGTTCTTGGCCTTACACCTTTCCACCTGTTTCTGCCAGCCTTACCTGCACTCTCCAGGTTATGATCGCTGTTACTTACCACGCCTACTGTTGCGTAACAATTGATCAGTACCTTTCTTAATTCACCGCTGGGCATTTTTAGAATACCATATTTTTCTTCTTTATTCGCTAACTGGGCACTACCACCTGCACTACGCACTAATTTTCCACCCTGACCTGGCTGCATTTCAATATTATGAACCATTGTACCTAAGGGCATAAATTTCAATTGCAATGCATTTCCTAATTCCGGGGCGATATTATCACCGCTTAAAACGGTTGCGCCCACCTGTAAACCATTAGGGGCAATAATGTAACGTTTTTCACCATCCACATAATTCAACAATGCGATAAACGCAGTACGGTTCGGATCGTATTCAATACTCTTAACAGTAGCAGGAATATTTTTCTTATCTCTTTTAAAATCAATCAAACGGTACATGGTTTTGTTTCCACCTCCCATATAACGCATTGACCTTCTGCCCTGTGAATTACGACCAGCGGTATTCTTCTGCGCCTCCAGCAAAGATTTTTCAGGAATATTGGTGGTAATTTCTGCATACGCGTTACCAATTCTCCAACGGGTACCTGCTGTGGTCGGTTTGTATTTTCTAAGTGCCATTGTAAAAGATATTTATTTCAACTTTTGCGGCAGTTGATGCCATACGTTAAATAATTATTTTAATGCCCTGCTAAGCCTGCCAGCTTACACTGTTCCGTATAAATCAATCGTTTCGCCTTCAGCCACGGTTACATAGGCCTTCTTTTTAGCAGGTTTGCGGCCACTTACCACACCAGCTTTTGTATTGCGCGATTTAGCTTTACCGGGCGTTACCGAAGTATTTACATTGGTCACCTGTACCCCGTAAAAAGATTCCACCGCTTTTTTAATTTCCAGTTTATTAGCCTTTCTGCCTACCACAAAAGCGTAACGGTTCATTTTTTCTGTTTGCTTATTTATCTTCTCAGATAAAATGGGCTTTATTAAAACTTCAGACAGTTTCATGTGAATTAATTTGAAAATTTAAAAATTCGAAAATTCGAAAATTGCGCCACATTTTCACATTGAGCAATTGCGTAATCTTCACATTTGCTCTATGCTTCAACCTCTTCCACCTCTTCTTCTGTAAATATCTTTGCCACAGTTTCAGTAAAAACCAACCTGTTTGCGTTTACGATATCATAGGTGTTTACATCGCTCAGCAAAGTACCCTTTACACCGGGGATATTTCTCAAGCTGAGGTAAACGTTTTCGTTGTCTTCAGGTAAAACAAATAAAGTTTTTTTATCGCTTAACTGCAAGCTCTTTAAAATACCGGCAAATTGTTTGGACTTTGGCTTGTCCATCGTGATGTCTTCCACAACAACAATTGCATTTTCTTTTGCCTTGGCGCTTAAAGCACTGATCTTAGCCAGGTCTTTCACTTTACGATTCAATTTAAAATCGTAGAGATGTGGTTTCGGTCCAAAAATAGAACCACCACCTTTATAAATAGGGCTACGGAGGTTACCTTTACGTGCGCCGCCGGTACCTTTCTGCTTTACTAATTTCTTGGATGATCCATTTGCTTCAGCCCTTGTTTTTACTTTATGCGTACCCTGGCGCTGTGCGGCGAGGTATTGCTTAACGGCCAGATAAACAACGTGCTCGTTAGGTTCCACACCAAAAATTTCTTCAGGCAACTCAATGGTTCTTCCTGTTTTAGCGCCTTCTATATTTAAAATATCTACTTGCATGATTTTTAATTTGCTAATGTGCTAATTAATCACATCTTATTTTAAAATCTTAATCTATTTATAAGTAGCACATCAGCAAATCCGCTAATGAGCATATTAACTTTTTACTTTTGTATTAAAACGATTGAACCATTGTGGCCCGGTACAGAACCACTAATTAATATATAATTCTTTTCAGAAAAAATTTTTACGACTTTCAATCCTTTCATCTTAACCCTGTCCTGCCCCATACGTCCACCCATTCTCATCCCTTTAAATACACGGGATGCATCAGATGAATTACCAATAGAACCCGGCGCCCTTGAACGGTCATGTTGGCCATGCGACTGTCCGCCCACACCGTGAAAGCCATGGCGCTTTACAACACCCTGAAAACCTTTTCCTTTGGTTGTACCAACAACTTCAACATTATCGCCTTCGGCAAAAATATCTACAGTGATGGTTTCGCCAACCTCCTGGGTTAATTCGCTATCGCGTATTTCTTTTACTACTTTTTTGGGGGATGTCTGAGCTTTGGCGAAGTGATTTACCTCAGCTTTGATGGAGTGCTTTTCTTTTTTGTCGCCGAATGCGATCTGGAGGGCATTGTAACCGTCTGTTGCAACGGTTTTCTTTTGTGTAACCACGCATGGACCCGCTTCAATGATCGTAACAGCAGTTTGCCTGCCTGTTGCATCAAAGACACTGGTCATGCCAATCTTCTTACCAATAATACTTTTCATTGTATCTTTTTTTTATCCAGCGCTCCGATGATGATCGTAGATGGATGTTCAATATTTTAATTATAAGAACTAACCTTTTGCCTTCTCCGCCGCGGCGGAAGGGGTTCATCAGGCTTTTATCTCAACATCCACACCACTTGGCAGGTCTAATTTACTTAGCGCGTCAACCGTGCGGCTGCTGCTGGTGTATATGTCTAACAAACGTTTGTGTGTACACAATTGAAACTGCTCACGAGCTTTTTTATTAACGTGAGGAGAACGCAATACAGTAAAAATTTTCTTGTGCGTTGGTAAAGGAATCGGCCCTGTTACAACTGCACCGGTACTACGTACCGTTTTTACGATTTTCTCAGCTGACTTGTCAACCAGGTTATGGTCGTAAGACTGTAATTTTATTCTGATTCACTGTGACATATTTAAAGAACTTTAAACTTTCGTTTTTTAATTTGGAGTGCAAAGGTAAGGGGATGGATTGAATTAGCAAAGGGAAAGTTCAAAGATTTTGAAGAATTCTTTTTATATATGTTGACCGGGCGCAAAATCCACCATCAGCATTGATTACCAGCCTCCCTGCCCTCCAAAGGAGGGTTCTTGTTCCCTGCTGATGCACCGACTTTATTTTTATCGGATATTTGTTTCGCACTCCCTGCCTCCAAAGGAGGATTTCTAAAAGCCCCTAATTAAACGCAGCCATATTTTTATATTTGAGCACCGCTATTCAATATTCTAATAAACTTTAAAAATTATCTTATTCTAAGAACCCTCCTTTGGAGGGCAGGGAGGCTTTCCTTTGGAGGGGCTGAGGGAGGCTTTTTTATTTTGCAATAATTACCTGTTCTGCCGTAAGCAATGGTAAATTTTTGAACCGGAGGATGATATTTGCCACGGTAACCACATCTTTTTGACAATATGTCGCAATCCGCTGCAGGTCCTTATCCTTCCAGTAAACATCACCCACCATGCTTCCGTCTATATCGTCTTTTGGCGAGGGCAGGTTCAATGCCGCCGCCAATAGTTTCAGGGAGGTATAATTTTTAAAATCACCAAAACGCCAATACTGGAAGGTATCCACCATATTTGTTTCCCAGGGCTTCATATTCTGAAAATCGAGATAAGCCGGGATGGCGAGCCCGTTGATCAGTAATCGCCTGCATAAAAAGGGAATATCAAATTCCTTAATGTTATGACCGGTAAAACTCCAGCGGTTGTGAACCGCTTCCAACTGGTTAATAGTTTTAATAAAATTCTGTAATAATTCCTTTTCGTCTTCTCCAAAAAGTGATTTTACCCTGAACTGGTGATGGTCCTTTTCATTTTTAAAGTAACCTATGCTGATGCATACCACTTTTGCAAACTCAGCCATTATACCGGCACGCTGCGGGTAATATTCCCCGACAGAAGTGTTTTCAGGTATGGTCCGGATGACTTTTTCTTCCCATAAATGTTGCCATTCCATATCAAGGCCCTCAAAATCTTTTTTTGAGGATACCGTTTCAATATCAATGACCAGGAAATTTTCTAAAGGCATTTTTGCGATCATAGTGCAGGTTTATAAGCTAAATATAAAAAAAGGACTGTTCTTAAACAACCCCATCCCCAATATTTATGGAATAGCATCACTCCTAAATGCATAAAGCTAGAGCCGCTCACTAATCCTTAATGATATTTCATAGCATTGCTGCTATTTTTTTACATATCCCCGAAATTGGTGATAGATATTGTAAAGCAAAGGCAGGAAATTTGGTTATTGATTTTCTTACCAAATATTTTTTGACATGCATTCATTAAAATTACTAAGAGTAACTGAAAAAATAATGAACTACCTGAACGAGCAGGCAGAAGTAGAACATACACAGACTATTGAAGAAGTGCTTCCTTTACTTGAATCTGTTGCCGCCCTTTTCCCCAACTGGGTTAGTATCATTTGCCCGGTTCATCATTCGGGGATAAGATTTGTTTCTTCTAACTGCAATAATGTTTTTGGCTATGATGCTGCATACATGAAGGAGCATATCTCCTTACAGAAATTTTTTTCGATGATCCACCCTGGTGATGGCGAAGACCTTCATGCCTGCTATACTTTTCTGGATGAAATTTTACAGCATCAATTACCTGAAGAACAAACTAAAATAAGGGTTGTTTTTCAATACAGGTTTCTTCAAAAAAGCGGGCGATACATTATACTGCAGGATGAAAAGGGGATATTACGATTGCCGGAAAATAAAAATATTTATTACACCATATTCAGGGATATAAGTGAGGATAGTTCTTTTTCAGGTGTACAGGTAACTATATATAAACAGGAAGAAGGATTAACAAAGATCGCTGAATACAAGCCATCAGCCGCTAAAAGCAAATTATCAAAAAGGGAAAAGGACATCGTTTCCCTGATCCGTCACGGCCTAACTAATAAGGAAATTGCTTACCGTTTGAATATCAGCCATAATACCAGCAGGAACATACGTTCTAAATTGTTTGAAAAATTTAGCGTGAACAACGTGGTGGAGTTGTTGAATGTGGCTGTTTAACTTTGAAATATACCTTCCGGATACAATAAAAGAGAATGTCAAACCAAATACAATTGCACTTCCTGCTACCCGCAGTTGATGATTTACCCCGTTAACTTTTTGCATCCGGGTACTTTATTGTTTTGTCAGCATCTGGTAGTGATTGCAGGATAAGTGTAATCATTTATATGATCCGCAATTTTCTACAACAGGAGATTCCCCTCACATAACGTTTGCGTGTTTGGTAACAGGCAGAGTGCTTTGGCAGGTGTACACGCGGGTTATAATAAAAACATTCTGATGGTTTTGCCGGCAGGTTCATTTAAGCTCCGGCATCTTATATTTTACCAACTGCATCGGGTATTATTGCCGGTGAACCGGTATTTTATTGGTACCCGTTCCTCTAAAAAAGATCTTGTTAAGCTGCAGGGAGATCATTTTATTCGTAATAATATTTTTCGAGCAGGGCTTCTTCTGTTCCATTCTTTTTTGCTTTTTTAGCGAGCCATTTAAAAAGTGGAAATAACATACCCAGGAATCCTGTGGCTTTTGTATCTGTAAGCACAATTAGCAATGCCAGGTGCATAAAACTTTTTGGTGCTCCTTTTTTATTGGTTTCCCCGTCGGAAGCCAGGCCGTATGCAATGGCCAGCCCTTTTACAAAATCTTCATGCCCCGGAACAAATTTTACGTGACAGGTAACGGCCTGGTTGCCGCTGTTAAAAAAATGATGTGGCGTATGGAGCGGAACGGTAATGGATTCCCCGGGTTTTAAAAAATGCTTTTTATTTTCCAGCGCCACGCCTAATGTACCTTTCACTGCCGTAAAAGTTTCTTCAAAGGCACTATGTGTATGCATGAAGTTGCCTCCGCCGGGCGCTACTTCCAGTTCTCCCAGCGAATAGGCGCCGCTTGTTTCTGCACTGGTTTTTAACACGGTTACTTTGTCTTTGTACACCGGATTAATAAATACTCTTTTTGCAATCAATTGTTTTTTCATAAATTTTACTTTCGAGTTGAGTTCATTATTTTTTTAAAGCGTCATGTATGCAACCTGTATGTTATTTGCAAATGGTTGTATAGTCGCAACCTGATGAACGGAAATATTTTATTTGCAGGAGAATGCTAACCTTATGGCGCTGCAGATAAGAGCAGGCTACTGCTAAATTGGCCTTGCACCATGCCGGACGTTTCCTAATAATTGCCAAAGCAATATGCACACAAATAAAAACTGAAAACTGTCTGCTGCAAACCTGAACCAGTTGGTATAAAGCAGTTCTTCAATCAGGCGCATATCTTTGCGTTTCTCCAATTCCAGTTGAATGGGTATCTGCATGGTAAAACTAAATACCCAGTCTAAGGTATATGCCAGCATTGAAAACCAAAGCCATTTCACCTTAACATATTGCACAGGAAAAATAATCGCAAGAAAATTGAACAATGTCATCACCGCCGATGGTATCACGAATATATCAATTACCCTTTTACCCTGGTACTGGTGAAACAGAGCAAATGTTTTTTCATCAATTAGTTTCCATGGTTCATAAATGGCAAAATAATCCATCATGCCTGCGCCATAACAATAAAATGTGAGGATGATGAATAGCAATAAAATTACTGTTCTGATGGTGGCATTTTTCATAATACCTGTGCGCTGTTTTAGCGTGCATTTAAAAATGATATTCCTGCAGCAAGGGTTTGTTTACATTTTTTTCCTGCGAATACCTATGCACTTTCTCAGTAATAAATTCTGCATCATCCTTTATTCCGAAAATAATACCTGACCCGCGGGTACGCAGCCAGGGGAATCCGAGGAAATATAGTCCTTCAACAGCAGATAACCCTTGCCTGTGTATTGGATTACCATCATCATCAAACACCGGTAATTTGATATAATTGAAATCAGCGCTGAAACCCGTACTCCAGATAATGGAGCTGATGTGGTGGTCTCTTAAATTGAGCGATGTATCGGATGAAATACAACGCGCATCCATATCCGGCATATCTGCCATATCTTCTTCCGGTGCCGGGGCAACTAACTCTTTTCTTAAAATAAATTCATCAATCATTTCTTTCACCTGTTTTGAAAACCCATCAGCAAACTGCACGTGCAATGCCGCATTGGGTTGAAAAAATACATTTTTGTCATCTCCATTCTCCAGCTTACCTAATATGGAAACTCCTTTTTTTGATAATGCCTGCAAGCTAATGGTGCGCCTGCCCCCACCCGTTCCCGTAAGCTGGGGTGCTGGCCTGTGCAACATTGCCGGGTCTGTTATTTCTTCGGTCTGTATATTAAAAAATTTCATGGCGATAAACCAATCCATGATGTCTATACCACGGTATTTGCGCGGCACACGGGCAACCATGCTGGTAGAGAGATATACTTTTCTTCCATTCCCTGCGAGGTCTTCGGCAACCTGGCAACCGGATTGCGCACTTCCTACCACAAGTACCGCCCCATCCGGCAACCGGGAGGCATTCCGGTATTCGCCTGCATGCAATTGCATGATACCTGCAGCAATATTTTTTGCGAAGCCGGGTATCTTTTTTTTATTCTGGCTTCCGGAACAAATAATAACCTGTTTGCACTGGTAGCTTTTAATGATACCATTTTGGGCAACTTTAATAACAAATGTTTTCCCTCCCGGGTGTTTCGCAATGGAGATTACTTCGGTTTGTTCCTTTACAGGTAATTGAAATTTATCGGCATAGGCTTTTAGCGTCGCCACAAACTCACCCGCGGAGCAAAATCCTTCGGAAGCATTAGCTTTGTAGTAATCTCCCGGCAATACATTAATGGCATTGGGGGAATTTAGTACAAATGAATCCCATCGTTGGGAACGCCATGATTCCCCGATTTTCCCCCTTTCAAATACAATATGGTTCATCCCATATTTTTTTAAATAATTACTTGCACTTAACCCTGCATGGCCGGCTCCTACAATAATTACATCCAATACAACATTGTTCATGATAAAAAATTTAAACAGTATATATTTAATTAAACATTACCCAAAAAGCATTTGCGAACACATTTTGCAACATGGCTTTTTATAAAACCCTGCGTGGATAAAAAATAGTTATCACGTTACATTCGGTTATTGCTTTGGCTTTGTGTGGCATATTGGAAGGAACAATAGTGATCATTCCATGGGCGATAATTTCTGTTATTTCGCCAATCTGCATTTCCAATATTCCCTCCAGCATAATATCAACTGCATCTTCTGGATGATGGTGCAGAGGGATTTCAGCACCAGCTTTCATGCTGGTATAGGCAATTGTAAGATTTTCTGTTTGTACAGCACTTAAAAATCCACCTTTTACAGCTTCTACTGCTGCTAATTTGCTTAGTGAAATAAAATGATTCATCCTGTATGTTTTCTTATTATTTAGATTAGTAAAATCCGGTGCAATTATTTGATGCACCGATGCAAACTCTAATGGCCTGAAAAGCTTTTATGTTTGATTACCGGCCTCCCTTATCTGTACTAAACCTTTTGTCCGTCAGCGAAATAAGAAACGCTTCCAGGTCGCTTTTTTCCATTGAGGTTAAGCCAAATGGGTTACCTAAAATACTGTCCCTGTTAACTGAATTATTAACGACCTTGCCGGGATCATTATAAAAATCAATTACCTCCTTTAATGTTTTAAACATTCCATTGTGCATGTAAGGGGCGGTAATGGCAATGTTCCGGAGCGAGGAAGTTTTAAATTTGCCAATGTCTTCCTTTTTACCTGATATCACCATACGTCCGCTATCATTTAATTCTTTGCCATTGAATAAGCCGATATTGCGAAATTCATTCGCAGTAAGGTCGGCACCAAAATGGCACTGAATGCATTTACCTTTATTATTAAAAATATCAAAACCTCTTTTTACAGCATCGCTTACCGCATTGGGGTTGTCAGAAAATTTCCATTCATCAAAAGGGCTTTCACTTGTTTCTAATGTCCGTTCAAAACTTGCCAGTGCTTCGGCAAGGTTGGTACTGGTTGGTTCGTTGTTGAATATTTTCTTAAAATAAGTAGCATAACGGGCATTATTTTGTAACCGAATAACAGCTTCTGCTACCGGTAAATTCATTTCCGCCGGATTTTCAATTGGAGCCAATGCCTGTTCTTCCAGGCTTTTTGCCCTACCATCCCAAAAGAAGGATTGATGCAGGGAAACATTCATCGATGAAGGTGTATTTCTTGATCCGTTCTGTCCACCCACACCAATACTTACTGCAGTAGTATCTGCAAAAGCAAAAGCCGGTTTATGACAACTGGCACAACTGATGGTGCTGTCTTTAGAAAGCAAAGGATCAAAAAACAATAGCTTTCCCAACTCGGCCTTATTGAGCGGTCCTTCGTCAATGAATGATGCCAGCATCAGGATCGTAGCGGCACCTGTTGTAATAAGAATGATGTACTTTTTCATGTTTTATTCCGTTGATTTATTCACCCTGCCCAGAACCATCCTGCTTATTCCATCCCTTCTTCTGTCACAACTATCACTGATATATTCAAATCGCACGGAATCTGCATTGCTGAAATAAATAATTTTATAACTGCCTTGCACACCAACGCAACCATTGTCAAAAAAGGAAAATATGCTGTCTTTTAAAGTGTAGGTGCCACTAAAAAATGGCTTTTTATTAATGTACCCTTCAAAACTATTGTCAGGCTTAAATACTATCCCTGTTACATTGCCTTTTGAGGATGGTTTAGTTTCCCATCTGCCTGTAAGTTTATCTGCCGCTGTAAAAGCAAGTGAGGCTACCATTGCTGCGGAGATCAAAATTTTGTTCATGTTTGATTTGTTTATTATTATTAAAAATTATTGGTGTACCGTTTTATTTCTTACCGTCTTATCAGAAAAATCTACCCGCTCATTTCCCATCTAAATATTATCCCAAAAGTAATCCGTTGTACCCTCCGTGTCTGCTACGTTAAAGAGATCATTCATTTCTGTTAACAGTTTTTCTGCAGGCTGATACAGCTTCTTTTGCTCCACTTCACTTTGTGCGTATGATGAAAGTTCAAACAACATAAATGGTATTTGCCAATCATTCATAGCGAATTTTTCCTTTCTCATTTCTTACCCGTAAATATTATTTTCCATTTAATTTTTTGTGGTATCCAGGTTTATTATTAAACGATGGCTTGATCAGAAAAAGCCCGTGACTTTAGACCCTTTTCTCTACCAAAAACCCAGTTCATCGCAAAACCCCGGAACCTGTTAATATCACCGCTACCAAAAATTCATCTGATTTGCCTGTTCCCTGATGATTACATATTAAATGCAAACCTCTTAAAATAAAAAATCGGCAACAATGGTATTTTTATACCCTTTATTTTTTTCGGAGGGATATTTTGTACCCACGTTAGGGGATTGTATTGCATTGCAAAACATATTATTTTTACAGCAGATAATAAATTTCTTTATCTCCCGGATGTGTTGATCCTGTTGTGTTATTTTTTTGAATAGCCTTGTAAGGCATAAAAGATGGATGGGCCCATTTACAACCTTAAGTTTTAAAATATTAATGATCTTCTGATAAGCAGTTAGTTTTGGTATAAAGCCCCGTTATTCTTAACGGGGCTTATCTTTTGGAGCTTGCTGTTCGGTATCCATAACTGACCATAAAGGCTCCTTATCCAGCCGGATGCTTACCGGCCTGCCACAGGCCACCGCAAGAGTATCTGCATTAGTTTGAGTTCGTTGACGGTTGAAAGATGAGTTGCGGATTTGAAATACATCTCAAAACTTCTTTTTCAATAAAAAAAAGTATATATTGGTAGTAATGACAACAGGAATTTATTTTTCTAAAACTATCAACTATGGGAAAGAAAGTAAAAGCTATTGATGAATACATCAGCAAGTCCGCTGATTTTGCAAAACCCATTTTGATCCACCTGCGGGAACTGGTGCATAAAGCCTGCCCGGATGCGGAAGAAAAAATGAAGTGGAGTTTTCCTCATTTTGATTATAAAAATACCATGATGTGCAGCATGGCGGCTTTCAAGCAGCATTGTGTTTTTGGCTTTTGGAAAGCGGCGCTGATGAAAGATCCTGTGCTGGTGGAAAATGCAAAGTCTGAAGTTGCCATGGGGCATTTAGGCAGGATCACGTCAAAAAAAGATCTTCCTGCTGATAAAACAATTATTGCCTGGATAAAGGAAGCGATGCAGTTAAATGACCTTGGGATTAAACTGCCCTTAAAAACAAAGGCAACGGCCACGAAAGAATTGGTTGTGCCGGATTATTTTATGAAGGCGCTGGCCAAAAATAAACAAGCCTGGCAAATATTTGAAAATTATCCTTACGCTCACAAAAAAGAATATGTAGAATGGATAACAGGGGCGAAAACCGAAGAAACAAGGAATAAAAGAATGGCAACCGCTATTGAATGGATGGCAGAAGGAAAAAGCAGGCACTGGAAATATGCAGTCAAAGGATTACCCATTACCATTTAAATCCCGGCATAACAAAATAAAAAATACTCCACCAGTTGTCTTCCAATTGCAGGTAAAGTTTATACGGACCGTTATACTCAATAATTTCTCCATTTTCCATCACGGCATCGTATTTTAGCACCCCTTCAGCAAAGCCCATTCCACGTTGCGTTTCCTCCTGCAGTTCATAGCTTATATTATCTATATTGTATCCGTCATCTTTAAATTGCAGGAATGCCTCAAAAAAAACATTCATCCTGCTAATGATATCTTCTCTTGTCATCTGCAATCCATCTGCAGTTATGCAATGCCAGCTCAATTCGGTACAGTATTCAGTGAAGTGCCGGTTAAACCAGTTTTTAAAAAATGTGTGGGTACGTTTAGTTATATCAGCTTTATGATTGGGATGAAATTCTTCATAGATAAAATGGCTGACCATACCTGCAACAGGCTTCTTTTCCACTTTAATAGCAAATAGCTCTTCGGTAATAAACCGGTAAATGAGTTCATCGGGATAAGGCCCATCACAAATATCCAGCCCTATGTCATTATTTACCATCAGTTTGGTAAAACTTTTAATGGCGGCAGTCAACTCCTCATTATTCATTTCACTTACCGGTTTATATCCCGGTTGACCGAGACGCTCATATACCGTGGTATATTCTGCATTAGCATACTCATCTTCAAATGCCATCATGCTTTTGAGAAACTGGTTTTCTATTTCCGGTGGCATGTCAGCGCCGTTCTCCATGTGAAAAGCATCGCCGTATTGAGCCTTTAATTTTATTTTTAAAAATTCGTTTTCAATGCGCAGGTTTTCCTGCAGGTCATCCGAAAAGTTTTCATCTTGCTCCATCATGTATTGTTTTGCAGTACAATATATCATATTTCCGTAATCTAATTCATTCCGCCGGAAAATAAATTTAAAAGGGTTCGGGTATAAATGATGGATTGCTATTTTTTAAGTTTACTTACGAGCTGGTAAGAATCATCCACCATTTGTAATATTTGTTGCTTTGATAATTTACCGTCAACTATAACTGTATTCCAGTGTTTTTTATTCATATGATAACCTGGTAAAACGGAATCGGGGTATTCTTCTCTTAATTCCATAGCTTTTTCCGGATCACATTTTACATTAAACTGCAATGGGCTGGTATTGAGCGGTACCAATAAAAAAACTTTGCTATTCACTTTAAAAACAATTACAGAATCCCCAAATGGAAACCCTTCCTCAACGAAGGGTTTGTGAATTACATAGTCCCGCAGTGATTCTATATTCATTTATTGTTGATCATTAATTGAAATATTTCCCCGGATAATTTTTTACAAAAATACAACCGGCTAATCAAGTTTTTTTGTCTCCACATTTTGTAATTCTTTTAGCCGGTACAAGGTCTCGGTAACACGGCTTTTTGGTATACCGACGGTAACATTGCAAAACAATTGGAGCTCCTGTGTAAGGAT
>JACMLJ010000047.1 GCA_014379625.1 Ferruginibacter sp. | reverse complement strand
TACCTACATCAAAAGGGATCCCGGCATTGCCCATCGCATCTCCCAACTCTGTAGCATCAATTACCTGGCTGGCATAAATCGTAACCGTTGATTTCGTAGCCCGGTTATAAAATACAGCCCCTTTTATTTGCAACCGGCTTTTGATGACGCTCTTAAATTCAAGTCCATATAAAACCTTAAGTTCCGGCGTTGCTGATACCATGGCTTTTAAAATACTATCGCCCACATGAGGTTCAAACAAGGTATTGCTTACCCATCCTGTGGCAACCCGGTTAGCTCCTCCATAAACCTTATACAGGTGCTCCCTGAACTCAGCCCAAATACCCGACGGCATATTGTGATTTCCATCAAATGCCGGCACTCCTGCTGAAGAGAACATACCACCCAACCATATGGAGGGTTCCGCTATGATGGTGCGAACACCCATCCTGGCGCTTTGTAAACCGGCAGCAGTTCCGCCCGTTCCCCCACCAATAACCAATACGCCTGTATGCATTTGCTGTTGCGCAAATACAGGTAAAAAGTTAACAGATAAAAGCAGCGTAAACAGGTATCGATACATATAGCAAATTTTCAAAAAGACGACAGAATTAAATTGATTCAAAAGTTTTCCAAACCTGGTATAATGCCCGCGGAATATGAAAGCACCCTTTCCATTTGCCGCCCTTTAAATCGAGCAGCACTTCCCCGCGCCTGTTTAAATAACCAAACCATTCACCGTATTCTTTGTCTTTGAAATTTTCCCAGGTGTATTGATGAATTTTATGGAACCATTCCAAACATTTTTCATTCTTCGTATAAGCATATCCTTTAGCCAGGGCCACCAGTGCCTCCACATGCACCCACCATAATTTTTGATCCCATTCCAATTGCTGGGGAGGTGTGCCCTTCACATCTAAAAAATAGAAGATCCCTTCATATTTTTTATCCCATCCAAATTCAAGCGTTTGCAGCATAATTTGACAGGCTTTTTCAACCAGGGCGGTATCATTTAAACGGTTGCCCAAATCCATGATAAACCACATCGCTTCTATGGCATGGCCGGGGTTGAGTAAGCGGCCTTCAAAACTATCGGAGAAACTGCCGTCTTCATTTACATTTTCCAATATCAGGCCCAGGTGGGGTTGGTAAAAAACATCCATTACTTCATGAATGACGGCAGGTATAAAGCTATTGACCCTTTCCGTTCCAATGATGTGTTCCAGTTCCAATGAGAGATTGCATAAGATCATGGGTAATGCAAAATTTTTCAAATTCCTGGTGCCCGGGTATGCCTTGCTGTAGCTGCCTTTCCAGTTATGTTGCCGTTGAATGATATTTTCGAAAGTATCAACAGCGATCTGTTTGTATAGGTCATTGGGCAAGGCTTTATCCAATGCTGCAAAAGCCATTGTGGCAAAGCAATCACTAAAAATATTATAGGGTTGAATTAAAGGCCTGCCATCCTCCGTTACAGAAAAATACCAGTTACCATCTATATCACGACCATAACGTTCCATAAAACCGGCACCATGTAAAGCCATTTTCAGCCAATCTTTATTTTTGGATACATGATGATACATATTGGCAAAGCACCATACCTCCCTGCCCTGCAACCACATAAATTTATCTTTATCGTAAATTTTTCCGGTTCTGTCAATACAGGTAAAATAGCCACCGTTTTTTTCGTCCCTGCTATGATCCATCCAAAACGGCAGAATATTATTAATCAGTTCGTTTTTATATAATGAACTATACTTTCGGATGTCTGTGTCAACGGTAGATACTAACTGATTGGCAAGCATTTATTCTGAGAATTATTATTAATAAATTGGGAAATTTTTTATAAATATAGTAATTTATATTACTATATAGTCAAACTTACTAAATATTTTTATTTAGTACGGCCGTTTTAAGTAGTTAGTAAAAATATCTGTAGCTTACAAGTGTTAACTTATCTTTTTAAATAACCAGTAATAATGACCAGCCGGCATCTGTTTGCAATTTTTAGCGACGATAATACATCGGGTGTGGTGTATAAAAACAAATCACTGAAGCGATTGATTATTAACCAACTTGACCAGGTTGGCAAAACCACTATCACTGAACTGAGCAAGGAGTTGAACATCAGCGTGCCTAAAATTACCAGCCTGGTAAACGAGCTAATTGAAGATGGCCTGATAAAGGATAACGGGAAATTTGATTCTACCGGGGGAAGAAGGGCGAGCGTATATGGACTGGTTTCAGATGCTTGCTTTTTTGTAGGGGTGGATGTAAAGCGCTATTATGTAAACCTGGGTTTGCTGGATTTTAAGAAGCACCCTGTTAGCTCTAAAGACAAAGTACCCTTTAAGCTGGAAAATACGCCGGAGACGTTACAGGCATTATTGGTAATCATCAGGGAATTCATTGATGAACTTAATCCGGCATTTGCGAAGGATAGGATTTTAGGCATAGGGATCAATCTTTCAGGCCGGATTAATAACACCACGGGATACAGCTATAGCTATTTTCACTTTGGTGAAGAACCATTATCGGCGATTATACAAAAAGAAATAGGGATTCAAACTTTTATAGAGAATGATTCCCGTGCGATGGCCTATGGTGAATTTTGCAGTGGAGACGCTAAGGAAGCCCGTAATGTACTGTTTGTAAATATTGATTATGGCATCGGGCTGGGTATTTTGATTGACGGAAAATTATATTACGGGAAGTCGGGCTTTGGTGGCGAGTTTGGGCATGTCCCTATTTTTGACAACGAAATATTATGCCACTGTGGAAAAAAAGGTTGCCTCGAAACAGAGGGCTCAGGATTGGCACTGATCAGAAAGTTTAAAGAAAAGATCAACCAGGGTTCTACTTCCTCGGTAATGAAAAAGAAAAAGGACCTGAATGACATTACCTTACCGGATATCATATCAGCGGCAAAAAATGAAGATGTTTTATCTATTGAACTGCTTGCCGAAATCGGAGAAAAAATTGGCAAAGGGATAGCCATGCTCATCAATATCTTCAACCCCGAATTATTGATCCTGGGTGGAACACTCTCTGAAACCGGCGATTACCTCCGTCTGCCAATACGGAGTGCGATCAATAAATATTCGCTAAGCCTCGTCAATACCGACACGCAGTTAAAGATTTCCAAACTTGGTGAAAAAGCAGGTGTCATTGGTGCATGCCTGATTGCCCGGAATAAGGTTCTTGGCTTGTAAATAAAATTGAATTTTTAAATCACTGTTTTCATTTGGCTACTGATTACCTTGCCAGTAATATTCAAAATCACATCCGCTTAGTCTTTGCCGCAGTCTTTTTTAATGAAGCATTTGCAAAATAAATCGTTACTTCATTACCCAAAATAGATTTCCAATCCTGCATCTTCCCAATCCCAACTTTTTCAAACATAAATTTCAAAGTCTGGCCGGCAAGCGCTTTCTAAATTACCACCCCTATATCCGAGCGTTGAGTCCGCAATCAGGCAGCTTTCCTTTTGTAACTATTTTACTATTCAGATTCTGGTATAATCAGGCTGTCCATTCCTACAGGCGCTACGGCGTTACTATCAAGAAAACTGCATCTCTATCAGATGCAGTTTTTTATCGAAAAGGATTTCAAAATTGATAAAACAGGGTCTACTAGTGGCGATACAGAAAAGAATTCCATAAGTCTGTTTTCAAAGAACTGGTGGTGAAGTAGCTTAGTAGTTAACTAATTCTTGAATTAATTGATAGGATTACCCATTTAGAGCGCATCGGCATTATAGCTGTACGGTTGACCTGTCATAAATCGTTCTATCAACTTGTGCCATATGCTTGGTAAAAAATTTCTTCTGTTAAACCGAAAAAAGAATTCATTCAAATAACCATCGGTAAATCTTTCTGAACAATGATGATGAATACCTCTTAGCCACCCTTTTAAATTCATGATCACTATATGCAGTCCTGGAAAGCCTTTTCCCCCATTCGAAGGTTTCTGTCTTATTTCAAATTTACTTTCTTACGGTAGATATCCTTTCCAACAATCAGTAATCACTTGTGCATTATCCTTATCAATATAGCGTTCAAAAAACAGCTTAAAACAATCACCGCTAGCTTGTTGTATCACCTCAGCATACGCCCGAACTATCCTGTCTTTGGTTAAAGCGAATAATGTTTAAAGTGCTCCCGGCTTCCTTTTTTAAAAGGATTGGGCAGAGTTAAATTCATCATGGGGTTGTAGCTTAATAAACAATTTCTTTAACCTTTAAAAAATTAAACATGAGTCAGTGGGAGATTTTTATCTCATTATTTACCCTGGTGCTCTTGTAATAACCTGGATGAACGAACAATTTTTTAAAATCATTCAAAAAAATTATCACATGCAAATACAATAGGAATTATTGATTGTGTGAGACATGCTGAATAAAGTCAGGGCGCTTGCAAAAAAAGGTATCGGGCTAACCCGCAATGAGATCATTGAAGCCTGCAAACTGACGTCCGGAGGAGGAACAACGCAATTGTTGGATGAACTTACCCAATCGGGCTTTATAACACCGTATATTCCTTTTGACAGAACTGCTAAGAAAGCATTTACAAACTAACGGATGAATATGCTCATTTTTATATAAAATTCATTGAGCACAGCAGATTCAGTGGGGCGGGTACCTGGGCAAGATTCTCTGCGGGTGCTTCCTGGAAAAGCTGGAGTGGAAATGCTTTTGAAAGCATTTGCATGAAACATAATACACAACTCAAAATTGCCTTGGGCGTAGCAAGTGTACATACAGAAACTTCTATGTGGCGGTACAAAGCGCCAAAGGGCGAACAGGGTACACAAATTGATTTACTGATTGACCGCCAGGACTTATGTATTAACATTTGCGAGATGAAATTTTCTATTGACGAATTTGTGATTTCGAAAAGCTATGCCACTGAGTTGGAAAATAAACTAAAAGTGTTTAGAAGTAACACTGGCACCAGGAAAACCATATTCCTTACAATGGTAACAACATACGGCGTAAAGAGTATAAAAAATTACCCGGGCCTTATTCAGCAGGAAGTGAAAATGGATGCATTGTTTAAATAGAGACCTCGGCATTAGTGGGATAAAACGAAACAGAAACGGTAAACCCTACTTGAGGGCATACCCTAAAACTGAAGCACTACGCTCAAAAAGGCAATGCTGCTAACTGGCGACGACCTGATGAGAAACACCAGCTATATCAACCAGAAGCCTTAAGATGATACAATGCGGTATCTGGCAAAGGATAATAGTAAACCTTGCGACGCTGAAAAAGCCTGCTGAACACAAATGATGGAACGGGAGACACTGAAAAGGGACTGCTGCTATACAACAAAACTGTAAACAAAAGTGTAAACAAATTGAGAAACAAAAGCGCATTAAAACTAATTAACGGGACTCAAAACGCTCACCTTTGCATTTGATGAAGGGTTTGAGTTCCGTTAATATCCTTTTAGTGGCCTCGCCAGGGCTATGAGGGCACTTGGTTATCAATTAATTATATTGAAAGTGTAAATAAAATCGTAAACGGGCTTTTGACGATCTAGTCAATTCGATACCGCTAAATATTTTAAATATGGTCGGGGAATGTTTCTAATTAAATTAAGTTCACATTCGAAAACCAAGCCGAAAACAGTATTGTGATTCCGATGGGTGTGCCTCTTTAACATTCTTTAAGCGATGTAGGCCAATTCAATCTAGAAGTTAGTTTTGATTCTTATTGATTTTTGGGGTTAGCGTGCTGAATGGGTTAAAATTTACCCAGGATTATATAAAATACAACAGGCTTGGTGCTTCAACATGATGGAACAAGAAATAATCTCCCTGCTTACCAAAATAAAAATGGCTATCGTTGTATAAAATACCGCTATTCCGGTGGTGTTGCAAATGATACCATGTTTTGATTCAAACAATATCAAAAAAAGGGGGGCATTTTTTGAAAGACCCCATAATATATCAATAGGCTCCCTAAGAAATATAAAATTATCTATCTCTCCATCTTGGGACTTTGACCTTCCACAATGGACCAAGGTCGGTTGTTGTATAATTTGAAATGAAAGGATTATTGGCAGGAATTGTAGTTGCATCCGTGTCATAGGTCCCCCTGCTTACGAATAATTCAGAAAGCTGCCACCCTGAAAACCCTGGGGCAAAAGGAAGCGTTATACAATAGCAATTTGCAACATCCGGGTTCTTATGCATTTTAAACGCTGCATCTCCCCGGTTCCAGCCATTAAATCCGCCAAATATGTATAGCTGATCAGTAGATGGGGTATTACCAGGGGTTTCAACCAATACTGTAATTTGGTTGGTCACCAAACAGGGAGGTAGTGGATCACAGGTTACTACATCCTGACCAATAAAGGATTTTTTACCAACTTCATTTCCACCCTGGTCGACTACAGTTACAAGTATTTTATATATTTTACCTTTTTGAGAGACAGGAATATTTAACTGTGCGTTGAATAAATGATAATCCGTTTTGAAAAACGAAGTTATCTCCAGGGTAGTAAGCAATGAATCTTTCAAAGTTAACAACACTATTTTTATAGTACCGAGACCGCTTGCAGCGCCTGTGGCACCGTTTACCGGGATATACTTCCCTTGTACTCCTGACAGGCTCAAAACGGTATCTGTTGAAATAAGATCCTGGTTATTATTTTTATTATCCAGTTTGAATAATGTAAGCGAATTATTCACATTAGGGCCCTCTTTCGTATCTTTTTTTTCGCAGGCAAAAAACATACCTGCCAATAAGGAAAATAATACGAAGGCTATTTTATAAGACCATTTTGCAGTCAAATTTCTGGAAGTCATAATTGGTGGTTTTTAAAATTTAATTTATTAATAACCGGGATTTTGAATAACCGCGCCTTTGCTTAATTCAATTTCTGATTGCGGAAGCGGGTATAATAAATAGTGATCTTTCCAGGGACGGTTTGTATTATTTATTTTATCCACTCTACGGAGGGCATTTTGCAATGAATCAGCACCCCACCTCCGAAGATCAAATAAACGCCAGGCCTCCATACCAAATTCTTTACGTCGTTCTGAACGAATATAACGAAGTAACCCTAGGGCTGTATAAGACTGGAAATCGGTTTTTGATGGACTGGTAAGACCTGCCCTGTTTCGCACTCTATGCAATAAATCAATAGCTTCTACGGGCGCCGGGGCGGTTGTGCCTGCGGCAGCTAATGCTTCTGCCCTAATTAATAAAACATCCGAATACCTGAATAAAACCCAGTTTAAAGCGACAACATCACTACGCGAAAAATCACCTTCTTTTTTCCCTGGAATAATATGTTTGGCCATACCCGGAGCCAGGGGTGTTCCACACATCTGCACACCCTGCAAAACATCCGTCTCAAGGGTAGCGGTGTATTGTCTTCTCTTATCCCCTGCTTCAAATTGTTGAAACAGGTCGGCCGAAGGAGCATTTTGTCCCCATCCGCCACAGGCTACCGCTACGGGTGTTCCTGTTCCATCAAATGAATCAGGCCCCCAGCCTCCTCCGTTATCAGTATAATTCTCCACCCGCTGAATTTCCCATACTGATTCATTGCCGTTGGAGGTAGACTGTACAAAATTTGCGTAATAATCAGGATTCAGCGAGTACTCTCCCAGTGCAATTACATTTTGCGCAGCCGCCGCTGCCTCAGCAAATTTTTTATCGAATAAATAAGCCTTTGCCAATAAGGTTCCTGCCGCCCCTTTTGTTAAGCGTCCAATCATATTCTCAGATACTGTGGTTGCTTTTGTCGGTAAATCAGGGATGGCTTCACTTAAATCTTTTTCAATCTGATCATATACCTCACGTACAGTTGCCCTTGGAAGGGTAACAGCGGCCGGATCACCCGGATTAACGGGGGTAGTATACATGGGTACTCCTCCATATAAATTAACGAGCATAAAATAATATATCGCCCTTAGTGTTTTTACCTCTGCGAGAAACCGTTTCTTTTTGTCTTTATCTATTGCAGACTTTTCTAATCCATTAATCACAACATTGGCCCGATAGATCCCTTCATAAAATCCGTTATAAACGTTTTCCATAGCCGGACTCAATTTAGCCGCTGCCACATTGGTATAATCCACAACCGCATTAATCCCAACATAGGGAGGGCTGCCATCATCCCTGTTGAGGCCAATGGGGCTATCATCACTACCGCCGTCACCAAGCGCCCAAAACATTTTATCAAACGTTCTGTTCCATCCCATTACGTCGTACACGCCTACCACACCCTGGAAGGCTCTTTCATCTGTAGTGAAATACGTTTCAATTGTGTATTGCCCGATAGGTTTTCGGTCAATAAAACTTTTTTTACAACTATTAAAAATAAGTACACAACTGATCAATCCCGTTGCTAAAAAAGCGATTAAATATTTGCTGTTTTTCATTATTCTACAATTAATAATTAGTCAAATTCATTTGTTAGAAAGTAACATTGATACCAAACAATAGCATACGCGGCTGCGGGTACACGCCCCTGTCAATACCCAATTGCAGATCACGATTAGCCGAAAACACATCGCCGTACCCGGTCGAATTAACGCCAATTTCAGGATCAAATCCTTTGTAATCTGTTATGGTTAGCAGGTTGCTTGCACTGATATATAAGCGCCATTTTTCCACTTGCAATTTTTTTAAGATCCTATTGGGCAGGGTATATCCCAACTGGATATTCTTGATCCTCATATATGCACCATCCTGCAACCAGAAATCGGAAACACGGCTGTTCTTTGCGTAATCATTTTCCCTGAAAGCAATCCGGGGCATGGATGCATTGGGATTGGATACACTCCACCGGTCTCTCACAGCAGCTAACCTGTTAATCCCTTCATTGTAACGTGGATCACCAATAGTACCCTGCTGATACAAATAATTATATATCTTATTACCAGTTACACCCTGCAGCAATAAACTAAAATCGAAATTCTTATAACCTGCGGATAGATTCATTCCATAGGTAAAAGTGGGTGTAGGATTTCCAAGAACTCTGCGGTCACTTTCATCAATAAAACCGTCAGCATTCAGATCTTTAAAGCGCAAATCACCCGGCTTGATCTGCCCGCCTATTTTATCAAGAGGAGCTTTACTGATTTCTTCCTCACTGCGGTATATTCCATCATATACAAAGCCATAAAAAGCAGAAATCGGGTGACCTGGTAACGTGCGGGAGGGCTGGTAACTCCCTACAAGACTTCCGTCTGGCGGCTGGATAAAATCAATGTCACCCAGGC
>JACMLJ010000046.1 GCA_014379625.1 Ferruginibacter sp. | reverse complement strand
TGGGAGTTAATCACATATAGTTCCTTAGGAACGAAAATGCATAAACTTTTTCATTGCTACCGACATACCGTTCGTACAGAACGAAAAAGGAAAAATAGCTTAACTAAATGACATTGAATGGTGAATGGTGAAATATTGCCTATTCACCATTCACGTTTAACATAACACTTCCGGTTTCACATTTTTTCGCTCAACTGCAGCCACCGCATTTCTTTTTCATCCAGTAATTGTACAATGATACCAATACGTTCGGCAGCTTTTTGCAGTTCATCAAACCCGGGATTGCCTTCGTTCATTTTTATTTCCAATACCCCTTTTTCCTTCTGCAGCGCAGGCATCTCTTTTTCCAGCAACTCCAATTCTCTTTTTTCTTTGAAGGTTAATTTTTGTCCCCCAGAATGTGTCACTGCGCCCGCGGGGGCGGCTTCTATTAATTTCGGTTCCTGCTTCATGATTTGCCGGTCATCGGTTAAACTGCCATTGGCTATGGCTTCCCGGTATTGGGAATAATTGCCAGGATAATCCCTGATCACGCCATTGCCTTCAAACGCGAATAAATGATCCACCATCCTGTCCATAAAATAGCGGTCATGGCTTACGATGAGGATACAGCCCGGGTATTCCATCAAAAATTCTTCCAGCGTACGCAGTGTTTGCAGGTCAAGATCGTTGGTAGGTTCATCCAAAACCAGGAAATTAGGATTTAAAAACAACACACTCATTAAATGTAACCTGCGTTTTTCTCCACCGCTTAATTTGCTGAGGGGTGTAAACTGCTGCTCAGCGGAAAAGCCGAATTTTTCCATAAACTGGCTTGCGCTGATCTTTGTGCCATCATTCAGCGGAAAAAATTCTGCCATTGATTTTACATATTCTATCGCCCGCTTATCTTCTTTGTACACCAAACCGTCCTGGCTGAAATTTCCAAACACTACAGTGTCACCATGATTGATCTTACCGCTGTCTGGCTTCTCTAACTGGAGTGCAATCTTTAGAAAGGTGGATTTTCCAACGCCATTTTTTCCCACTACCCCAATGCGTTCACCCCGTTTGAAAGTATAATCAAATCCCTTCATGATCCGAAGGTCGCCGTAACTTTTGTGTACTTTAATTAGTTCTAATATTTTCCCCCCCAGGCGGGTCATTTTTACCTGCAGGCTTACTTCCTCCACGTCTTTTTTTTGTTTCACCCGGTCTTCCACTTCTACAAAAGCGTCCTGCCTGCTCTTGCTTTTAGTGGTGCGTGCCTTGGGTTGCTTGCGCATCCATTCCAGTTCCTTCCTGAAAATATTTTTATCTTTTTGAAATTCGCTTTGCTGCACTTCCAGCCGCAAACTTTTTTGTTCTAAAAAATTATCATAATCGCCTTTGTACACGTATACTTTTTCCTCATCAATTTCTACAATTTCATTGCATACGGCATCTAAAAAATAGCGGTCATGGGTAACCAGCAGCAGGGTAATTTTTGCAGCGGCGAGGTAATCTTCCAGCCATTCTATCATGGCGACATCCAGGTGGTTGGTGGGTTCATCTAAAATCAATAAACAACGGCCTGCGTGCAGGTCGGCTTCAATCAACGACTGCGCGAGTGCAACCCTTTTCTTTTGTCCACCACTTAAATTGCCCACTTTTTCGTTCAGGTGATGCAGGTTAAGTTTGCCGAGGATCTGCTTGAGGTCGCTTTCAAAACTCCAGGCGTTCAGGTCATCCAGCTTGGCCATCAACTCGCCTAATTTATCAATATCTTCCTGGCCTTCTTCTAAAAAAAGTTCATACTCTTTAACCACTTTTACCACAGGGTTATCCAGCCTTAGTACATTGTCCCAGATGCTTTTATCACCATCAAAGTCATAATCCTGCTGCAGCATCACTACTTTAATATCCTTATGTACCCATACGGTACCCTCATCGGGGGTATCCAAACCGGTAATGATTTTCAAAAGAGTACTTTTGCCGCTGCCATTGCGGGCAACCAGGGCAATTTTATCTCCTTCTTCTACATTTAAAGTGATATTTTTAAAAAGCGTCCTTATGCCGAAAGATTTGCTGATATTTTCTATTGAAGCGTAATGCATGGCGGCAAAGGTAACGGAGAAAGGGAAATTTTTTGATGGGTAAATGATAATGGATTAAATGGTAATGTGACGGACAGGTGATTTTTGAGTAATAATATGCTTTTATTAACCTCCTAAAAGAGCTGTTGAATAGCAAATTAATGGTTCTTCTAAAAATCATCCGTTATACCGGTATTCAATAAATGTACCTTGTTACAGGGGCTTTATTTTTTGAAAAGGACTCCATTTCCGCCAGTCAATGTTACAAAGCGCAGGAACAATCAAATATATCCAGAAAATACTTCGGTAACGAACAATGGCGCCGATATTGGGGATGGTATAACCGATGATCAGCATCATATTAAATAGAAATGCAAATCCAAATATGTTGAAGTCATTAATTACAATGGGCTGTTTCTTCCTGAAGAATATAAAGGTCAGCAGGATCAACTGGTACATCAGCAATTCAAGCGCAGTTAACAAAACAGGTAGTTGAGAAAACTCCCACAGATAGGGCCTGAAAAGAGAATGGTTGATTGCCTGGGGAAGATTAAATATAAAACTTTGCAGGGTAGGATAGAGGCTATTCATGGGAATATCGGTGTTGGCCCCGGCCAATGCAGCAAAATCAGCTCTTCGCTGAACAACGGCTGCGGGTAAGTTCAAAAATGATTTGCTGAAGCCCGATAAAAAAAAGAGCAGGAAAAAAATTGAATAGCTGATCAAAAAAACGAATCGCTTTTTGTAACGCAGCACCTTGCAGAGCATTGCTGTTAGCATTGCTGGCAATATCGCAATAATTACATAGTTCCTGAATAGAAAAATGGTAGTCATGCCCAGTAAGAAGAACAGCGCATATTTAATATTGAGGGAACGGGGAGAGGAAAGAAACCTGTGAAAAATATAACTGACCAGGCCGATACTAAGAAAGATTATCCCATCTTTATGTACGCAGGAAGTGTACATTAAAAGGGAAGGCAAGCAAAAGGAAGCGAAAAGAATGGTAAGTTTGCACCCCTTATAAATTTCACTGTAAATACGATAAAATGCGATGTGCCCAAAAAAAACGATACTGCAGAAGATAATGGTGTTAAAGTAAAAATTGCCTTGGGTAATAAGGTTTAATATGGCTATGAATTTATATAGTAAATTAAATCTTAAATACCCCCAAAAACTGTCTTTCGTTTCAAATACACTGCCCAGGCCATAGGTATTTATGTCAATGGTGAAATCTGTAAAAAAAAGTTTTGGGTTTGAAACTAATAGTTGATACTGAATATTGCCTTCCGCGTTATTGGCCAGGTAGTCTACGTTTGTTGAAATTGTTTCAAAATAAAATGCAGCCGCGATTCCTGAAACTATTTTAAAGGTGAATAAGATCCATGTTTCGGGTATAGTTAAATTGGAATGCTTTATAAAGGAAATTTTTGGAATTAACCAAAAGCTAAGTAAAAGGTAAATGGTAAAAAGAAAATATTCAATTCGCATAAAAGCAAACGGTTAGTTTTTTCAAGGCAGGTAGTGAAAACTATCTGTCATAAACAAAGGTAATGACTGAGCGCACATCCCGGGAAAAATTGTAAATCTTAATGGTGGTATTTCGTACTGGTTGCAATAATAAACTGTCTTTTATATTGTGTAAAGCTATTGGAATACGAAAACATTTTCGGGCATTCGTTTAATAGCCCGATTTTTGGCCCGAGCGCTGATGAAATCATTATCTTCGAAATGCCAGAAAATTCAAAAAATATAAAACCGGAGCAAATGAAAAGAGTTATTGGGTATGTATTGAGGAAACCAAGTGGGAGAAAAAGTATGCAAAAGATATATGAAACCCTGTTTCGGCTTTCATTGACAGGATTAAATTATGGCAATGGAGGCGATTTTAAGGATAGCGGGGAACTGTATGTACTAAAATATATCAAAGAAAAACTTGGCGCAGAAAAAAGCATCACCCTCTTTGATGTAGGGGGAAATGTGGGCAACTATTCAAAAACTTTGGCTGGTATTTTTACGGATAATGCTGTCATACACGCTTTTGAACCCTCGAAAATTACCTTTGAAATATTCCTCAAAACCACTGCCGGTATTACTAATATAGTTCCCAACAATTTTGGCTTAAGTGATATAGCAACGGACGTAATATTATACGCAAACAATGACAATTCGGGATTATCTTCAGTTTATCAGCGAAATTTAGCACATTTTGGAATTGCTATGGATAAAACCGAAAAAATACAACTCTCCACCGTTGACCTCTATTGCCAAAAGAATAATATAAACCGGATACATTTTTTGAAATTAGATGTTGAAGGGCACGAATTGAATGTAATGAAAGGGGCAAACCTGATGATAAGTAATAAAAAGGTTGATTTTATCCAATTTGAATTTGGCGGTTGTAACATTGATTCAAGAACTTATTTTCAGGATTTTTACTATTTGCTCAAAGACAAATATGTCATCTACCGAATACTAAAAGACGGGTTGCAAGAAATTCAACAATACGATGAAAGAAACGAAATATTTATTACCATTAATTACCTCGCAATAAAACGTGATTAAAATTGTCAAAGCTAAAGGATGGTTGCCATAACTCTGTTGGCAGGTTTGCAATAAACTTTAATGCACGGGCAATGTAAATAATAACCTTTTGGAATGACAGATTAGGAAAGTCTCCTCCCGTGTTTTGCCGCTATCATTCAGGTTTACCATCTGAGTTTTTATTTCAAAATGCCGATTTCCTTAATTAATACTTTTACTTTGTGACTGCTATTTTTAATATAAATTTGCCAAAATTTTTAAACCATAAGCAATTCAATTCCAAAGCTGGTATTTTAAAAATTTTCAATACCCAAATAAATTTCAGGTGTCAGGTCACGGGAATATGCATAATGGCATATTTTTTTGAGATTTGATATTAATCATAATTAATTATATGAGAAGATTAATCTCTATTGTAATTCTGTTTTTCGTCTTTTCTCAACCTGTTACCTTGAAAGCGCAGGATTTGTTAACAGCCAGTGATCTAAGTAAAATACAAGTAGATTATCTATCCGAAGAAGAAATTTCAAAGATAAAAACACAATTACAAATAAATAACCTGACAATTGAACAGGCTGAACCAATAGCTTTGGCCAAGGGAATGAACGCAATTGAATATGCCAAATTAAAATCGCGCCTTGGGAGTCAGCCCTCTCCCAATTTAGTTAGTGATAAAAATGCAGAAGAAAGCAGAACCCAGGAAGTAATTGCTAATAATAAAGTAAAGGACGCCTCAAATACCAAGGTTTTTGGATCAGAATTATTTGACAACCCTGCATTGAATTTTGAGCCAAATTTAAAATTAGCTACACCGGTCAACTATGTGCTTGGTCCCGGGGACGAATTGCAGGTAAGCGTTTATGGGGTTCAGGAATTCAACACCGGCGTGGCTGTAACACCAGAAGGTAAAGTGAATATTCAATATGTAGGTCAAATACCTGTTGCGGGAATGACAATTGAAGCAGCAACCCAAAAAATTAAAGGCGCTTTTGCAAAAATTTATAGTACCGTCAGATCCGGACAATCAAAAGTAGGGGTGAGTTTGAGCCGTATCCGAACCATAAGAGTAACTATAATCGGCAGCAAACTACCCGGCAATTATTCAGTTTCATCCCTTGCTACTGTTTACAACGCGCTTTTTCTTGCGGGCGGTCCTTCAATCAATGGCAGTTACCGGAATATTGAGTTATTAAGAGATAACAAACTTATTACTATTGTAGATATTTATAAATTTTTAGTCAATGGAAACCAATCAGATAATGTAGGGTTAAAAGACAATGATGTGATAAGGATCCCCGCTTATTCCCACCGAGTTACAATCGAAGGACAGGTGAAAAGACCAGGGATATTTGAATTGAAACCAGGTGAAACGTTCAGGGAGTTATTATCCTTTGCCTCAGGATTTAACGAAGTTGCCTATACTGCTTCAGTAAATGTGATCCAAAAAACAGCTAAGGAATACAAAGTAAAAGATATGAAATCCGCTGAATATAACAGTTACCAACCGCTGCCCGGTGATGTTTTCCGGATTTCAGAAATTTTAAACAGGTTTGAAAATCGTGTAAAAATTGATGGCGCTGTATTCAGACCGGAAATATATTCCTTTTATGAAGGCATGCGCATTTCAGATTTAATAAACCAGGCAGACGGATTGAAAGAAGATGCCTATAGCAAAAGGGTAACCATTGTAAGATTGAAACCCGATTTGACAACCGAAATAGTAAATGTTGACCTTTTGAGCGCTTTGGGTGGAGATACCGAAGCCAATATTTTATTAAAAAGGGAGGACCAGGTAACCGTGTATTCAGTTTTAGATTTCAAAGAAGATTTTAACGTAACTATAAATGGTGAGATTAAAAGACCCGGGGCCTATCAATTTCGGGAAAACCTTACACTGAATGATTTATTGATACAGGCAGGCGGGTTAACTGGCTCAGCATCAAAAAGAGTGGAAGTTGCACGAATGATAAAATCTGAAGCAATAGATGAAAAAAATCCGAATAAAGCGGAATTATTTAATTTGGAAATTAATACATCCGATAACGAACAAGTAAAGAATTTTGGGTTGCAACCTTTTGATGTGATCAATATTCGTAAAATGGGGGTGTATGAAAAACCTCAAATGGTAATTATCAGCGGTGCTGTTGGTTATACGGGAATATATGTTTTGGCAAATAAAAATGAGAAGGTGTTAGATATAGTTAAAAGAGCGGGAGGAGTAACATCTATGGCCAATTTGGAAGGGGTAAAAATAAAACGTCCAATAGCCGTAAATCAGATTGAGGATTTAGAAAATGTAAATATGAAACTCGGCAAAAATGATAGTATTCAAAATAAGCTCACTAAAAAATTAAAAGACGATTTAAAATACGCAACCATTCCAATAGAATGGGAAAAAGTTGTAAAAGATCCCAATAGCAATACAAATATTACCCTTCTTGCGGGGGATGAAATAGAGGTAGCCTTCCAAAATGAAAGTGTTAAAGTTGCCGGCAGGGTATTGTTAAACTCTGAAATTCCCTACGAAAAAGGAAAGGGGTTTAATTATTACATAAATTCAGTTGGCGGGCTCGATAGCAAGGCCTGGAAGAAAAAGGCTTATATCATTTATCCAAATGGCAAAGCCGCAATAGCATCTTCTTTCCTGTTTTTTAAATTTTATCCAAAAGTAACCGCCGGTTCTCAAATTGTAATTCCGGAGAAGCCTGAAACCAAAAAGACTAGTATTAGTGAGTTTGTAAGTATTGCCAGCGTGCTGGTTGGGATGACCGGGGTGGTAATTGCTATTCTTAATGCAAAAAATTAAATAAATTACCGGCTTAATTTTATATCAGCTAAATGAGCAATCAAATACCAAATGATGAAGTCACGGCAAAAGAAGTAATCACCAAAATTAAAGAATGGTATACTTATTTGCTTTCTAAGTGGATGGTCATTTTACTTTTTGGAATAACAGGGGGGCTGTTAGGACTAACTTATTCATTTATGCAAAAGTTTGTGTATACGGCCTCTTTATCATTTGCACTGGAAGATCAGGAACAGGGAGGAGCAATGAGTAGTGGTGCATTGGGCTTAGCAAGCCAGTTTGGATTTGATATTGGAGAAACCAGGGGTGGCATATTTGCCGGAGCTAATTTGATTGAATTGTTTAAATCCAGGTCAATGGTAGAACAAACTTTGTTATCGCCTGTAACGATAGGTGGCAAAACTATTTCATTCGCAGAAATGTACATTCAAAACTTAAAATGGAGAGACAAGTGGGCAAAAAATGCGAAATTTAAAAATATTCAATTTTTACCTAATGCGAACAGGCAGCAGTTCAGCCGTGCCCAGGATAGTATATTGGGAGTAATGTACCAAGGGTTATCCATCGGCAGTTTGAAGGTTGACCAAAAGGATAAAAAGGTAGATATCATTACCATTGACATGAAATCGCCTGATGAAAATTTCGCTAAATATTTTACAGAGGCATTGGCTAAAGTGGTCTCCGATTTTTATATTATGACCAAAACCAAAAAGGCCCGGATAAATATGGAAATTTTAGAGAAACAAACCGATTCAATCCGCGGTGAATTAAATGCTGCCATTACGGGTGTTGCTGTGGCAAACGATAATACTTTTAGTTTAAATCCTGCTTTAAATGTACGTCGTGCGCCTTCTTCCCGCAGGCAGGTTGATGTACAGGCCAATACCGCCATACTTACAGAACTGGTTAAACAAACTGAATTGGCTAAGGTAGTGTTAAGAAAAGAAACCCCCCTGATACAGGTGATTGATTTGCCCATTTTTCCGTTAAAAAAAGAAAGGTTTGGAAAATTAAAAGGCCTTGTGTTCGGAGGTTTTTTAGCCGGGATAATTATTCTCTTTATTTTAATCATTAAAAGGGTAATTAAACAAATAGACTCAGCATAATAAAATATAGTCATTGGATTATCCGCAGTCATTGGATTTCCTTTGGGTTGTCAATGGTGCCGTCTTAGTTTCTAAGTCTAAAAAAACCTGCTATTAAATGTGTCAAAACCATGGAATATTTTAATACGCTGTAATGATATCTTTAAGGTGGTTATGATTTTCAATCAGGCGACCCCACCATTTTTTAAACCTTTTTATCTACTCCCGAAGAATATATCACGCTGTTAAATGAAGTAGGGAAAAAAAACCGCTTACCCAATAAGCATTCGTTTGTAAATAAATTTGAGGTGAAATTAATGGTATGTAAAAGTGAAAGAATTATCACCCTGGTTTTTCTTTTGCAGACGAACTAGACCGATGATATCACTTTATGTATTTGATTTATCTTCAGTGTGACTGAGGCAGGCGAAGCCATCGAACCATTTTAAAATACCGGAACATTTTACTTCCAAAAACAATAAAGAGATTAAATTATACAGGTGATGGATAAAACTAAAGAATACTCAATTGAAGTCAAATGGGGTTCATTTCAAATTGTCGCTTCAGTTTTGCCCATTGGCGGTGGGGACAACGCCCATGGCTCCCACCCATGGCTGCGCCCCACCAGCCAGTCACAATTTGAAATGCACCCGTCACTTGTTCTCTTTAACGCATTCCTTATTTTATCTAAAGAAAACAACTAATTTTAATAGCTGAAGAATTATCACAAGGAACAAAATAAAAAAAACAGTTACTATGAATGAAAGGGTCAGTGTTATTATTCCAACTTTTAATCGTCAACACACATTATTGCGCGCAATAAACAGCGCCTTGCAGCAGACTTACCCTGTATACGAAATTTTAATTTGTGACGATGGCTCAGATGACAATTCTAAAGACATTATTTCGGAGTTAAATAATCCCCGGATAAAATGGCTTGATTGTGGAAAAAATGGTTGGCCCTCCATTCCAAGAAATAAAGGGATAAAGGCAGCAATTGGAGAATGGATTGCATTTTTAGATAGTGATGATGAATGGCTGCCAAACAAAATAGAAATTCAAATAAACCTTTTAAAAGAAACTAATTCGCAGGCTGTATCCTGCAATGCATTTCGAATTGTTGAAGAAAAAAACAAAGGCCCCTATCTTTCTTACAAAGGCAAAAGTATAGCTTTTAAGGATTTTCTTTCTGCAAATAACAATATCTGCAGTTCAGTGTTACTTAGTAAAAATTTGCTGGAGAAAGCTTTCTTATTCCCTGAAGAAAAGGAATACATGGCTATGGAAGATTACGTTTTATGGTTGCGTATTTCTACAAAAACAAATTTTTCCTATATAAAGGAGCCACTACTAAAATATTATGATAATCCTAAATCACCTATCCGAAATTTGTACACGTATTTTTGGCAAATACGTAAAGTTGCTTTTGCAGGTTTTTCGGAATGGATGGATAAAAATAAAATAATATTACATCCCCTGGATGAAGAGAAATTTGATTTTATGTACAATGAAATTTTTACAAACAGAAAATCATCTAAGTTACAGCAGATGTTTAGAAGATTAAAGGCATTCTGAAATTTTTTTTATCAGGCCCCCAACAAACATCTTTAAATGATCTGAAAGGCATACTACATTTTTAAGACGGCTTAGTTTGCACCTTGTACAAAGTTTTTTTGGATTGAACCTATCTTACAATAAGGTTGGCAACCCAAACCACAAATACAACCGTGCCATCCTAAAGTTAAATTATGTAAATACCTTTAATTACCTTTAGCCCATAAGTTTATAAACTTATGGTTATAAAGCTTATCCGATAAATTAATAATACGCTTAGTATAAATCATTAAATAAATATAAGGAGTGAATTTTGACCGGACAGACTATATTAACCAGCCTGTTGCCATTGAGCAGGAATTAAAATTATTATTTAATCAAAATGACTCACTGGTTATTTTTGAAATTGGGGCCTGCGAGGGTGAGGAAAGTATTAAATATGCACGCCTTTTCCGTAATTCCAAAATTTATTCTTTCGAGCCTTTGCCTGACAATATTAATCTGATTCACGATAATTTTTTGCAATACGGAATTAAAAATGCCTCTTATTACAACAAGGCACTGTCCTCTAAAAATGGAACTGCTGAATTTTTTGTTTCATCAGGCCGGCCAGAAAATGCAATTGAATCGGACTGGGATTATGGTAATAAATCAAGTTCGTTATTGCCTCCGGAAAAGCATTTGAAAATGGCAGAATTTATCCGTTTTGATAAGAAAATTGAGGTAGAAACAATTACGCTTAAATCGTTTTGCAGTGAGCATCATATTAATATCATTGACTTTATACACATGGATGTGCAAGGGGCGGAATTGATGGTATTGGAAGGAGCGGAAGATTTTATAAAATCCATTAAAGTTATTTGGCTGGAGGTTTCAAAAGTAGATTTTTATAAGAATCAACCGTTGCTAAGGGATGTGAAAAAATTCATGAAAGAAAATAATTTTGTTTTAATAAAGGATGCCCTGCATGGTGCACAGGGGGATCAACTTTATATTTCCATGAATTTTTATAAAAAACCTAGGGCAGTTTTATTGTTTATACTAATATCAGTTAAAGATTTAATTAGGAAATACCGGGTTAAACTTGGCTTTTCTCAGTAAACGATTTTTTAAGATGATTCTAAAACCATCCGTGGTAGTAATATAAAACATCCCCAATTTCGCCTGAGGTATTTATACTTTATGCAAAAGGTTACTTTTTTATTTATTCCATGGCCACCTATAGATATTTTAGACAATTACTACCTCACCCTGAAAAAATGGCGCTATACCTGCTGGATTTTTTAAATTGGCAGCTACCCTGTGATTATTATATTAAATAATGATTATCTATCCACGATCTTTTGCAATTTAACTGGCCAACCCTTCTAAATTGCAGGACACTATGCTGATACCAGGAATTATTCAGAATTGGAGAAACTATTCACTAATTTTTACCTTTGTTCCATTTCACCACCATTTCTATTCTTTAAGCTATCATGCCAGAAATTTCAACAACATTAACGGAATTGGAAAAATGTGTATTATATGAAAGAAACGCTTTACTCAAATGATTTAGGAGCCGAAAAAAAAGCTGTTTAAAAATATGATCATAACCAAATTAATGGGTGGCCTGGGGAATCAAATGTTTCAATATGCATTTGGAAAATATTTGTCATCAAAACACCATAGTGTTTTAAAAATTGATACCCATTTGCTTTTAGACAGAACACCTCATAAAAAATTTTTCGTTTTCAGAGATTATGACCTTGATATTTTCAATTTAAAAGTAGAGAAAGCAACGTTTCAGGAAGTGAACAATTTCACTAAAAGAGTTGCTTTACGTATACCAGACAAAGTCTTCAACAAGCTTATTGGAGTTAAATCCAGTTATATTATTGAGCCACATTTTCATTTTTCAGAAAATTGTTTTGCTGCTGCAGATAACAGTTATTTAGAAGGCTACTGGCAAACAGAAAAATATTTTAGGCCCATAAGCGATAATTTAAGGATAGACGATTTTTCTTTTAAAGAACCTGTTGCACCCAAAAGCGCGGAACTGGCCCGCCAAATCGGTAATTGTAATTCAGTTTGTGTGAATGTAAGACGAGGTGATTTTGTGACCACTCCTTTTCACGGAACCTGTAGCCCGGAATATTATAAAAAAGGAGAAGCTATAATTGCAGCTCAAATAAATAATCCTATTTTTTTTGTTTTCTCCGATGAGATAGACTGGTGCAGGGAAAACCTTAGCTTTGATCATCCGGTAACATTTGTTGGCCATGAGTATGCAGGCAACAAATTCCAGGATTATCTTAGGCTAATGTCAGCTTGCAAACATTTAATCATTCCTAACAGTAGTTTTGCCTGGTGGGCAGCCTGGCTAAATACCTATTCGCAAAAAATTGTAATAGCGCCAAAAGCATGGTTTAACGATGATACATGGAATACAAAAGATATACTACCAACAAACTGGATATCTTTATAAACAACCCGCTTTCAGGGAAATTGCGGGTAATTAATAGTACAAACAATTCGGAGCATCATTCAACAAAGCTATAAAATGATTTTTGTTGTAGAAGGATCCCGTTTATGGTAAACGATATTAACTGGTCAGCTTTTATACATTTATTAGTAATAAGCTTAGCAACAAGATGTTCCAAAAATTATACTAGTCATCCCATTGTCAATTAAAATTAAAATAGTCGTTATTGGAGAATAATCAAAAAGTTATTGTCAGGCTTTCAGGTGGTATGGGTAATCAATTACATCAATATGCATACGCGCTTTCTTTAGCAAAAAAATTTGGCTGCAAAGTCTATGTAGACAAAAGCTTTTTTAAACTCAGTTCAAAACTACTTAAGATAACAAAAAGAAATTATGAACTCGATAAATTTTCAATATACGCGGCAGAGCGTAGTTTTTTTCTATCCAATTATTATCTATTCAATTTATTCAATAAATCTTCATTTTTAAAATATATCCTTGATAAGTATACAAAAATACATATCATCAATTCACGACAGTTCAACAATGAAATTTATCAAAATAAAAAAATATTTTATATAGATGGTGTTTTTGGTGCTGTTTCTGACTATGCGCAAATTAACAGCGAAATAAAAACTTTATTTATTCCCCATCCCCAATATAAAAACCTCTTGCCAAAAATTAATCAATTAATCAATAAAAGTAATTCTGTAGCTGTACATATCAGGAGAACAGATTACCTGGATAGGAATAGTGGTCATGAAGTTTTAAGTATTGCCTATTATAAGGAAGCGATGAATTTTATAAATGAAAAGGCAGCGGAACCGACGTTTTATTTTTTTGGGGATGATGAAGGATGGATTAGAGATAATTTTATTTCTTTAAATGACCAAAAAAAAATCTTCATAAATTTTAAAGATACCCCTGCTTCCTTATTTGATTTCTTTGCCATTGCAACTTGTAACCATGTCATTATTTCTAATAGTACCTTTGCGTGGTGGGCAGCATACTTAAATGAATACAAAAGTAAAATTATAATTGCACCAGGTAAATGGTTAAGAAATCAGGAATTAAATTTAAATGAATCGTATCCAAATGATTGGCATGTCATATAATTCAAGGACGCTAAAACTTATTCAGCTGGAATTATTAAACTTTAAAGAAAAATATTTCAAGGAAGTGGCATGGGTTATAGCTGGTCAAATTTCGATGATAATATTGGGAGTGGTTTCAATAAAATTACTCACCACAATGCCCCATTCCGAATATGGGAAATATAACCTTGTTTTGGCATTATCCGCTTTCTTAACCAGTATTTTATATGGTCCTGCTGAACAAGGATTTGTGAGGTACTATTTTGAATATAAAAAGGCAGCTTTGGAAGGCCAGTTTTTTAAAATGATTTTAAAATTCCTTCTGTATGCTGGTCTTTTTATTTTTTTACTTTTTAGTGTTTTTTATTTAGCTGCTACATTCTTATTTAATAACATGGTAAAGCAGTATAATTTTTTAGCTGTAATAAATATAGTAATTTTTATTATCGTTTCATCAAGTAACCTGGCATTCAATTCGATCTTAAATCTTTTAAGAAAAAGACAACTAAATGCCCTTTTCTCAATTAGTGAAAGAATTATCTCTTTATTGTTCATTTCATTAATAATTTTTTTCTCCTCCCTGGACGCTCAACTGGTTTTGGTTTCTATGACCGTGGCAGCCTCAGTTTTCCTGGTTTTAAAATTTCTTAAGGTCAGGAAGTTTTTTACAGATGAAAATATTGAAATGAATGAGTTGGCGACACAAAATTTAAAAAAGCTTAAAAATCAGATGGTGACATTTTGCCTTCCATTCCTGGTATGGGGAATCACAGGGTGGGTACAAATAAGCAGTGATAAATTTATTATTTCCAATTATTTGAACATTAGTAATGTAGGCCTTTATTCATTAATTTTTACCATAACAAGCTATTTAATTTCTACACCGGTAAATATCATTACTCAATTTATTCAGCCTGTGGTCTATGAAAAAATATTAAACTCCTCAAAAAATGAGGAAATTAAACTTGGGTATAAATTAATGAACTATGCCCTGGTATTGATACTGGTATTGATTTGCTTTCTTTTTATTTTCACTTTCTTTTGGGGCAATTCTCTGATACTGTTACTTAGTAATAATACTTATTTATATCATATTAACTTATTACCAATTTTATGCCTTGGCGTAGGTATTTTTCAATTGGCCCAGTTTTATATAATGTTCGGCTTCATAAATAATACACCCAATATTTATTTACCCGCAAAAATAATATCTGGAATATTTGCTGTGATCTTCAATATATACTTTATCAATAAATACCAGTTACTCGGTATTACATTGTCATTATTACTAGTGAGCCTGGTTTATTTTAGTTTAGTTATTTATGCGAATAAAAAAATTGGGATCAGGCTTTTTACTAAATCCACATCTGTAATTTCCAAGTAAATGAAAATTCTTCATGTTGTTGAATCATATGATCCTTTACTTCACGGGATGCAACAGGTTGTAAAACAGTTGTCGGAAAGATTAGTGCACCTGGGACATACGGTAACAGTAGCAACAAGTTACCATCCTGAAAGAAACTTATTTAATATAAAAGGAGTGGATATAGCCTCATTTAAAATAGCAGGAAATGCAGTAAATGGTTACCAGGCCACCAATTCCGAAATAGAAAGATACATCGAATTTGTAAAAATAAATGGTTTTCAAATAGTTACTATTTTTGCAGCCCAGCAGTGGTCCTGTGATATACTTCTACCAATTTTAGATGAAATACCTGCAAAAAAAGTATTTGTTCCCACAGGTTTTTCGCAACTGTATAACCCTAAATACCAACCTTATTTTAATAATATGCAAACCTGGCTAAAATCATTTGATAGATTAATTTTTTTATCGAATGATTACAGGGACATTAATTTTGCAAAGCAGAATGGGATTAAAAACTTTGAAATCATAACGAATGGCGCTTCGGCAGAAGAGTTTTGTACTCCGTTAGAAAATAATATACAAAGTGAATTGGGAATTCCAAAAAATCATTTATTGGTTCTAAATGTATCTTCCCATACCGGATTGAAAGGTCACAGTGAAACAATTGAGTTGTTTAAAAAGGCTAAACTTAAAAACACAACCCTGTTACTAATTGGTAATAAAATTCACAACTCAAGACTTAAAACTTTTGTCAAACAAATCTTATCAGTTTTAACACCCATTTCCGGGATTAAATATTTTCCGCAATGTTATGATAGTTGCAAACGAAAATCATTTTATCACAATTTAATTGACAGTATTAAAAATAATAATAGTAAAATTTTAATAAAGGATCTTAGCAGGGTGCAGATTTTGCAAGCGTACGCTGCTGCAGATTTATTTTTATTCACTTCTAATTTAGAATGCTCTCCAATTGTTCTATTTGAATGCATGGCATCAAAGACTCCTTTTTTGACAGCGGAGGTAGGAAATGCAGCAGAAATTATTAACTGGTCAGGATCTGGCAAATTGTTACCAACCATCAAAGTTAACCAGAATTACAGTATTGTAAAAATTGATGAGTCAGTAAGAATACTAAGGGAACTAATTGATAATGCGGAACTAAGAAAAAATATGGCTGAAAACGGCTACACCAACTGGCTAAATAATTTTACCTGGGAAGGTATAGCAAAGAAATATGAGCGTGTTTACCAGTTCATTTTATGAATGTAAATACTAATTAATTTGTAACTCATCATTATGCTTTCTTATTTTGTTTTCTTTTTTATCGTCTTTCTATTTACACTACTGGGAAGTTATTTTTTTGGAAAAAACAATATAAGGTCAATATTAACACCCCTAGTTATAATGACCTTATTTGCAGGCCTGCGTGGGAATGTGGGAACAGATACTTTCGCTTATAAGTCTTTTTTTAATTCTTTCGGAACTGACAAATTAAATATATCAACTTTTGAACCTGTATTTGTTTTTTACGCATATCTTATTCATCTAATTTGGGCTAATGACCAGTTCTTCATATTTATTATTTCAATTACTACAGGTACCCTTATTTATTATAATTTAAAATTAATTGAAGAGAAAACACTTTTCTTACTATTTTACCTTACTACCTATTACATTATGTTCAATCTTAATTTAATGAGATTTGGCATCGGCGTATTATTAATCAGTTACCCTTTTTTACTAAATATAAGAGGCGAAAAACCTAAAATTGGTTTATATTTCCTGGGATTTTTAACTCATTTTGCTACTTTATTTACACTTCTTATAATAATACAAAAAAAACATATTGTCAAAGCCACTCTTTTTTTTACACTCTTTTTTTTGTTTTTAGGTAATCTTTTATTGGAAAAATTTAAGTCATATCTTTTTTTAGGTTTAATTTCAATCGGCAAATTTCATTTAGATTTTGGGTTACTCCTCGAAATTGTTATGTTGTCTCTTCTGTTTTGGATAAACAGGAAAGATATTAAAAGGGGCTTTGTTTTTCTTTTTCTAATTTATATTTTGTTAAGAAATTTGACGTTTATATTTGAAATGTTGCAGCGGTTTGCGTATTTAACAGGGTTTTTGATTTATGCCAATTTTTTTAGCAAAAAGCTAAACTTATATTCAAGATTGTTAATTATAGTATTTATATTTTTTAACCTGTATCGGTCATTAATGTTTATTAATAATAGTGATAATGCGATTAACGATTTGATCGCTGAGTACCCGGGGTTTAGTTCACTTTATTCTCAAACAAGGTGGTTGCCATTTAAATTTTTCTGGTAAAAAAAAGTTTTAATCCCCTTGTTTGTGCAGCTAATGAATTGTGATTTATTTCAGGGATTTTAGCGCCTCCTGATTAACGATTTTTTATATTGCAAATTGGAAAAGTCATATATGTTTGAAAAACAAAAGAAGAAAAATGTAATTGAAAATTTGACATGTCACCAATCTCCAAATTCACAAACTAATTCCGATTCCCTTCCAAAAAAAGCTGTAACGCGGAGGGACCATCCTTTCAATGTTCAGAAGTATAACTTTACCGGCTTTGCCATTATTTTGTTAACACCAACAGGGAAAACCCACCTGGTAATTTTTACAGTAATATTTTCATTTGTTTTAAACATTAATTTCCTTGGTAAATAAGTTATTTTAGTGTGCAGTGTATTCTTTGGAATATCAGTGCCCCTGCAGTGTAAAAGAAATCAACAATTTTATATCCCGTATCAGCCAAGTGTAGCAAACGCCGTTTCTTTTGTAAAATAGTGCAAATGGCCCAGGGAATTTCCTGATATTATAAAATGATTTCTCAAGATTCCTATGACCGTCATTTCCAGCGGAATATGAAATATTGTATTTTTTGATTTGCCTTTACATGATTTAAGAAAACCTAAATAATCATCGACATGTTCAAAAACATCCATCATTAGCAATAAATCAAAACTTGTATTTGTTTCTAAAAAATTTTCCTGCCTGAATTTAGCCTGTCTTTTTCCCTGTGACTGTCCAAGTGTATTGCATCACCAGATATATCGTATCCTGTAAAAATTACATCATTGGGCATGGATAAATAAAATTGATTTAATATTTCACCTGCCCCGCATCCTACTTCCGCAATTGATTTCGGGTTTACCGGAAAGCGACTTAACAATTTAAAAAATGATCGCATTGCAGTTGTTTTAGGAAGTCTTTGATCAAAACAAAATTATTAATTGCCATAAATTTTTTCACATCCTCAACCAAAGGTTGATTTTGATATAAATCTACCTTTGACACTTCAAGCCAAATCACTTTAATAGATGATATAAAATCTGACGCGCCTTCTAATACCATCAATTCTGCTCCCTGCACATCCATATGTATAAAATCAATTACATTGATTGCGTTGTTTTTACAAAATGAACTAATTGAATTGTATCAACCTCTGTTTTTTTATTAAAGCGAATAAAATCGACCATTCCAAATGCTTTGCCGAGGTAATAATGAGCTTGATTTATTTCCGTAATCCCAGTCTGACTTGATAGCATTTTCAGGCCTTCCTTCAGATAGATGAAATTCTGACAATCCCTCTTTTGAAGATAGCGCTTTGTTATAATAAGTAACATTGGTAATGCCATAAGGGTGCATTTAAAATTGTTGGTGGCTGGTGAGGACACCAGCAACGGCAGGCAGTATTGGTCGGTGGAGACACCGACCAATTTGCGGAATCGGAAGGCGACAATTTTAAATGCACCCTGCCATAACGGGAAAGATTATTTTGGATTAACTTAATATTGTCAGGTAGTGGTTCAAATGTATAAATCTTCGAATTGGTAAAAAGAAGTCAGTACTTAATGCTATCCTCAGTTTCACATGCGCCAATTTCAAAAATTGTGAGACTGCCTGTCATGAGAATTAAATAAAATTTTCAGTTCCTGCTCTATTAAAATTGGTTGATTAATATATGCCGTTCTATCAAAATTCATTAAAGTAATTTATTTTTTAAAATTTGTACTATATATTGATTGAAAGTATATTTTTGAAACCAAATGTGCCATATTTTACCTTAACCCAAAATACCCCACGGGTATTCTAATAAATTCTTATTTAAAGCCCTTTTTTTTGATTGATAGGATTACATCATTAATGGTGATTAAATAACCATATTTTTGTAATCGCTGTTTTAGATTTTCATAATTCTAAAAGATAAATTTAATAAATGTGACATAAGATAAAAGGCATTTGAATTCAGAAATCTCCTGAAGTAAAACACTTATTTATGATTAAAAGAGTAATTGGTAAGCTAAATCCATCTTATAAAAGTAAGTTCGATGGTAAAGAATTTGAGGTAAACAACTGGGATATTTCATCATTTATTCTGAGCAGGATTATTCCAATTGTTGGGGTGCACCCTTTCCCTTTAAATGAACTTTCATTAATGGTAGCCTGTGTGGCATGGTCAAATCCAACGCATATATTTGAATGGGGGACGCATATAGGTAAATCGGCAAGAATATTTCATGAAACCTGTAAATTTTTAAAAATCGATACTGAAATTCATTCAATTGATCTGCCTGATGATATTGAACACGCTGAACATCCACATAATGCCAGGGGAAAATTGGTTAAAGGTAGAAAAAACGTATTTCTACATCAGGGAGACGGAGTAGATACGTCAATAAATTTATATGAAACGATGAATAAAGATATAAGACCATTATTTTATTTAGATGGGGATCATAATTACCATACCGTTTTCAGAGAGCTATTTTCAATTATAAAGACGGTTAGAGATCCCAAAATAATCTTGCACGATACTTTTTACCAAACTGAAGAATCCGGTTATAATATTGGCCCGGCTAGTGCAATTGAAGATATATCTTTAAAATTTCCTGATATGAAGTTTAAGCGGATTGATACCAGTACAGGGTTGCCTGGCATGACCTTTTTGTATACTGTATAAAATAAGTGCTTTGAGAGCAGTTATTCGTGTAGCCAGATATTAATTTTCATCCAAACATTGTTTGCTATATTCATTGCAGGAAAGGCTTTGTTTTTTGAGCAATAATCCTTCCATAATATATCCACTCCAATAAAAATTTTCTGAAACCTTTTTAATCAAATTTGTTTGTGAATCAGTAAATGGCATCAACCCGATACACCCGTTGGCCCGGCTACATCAATAATGCCCGCTGCTCAATTTGCAGCGGAATGGGTTTTTGTTCATGAAGTAACAATATTACCACAGTACCCAAATCAGGGAGTATTAAACATTAGCAGAGGCGCAAGTCAATTTTTACAACCAGATTGTCTTTTTCAGAATAGGGTATGATTAATTAGAAAAAGTTTATATGACTTATTAGAATATATTGGTTGGAGCTAATTGCAACAAGGTTTTTATTCCTACTTTGACATATTTACAAAACTTAGTTCACGATTAAAATAATGATAATTACGGAACGGAAAAGATGCCATGAAAAAATTCAGTAAAAGTGAGTGACACAACGATGCTTAATTGAAAAACTTCTGCCGGTCAACAAAAAGTCACAAAAATTTGACTTGTCAAAGTAGAATTATGGACACAGGATCAAATTTTTTATGCTATTTTTAAATGCGACGACTATTTTTAGTTTTTAACGTGTTGCTTTAATCCATGTAATGAAAACAGGATGAATAAAAGTAAAAATCTTGGCAGGACATTTTGCCTTTAATTATTTTGTTGCCTATTTTCGCTGTTTGGTGGGCGTTATAAATTGATATTTTTTGTTAAGTAACGATTTAAATGGTATTGCTATACAAACTCTCGAAAGTTTCTTTATTATTTTTTGGACAAATTTAAAAAGGTTTCTAATGCATCAAAATAGTCCGCACTTTTTAACCATTGGATTGCCTTTTTATAACAATGAAAAAACATTAAAAAGCGCAATCAATTCAGTAATCCTACAGTCTTATGGTTTATGGGAACTCATACTTGTTGATGATGGCTCGATAGATAACTCTTACAATATTGCTTATGAAATAGCACAGACTGATAAGCGAATAATATTGATTAGTGATGGGACGAATAAAGGGCTTATCAGTAGATTAAATCAAATTATCGATTTAGCAAAGGGTGAATATATAGCAAGAATGGATGCTGATGACATGATGATGCCTGAAAAATTGGAAAGACAGATGAATGTTTTAATTGGAAACGATGAAATTGATGTTATTGATACTGCAGCTTACACTATTAACGAAAAGGATGAACCTATAGGAATCAGGGGCACAGAAGATCTTAATATCCGGGATCAAAAAAGACTGCTTAAGAAGGCACTATTATTTCATCCCACAATAATTGCAAAGACGAGCTGGTATAAAAAGAATAAATATTCCGAAGATTTTATAAGGGCGGAGGATTTTGAGTTATGGTGCAGGACTTTTAAAAGTACTGTTTTTCATAGGATCAAGGAACCCTATTTTTTATATAGGGAAGGTAATGTGAATGTTAAAAATTACATTTTAAGCATGAAAACATTTCGAAAAATAATTCGTCATTATGGCCCGGGTGTATTATCAAAAAGCGAGTTTGCTCTGGAAATTTTAAAAACATATTTGAAGTCCGCTGTCTATAAGGTATTTGCTCTTTTTAAATGGCAGCATATTTTATCTTCTAAAAGAAATATGAAACTTAATGAAAGCCAGGTCACGGAAGTTAATCAGGTAATTAACCGGATAAAAAATAAAAAGTAGCAGGGTATACATTTTTCAAAAAGATTTTAGCAGGACCCAGGGGAATCTGAATAGCTGGGTCAATCATAAATAGATTATAATTGTTTTCAGTTGACGTTTAGGTACTGCTGTCAGTTTTAGTAACTTAGAAATTGTACATTTTCAATATTATTAATAGTTGGTTTTGAGGATTGCCTGTAAATCTGTACCCGTTGTATTTTCAGATGCTATATACTGTGGTTATAATTTTATCTATACATTTGCCAATCAATATTAAAAAATAATGCATACAATTTTAATCACCGGTGGCGCTGGTTTCATAGGCTCCCATTTAACCCGCCTGTTTGTTACCAAATATCCTGAATACCAAATCGTAAATCTCGATAAGCTAACTTATGCGGGCAACCTGGAAAATCTCACCGATATAGAAAACCAACCCAATTATCATTTCATAAAAGGTGATATTACCGACCTGGTACTGTTGAAACAATTATTTGACGAGCACCGGTTTACAGCAGTATTGCATTGCGCGGCCGAAAGCCATGTAGACAGATCAATAACAGATCCGCTTGCTTTTGTCACTACCAATGTTTTGGGGACGGGATCGTTGTTGCAAGCAGCTAAGGAATATTGGAAAAATGATTATGCGGATAAGATTTTTTACCATATCTCCACCGATGAAGTGTATGGTTCACTGGGTGAGGAGGGATATTTTACGGAAGAAACCCCTTATGATCCCCGCAGTCCATACTCCGCCTCCAAAGCGTCTTCTGATCATTTGGTGAGGGCATTTTATCATACCTATCACCTGCCGGTGAAAATTTCCAATTGCAGCAATAATTACGGGCCCTATCATTTTCCGGAAAAATTAATTCCGCTTTGTATTCACAATATCATCCATAACAAACCCCTGCCAATATATGGAAAAGGCGAAAACATAAGGGACTGGCTGTTTGTAGAAGATCATGTGCGCGCCATTGATGTAATTTTTCATAAGGGCAAAATCGGCGAAACCTATAATATTGGAGGACACAATGAGTGGACCAATATTGACCTGGTAAAAGAGCTTTGCAGGCAAATGGATGAAAAACTAGGTCGCGAAAAGGGGGAATCCGCCCGGCTTATCACTTACGTTAAAGACCGGGCCGGCCATGATCTCCGCTATGCCATTGATGCTACCAAATTAAAAAATGAATTGGGCTGGCTGCCGTCGCTGCAGTTTGAAGAAGGGATATCCAAAACAATAGATTGGTACCTGGACAATACCGAATGGCTTAACCACGTTACCAGCGGAAATTATCAACACTACTATGAAACACAATATGAAAAACGATAAAATATGAAAGGAATTATCCTGGCGGGCGGATCCGGAACAAGGCTTTATCCAATAACGATGGGTATCAGTAAGCAATTAATGCCCATCTATGATAAACCAATGATCTATTACCCCCTAAGTACTTTAATGCTGGCAGGGATCCGTGAAATTCTCATCATCACTACTCCGGATGACCAGGCCCAGTTTATGCGGCTATTGGGGGACGGGGATCAATGGGGTTGTAAAATATCTTATGCCAAACAGCAAATACCCAACGGCCTCGCACAGGCCTTTGTAATTGGAGAGCAATTTATCGGCAATGATAGCGTGGCGCTTGTATTAGGGGATAATATTTTTTATGGCAGTGGTTTTAGCAAATTGTTGCAGCAGTCAGTTAACCCGGACGGGGCGGTAATTTTCGCCTACCCGGTAAGTGACCCCGAAAGATATGGCGTGGTAGATTTTGATGGTGAATTGAACGCCCTGAGCATTGAAGAGAAGCCCACTCACCCCAAAAGTAATTATGCGGTGCCCGGCTTGTATTTTTATAATAATGATGTGGTGAATATCGCCAAAAATATTCCGCCCAGCCCGCGTGGCGAATACGAAATAACTGACGTAAACAGGATATATCTGCAAAACAAAAAATTAAAAGTAGGGGTGCTCGACCGGGGTTTTGCCTGGTTAGACACCGGCACTTTTGAATCGCTGAATGATGCAAGCGAATATGTACGTGTAATAGAAAAAAGGCAGGGTTTAAAGATCGGCTGTCCCGAAGAAATAGCCTGGCGGATGGGTTTTATTACAAAGGAACAATTGATAATGGAAGCTGAAAAGCTGAAAAAAAGTGGGTATGGTGAATACCTGAAGAGTATTGCGTTATAAACCGGAATGTTTACAAGAAATATAATAACGGGCAACATTTTAAGCATTAAGTATTTTTATTAAGAGTAGGTATAATAATAACTAAATGATGTTTATTTCGGGGGTACTGCGCTTTCTCTTCTACAAATACCAGGCGATATGCAGCATTCTTCGGGTAGCCAGCTTAAATACGCTTTATCCCGGTGCCAGAATAGATTACAAAACCAACATCGCTTCTAATTGCAGTATAGTCTGTGTAAAAGGAGGAAAACTGGATATTTCAAATTGTTCTATAAAAGCCGGTACACAGATTTTTGCAGACAAAAACAGTATAATATCTATTAAAGATTCCTTTATTGGAAGAAACTGCGTTATTGCGGCAAAAGAAAATATTACTATAAAAAAAGGTTGTTTAATTGCAGAAATGGTGGTAATAAGAGACCAGGATCACCTTTTAAATGCCAGCCAGCAAGAAAGCCGGGAAGATAAATTCATAACGGCTCCAATATGTATTGAAGAAAATGTTTGGCTGGCATCAAAAACAACTATTTTGAAAGGTGTAACAGTAGGTGCTTATGTTGTAACTGCCGCCTCTGCCGTTGTCAATACTAATATACCTGCCAAACAGTTATGGGGCGGCATACCTGCAAAATTTATAAAACAATTAACTTAGCCTGAATCACGTACTTTGTTACAAAACATAAAATTTTTTTTATTTAAAAATCCTTTTAAACAGGTAGGGATATATACAATTTCGGGTTCTTTATGTAAAGCAATATCATTCGCTGCTTTGCCATTTTTTGTAAATACACTTAGTGAGGGCGATATCGGCATATTGAACATTTTTAGTAATTGCATTGTTTTTTTAACACCCATCATTTCTATGGGGGTATTGTATACGATTTCTATTGATTATTTTAAGTTATCAAAAGAAAATTATGCAAAGGTCTTTTCTACCAGTTTAATTATACCTGCGGTACTAAGCCTTTTACTGCTTCCGGTTTTATATATCTTCAGGTCACCGCTTGAAAAGAACTTAAGTTTCCAGCACGATTTTTTTTGGCTAATCCCACTCTGTTTATTTTTTAATTTTTGTTTTGAAGCTTTTGTGATATTGATGAGAAATCAAAATCATGTCAGGCAGTTTACCATCGTTTCACTTTTGAAAATTCTGCTGGAGATTGCCTTGTCTATAGGGTTTATATTATTTATTTATCAGAATTGGTATGGCAGGGCATTGGGCTTTTTATTATCCGGAGTGGTGATTGGCACCCTGTTTTTTATATATATCAAAAAGCATGATTTTTTAGTAAAAATCAACGATTATACAATTCTTCGAAAAGAATTGTATTTTGGATTATCCGGACTTGTATTGCAGACCGCCATCTTTTTTATAGGCACTTCCGATAAGTTTTTTGTAATGTTTTTTTTTGGTAAAGTTCAGGCCGGCTATTATGCGGTAGCAGCTACTTTTGCTACCATTCAATACATTATTTGTATTTCATTATTACAATATTTGCAACCGGTACTCTTTACAAAATTCGAGGCTTTGCAAAATTGGAAAAACCTGAAAAATGTGTATTACAAATATATTCTTGCCATGTTTACTACATGGACAGGCGTAATGGTATTTACTTTTGTTGTTTATAATTTTGTACTGAAGGCAGCTTATAAAGAATATGTATATTTCTTTTATATCCTAAGTGTTAGCTCGTTTGTGTGGACCATTTCTAATATTTTTCTTCAATTTATAATTTTTAATAAGAGTAAAAGGATAATTTTTCTACTTTCAGTAATCGCCATCTTCTTTTCGATAACGGTAAACTACATTACTTCAAAATACCTGGATATTGATTGGCTTGGCTTTGGGCAAATAGTAACAAATATATTCGTACTCCTCCTCATACTGTTCTTTAATAAAAAATTAAATTATTTCGCATAAAATGAAAGTTTTTTTAAAAAAAATATATAGTTTAATTCCATTTAAAAAGGCCATGTTTTCTGCGTTGAAAAGGATATGGGTTCCGCCTTTTGGAATTTACCAGCATTTATATTTTAATGATACTATTACAGTAAAAATCGACAATTACCGAACTTTTAAAATGGTTCATTACGGTCACCCAATCGAGAATGAATTATTCTGGAAAGGCCTGTTTAACAGTTGGGAGAAATACTCATTAGGGGTATGGGCGGGGTTATCCGAAAAAGCAAATGTGATTTTTGATATTGGTGCCAATACAGGTATTTATTCCATGGTTGCCAAAGCTAAAAACAAAGATGCTGATGTGCATGCATTTGAACCTTTCCAGGCGATTTGCAAAAAACTGGTGCATAATGCCGGTATTAACGGGTATGATATCCATTGCAATTGCGCGGCTATATCCAATTACACCGGTGACGGGGTTATTTACACGGCCAACGAAAATTTCGCCTACTCTGTTACGGTAAACCAAAATTTATGGGTGAAGGATTCGGAACCCATTAAAATTGATATTAAAACTACCACGCTTAAGGATTATATTGAAAAGAATAATATTCAGTCGATCGATTTGATGAAAATAGATGTGGAAACACATGAACCTGAAGTAATGGAAGGGTTTGACGAGTATTTTTTACAGTTTAAGCCCATTATTTTAATTGAAATTTTAAATGAAGAAGTTGCTGCCAGGTTAAACAACTATTTCGCTGCCGTTGATTTTGATTTTTATAATATTGATGAACTGGTAGGTATAAAAAAAGTCAATAAGCTTTCAAAAAGCGATTATTACAACTTTTTAATTGTACCAAAGGAAAAAGCACACTTATATAATGAGAAAAGTTTTATTCATCTTAAATGACCTGGGCGGGGGTGGTGCGGAAAGAGTATTTGTAAATATCGCCAATGGCTTCGCGGCAGATAATATACCGGTAGCGTTTTTGGTGGGTAAAAAAAGGGGAGCCTATTTGAATATATTAAATGCGTCTATTCCTGTAGCGGAAGCCGGGGGTACCTCTTTTTACCAGTATCTACGTATTTTTCCGGCAATTTTTAAAAAGAACCAGTACACCCATATTTTTACTGCGAGCGATTATGTAAGCGCCGCAGCTATTCTAACAAAAAAAATATCGGGGATAACTTCAAAAATTTATGTCACACATCATTATAATTTACCAGCAAAAAGGCCATTAAAATATTGGAAAGGAGATCTCATTGCAAAACTGATTCATTTTTTTATAACTCCCCGCGCTGATAAAATTATAACCGTGAGCAAAGGCAGTTTGGCCTGGCTGCGAAAATTCAGTAATAATAAATTAATGCAGTCGGTTACTATCTACAATCCGGTTTTTGATGAATCCATTTACAAACTGGCAGAGGAAAAAATAAATTTCCCTATTGATGTAACCGGTAAAATTATTCTTGTTAGTGCCGGAAGGCTTGAAGAGCAAAAAGACCAGCTAACTTTAATAAAGGCATTTAGTATCTTAAAAAAAACTCACCCTGGTATAATATTATTTATATTAGGCATTGGACCTTTACAGGCTCAATTGGAGTTATATATCGATAAGAATAATTTGCAAGAAAATGTTTTTTTAATGGGCTTTGATACTAATCCTTATAAATGGATGGCAAATTGCGATGTTTTTGTAATGTCATCCATTAGCGAAGGTTTTGGAAATGTATTGGTAGAAGCAATGGCGTTGGGCAAAACTGTGGTAAGTACCAATTGTCCGTCAGGCCCTGGCGAGATTTTAAACCAGGGTGAATACGGGTATTTATGCCCGGTAAGAGACCCGGTTGAGTTATCAAAAGCTATTGCGAGGGCAGTAGCGTTTCCACTTGATAAAGAACTTGTAAAAGAGTCCAGCCAACAGTATATGATCAGGGAGATTGTAAAAAAATATATTGCAATACTTTGAAAGTAATCGCTGGTTTCGGACAATCTGAAAATTATATACCCTCACATAAATAATTATTATGAGTACAGAAAAAGCCTATTTTGTTCATGAAAGCACGTATATAGATAAAGTTTGCGAAATTGGTGAAGGTACCAGGATCTGGCACTTTTCACATATCATGGCGAATAGTATAATTGGCAATCATTGCTCTATCGGGCAAAACGTGATGGTAAGTTCAAAAGTAATATTAGGAAATAATGTGAAAGTACAGAATAATGTGTCCATTTATGATGGCGTAGTTTGTGAAGACGATGTCTTTTTAGGTCCTTCGATGGTATTCACCAATGTAATTAATCCCAGGAGTGCCATCAGCAGGAAGCATGAACTTAAAACAACCCTGGTAAAAAAGGGCGCCACCATTGGTGCCAATGCCACTGTTGTATGCGGTAACAATATTGGCGAGTATGCTTTTATTGGCGCCGGCACTGTGGTTACAAAAGAAGTAGCTGCGTACGCATTAATAGTTGGTAACCCCGGAAAGCAACAGGGATGGGTCAGTGAATATGGACACCCGTTAAATTTTGACAAAGACAATATGGCCATCTGCCAGGAAAGCGGGCAAAAGTATTTGCTGGAGAATAACATTGTTAAAAGAATAAATTAAATCGGGAGAAAGCCATTCAGGTTTCAAGCATTTTGTCTTACAACAGTAATTTTAAGTCACATTCACTTTTAGTCAATAGAGAATCTACAAAAGTTACCGGCAGCTGCAAGGTCGGCTTCAGGCATTTAGGACCTGGCAATGGAATATGGTAGTGTTCCAAATAGTGGCCCCCGATTTTCGGTCGATGAAGACCCCGACGACTTACTGATGCGACAATTTGAAATGCACCCATGGAATATTTACCAATAATATTGTATTATTTTCGTTTTACTTTTAAATTGTAATGCATGTGTGGTATAGCGGGGTATATTTCTCTAAACAATATTATTAACGAACAACAGTTAAAGCAGGCTGCTTTTCTAATGAAGCACCGGGGCCCCGATGCTGATGGCTATTATTTTTCTGACGACAAAACCGTTGGGTTGGCGCACCGGCGTTTATCTATTTTAGATTTATCAGCCTCTGCCAATCAACCGATGTTTTCTGCTGATGGCAGATACTGTATTGTATTTAATGGGGAGGTATATAATTTTAAAGAGCTCAGGCAACAGCTCTCCGATAAGGGAGCACTATTAAAAACCACATCTGATACTGAGGTAATTCTACAGCTTTTTGCAGAGCAGGGTAATGCTTGTTTTACAAGTATGAACGGGATGTTCGCAATGGCTATTTACGATACAGTAAAACAAATTATAACCCTCAGCAGAGATCATATCGGCATAAAGCCCCTGTTTTATTATTGTGATGATACAGAATTTATCTTTTCATCCGAATTAAAGGTGATCAGGTACATCAAAGAAAAGCAACTGGCCATCAATAAAAAAGCTATTCCCTATTTTTTACATTTGGGCTATATTCCCCAGCCACTAACGATCTATCAAAATGTATTTAAATTTCCGTCTGCGAGCTATTGCGAGATCAGCATCCGTCATGGCTCATTCATCAACACGCCTGAAACGGTACAAACTTTCTGGCGGCCCGAAGATCAAATAACAGCAGCGCCTTTGAAGGATGAAAGGATTGCAAAGAAAAAATTAAAAGCGCTGTTAACGGATGCCGTAGAAAAACAATTAATTAGCGATGTACCAATCGGGACTTTCCTGAGTGGTGGTGTTGATAGTAGTTTAATTACCGCAATTTCTGCAGAATTAACAGCCCATAAAGTAAAAACATTCAGTATCGCTATTGATGATGGTAAATACAACGAGTCGAAGTATGCAAGGGCTGTTGCTAAAGAATTGAATACAGAGCATCATGAGTTCCAGGTAAAAGGAAAAGAATTGATAGAACTGGTGGATAAATTACTGCCAGCCTATGATGAGCCTTATGGCGATCCATCTGCTTTTCCAACCATGATGGTTTCTAAATTGGCAAGGCAAAGCGTATCGGTTACCATCAGTGGTGATGGGGGGGATGAATTATTCATGGGTTACGGGGCTTACCGGTGGGCTTTAAGGTTAAATAATCCGGCCATGGCGCTAATCAAAAAGCCACTGCACATTGTATCCGGCTTGCTAAACGATCGTATAGAGCGGGCAGGCCAAATGTTTAATTTTCCGGATCGTCATAATATCCACTCGCATATTTTTTCAACCGAACAGTATTATTTTGGCGAACGGGAGTTGTCCGTTCTTCTAACAACTCCTTCCTTTAATTTTTATGAGCTGAATGATATTGATGTGGCGGGCAGAAAATTAAACGCTGCTGAAAGCCAATCGCTGTGGGACCTGAAATCCTATTTAAAAGATGAATTGCTCGTAAAGGTTGACCGGGCCAGCATGCAGTATTCTTTAGAAACCCGGGTGCCTATATTAGATTATCGCATTGTAACATTTGCCTTAAATCTGCATCCTTCTTTAAAGATCAATGAAAAGGGCACTATGAAATATTTATTGAAAGAAGTGTTATATGATTACCTGCCCAGGGAATTATTTGAACGGCCTAAATGGGGCTTTAGTATTCCCATTAGCAAATGGATGCGGTCAGATCTTTTTTACCTGCTGGATAAATACACTTCCAAAGAAATGATAGAGAAATATAACTATGTAAATTTTGAACGGGTGGCGGCGATAAAGAAAGCCTGGATCGGTGGTAAGGATTATCTCTATGGCCGGCTATGGCTACTCATGGTCTTACATTGGTGGTTAGACGAAAATCAATTATAATTAAGATGGTGTTTTTTTCAAAACAAACTGCTGTTATTTTGTTGCTTCACCGGGTATCGCCTGAAAGAAATGTGATGTGGGATCCGATGGACCCGGCATTGTTTGAACAAGTGCTAAAATATGTTCAGCGAAGGTTTCATACCATTCCCCTGAATGAATTGTTATTTCAGCCCCGTGCCGTATCTTCCAGGCCATTGGCAGCTATAACTTTTGACGATGGCTATAAAGATTTTATAGATTGCACCATCCCGTTACTAAAGAAATACAATATGCCTGCAGGCATATTTGTAACCACCGATTGTATAGAAAACAATTTACCTACCTGGACCTACCTTTTGGATTATGTTTTTGAAAGATCGAAAATTTTATCTCTGCGGCAGGCTGATTTTGGAGCTTTGCCTGCAGAATACCGTATTGCAAACTGGCATTCTGATGCACAAAGGATACTATATGGTAAAAAAATCAAGCAATATTTAAAATGGGTGCCTGCTGTTTTGCGAAAGGCAATAATACAATCCTTACTCAGTAATTTAAATGATGTCAGTCTTCCGTCGGGTATGATGATGAGTTGGGAAGACGTAAAGCAGGTGCATACGGCAGGGTACGAAGTTGGTCCGCATTCCGTAACTCATCCAACACTTGCAACTATTGAAGATGATGAAGAATTAGACTATGAATTGATTTATGCCGGCCAGCAGCTCAAAGAAAAAGCGGGCATCGATTCGCCTGTTTTCTCTTATCCCTGCGGCAGTTATGATGACCGTGTGATAGCACATACCCGAAGGGCTGGTTATAAAGCAGGATTAGCGGTAAACAGGAGATTATACAAAAAAGTTGCTCATGACATTTTTGCCATTCCACGTATTGAACTTTATAATGAATCATGGCTAAAGTCCCGGCTGAGAATCAATGGAACCATCAGTTTTATCGAAAAAATTATTAAACCGTGAAAATAGTTTTGCTTTGCGGCAGGCAACACAACCAGGTGGCTTTGGCCAATAAAATAGCGGAAAGGTTCAACCTTGCAGGTATCGTGATTGAACAACCGCCACCTAAAAAAATGATCACATTTTCGTTGGTACAATTAGTAGAAAAACTACTTGATAGAACAATTTTTTTATCCTTGCACCGTACCTGGTTCAATTTGCTCAATGAATACAAAAAAGAATATTCTTCCTTTCCGGACACCAAAAAAATTACTGTGTCAAATATCAATGCCGATGCTTCAATTGATTTTATCTTTACATTACAACCTGATCTGGTGATGGTTTCCGGGACATCAATAGTTAAAAAAAATATACTTGCTTTACCCATCCCAAAAGGCATCATTAATTTGCATACCGGCTTATCCCCTTATATCAAGGGTGGCCCTAATTGCACCAATTGGTGCATCGCAGAAAAACAATTTCATTTGATCGGCAACACCATCATGTGGATAGACGCAGGAATCGATAGCGGGGATATCATCACTACAGAACGTACACTGCTGGAGGGGCAGGAAAACTTACTGCAATTACACATGAAAGTAATGAACCACGCACATGAACTCTATTTAAAAGCGGTAAAAATGATAGCCGAAAATCCGGCGCACTGCCCGAGGGTGAAACAGCTATCCATTGCCGCTGGTATCACCTATTACACCCGGCAATGGGATCGCCGGGCAAAATGGCGGCTCATTAAGCATGTGAAACAAATACCGGCCTATTTTAAATCGGTTAAATATTCTACCGATTGCAGCAAAATAAAAACTGTACCGCTTTAATGCCGGCTATCGGTTTCTTTATACATTTACCCAGTTTATTGGCCACATGAAAATAGCAAAAAAATATTATTTATATCTTACGATGGCATGACTGATCCACTGGGGCAAAGCCAGGTGATTCCTTACCTGGTGGGGCTTACAAAGTTCGGCTATACATTTGCGGTATTGCTGCCAAAAACAGTATTTGAACAAGTTAGATGATACTGTTAATCCGGTGCTTTTTTAGGCAAATTGTTTATTATTTAATTTCTTTCAATATTTTTAACAAGTTTATTCGACTTGTCTATTATTGAAAAAGACAGGAGGTTTCGTTATGTGGTTGCTGGGACGGGGTTTTCGGGAGCGGAGATAGCAAGTCAGTTACAAGAATGGATTTTAGGACAGACATTTGGAACAAACGAAATACGCCTGAAAAACTGCCACCCTGTTATTACATGTAATGGTATTAAAGGAGAATGCTGAAAAGTTACAAATGATTTTTTTTTAGTCACCTGGCAACTGATTGATAAATAGATGCGCACGGTGTCGCAGGAGAAGCACCGGATTTTGTACACAAGTTTATGGCATTCAGTAATAGCAATCGATCCTTACCTGTTTTTTCAACTGTTGAATCATATTGATGAAAAATAGCAAAAAAATTTTAATGATCGTTCAGTACCCGGAAAATGTGTCACCAGGTCAGCGATTTCGATTTGAATTATATAAAGAACTTCTAAAAAAAAAAGGTTTTGGTGTTACCACCGAATCTTTTTTAGATCAAAAAGGGTATGAAATAATACACAAATATGGTTTCTTTTTAACCAAATTTACTGCCATTCTGAGGGGGTTTTCAAAGCGATTCTTGTTAATCTTCCGCATAAAAAAATATAGCTTTATTTTTTTGCAAAGAGAAGTCACACCCATTGGCCCACCTTTGTTTGAATGGATAATTATTAAACTTTTTAAGAAGAAGGTCATTTATGATTTTGATGATGCTATCTGGATAAGAATTGTTTCAAAGCAAAATAGCCTTGCTACTATCGTCAAAAATTCGGGTAAGGTTAAAAAGATTTGTGAATGGTCGTACAAGGTAAGTTGTGGCAATGAATATTTATGCAATTATGCCCGTCAATACAATTCAAATGTTGTTTACAACCCTACTTGTGTGGATACAGAACGCAAGCATAATGTATTAACCAATCACGATGTTGATAGAATAACGGTTGGGTGGACTGGTAGTTTTTCCACTATGGTTTATCTCGACATTGTGCAAGCCGCTTTACGAATGTTGCAGGAAAAATATGATTTTGATATAAAAATTATTTCTAACCAACCGCCCACATTAGATCTTCAAAATGTAAAATATATTGAATGGAGTGAGGAGAACGAAGTGACCGAATTGGCTACGGCACAAATTGGCCTGATGCCCCTCACTTACAACGAATGGGATGAAGGCAAATGCGGCTTTAAATTAATTCAATATTTTGCTTTGGGAATTCCTGCTGTTGCATCGCCGGTTGGGGTGAATAAAATAATTATTGAAGAGGGAATAAATGGCTACATGGCAAATTCAGATATGGAATGGTACAATGCTATTGAAAAATTGATCCTGGATGCTTCTTTAAGAAAAAGAATGGGCATGGCAGGCAGGAATAAAATTATTGATCATTACAGCCTTCAATCTAACACAGACAATTTTATTGACCTTTTTAGCTAGTATTGTATTGAGATAAATTTTGAAAGTTGATATAGTATATAGTTATCTCCGCTAAACAACCTGTCATATAAAACTAATTTACTTACTGTACTATTAAAATGCATGAAATTTTTTTGCAATAAAACGTATAACAATTTCGTTATTGATATTGGGTATTATTGAAAATTAGTAAGTGGTTACCTGCGGAAAATTTTATTGCTTTGGTAATAGAGTGCCACAACAAAATGATGAAAATATCCAAACTGTATATTGTAATCTGATAACAATAGTTTAAAAGTTGATTAACTGGCTGGAAGAAAATACCATTTTCGAACAATGGCAATAACAAATAAAAAAATCCTCTTTATATCCCATGATGGTATGACTGACCCGTTGGGACAAAGCCAGGTGATCCCCTATCTTGCCGGCCTTACAAAGTTCGGCTACGCGTTTACCATACTTAGTTGCGATAAACGAGGTCAGTACGCAGCAAACAAAGACTATGTAAAAGCATTGATTGCACCTTATCTTATCGAGTGGGTTTCGGTTCCATACCATAAAAATATTCCTGTACTATCGGCTGTGTACGATTTTTACCAATTAAAAAAAACTGCAAAAAAATTACAGGAAACTAACCATTTTGATATGGTGCATACAAGGCCGGGAATACCTACATTAATAGCGTTATATCTAAAAAAAAAATACAACCTTAGGTTTTTAAATGACATTAGGGGGTTTTGGGCTGATGAAAGAGTGGATGGAGGAATATGGGATTTAAGAAATCCGGTATTTAAACTGGTGTATAAATTCTTTAAGAAGCACGAACACGAATGTTTACTGCGCGCAGATTATACAACCTGCCTTACCTATGCGGCACGTAAAGAAATACATACCCGAAAAAATATACCCAATCAACCTATACCAATTGAAGTGATTCCCTGTAGTGCCGATATGAATTTGTTTGATATTAATAAAATTGATCCAAACCTGAAAAAAATTTTCAAGGCCGACTTAAATCTGCACGATGATGATTTTGTAATAACCTACCTGGGATCAATTGGTGGCTGGTATTTAACAGACGAAATGATGCGTTTTTGTAAAAAAGTCGCAAATAAAATTCCGAATGCAAAATTTCTTTTTATTTCACCGCATAGCCATGGTGAGATTGCTGCGGCGGCTATTAAATGGGGCCTTGCAGCGGAAAAGCTGATAGTCAGGCAGGCTAAGCGGCACGAAGTACCGATATTATTATCATTTAGTAGTTATGCTGTTTTTTTTATTAAAGCATGTTATTCAAAACTTTCCTCTTCACCTACCAAACATGGAGAAATAATGGCCATGGGAATACCAGTAATTACTAATACAGGTGTTGGCGATGTGGCAGAAATTGTTACAAAATATAATGGAGGTTATTTAGTAAACGATTTTTCAGACAGGTCATTAAATGATGTAATTGAAAAAATTGTTGCCGGTAATACCTTTAGTAAATCTATCATACGAAAAGGGGCTAAAGATTTCTATTCGTTGGAAACTGCTGTAGATCGTTACCGAAAAGTCTATAGTAAAATATTTGCTTAGCATTTAAACGATAACCTGGGTACCTTGAAATTTTAAGGTATCGCGATGCTGATGTCGCCATAGCCCTAAGGGGTCACTTCAACTATTTAAAAAATCTTTTTTTAATTGTTTATTGTGCTTGCCATAATTATTTTTCAATGGTGCACGGTTATGGGAAATAACTTTTATTTGTAAAGATGCCTATTTCTAAAAGTATAATATGCACTGTATACATTATACATAAATTTTTTAGAATTCCTGTATGCTAAAATTGCAGTTGCTTTAGTTAAGCTTATTTCTTTTATTCTTTTTTACCTCTTTAATAATAAAATATTTATCAAACCGTTAATAGATAACATAACGTGAAAACCACCGAATAGTAAATTTCTTATGCTGGTTATATAGAATGGTTTATATCAGATGTAACCAAGGCGCACCATTTTTTAGTACCTAATTATTGTATATTAATGGAAAAGAAGAAGAAAGAGATTTTGATGATAGTTCAATATCCGGAAAATGTTTCCCCCTGTCAGAGATTTCGTTTAGAATTATACAAGGATATACTCGCTAAAAATGGATTTTTAGTAACAACAAAGCCTTTTTTAGACAAGAAGGGCTACGCTATAGTTCATTGTTATGGGTTCTTTTTGAAAAAAATTATAGCATTGATTAAAGGGTTTATCGGCAGGCTATTATTATTGTTCCAGATTGGTAAATATGATTTCATTTTATTACAAAGAGAAGTTACCCCCGTTGGCCCCCCTGTTTTTGAGTGGCTGTATGTTAAATTATTTCGCAAAAAAATAATTTACGATTTTGATGATGCTATTTGGTTGCAGGCTGTCTCTGAACAGAATAGTGTGGCGGGTAATTTTAAAAATGCGAAGAAGGTAAAGAATATATGTAAATGGGCATATAAAATTAGCGGCGGTAATGAATACCTGTGTAATTATGCACGCCAATACAACGATAATGTAATTTACAATCCAACATGCGTGGACACTGGAAAGCGATATAATATTTTAGCCAATCACGATGTTGAAAGAATAACAATTGCCTGGACAGGAAGTTATTCTACATTAAAATATTTAAAGATGGTGGAACCTTCTTTAAAAGCGTTGCAGGAAAAATACGACTTCGATATTAAAATTATATGCAATAAAAAACCTTCTTTAAATCTTAAAAATGTAAAATTTATTGAGTGGAGTGAAGAAAATGAAGTATCAGAACTTGCTTCCTGCCAGATAGGCTTGATGCCGCTTAACAATGAGGAGTGGAGTGAGGGCAAATGCGGGTTTAAATTAATTCAATACTTATCATTGGGAATACCTGCAGTTTCATCAGCAATAGGTGTAAATAAAACTATTATTGAAGAGGGCGTGAATGGCTATTTTGCCCATTCTGATTCAGATTGGTATAGAACTATTGAAAAATTAATTTTAAATGCCGGTCTAAGGAAAAAAATGGGCATAGCGGGGCAGGAAAAAATTATTTCCCAATATAGTTTGCAATCCAATGAAAATAATTTCTTAAACCTCTTTAGTAATAGTACAGAAAACTCTGTTTCATTAGATCGGTCGGTAAGAATTTGGTTACGAAATATATTGGCTGGTACAATATTTCCCATTCCAATTTTTAGCAGGATTAAAACGGCAAATGCATAGCACTGATTGAAACAAGGAACAAAATAAAATACAGGGGGTAAATCAACTATTCATGATCTGCGGCATTTTTCTTTTTGCCAGTTACTTCTAAAATTAAAAATATCGAGATAATATAAAAGGGTAAACAAGGAATCTTATACCTCACCAGCGTGCCAAAATTTAATGTGGTAGCTCCTACAAATAGAGCAAATACGATTGAAAAGAAAAAACAAAACATTACCATCGGGTCTTTAAAGATGGGTTTAATAAAATTAAAGGGCCCTGCTTTTATAAAAACAAAAAAAGTGAATATCATCAGGGCCAGGCTTTCCAGGGAGGACAGTAAAGTAGATATCTTTTTTGATTCCCAGAGATACGGCCGGTAAAATGTAGCCGCAATAGCAGCAGGGGCCATCTTTAATAGACTTAGTTTGCTTCCATCAAAATCTACTCCAAGCGAAAAAGAAGATTCAGCATTATCGGCCATGCTGATAAAGGCTGTTTGTTGCAGTTTAACAGATTCAGCTAATTTGTCCAGGGCAAGGTTTCCCAGTTCCTCCTGCAATTTATCAGCCACTACAAAAAATGCCACCGAACCAGTCAGCAGCAACGCAAGGAAAGCAATCATTTTTATACTACGTTGTTTTATAAGTTTAAAATTGGACAATATTACAAAAAGCATTAAAAAAGGAAGGTAGGAAAACAGGATATACGACTTTATGATGGCGATCATATAGGCTGAGACGGCCGCAATAAATAGATGCTTAATAACAGACTCCTTTTTATAGAGTGCGCAATAAATTGAATAAGTCATCCATCCCAGCAAGCCTGTACACAAGGGGTCCTTCAATAGTCCTGAACTCCAAAATACAAAAGTGGGCAAATACAATATGGCGATGGCCAGCCTTTTATGCAAATGCGGATACTGCTCATAAAAAAATTTATACAGCCGCCATACACCACTGTAAGAGATCATCGAAAAAAACAGGCTGATTACCAGGTAACTGCGAAAACTTATAAATGACAAAATGGTAACCAGCCTCGTTACAAAATAATTACTTTCACTCATGAAATAACCCGCGTTATAAGGATTAAACAACAGGGTTTGATCAAAATCCTTTCCCGTCATCAATATCCATTTTATATTGGAAAAATCTGCTGAGATCATCTTAGCAATATTAATGCCTTCAGCATAATATAAACCTGTGGAATCATTTCCTGGCGAAATTAAGGTGTGAAAAAAAGTAAAAGCTAAGGTGCCCAGCACCTTTATCCAAAAGCCCTGTCGGTGGTATTTCTTTAAGACGGGGTCTTTTATCCGTTTTCTTCTTGCCCAAAAAATTACCTGGAATAGCAGTACATACAACGGAAATAATATGAAATCTATTAACCCCATCCTTTTCTAAAATCAAAAAAATAATATTGTTGGTGAAGAAGTATTCGGGCAAATTTATTCTGAAATATTACTGCCATTGAATAATATGCAGTTATTTTGCTCCAATCAAAGATAACATTATATGTGTGGCATTGCGGGCGCTGTAAATTTTAAATTATCTTACCGGGCAATTGATGATAGCATGCTGCATCGCGGACCTGATGAACAGCATAGTTTTATGGAAGACAATGTTGATTTGTATCATTTGCGCTTAGCCATACTTGATATTGACGGCGGTAAGCAACCGATGCACCTGGATGATCGCTTCACCATTATCTTTAATGGCGAAATTTACAACCACCAGGAGATACGAAACCAACTCGGCATATCCGGTAAAACATCCTCCGACACAGAAACCCTTTTACTGTTGTATCGCAGGTATGGCGTTGATTTTTTAAACTACCTGGATGGCATGTTCGCTTTCGCCATTTACGACAGCAGGGAAAAAACAATTTTTATTGCCCGCGACCGCGCTGGTAAAAAGCCGCTTTATTATTATGCGGATAGCGAAAAAATAGTTTTCGCAAGCGAGTTAAACTGTATAAAGTCCCTGCTGCCTTTGCAAATGAACATAGATAATTTTTATCATTACCTGCGCCTGGGTTCTTTTTACAAACGACTCACCCCCTATAAAAATGTGCATGAATTACCTGCAGGAAGCTTTATAGTAATTGATTGTACCACGCTCGACATCAAAGAAAAATGCTGGTGGAATATTAATGATTTTTACAAACAACCCAACAACGACAGTTTTGAGGAAAGCCTTGAAAAAGTGGACAACTTTTTACACGTCGGTGTAAAAAGAAGGGTGGAGTCTTCCGATCTGGAAGTGGGTAGTTTTTTAAGCGGTGGCATTGACAGCGGGTTAACAACCGCCATAGCCAGCGCATATAATCATTCATTGAAAACATTTACCGTTTCTTTTGATGGGGAATATGATGAAGCCCCGTTGGCGAAATTGGTGGCCGAAAAATATCATACCGCTCATACCGAAATAAAAATCAGTTTTGATACGCTTAAAAATGACCTGGAAAGCATCATCGGGAATTACGGGGAACCATTTTTTGACAGTTCGGCAATACCCAGTTATTATGTAAGCGCAGCCGCAAAAAAACACCTTACCGTAATATTAAATGGTGATGGGGCTGACGAGTTGTTTGGAGGTTACCGCAGGTATGTGCCATTTGCGCAATACGATTTTTTTAAAACAAACAGGACGCTAAAGAAATCCGCCATCTTTTTAAAAACTATTCTTCCACCTGCTCACAGCAAAAAATCGAACTATAATTATTTGTACAGGCTCGTTTCACTGGCATCAAAAGAAAACCTGGAAATTTATTTATCAGCCGGGGTTGATATTATGGAGGATGTTGAGCGGTATATTATTCATCCATCTTACGATTACCTGAAAGTGATGCGGGATGATTTTAATGAAATCGTACATGCAGATATCAGCGGTTTGAAGAAGTTGATGAATATGGATTTTAATGCTACTTTATTCAGCCAGCTCCTGGTAAAAATGGACATTGCCAATATGGCCAATTCTTTGGAAGGCAGGAGCCCTTTTTTATGTAAGGAATTAATGGAATATTCGCCGGCCATGAATGACGCCTATAAAATAAAGGGAGGCAGTACCAAATATTTATTAAGGCAACTGGCTAAAAAATATTTACCCGCAGTACTGATCAATCAGCCAAAACGCGGATTTGAAATTCCCCTGAAAAATTGGGTGGAACATGAGTTGAAGGAAATTGTTTTTGATTATGTTGGCGCTCCAACTGCCCTTTCACGGCAGTTGATTGATAAAGGGTTCATCGATTCCTTATTGAACGCTACCGCCAAAATATCTGGCGAAAAAAGGGCGAAAATATTATGGACTTTGATGAGTATGGAAATATGGTACAAAAAAAATTATTTGCTCTAAATTACCATGTTGGTTACGTTAATGCATACCTCACAAAATTAAATTTCATCTTTTTAGATTATTATTATGTGCTGAAATGCTGCCTTTAATTTTTGGCATCATTGGTAAACAAATAGAACGGGTGGTCTAAGAACAGTTCTTTAGCGGGCGGGGAGACTTTTCTGTTAATCTTTTAAATCATAATTTTAAACAAACATTGTTGAAGATTGTAATAGACTTTATAAATTAATTTAATGGACTCATTTACAATAAAGGACCTCGAAAATTTATCAGGTATCAAAGCCCACACTATCAGGATCTGGGAGCAGCGTTATCAATTTCTGAAGCCAGGCAGAACAGGTACCAATATCCGCTATTACAGTAATGAGGAATTAAAAAAGGTGCTCAATATAGCATTGCTTAATAAATATGGATTTAAAATATCTCATATTGATAAAATGAAAGAGGAGGAAGTAAGAGATAAAATACTTTCCCTTACTCAATTGGAAGCCCAGCAGGAAAGAATTGTTAACGAGTTAATTCAATGCATGGTTGACCTTAATGTAGAAAAGCTCGAGGATATCCTGGATAATTATATTCGATCAAGGGGTATTGAAAGAACTATTATACAGATCATTTTTCCTTTTATGGAAAAAATTGGTATCCTCTGGGTTACTAACCACATCAATCCGGCTCAGGAACACCTTGTAAGTAATATCATCCGGCAAAAACTGATCGTCGGTATCGAAAGCGTTTCTACTTCGCTGAAGGTAAATAAAACCATTTTGCTTTTTTTGCCTGAAGGCGAATACCATGAATTGGGAATGCTGTTTATGTATTATTTATTAAAAAGCAGGGGGGTGTCAACCATATATCTTGGGGCTAATGTACCGTTACACGATGTGGAGTATGTGGTAAACTTAAAAAAGCCCAATTTTTTATACTCACACCTTACTTCAGTGGGCCATAATTTCAATTTTGATAAATTTATTCTATCCATCACCAAAAAATTTGCCGGAACACCCATTATTATTTCCGGTCTGTTGACACAATCCTATGAAAGAAAAATTCCTCAGCATATTAATTTCAAAAAATCCTTTTCTGAAGTAATGGAATTTGTGTCGGCCCTCTAATGCAAATTAAAATTGTAATTTTGTTTATTTCCCTGTTGCCGGAAGGCAGAAGAAACACCAGATGGCCGCGGGTGCAGGTTTACTACAGCCCCTTCATATTCGTATTATCGTAAATTACCATTTGGTTTTTTTGCCAGGACAGGTTACTCCCTTCATTTTTTATCCGATATTAAAAAGCAGTTGTATAAAATACTGGATTACAGTATGTTTAATGTTTAACAAAAAATAATAAACATTTATCTTGAATTTATAAAACTATTTGTTTAGCTTTACCGTATACAAAATTAAACACATTGTTATGTCAACTGTCAATTTCGATCAGCTTTTATTAAATAATGCCGAATTTTTAAAACCTTTTGCGGTTACGTTAACAAGAGATCACGAAGTAGCGAAAGACTTACTCCAGGAAACAATGTACAGGGCACTTGCCAATAAAGAAAAATACAATGTGGGAACTAATATCAAGGCGTGGTTGTACACCATCATGCGCAATATATTTATCAATAATTATCGCCGCAAAGCAAAGCAAAACACCATTTTTGACAGTACACCCAATGAGTTTTTGCTAAATTATAACCAGGTAACCACCACTAACGCAGCCGAAGGGGCATTAAAAATGAAAGATATCCAGGTTGCTATTCATAAGCTTCCGGAAATTTTCCGCAATCCTTTTATGTTGTATTTTGAAGGTTACAAATATCATGAAATAGCCGGTATGCTGACAGAACCGTTGGGAACAATTAAGAGCCGCATACATTTTGCCCGCAAATTATTAAAAGAACAGCTTAACCGTTATTAGAGTTGGACCGCAAATGGAGCTTAGTGAGTTGGCAATACTCAATATTAAATGAATCTCGATTCTCAAATTGGCCTTTATTTTAATACAACATACTATTATTTAATGCATATATTATTTGTTCTGTTTATAAACACCAATAACCTTATTTTCGGTTCTTGAAAAAAGTAGTAATCATAGGTAGTGGATTTGCCGGGCTGTCCGCCGCTTCTTTTATGGCTAAAGCTGGATGGGATGTTTCTGTGCTGGAAAAGCATGATACAAGCGGTGGAAGGGCCAGGCAATTAGTCGAACAAGGTTTCACTTTTGATATGGGTCCAAGCTGGTACTGGATGCCAGCGGTATTTGAAAGATTTTTCAATTGTTTTGGTAAAAATGTTGCGGATTATTACGGATTATCCAGGTTAGATCCTTCTTACAGAATTTACTGGCCCGATGATGCGATGGATATACCGGCTGACTATGACGAATTGAAAAGTCTTTTTGAGAAAACCGAGCCCGGTAGTGGTGTGATGCTGGATAAATTTATACAGGAAGCAGCTTATAAATATGAAGTAGGTATCAATAAATTAGTGCACAAACCCGGACAATCCTTACTGGAATTTGCTGATTGGGAGCTGGTTATGGGCGTATTTAAATTAGATGTTTTTAATTCTATGAAGAGCCATGTAGGCAAGCATTTTAAAAATTCAAAATTGAGGGAGTTGCTGGAGTTTCCGGTATTGTTTTTAGGCGCTTTACCTCAACATACCCCGGCTTTATATAGCCTGATGAATTACGCTGACATAAAACTGGGTACCTGGTATCCGCAGGGTGGTATGTATAAAATTGTGGAAGCAATGACAAACCTGGCTAAAGAACTGGGGGTAAAATTTTATTTTAATCATGATGTAACAGAAATAAAAATTGACAAAGGCCTGGCAACAAAAGTAATCACAAGGCCTAACAAACCGGTACCTGTAAATGATGCAAATTCATTTAACCAGGATCAGTTATCAACCACCCGATCTTTTGATGCAGATGCAGTGATCGGTGGAGCAGATTATCATTTTATAGAATCAAAACTTTTGCCTCCGGAATATAGAAGCTATACCGAAAAATACTGGGATAAAAGGATTATGGCCCCGAGTTGCCTGCTGTATTATGTAGGGCTGAAAAAAAAATTATCAAACCTGTTGCACCATACTTTATTTTTTGATGTAAGTTTTGATATTCATGGCAAAGAGATCTATACAAGCCCCCGATGGCCTTCATCGCCATTGTTTTATGTTTGTGCAAGTTCAGTAACGGATACAACGGTAGCTCCTGAAGGATGTGAGAATTTATTTTTTCTAATCCCTGTTGCAAGTGGCCTGGAAGGAGATACCGAAGAATTAAGGGATAAATATTTTGAAATGATTTTAGCGCGTTTTGAAAACAAGATCGCTCAATCTGTAAAAGATTTTATAATTTACAAGAAATCTTATTCTGTAAGCAACTTTAAAAGTGATTTTAATTCGTTTAAAGGAAATGCCTATGGTTTGGCGAATACCTTGTTGCAAACAGCTATTTTAAAACCGGGATTACGCAGTAAAAAAATTGCAAATTTGTTTTATACAGGTCAGTTGACAGTACCTGGTCCCGGGGTGCCACCCAGCCTCATCAGTGGAGAAGTGGTAGCTAAAGAGCTGGTAAAGCATTTTGCTAAAAATTAGCTAAGACATAAAAAAGTAGCATCGGAAATTATTGGTATAACTAATCAGATGGCAAATTAATAAGCAAAAAAAATGATGAACCTTTTTAATGAATTGAGTAGGCAGTGTAGTAAAGCTACTACTGAAATGTATAGCACTTCTTTCAGCAGCGCAATTAAATTATTGCACCCCGATCTAAGGGTACCCATTTTCAATATTTACGGCTTTGTGCGTTTTGCAGATGAAATTGTAGATACTTTTCATGAATACAATAAAGAAGTATTACTGGCGGAATTTAAAATTGAAACCTATTCAGCTATTGAAAGAGGTATTAGCCTGAATCCCATTTTGCACAGTTTTCAGCTAACGGTAAATAAATACCAGGTGTCGAATGATCTGATCGAATCTTTTTTTAAAAGCATGGAAATGGATCTGAGTAAAACCACCTACAATAGCGATGGGTATAAAGAGTATATTTATGGAAGTGCTGAAGTAGTAGGCCTTATGTGCCTTTATGTATTTTGTGAAGGCAACGAAATCATGTATGAAAAATTAAAGCCAGGTGCGCAATCACTCGGTGCGGCATTTCAGAAAGTTAATTTTTTGCGGGACGTAAAAGCAGATTACGAACAGTTGAGCAGGACCTATTTCCCGGAAGTGGATTTTAACAATTTTACACCATCCATGAAGAAACAAATTGAAACGGATATTGCCAGGGACTTTGCAGATGCATTTGATGGGATTTTACATTTACCTGTTAAGGCCAGGTTTGGTGTTTATGTAGCTTACAAATATTATTTAACGCTATTCAGAAAAATAAAGAAGACAAAATCCTGTAATATTTTAGAACAACGCATACGGATTCCCAATTATGGAAAGGCGTTAATAGTGGCTAAGGCCAGCCTGCGAAGCCAGTTAAATTTATTATAAAGAAAAATATTTATGGATGTTATTTTAGTGGATGAAAAAGATCACCCGGTTGGAAGGATGGAAAAAATTGAAGTTCATCAAAAAGCCCTGCTACACAGGGCTTTCAGCGTTTTTATTTTTAATGATAAAGGCGAAATGTTATTACAAAAAAGGGCGGCAAATAAATACCATAGCGCCGGTTTATGGACCAATGCCTGCTGCAGCCATCCGCAACCCGGCATGGATACGTTAGAGGCTGCAGACAAAAGATTGCAGGAGGAAATGGGGTTTAGCACATCACTGGAAAAAGTATTTGATTTTATTTATAACGCTCCCTTTGATAATGGGTTAACGGAATATGAATTTGATCATGTATTTATTGGAATATATGCCGGCAAAATAATTCCCAACCCTGATGAGGTTGCTGACTTTTGTTTTAAGCCGGTAGAAGATATAAAAAATTCATTGCAGTCTCATTCCGGTAAATACACGGCCTGGTTTAAAATAGCTTTTCCAAAAATAGAGGCTTATATTGCCAGTCTTGACCCAGCTCCTTAAAGAAGTTTGTAAGGGTAATTGAATGGTTGGAAAGCGCACTGAAAACCTGGGAATTTAAATTTGCGGGAGGTCAACAGGTTTGCCCAGTGCCGGAAAAAGGGAAGCGAAGATTTAATTTCCAACAAGTTCTACAATAATTTATTATAGCTTATTCATTGATGTAATCTAATTATGCAGTCTTCAAAAGCAATTGTTATTGGAAGTGGTGTGGCGGGTATGGCAGTTTCGATCAGGTTGGCTTTGAAGGGATATGATGTGCACGTATATGAAAAAAATAATTACCCCGGAGGTAAATTGTCTGCATTTGAAAAGGATGGCTTTCGCTTTGATGCTGGCCCTTCGCTGTTTACCCAGCCACAAAATATGGAGGAATTATTTGCTTTGGCAGGTGAACCACTTCAAAATTATTTCACTTTTTATCCAGTTGATATTGCCTGTAAATATTTTTTTGAAAATGGCAAAATAGTTCATGCACATACAAAATCAACTGATTTTGCCCGGGAAATGAAAGAGCAACTGAACGAAGATCCGCAAAAAGTTATCAGTTATTTACAGCAATCGAAAAAGCTGTATGAGCATACAGCCACTTTTTTTTTAGATCATTCGCTTCATCAAAGAAAAACATGGTTTCATAAAGGACTTGGCAAAGCATTGTCAGCAGTAAAGTTCCGCTACATATTTCAATCCCTTAATAAACATAATACCCGGCAATTTACTTCACCCGAGGCAGTTCAACTGTTCAACCGCTTTGCCACCTATAATGGCAGCAGTCCTTATAAAACGCCGGCCATGATGAGTTTAATTCCACACTTAGAACAAAACCAGGGAACTTTTTACCCGAAAGGCGGGATGATCAGTATTACCAGGGCATTGTTTCAACTGGCAAAGAATAAGGGCGTTAAATTCCATTTTGATTCACCCGTACAACGAATCATTCACCACGAGGGAAGGGCCAGGGGGATTGTAGTAAGTGAACAGAATATTTTAACCGATATAGTAGTCAGTAATTCGGATGTATACTTTACCTATAAAAACTTACTGCGCAATACCACCAGGGCAACAAATGAATTAAAGCAGGAACGCAGCAGCAGCGCCATCATTTTTTATTGGGGTATAAAAAAAGAATTCAGTCAACTGGGATTACATAATATTTTTTTTAGCGGTAATTATAAAAAGGAATTCGACTGCATATTCAACACAAAACAAGTAAGCGATGATCCAACAGTGTATATTAATATTAACTCCAAAATGGAAACTACCCAATCACCGGAGGGAAAAGAAAACTGGTTTGTGATGGTAAATGCGCCCGCCGGTTGGGTGCAAAACAAATCGGGCATGAAAGAGTTGGTTCGCAGGAACGTGATCAGTAAATTAAACCGGATACTGGGAGAAGATGTGGAGTCCCTCATTGAAACAGAACATACATTGGATCCGATAATGATACAGGAACAAACTGCTTCTTACATGGGTTCTTTATATGGAAGCAGTTCCAACTCAAAACTGGCAGCTTTCTTCAGGCATGCAAACTTTACGGATAGTATAAAAGGCCTGTATTTTTGCGGCGGTAGTGTGCACCCGGGCGGCGGAATTCCGCTTTGCCTGAAAAGCGCCAAAATTGTAAGTGAACTGGTGGCTAGTAATATAAACCGGGTTCATTAAACAAATGATGTAAACCTGCTATCGGGTCACCGGTGCGCAGTAGCTAAAATCTTAAATAAACCTGTGACAAAAAAAATATCAAGATATCAAATAGCAACCGCGATTGCCATTTTTTTTCATTGTATCGGTATAGCAGGCCTTCTCTTTTTTGATAGGCATTTCTTTGTTCAGTCTACTCCGCTGAATTTGCTATTATCGTTTTTATTACTGTTATGGACCCAGCAAATAAAAAATGCTGCTTTCTTTCTTTTTATGGCCCTGGTTGTTGTAATGGGTTATTTTTCTGAAGTAGCTGGTGTTAATACCGGGTTATTATTTGGCGATTATAGCTATGGCAGGGTTTTGGGGGTGCAATGGTTACAAGTGCCTTTGCTAATTGGGATCAACTGGTTTATTATTATTTATTGTTGCGGTATTTGCACGCAAACCTTACTTTTAAAAGTCATTAACAGGGGGTCGTCCGATTTTAAAGAACCTCCGGTTTTGCTAAAAGTAATGTCAGTGATTGTAGATGGGGCAACCTTAGCAGTTGCATTTGACTGGCTGATGGAACCCGTAGCGATAAAACTGGGGTTTTGGTTTTGGCATGGAGATGGGCGCATCCCGCTGTACAACTACATCAGTTGGTTCATAATCAGTATGGTTTTATTAACGATCTTTCATTTCTGCCGGTTCAACAAGCAAAACAAATTCGCCGTAAATTTGTTACTAATACAGGCTATGTTTTTTTTGATTTTACGAACATTTTTAAACTAAGTTTAAGCCAGGCATACAACATTTAATATTATGAGTGCGCTACTTTTTATATTGATTGGTTTAATTACCTTCTTCGTTATGGAGGGTATTACGTGGCTTACCCATCGGTTTGTTATGCATGGCTTTTTGTGGTACCTGCACGAAGATCATCATAAAAAAGGAAAAGGGTTTTTTGAAAAAAATGACGCTTTTTTTCTCATTTTCGCCATACCCTGCTGGCTTTGTATCATGTTGGGCATACAGTTTAATGTTTATTGGGTAGCGGCTATCGGCTCCGGTATTGCATTGTATGGCTTTGCCTATTTTGTAGTGCATGAAGTGATCATTCATCAACGGTTTAAATTTTTTACCCGCAGCAATAATACTTATATACGCACGATACGCTGGGCGCATAAAATGCACCATAAGCATTTGGATAAAAATGAAGGGGAAAGTTTCGGCATGTTGTTCGTAGCAAAAAGATATTGGGAAAAGGTAAAAGCAGATAATAAAAAAAGCAACAGGAATACAAGCTCTGTCGAAAACCGGGCCGTATAATTTTCATCCGTTTTAGAATCAGTAAAATAAATTCTATTTTGTATTGTGCCAGCCAAACTTTTCTGTTAGCAATGACAGGGCTTAACTGGTGTTATGTTAACCGTAAACTGGCGTTTTGATTGTGACCCGATAGCTAACGGGTGAATGGTCAATAGTGAAATATGGTATAGTCACAATGGACAATTCACGCTTAACTTAACACCAGACGATAATACCGGGAGATGTGAAAGCCCGTAGCAACTTAAGGATACGCTTTTACCTGGTATCTTTATTAAACATTTGAATACCTTAAAATAGATATTTCTCTTTGGCGTATCCGAATAGCCGCTCCGGAGATTTCGTGACATGAATACGCACTACACTTATTTTCTCATTCTCGCTGCCGCTATTGCCGGCCCCTTTACACTTAGCTTTGATAAAAAAGTAGGGTTTTATAAAAAATGGAAGTATCTTTTTCCGGCAATGATCATTCCCGCCCTGGTGTACATAGCCTGGGATATTTATTTTACGTCAAAAGGGGTATGGAGTTTTAATGAAAACTATATCACCGGTAAAAAATTAGTGAACCTCCCAGTTGAAGAAGTTCTATTCTTTTTAGTAGTCCCTTATTGCTGTGTATTTATTTACGAATGTATACGCTGTTATTTTCCCAATTTGAAAAACAGAAGGGCCGCTGATATACTATTGCAGGTATTGGCCATTGTTTTAATGATCACCGGAATATTTTTTTACAAAAAATATTATACCTCCTGGACATTTGTTTCCTGTTCCGTTTTTATAGCGGTTATTTATGGATGCAGAAAGTTTTTTAAAAATTTTGACGCGGCTTCTTTCCTGGTTGCTTTCGCCATTATTTTAATTCCTTTTTTAATTGTAAACGGTTTCCTAACAGCGATCCCGGTTGTGCTTTACAACAATGCTGAAAATTTAAACATCCGGATTTACACGATACCTTTTGAGGATGTTTTTTATGGTATGCTGCTGGTAATGATGGATATTGCTTTTTATGAAAAGATGGGTAGCCGGGGAAGCTTAACCAGTATTAAATAATTTACTTAAAATAATTGATTATGGAATTTGGACGTGTACCGGAGAATGAATTAAAAACCATTGATTTTACATTGCCGGTCGATCCGGTTTTTAATGACAAAGTATTAAAAGGAAAGCCGGTAAAAAATCCGAAAGTGTATATAGGTTGTGCCAAGTGGGGAAGAACAGAATGGGTGGGGAAAATTTATCCTCTCAAAACAAAGGAAAAGGATTTCCTGCAACATTATGTACAACATTATAACAGCATTGAATTGAATGCCACCCATTACAAAATATATGGGGCAGAAGGCATACAAAAATGGGCGGATAAAGCTGAGAAAAAGGACTTTTTATTTTGCCCGAAAATGTACAAAGGCGTAACCCATTATGGAAGCCTCAAAGGAAAAGGTACGATGACAACAGAGTTTTTAAAAGGTGTGCTGGCTTTTGGAAAACATCTTGGTCCCGTTTTCGTGCAGGTCAGTGAATCCTTTTCACCAAAAAGAAAGGAAGAATTATTTATTTACCTTGATTCACTTCCAGGGGATTTGCAATTCTTTGTTGAAGTACGTCATCCCGAATGGTTTGCCGATGCGGAAGTGGCCAACGAACTTTTTTCAAAACTCCGGGAGTTAAAGATCGGCGCGGTTATTACGGATACGAGTGGACGAAGAGACTGTGCGCATATGTATTTAACGTTGCCAGGGGTCTTTATCCGCTATGTAGGTAACAGTTTGCATGCTACTGATTATAAGAGGATCGACGAATGGGTAGGGCGTATCAAATGCTGGTTGGATAATGGTTTAAAAGAAGTTTATTTTTTTATGCACATGCACGATGAAGCTTTTTCGCCGGAGCTAACAGTCTATCTTGTGGACAAACTGAACAAGAAATGCGGATTGAAATTGGAAAAACCAACTTTCATTTCGAACCCGAAAAATTTAGTTGATTAGCCTAAAGAGGAGAAGCAGAAGAATTTATAAAGATAAAGACCTTTCGGTATTGTTTAGTTAAGTCTTCCCCTCCCCTCGGAGAAAATTAAGGTGAGGTAATACAAGCAAAAGATATCTTAACTAAACGACTATGTATGGCTAATGGTCAATATTTCACCATTGACCATTCACCATTCACGATTAAACTGTCACACCTTAACATAACACTACTTCACCTCGAACAATTCATTCCACCTTGTAGTATACCTCGGGCTCCTGAGTTCCTGCCGCATTTTCCAATCCCTGCTGGTACCCGAGGCGGCAAATTTTAGCATGTCATCTCTCATAGCAAAATTTATATTGTCCACCATATTCATCAGCAGTCGTTTACCATCTTTTTTTTCTTCTACAAATAAATTTGCCTGTATACATTCATCAGGTACCAGTCCACTCAGCATTACGCCCGCTTTTTTATAGCGCCTTCCTTTTTCAAATAATTGATCCACCAACAGCAACGCCGGTTTTATAAGTTCATTGGTGGCCGAAGTGGCAAAAGGCAAATGTGCATAGCTACTGATACTGGGACCATGCCTGAAATGTTTCCCGGCAATGCTTTGTTCTTTCGGCACCACAAAAACGCTGATAATATTAGCTGCACTTTTTTGCCGCCTCAGTTTTTCTGCCGCCCTTGAAGTATAGGTGGCGATCGCTTCTTTAATATCGCTGATATTATTTACCGCATTACCAAACATCCTTGTGGTGGCAATCATTTTCTTTACAGTAAGTTCTTCTTTCATTTCACTGGCGGGCTCTCCCTTTAATTCTTTCAGCAACCGTACCCCCACCACTCCACCTAAATGGGTTTTTGCCCAGGCTTCTTTTCTTTTACTTAGGTCCAACGCGGTATAAATGGCATGCATTTCCCTCAGTTTTTCCGCATACTGGCGGCCAACACCCCACACATCGCTAACAGGCGTATTGTATAAAGCGTCAATGATTTTTCCAGGGGTATCCAGCACCATTACGCATTTAACCGATTTGTCTTTTTTAGATAAACGGTTGGCAACTTTTGCCAGTACTTTTGTAGGCGCCACACCGATGGAGACTTTTATACCTGTCCACATTTCCACGGTATCCAGTATATTTTCAGCGATGCTTTGTAATTCATTTGCTTGATATTTACCCAAATCTAAAAATGCCTCATCAACAGAGTACACTTCTACATTTTCTTCTCCCAGCAATATGCGCAGGGTTTCCATAACCCGCCAGCTCAGGTCACCATATAAATTATAGTTGGAGGAAAAGGTAGCTACATTATATTGTTCAATAATGGGCTTTGCCAGAAAGTAAGGCCCCGCCATTGCCACGCCCAGTTTTTTTGCTTCGTCAGTCCTGGATATGATGCAGCCATCGTTGTTGCTCAATACAACAACGGGCTTTTTATCCAGGTGAGGTTTGAACAACCGTTCGCAGGAGCAATAAAAACTATTACAGTCTACAATGGCTTTAAACCCCTTTCGTTCGCTGCAGGGATAGCCCGAAGCGCCCGGTTCCTCAAAAATTTTTTTTACGAACATGAGTGGGTTGTTGGTGCTTATTTAATAGTACCGATTAAAACTAAATTTTAAAATGGTCAGGTTCCGTTTCGGACGGTTGATGGTTTACACACTTCGTATAATATATACTACTACTCCCCAAATTTTAAAATCGGTAAACTCATTCACATCAATCGTTGCAAGCCCGGGTGTTTCAGGTATCAGCCGCATTTTGTTCATGCTCATTTCTAATCTCCGGATCAGCATTTCCCCGTCAATCACCGCAATTACTATTTTTCCGCTTTTGGGCTTAATACTTTTGTCCACGATTACAATATCGCCATCAAAAATGCCCGCATTGATCATACTATTGCCACTCACCCGCATAAAAAAAGTAGCGGGTTTGTTTCGGACCAGTTGTTCGTTCAGGTCAATGCCCCGCTCCATATAATCATCTGCGGCAGCGCCAAAGCCTGTGGCATTGGCGGTTGGCACATGCTGTTGGGTAAAACCCTTGCTGCCACTATACCCGCTGCTAAAAAAGTTTTCCACTTCCATAAAAAAAATTTATTGTTAACTAAATTATTTAGTAAATTTACGCTAAATTAATTGGTAAGCAAATTTCTGTTCAATAAAAATTTTATAGCATGAAGAACATCATTAACACCGTTCCGGGGTATAAAATATATGAATACCTGCTTGTGCTAAATCCGCACGAAGACCTGCGCAACAGGATCATGCAGGTAAAAAAGCAATTTTTTGAAACTTATAAAGCTGATGCTGCAGTGTACGGGAAACCCCATATTACACTCGTAAACTTTGTTCAATATCAAATGATGGAAGAAAGGTTAGTGAACCGGTTAAAAACAATTGCCATGGGCTATCATCCCATAAAAATTGAATTGAAAGATTATGGCAGTTTTCCTTCACACACCATTTATATCAATATAACCTCCAAATTGCCGGTACAGTCGTTGGTAAAACAAATCCGTTCAGAGGCGCAACAACTCATGAAATTAAATAAGGAAAACCAGGCCCATTTTATAATGGAACCACATTTAACTATTGCACGCAGGTTGCAGCCATGGCAGTATGAAAAGGGATGGCTCGAATACAGTAACAAAAATTTTACAGGCCGGTTTATTGCAGAAGCCATGTTGTTATTAAAGCGACCTGTAGGGGAAATGAAATATGAAATTGCACAAAGATTTGAATTTCAAAATCTGCCGGTAACAACCACACAGGGAGCGTTATTTACCTGACTAATAATAATGGTACCGGCAGAAGTACAGTTATGGGCATTGTTGTGTCACTCCTTGTGCCGCATACCATTGTTGAACATTTTCAATTCGTAACAAGCTTACAGTCATGAATAGTCATTTCAATTAAAACCGCAACCAGGTTTGCACCCGGTGGCCGGGGTTATTCAATTATTCATGAAATTCCTGCTATTAATAACCAAAAAATGGAAAACAAACTGCAACAGGATCACCATAAAGTATCTGTAACACCACAGGAGGAATCTACTCAATACATCCAGGGCCGCGGGGCGCAGTTCAATACAAAGAACCGTTTTTTAAAAAATGAATCCACCAGGGAGCATGTGGAAGGAATTGATGATTGGGAAGAAACCAGGAGGCCAACCCAATACCTTGAGCAGGAATCAAAAACGATCGTCAATAAAATAGATAGTCCTGATGTAGGTATGGGTTATAGTATGAATCCATATGCCGGCTGCGAGCATGGCTGCATTTATTGCTATGCCCGTAATGTGCATGAATACTGGGGTTACAGCGCCGGGCTGGATTTTGAACAAAAGATCATCATCAAAAAAAATGCGCCAAAGTTGTTGCGTAAATTTTTAATGCATCCCAAATGGGAATGTGCACCCATCATGCTGAGTGGCAATACGGATTGTTACCAGCCCGCTGAACAACAATACCGCTTAACAAGGGGCTTGCTTGAAGTGTGCAACGAATTCAATCAACCTGTAGGGATACTCACCAAAAATTCCTGGATATTAAAAGATAAGGATCTGCTGCAGGAAATGGCTAAAAAAGGCATTGTTTCCGCAATGGTAAGCATCACTTCTTTTAATGAAGACCTGCGACGTATTATGGAACCCAGGACCACTACCGCCAAACAAAAATTGAAAGTGATAGAAGAACTTAGCAGCGCGGGCGTACGAATGGGGGTGATGATGGGGCCAATGATCCCGGGCTTAAACGAACACGAGATGCAACGGATTATGAAGGCCGCCGCGGATGCCGGTGCAACTTTTACAGCCTATACATTTATCCGGCTAAACGGTGCCATCAAATTGTTGTTTCATGACTGGCTGTATAAAAATTTTCCCAATCATGCGGATAAGGTTTGGCATTTGATTGAGCAGAGCCATGATGGCAAAGTGAACGACACAAGATGGGGCGTACGCATGCGGGGTGAAGGAAATATTGCACAAATGGTAGCACAGCAATATAAGAAATATGGCAGGCTGTACGGCATGAATGCAGAAGAGTGGAGTTTGAATACTTCCATTTTCAAAAGGCCTGGTGAGCAGGGACGACTATTTTAAAAAATGTAAAATCATCTATTATGAACTCCATCACTAAAGATTATCTGACCGGTATTATTTTTAAGAAAGCCAGTGAAACAATAGATCAGCACCGGCAATTAAAGCAACCCCCATTCGATAACAACCCTTATCCCGGGGCCACAGATGAAGAGGTGTTGGATTTTATTATTTGCATTCCGTTCTTCGATGAAAAACTGAAAGATTTTTTATTGGGAAACCTGGTGGAAGATACCATCATTATCAGCCAGGCCTGGGAAAATGAATTTATAAAAAAGACATGCTTATGGGCCCAGGGCTTTGGGTGGCTAAATGGTAACGATCATTATCCCGGGGAAGCGCAAATCAGCAGTATTAATACCGACAGATCATTTTTAACGCTTCCCTATTAGAATTTTAAATTGGTGTTTTGATATTGAGAACAGGGGGATAAAGATTTTATTATTCATGCAGATAGGATTTGGACAAAGTGGCAACTTTTTGATCCTTGAAAATCAAAAATCTAAATTTGGATTTTCAAGGATCATTTTTAGTTTAGTATATGATTCATCGTTTACTGCAAGCTGAAATTAGCAAACTGCTACAGCGTTTTCCGGTAGTTTGTATACTTGGCCCGCGGCAGGTTGGTAAAACTACCCTCGCCAAAAGTATAGCGGCTACTTTTAAAAAACCAGCGCTTTACCTCGACCTCGAAAATCCATTGGATGTCCGCCGTGTCAGCGATCCGTTTTACTCAATAGATGTGTTAAGTTGATCCCACCCGCGGGAAGCGCTATTAAAGCCCATTTGCACGAATAATCATGCAGGCTTAACCTATTCTGCGTATTCTGTATGCAGCGCTAACTGTTCCCGTGTAAGGGGTACAAAAAGATTCTTATCCATCCGCATGGGCAAATCTTTCAGCACTTCAGTTTTGGTACGGCGCAACATTACATCCCGTAACAATATGCCCACATCGTTCAAATCTTTATAGCCAATTACTTTGTCTGTTCCATCTTCTGTTACCTGGTGCCTTGATAAAAAATTATGCAGCGAACCCAGCAGGTAAGGATTTACAATTTGCATCAAAGAATAGAGGTCTTCAATTTTATTTTCCACAGGCGTACCGGTTAGCACTAAAGCATAAGTAGTTTTAATTTTTTTTATTGCCGCAGAGGTTTTTGTTTTCCAGTTTTTAATGCGCTGTGCTTCATCCAGAATAAGTACATCGGCCTGCATGTTATTGAGGTAAATAAAATCGTTGGAGGCCATTTGATAACTTACAATGATATAGTCGGCAGTATTGGAACTGTATAGTTTTTTACGAACCAAGATATTTCCTTCAATCACCAATACATTTTTGTTACCGGTAAACTTTTCAATCTCTGTTTTCCACTGGTATTTCAGAGAGGTGGGGCAAATAATAATCGCTGCGCTGATGTTAAATTCTTTTCGCAGAACCTCTGTGCTTACAATTGCCTGCAATGTTTTACCAAGCCCCATGTCATCCGCCAAAATACATCTGCCAGCTTTTACTGCAAACAAAACGCCCTTTTCCTGGTAGCGGAATAATTTGGCTTTGCTAATGCCTTTAAACAGGGTGGTTTGTTTTTGATCCACGGCCTGTTTACGGTGCTGGCTGTTGCGTTCATGCAGTATAAATTCAAGCGCATCTTCGTAGCACCTGAATTGGGGATGAAGCTTATGCGCTTTTTGCAGAAAAATTTCAAACTTTAAAAATGAAACGGCTGGCAAAACCAAATTGGTATCAAAAAAACGTTTGGCCAACAGTTTGTATTGCACTGCTTCTTCTGTTCCAATGCGCAGCTTTACCTTTCGTTCACCCCTGTAGTCGAGATAAACGGAGGTGTACGGAGGTGTATAGGGAACAGCCAATTGCTTTTTTAAAGCAGGCTTTGATTTTATTTTTAGCAGTACAGCTTCTATGTGTTTGCAGGTACCCAACTGGTTGGTTTTAAAATCGGGGCAACTGCAAAAATTCAATGAGTTATCCGCACTGCGCAAAGCAACTTTGTAGGTAGACAATGTTTTGATATTTTCCACTTTGTAATCAGCAAAAACCAACCCGTCACTTATTTTTTGGATAGTGAAATTTTCGTCCTCAGCAATTTGCCGGCGTAAGATTACCTGCCATTCCACAGCACTCATGTCAGCAGGCTTACGCGTATGCGGGACCTTTATTTTTATAGGAGTGTGTTTTTTGGAGGTTGTTTTGTTTTTCGTTTTTTAATTTGATAAGTAATATAATTTAGAAAGCAGCATTATAAAATAGGCTGAGTAATTTGTGCAAAACTTTGAGGTAAACGAAGATTTAAAATAGCCATTTTAATCAGCAAAGACGCAGGGTTGTTACATTTCTTCTGATTGTTTGAAGCAGCATTAAAAACGATTTCAATAAACAATACTTTATTTCGTAAAAAGTTTTTGGCTGCAACAAGTAAAAAATATTATCAAAGCACGATTTCAATTGAACTGATAAATAGGTAGTGATAGGATATTTTTAAAATATTTTTTTACTGGCTGAAAGCTTTACTATCACTGGGTTTCAGGCGAACCTGTTTTGATCTCTTCAAAAAAAAGTTAAAAAAATATTTGGTAGAGTGAAAAAAATAAATTCATCTTTGCATCGCAAAACAAAATATCATGCAACGCAATAATTTACATATCGAAACAAAAGGCTGGTTTAGTCCGATAGCGGATCTAACAGTTTTCGGTGCTAATTATCCGGGTGCGTAATCATAAAGTTTACCAACACTAAGTAATGCAGCCCCGAAATAAAAATCGGGGTTTTTTTATGTGAAAAATTTAAATCAACTTCTTTCAGCGATAAAAATTATGACAACGATACACATACAGCTATTGCCAGTGCATTGGTTTAGCAGTAAACTAAATATTGGTGAACGCTTCTTTGACGGCAATATGGGTAAACTTTATCCAGACATGCGACCGCGGTGTAAACAGTTGAAGGCATAATGCCTTTTTCTATAAAAAAAGCCCGGTCGAAATTAAATTTGACCGGGCTTTTTTATGCCCCAAATAAATGCAACGTGTAATGGCAATAAGGTTGATACAATCAGCACCGGCAGAAGCTTGTAATGGGATAAAACACGGTACAAAAGATTAGATGCAGGAGGAGGAATAAAGCTTTCCCCGTGAGATGCAACGGGGAAGCTTTTTAAAATCTGCCTTTCCTTAAAGTGGCGTAAAAATACAGGTGTATTTCAAATGGTAGAATCCGTGACCTGGAATCATAAGTTTGTCAGTACAAGCCTGGCTTCCTATAACATCGTTTAATATACGACCGGTTCGTTGGTGTAACGGCTAACATAACAGATTGTCGATCTGTTGCAATGGGTTCAATTCCCATACGAACCGCTTTTTTTAATGCTGCAAGGCCTGTTGTTTCGTTTTTATTATGAAAATGTTGATCCAAATCCTTCGATACATGTTGTCTTTAGCTTATCTGGTAAAGCACTGCACTGTGAATGCAATGAACAGGGTTCGATTCCCGGAGACAACCTGGTGAGTAATGAGTAATGCGCCAAATGAAGTGAAAAATGAAATGGGTATTGAAGAAATTAAAGGATGGTTCGATGGCGAAAATTAATGCGGTTGGTATAAGCAGACAGGTCATCTTTGGAGCCGGCAAACATTGTGGTTTGGAGTAAAGGTTAACTCAGAAGTCTCATAAGCTTCAGATACAAGTTCGAGTCTTGTAGCCGCAACAATTAATTGGCTTGTAGCTCAATGGTGAGAGCGGGAACCTTATACGTTCAAGGTTAACAGTTCGAATCTGTTCAGGCCAACAAAAAAAATAATTGATGGCTTAGCTCAATTGGCAGAGCGCTATCCTGATACGATAGCGGTTAAAGGTTCAAGTCCTTTAGCCATCACAAAACTGGCCCGTAGCTCAATGGTTTAGATGCACCGGACTTTTAATCCGGGGGTTGAGGGTTCGAATCTCTCCGGGCCAACAAAGGAAACATAGTTCAATGGCAGAACGGCTGCTTGTTAAGCAGAGGGTTGAATGTTCGAATCATTCTGTTTCCGCGAAATGTAGGTGCAATGAAGTTGGAGAGTTGACAGAGTGGTAATGTGCAGGCTTGCTAAGCCATGTCATCGTTAAGTCGGTACAGAGGTTCGAGCCCTCTACTCTCCGCAAACCTCAGAGGTTCTTAAAATCTATGAGGTTTGCAAAGGACGAATAGCTCCAATGGCAGAGCAGCGGTTTGAAGCACCGTGGTTACAGGTTCGAATCCTGTTTCGTCCGCACGCCAGTATGATGTAATGGTAGCATGATAGTCTCCAAAACTATCTGCCAGGGTTCAAATCCTTGTACTGGTGCCAGTGTTATGTTAAGCATAAAATGACTGATCGATTTGTGAATGGTCAATGGTGAAATAACCACCACCGGATAGCTATCGGGTCACTATTGCCCATTCACACTTAACTTAACAATAGTAACGTGGGAAAAGCAAAATTGAAAAACAACTATTGAACGGAGCGTCGCCACTGAAGTTCAACCAGGGTACAAATGCCGGTGAACAAAAAAAAATATTTCAAAACTCCCTTTGGGATCAGGGTAAGACCATGAAACATCAACAACAATGGAGAAAATTAAGCGGTGAAAAAATTCACCAGCCAATTAATGATGAAGTGATGGCGGCTGTAATCAGGGAAAAAGAAATGGGCCACCAACTAAAAGTATGTATCGGCACTGATAGCCAGGTGAAAGCCTGCCGTAACAAAAGTACCGGGGGTAAAGCGACTGAATTCGCTACCGTGATCGTATTCATCCGGAAAGGAAAAGGAGGCTTCATGTATACACACAATGAAACCACCCGGCAAAGGATGAGCATTAAAGAAAGGATGTTGCTGGAAGTTGCGAAGAGTATCGATATAGCCTATTCGCTGTGCAATATATTCTCCATGTACGATGTGGATATGGAAGTACACGCGGATATCAACACCAACACGTCGTTCAAAAGTAATGATGCGTTGAAGGAAGCAATGGGTTATATACTGGGGATGGGTTTTGTTTTCAGGGCTAAGCCGGAAGCATTTGCAAGTAGTAGTTGTGCTAATAAAGTGGTGCAGTAAATGGCCTGTAAATCCTCCGTTATGCGGCGGCGTACTTTGCAATAACTTCTAAAATCAGTTACTAATTTTTTAAAAAATTAAAATATAACCAGGTGAAAAAAAATTACAAGTCCATAAATGAATTGCGGTACACGCCATCCTGTGTGGCATTGAACGATCGGAACTAAAACAAATTTTATGGACAAAAATTTTATGGAACAATTTGGAAGCGAAATACTTTGCTACCAATTAAGAACTGCCCGACAAAAAAAGCTGGAGGTGAAAACCGTGCCTGGTAAGACACTAATTAAAAAAGTGAGAACTTGGTGTCATTTTTTATCACCATAGCGCATAAAATCAAATCCTTAAAGCGGGTACTCTTTTGAATTGATTTCCTGCAATGCAAAACTAAAAACGGAACAATACAAACAATAATAAAACAATGAGCAAATTAAAATTAACCGGAAAACAAATCCGGGCCATTGGCTACCCCGAAGGGCCGGTGATAAGTGTGGCCATGCATACCATGAGCGCTCACTTTAAACACCATACAGAGGAGGCTGCTTTGCAAATACTAAAAGAGGTATTGGCATCCCCTGAGAATTATTTAGAAAACGAGGTACTGGTAAAAATCGCAGAAAAGTTGGTGCCGGCAGCGTCTTCTAAAACCTCTCTTTTGGTGGAGCTGGGGGAGGCTTGTCCTTACACCGTATTCGGTGCAAACCTTATAGAAGATGGCGCCATACAACAGATGGAAATCGCATCAAGGTTGCCAGTGTCTGTTGCGGGCGCTTTAATGCCCGATGCCCACCAGGGTTATGGTTTGCCGATCGGGGGTGTACTGGCCACCAATAATGCCATTATTCCTTATGCAGTTGGTGTGGATATCGGGTGCAGGATGTGCCTGAGTATTTTTAACCTTCCCGCTACTGACCTGGAAAAGAAAGCATCTTTTTTTAAACGTGAATTGATTGCCCATACTTTGTTTGGCGCGGGAAGGGATTTTAGCGGCAATGCCCTTAATGGCGGATTAACGGAGCATGAAGTAATAGACCGGAAGGAGTTTAAAGAGATCGCTTTTTTAACCGGTTTGCAAACAAAGGCAGCCCGGCAGTTAGGCTCTTCCGGTAGTGGCAATCATTTTGTGGAGTTTGGAGAAGTGGCCATTACAGACCCCGGAAATCCATTTGGGTTAGCGCCTGGAAAATATATTGGTTTGCTGAGCCATAGCGGAAGCCGGGGCCTGGGCGCCAATATTGCCAATCACTATACCCGGATTGCAATGGAAAAAACAATATTGCCAAAAGAGGCAAAACACCTGGCATGGATGAGTCTTGATTCAGAGGAAGGAATGGAATACTGGCTGGCAATGAACCTGGCAGGCGATTATGCAAGCGCCTGTCACCATACGATTCATAAAAAAATTGCCAAAGCAGTTGGTGAACAACCGGTAACGGTGGTGGAGAACCACCACAATTTTGCCTGGAAGGAAATCCTGGGCGGAGCTGAAGGAAAAGGCAAAGAAGTTATTGTACACCGTAAAGGGGCTACACCTGCGGGTAAGGATGTGCTGGGGATCATTCCGGGGAGTATGACAGCGCCGGGTTTTATTGTAAAAGGAAAAGGGGAGCCGGCATCTATCAACTCTGCCAGTCACGGGGCCGGCCGTAAGATGAGCCGTACCAAAGCGCTGGAAAATATTACCCACCAGTCGTTAAATAAAGTACTGAAAGAATACGGGGTAACTTTAGTTGGCGGTGGACTGGATGAGGCGCCATTTGCGTATAAGGATATACGTGAGGTGATGCAAAGCCAACAATGTCTGGTAGATGTGTTAGGGGAGTTTTATCCTAAAATTGTGCAAATGGATGGAACCGATCCCCGAAAAAAAAGGAGTCCGTTTAAGCCGCTAAAGGAGGTGCAGGAAGGAGAATAACTGCTGTGCGTAGCAGGATACAAAGCTACTAAACCCCGCATTTTCAACCGGTAAATAAAATCCATTATTTTTACGTTTAATAAAAAAGTACATGCAGGTAGAAATTGAGGAGATAAAAAAAGTTTTCATGCAGTATAGCAGTGAACCCATTGCAGGTATTGACAAATTACCGCAGGCGGGTAGTGAACGATATTATTTTCGCATTCATACAGCTTTTAAAACTTTTATTGCTACCTATGGCGCCAATATAAAGGAAAATGATTCGTTCATTTATTTCTCGCAGCAGTTTCAAAAAAAACGTTTGGCTACACCGGAGATATTTTTCATCAGCGCCGACAAAAAAATTTATATACAGGAAGACTTTGGTGATACTTCTTTGTTGAATAAACTGGAAGAAAACGGGTTCACTGAAAACGTATATGAACTCTACAAAAAAAGTTTACAGCAGCTAGCATTGTTACAGGTAAAGGGGCATGAAGGATTGGATTATAAAAAATGCCTGACCAACGCCTCATTTGGTAAACAGGCGATCATGGCCGACCTGCTTTACTTTAAATATTATTTCCTGGATGCTTTGCGCAGGCCCTATGATAAGCAAAAGCTGATCGATGATTTTGAAGCCCTCAGTAATTATCTTGCTCATACGGAATATAAATATTTTATGTTCCGCGATTTCCAGAGCAGGAATATTATGGTATCGCCCGGCGACCATATTCATTTTATAGATTACCAGGGCGGCATGAAGGGCGCACCACAATATGATGTGGCTTCGCTGTTGTGGCAGGCAAGGGCAAATTTGCCGGATGACTGGAAACAGCTGCTGCTGGAAGATTATACCGTGGCTTTTGAAAAAATTGTAAGACAGCCGGTTGACCGGGATATTTTTAGAAGCCAGTATAACGGATATGTGCTGATCCGTTTACTACAGGTGTTGGGTGCGTATGGGTTTAGGGGCTTGTTTGAACGAAAGGCGCATTTCTTAACCAGCATTCCACTGGCATTGCAAAATTTAAAATGGTTTATCAATAACCAAAGTGTGGGTATTGCCGTGCCCGAATTTAAGAAGATGCTTGAACTCTGTACCAGCGATGCAGTGATAGAAGAGTTTACCCCGGTACAGGCTACCCCTGAAACACCATTAGTGGTTTCCGTTAATAGTTTTTCTTTTATTAAAACCGGGTATCCCGTTGATGAAACCAAAAACGGCGGCGGTTTTGTTTTTGATATGCGGGGTATATTAAACCCGGGCAGGTTTGATGCGTATAAACATTTATCGGGCCTTGATAAATCGGTAAAAGACTTTTTGGAACAACAAACCAAAATGCCGGAATTTTTAAACGGTGTGTATAGTGTCATTGATATAGCTGTTGAAGATTATATCAAACGTGGCTTTGAAAGCCTGGTGATTAATTTTGGTTGTACGGGTGGCCAGCACCGAAGCGTATTTGCCGCCGAAGCGATAGCGAGACATTTAAGAAATAAGTTTAAGGTAAAAATAAGTCTACATCATACCAACAAAGAAAACTGGAAAACAGGATGAAAGCAATGATATTTGCCGCCGGGCTTGGCACAAGGTTTAAACCATGGACGGATTTGTATCCCAAGGCGCTGGCATTGGTAAATGGTAAATCCTTATTGCAGCGCAACATAGAATACCTGCAACAATATGGCGTTAGGGAGGTGGTAGTGAATGTGCATCATTTTGCCGACCAGGTAGTAGTTGCAGTGAATGAAAATAACGGGTGGGGCAGCAATATCATGATCAGTGATGAACGGGAAGAATTGCTTGAAACCGGCGGTGGATTGGTAAAAGCAAGACCCCTGCTGGAGGGTAGAGAACCTTTTATTACACTCAATGTTGACATCCTTACCGATCTTAATTTAGACAAACTGCTCCAATACCACCGGCAGCACCAGCCATTGATATCTTTTGGTGTAACCAACAGGCTAACTTCCAGGTATTTTTTATTTGATAAGGATGACCGTCTCTGCGGATGGAGAAATGTAAATACCGGTGAAGAAAAGGGCCCTCACCTTGGCGCCCCTGAAAGCGGAAAAACACTGATTCAAAAAGCCTACAGTTGTGCCGTAGTTTTTGAACCCGGAATATTTTCGCTGATCCGCCAGCGCGGAAAATTTTCACTCACCGAACCCTACCTCGATTTGGCAGCAGACCACCTGGTTTTAGGGTACGATCATTCCGGTGATAAATTAGTAGATGTGGGCAGGCCCGAAAGTGTAGCGGTTGCTGAAAGTCTTTTTTTCTAAAACGGTCTGACGGTCTCCGTCTGACCGTTTTAGAAAAAAAGATGCGCAGCCTCAAATTGTTTTCAACTTGCCCAAAAAATTATTGTGCTGCTGTTTAAAAGCGACCCACAGCGGTATATGGTACAAGTGAGTGACACAACAATGTTGGGCAAAGAAAGGGTGCCGGTAAAAAAATATACCTGCGAAATCCCGGGAAATTTTAAAGTTAGCTGAGATGCCTGTGAATACCATTCAAATTAGTGCATATTAAATATGGCAGCATTGATTTTGCCGGGCCTTTTCTGTTTAGCCTTAGTAGTTAGCTTCAACTAAATATTTTCAATTAAGCATCACGGGCCCTAATGTACAATCAATACCTTCTGAGTTTGTACGTCATCTTTATGTATTAGTTTCAACAAAAAAGTTCCTGCTGGCAGATGAGCCGTATTAATTTCCTCTGTGGATGTGGTCATTTGTTTAGATAATATTTTCCTCCCGGTAGCATCATACATTTCGATGCTTGTTTTTCCATTGTTATAATAAGGTGCTGATACCTGGATATAATTGCCCGCCGGATTTGGAAAAATGGTATAATTGTTCGCGTTCAGTTTATTATGCAGCAATACGATTCTGCTATAAACAAAGGAGCCGTCATTGTCTGTCTGCCTGATCCTGTAATATAAATTTCCTGCGGGAATATGCCGGTGGGTAAACTGGTAATTTCCCTGGTTAATACTAGTGATATTCATCGCTGTCAACTGTATCCAGCTTCTTCCATCTACACTATATTCCACTTCAAATTTTTCTGCATTAATGGTCGGCGTTGCCACAACCCATTTTACTGTTGCGGAAGTTTTATTAGTTAGGGTTGCGGCAACACTAATAAACCGAACAGGGAGGGTGCCAAAATTGAATGGGGTAGGCACGTTTTCTCCCAATTCACTTGCGTTGCCATTACTGTTGGGGTCTACTACTGAGGCAGGGCCATTGTTAGAAGAATCTTTTATATTGATGAGGCTGCTGTTGCCGGTATTACCAATAGTACCCTGGCCGATAGCGGAGTTTAAGTAGGTTGTTGCCGCCTGCAGGTTAGTAACCCTGCATTGCAGCAATAGCTTAAAATAATAATTGGTATTGCTGAGGGTTTGGTTTGGTAAATTTTGTCCTGCACTCAGGAGGCTGGTGATAGTGGTGCCGTTGTAAGATGAGTTTAAAGTAAGACCGCCCATATTGGCGCCGGCTACAAAAGATGTGCTTACATTGGACACATTAGCGGCGCCAAATACTGCACCGAGGTCATCAGTAACATTGATATTGTTGATGATTACATTTCCCAGGTTTTTTACATATATTTCATAGGTGAGATCGGCCGTATTTGCATTTACTTTAACCGCGTTCACCAATTGTTTAGTGGTGCCCACCGATGGCGTGAAACTGGTATTGTCAATAGGTCCCTGCCCCAGTTGAAAGGGCTTTTGTATGCCCAGTGTATTGGTGCTGATGGTGTAATCAAAATAATAGCAGGAGGAGGTTGTAAAATCTATCCCGGTCACTTCCAGTTGTCCGTTCAGGTAGGCAATGCCATAGCAGTCTTTGGGCAGGGTTTGCAGGTAAGTGGCGGTGGCGTTATTGCTGGTACTGCTATAATTATTTATTTCATATAATCTGGACGGTGCGCTGCCGAGTGTTGCAAACATCCGGCCATTGGGCAATATGGTAAGGTCGCCGCTGTTGATACTCGTGGGAAAATTACCTGGCGGAAACTGCAATATCCTGGTGTTGATTACACTGCCGGTAGTAACATCAAACTTATCCATATTACAACGGCCGGTACTCAAATTATAATTTGAAAACGACCACAGGTCACCGTTATTATCAAACTCAAAATTATTGGATATATAGCTATAAGAATAAGTAGGTGCAACCGGTATCACCGGGCAGGCAATATTGGAGGGCAGGCCCATATCCATCACCCATATCTTTGTATCTATATTACTGCGTATATCGGCCACATATATTTTATTGCTTTTTGGATTGTAAGCGATAAATACATTGTAAAAATCAGGCAATTGTGCGGTAAGCCCGCAACTTGCCAGCGCAGACGGTGAAGCACTTAAGGGATTGTTGATAAGCGAAAAGAATGGGTTGCCGGCATTATAACAGTTGGGGCTTCCAAAGTTTACCAGTACAGAATTTTGGGTAAAAGCGGTATGGTTTCCTGCCAGGCAGAACAATAAAAACAGGGGCCAGCTTGTAAAAAATCTTTTCATCCTTGATACATTTATTGTAAAGAAATTTTATAATAGCGGTAATGCTATTGACTGGTCTTACTATGGAAAAATTGGACGGGTTAACAAGCTGCATAGGAATGACGGCGCCCCATCATTTGCAGGCAGCTTTACGGGTTAGTAAATATACTGTTTTATAAACTACAATGCTTATCAGCGAGAATTAATTTTGTGCGACAGGGATTTTTGAAAAAGAAATATTATTGGTTTAAATATCCGGCAGCATAGCTGGAATGTTTTGGCAGCAAAGGGAATGGGATTAACGAAAGGAGCCGCTTCAAATAACTAACATAACAGCCGCGATTACACTAAACGAAAGCGCCTGAATTTCAAATGTTAAAATCAGGAAATTTGAAAATGACTCAATGCCACGGCAGGGCACTATATAAAAAGTAAGGTTCATCGCAATAATACGTACCTAATAATAATATTAAGGAACATAAGTTCAAAGACTTTTGCTACTTACATAGTTCTTTTAATTTTGGCGATTTTGCCTCCTCAGCCGGCGGGCTGCGTACCTGTGACGACGCTACTTTTGCT
>JACMLJ010000008.1 GCA_014379625.1 Ferruginibacter sp. | reverse complement strand
CTATTAAGTTTAGAATATATGAATTTAAATCAGGTAATCTGCAAGGTCTTTTTAATCAATTTGCTACCATAAGAAAAGACCTTTCTTTGCCGGATACGCTTTCAACAATTCTTCCATTTTCTTCGGCATTCAAAGTGCAGGAGAAAAAATTTAACGAATTGAATTTTGTTCCTGAATACGGATACTATTCTGTAGGTGCACGTGAAAATTTTTTACAGGATTGGCAAATCGGGTGGACGGGAGGTATGATCTCTACCTACCCTTTATTGGTAGCGGGATCGACTATCACAAAAAGCAATGTGATAAAAAACTTTGATTGGTTGTTTCCTGATGGTATCTCCCCTTCTGGTTTTTTTTGGGATTCGGGCGAAGGGGGCAATAGATGGTATGGTGGGGATATCAGGAAACCCCATACGGCAGATTGGCACCTTGTCCGAAAAAGCGGTGATGGGCTATATTATGTAATCAGGCAATTTATGATTATGCAAAAGTTGGGATACCCGGTTAAGGATAGCTGGAAAAATGGCGCTAAGATGGTTGGGGATGCATTTGTAAACCTTTGGAAAAAAAATGGACAGTTTGGTAATTTTATTAATAGTAAAACCGGTGAAATAATTGTTGGCGGGTCAACAAGCGGGGGTATTGTACCAGGTGCATTATGTGTTTCGTACAAATATTTTGGGGAGAAGAGCCACCTGGATATTGCAATAAAGGCCGGAGATTATTACAACGAAAATTTTGTACAAAAGGGCATTACCTGTGGGGGCCCCGGTGATGCGATGCAAAATCCAGATAGCGAATCCTGCTATGCATTATTAGAATCATATATGTTGCTTTATGAAACAACAAAAGATAATAAATGGCTTGGCATAGCGGAAAATGTCGCCATGCAATTCGCTACCTGGGTAATGTCTTATAACTATAAATTTCCCGTTAATTCTTTGTTCAGCCAACTGGACATAAAATCTACCGGTGCTGTAATTGCCAACACCCAGAATAAGCATGGCGCCCCCGGCATCTGCACTTATTCAGGTGTAGCCTTATTAAAGTTGTACCGGGCAACAGGCAATAAATTTTATGTGGAATTATTGAGAGATATAGCCCACAATATGCCGCAATACCTTTCTCATCCTTTAAAACCTATTCCGGGATTAAAATTTGGATGGATGAGTGAACGGGTAAGTACCACCGACTGGTTTGAAGGTATTGGTGAAATGCCCTTAATTACAACCTGGGCCGAAACGGCGCTGATGCTTACCTATATTGAACTACCGGGTTTATATATCCAGCCTGGTACATCTTATTTTGTAGTATTTGATAATATAGAAGCTGAAATTGTAGCGGAAGATGATAAAGGGTTAACATTAAAAATATCCAACCCTACCAACATGAATGCGGAAATAAATTTATTAGTGGAAAACAACCAGGATGTAAAGAAGTTATTAGGTGATGTGGAAGGTGGATACAAGAAAGTGTTGATTTTGGCTGGCCAAAGTGAAGAAATGTATTTTTTAAAATAGCCCTCCATGCAGCTAATAGCTATTTTCGAATATCTCTTGTTATGGTTCCTCGATTTTTTTGCTAATTTTAAAAATCGTTGAAAAAAATCTGAAATGCTGCTATAATGATTTATACTATAAACCAGGAACTAACCCGGCGCCTCCAAAATGACGATATTGCTGCATTTAATGCATTATACTGGAAGTATCATTCTGCTATTTATTTCAATGTATTAAAACTTATACGTGACGCTGTAATTGCGGAAGATATTGTGCAGGAAGTCTTTCTTACTTTATGGGAGAAACGTCACAATCTTGATGCAGGGCAGGATATTTCCGGTTGGTTATTTGTGGTAAGCCACAATAAATCAATTAATCATTTAAAACATTCGCTAAAGGAATCACTGGCCCAAACAAAGATATACCAGGCCGTGAAAGACACAACTGATACCCGGGAGGAGTTAACGAATGCCCGTGTAAATATTCTCGACAAAGCAATCGAACAGCTTTCCCCCCAAAAAAGAAGGGTATTTGAATTGTGTAAGTTAGAAAGAAAAACATATGATGAAGCGGCTGAAGAATTACAGCTCTCAAAACACACGGTAAAGGAATATTTGTCCGGCGCCGTAATTTCAATAAAAGAATACATCCATCAACATCCGGGATATTCCACAATATTAATCGGTGCCCTCACATTGGGATATTTACGCTTATAGATTTTGTACCTGTACTCATAAGTTTTTAATCATTTTCAAAAGCATTTTAATTGCGTTGAATGTTTCATAAGAAAGTTCCAAAAAAAATTCAGGTACACCCCCCCTTTTTACTTCTCCCAGGGTATTTATTAAAAAGACAATTTGTTAAATAAGAAAAATCAGCTGGAGAAATTACTTGAAAAACCAGTTTGGACTCCGGAAGAAAAACAATGGCTGTTAGATACTTTAGAAAATTCAGGCGAATCTGAATTGAAGGAATATATGCAAGCGCTCTTTTTAGATAATCTTCAACATTCAACAGTAATTGACCGCCTTATTTCTGAAAAATTATTAGCAGGTATTCATCAAAAAATGGGCGTTCCCGAAAAACCGGGAAGAGTAAAGCGCCTGCGTTTCTGGACATTGAGATTGGCAGTCGCATGTTTTGTTGGCCTCTGCGCTTTAACCACTTTATGGTGGTTTAACAATAATTCAAAGCCGCGGATTTCGCAAACACAAAATAATACTCCCTTAAAAAATGATGCAAAGCCAGGTGGTGATAAAGCAATCTTAACATTGGGGGATGGTTCCACAATCGTATTGGATGAAGAAGAGAATGGCACTGTTTTACTGCAAGGCAATACAAAAGTGATCAAACTGAATGGGAAGTTGAACTACAGCGATTCCGGTTTAGTAACCAATGAAATTTTGTATAACATTATTTCTACACCCAGCGGCGGACAGTTCCAGGTGGAATTATGTGACGGTAGTAAGGTTTGGTTGAATTCAGTCTCCTCACTTCGTTTTCCAACCAGCTTCAGCGGCAAGGAACGAAGAGTTGAAATAACTGGCGAAGCTTATTTTGAAATAGCAAAGAACAAAGCCAGGCCGTTTATTGTGAGTATAAACGGGGCAGAGATACAGGTATTGGGTACACATTTTAATGTAATGGCTTACAATGATGAATCCCTTCTCCAGGCTACTTTATTAGAGGGTAGTGTAAAATTTGTTACCGATGGCAACAGCGCTATGCTCAAGCCAGGACAGCAGGCACAGCTTAGCCCTAACGGACGGTTGCAAATGGTTAGCGGTGTTGATCTTCGAAAAGTGATGGCGTGGAAGAATGGTTTTTTTATTTTTGAAGGTTCGGATTTTGAAACAGTTGCAAAACAATTATCCAGGTGGTATGATGTAGAAGTAATTTATGACAGAAAAATTAATGACCTGTTCTATGCCGAAATTCCAAGAAACACAAAACTTTCAGATGTATTAAAAGCATTGGAGCTAACCGGTAAAGTGCGATTTAAAATCAATGGTAAAAAAATTATTGTTCTCACTTAAAAAGCTCTATGAAACCTGTATTACTTATCAGGGACGAGTAATTCTTTTCGGGTGAAGTAATTATTAAGGAATATGAAAAACTATAAATTAATCTTATAGAAATCCGGAAGTGCTTGTAACACCTCCGGAAAGAATAGAGGTTAATCCAACTCAAAACCTTTCAGTTGTCTTTTATTGTTTAACCAAAATCAAAATCAAATTTATGCCATTATTAGCTTGCTGCCAATTTAAACTGTTGGCGGAAAAGGGTTTTTTTAAAACGCTTTTGATTATGAACCTAACATTTATCTTCTTGTTTGCGATTTGCCTAAGCGCTAATGCAAACGGGTTTTCTCAACACGTAAGCCTTTCTGAAAAGAACGTTTCGCTTGAAAAAATCTTTAAAGAGATCAACAGGCAAACAAATTACACGTTTGTTTACACTGAAAGTCTCCTGAAAAAAAGTCAGGACATTACCATAACTGTTGATAATGCGACCATAGAACAGGTTCTTGAAATCTGTTTTAAAGGACAGCCGCTCAGTTATAATATCCTGAATAAGATGGTTATCATCAAGGAAAAAGAATTTACACTTCAAAAAACAATTGTTTTTTCACCACCACTGCCACCAGCAATTGATGTAACGGGTAAAGTGACAAATAATAATGGGGAGCCGCTGGTGGGAGTGAATGTAATGATAAAAGGTACCAGTATAGGTAAAATGACGGATGCGGAGGGAAAATTTAGTATTAGCGTACCTTCTCAAAAATCCATCCTGGTCATTTCTCATACCGGATATGCATCAAAAGAAATTTCGGTGGGCAGCATGACTGAAATAAATGTCCGGTTGATGGAGCGGCCCTTGGCTTTAAATGAAGTGGTTGTAGTTGGTTATGGAACACAACAAAAGAAAAGTGTTGTCGGCGCCATCAGTTCAGTCAAAGCAACAGAAATTGAAAAATCTGTAGTTCCGTCTTTTGAAAGTGCGCTTCAGGGTAGGGTTGCAGGCTTACAGGTAACTCAATCAAGTGGTGTGCCCGGGGGGTTGGTAACAGTTAGGTTACGGGGTACAACATCTATCAATGCAGCAAGTGAGCCTTTATATATTTTAGATGGCATCCCCATTAATAGTGGGGGGCGTGGTGATGCAGGTGGAGGTATTTCCGGCAATTTCGGATCTTCTAATAATGTACTTGCAGATATAAATCCGAATGACATTGCTTCAATTGAGGTTTTAAAGGATGCATCTTCTACCGCAATTTTTGGGGCAAGAGGTGGCGCCGGTGTAATTATAATAACAACAAAAAAAGGACAAGCAGGCAAAACTAAATTGAATGCAGGTTATAGTTATGGAGTTACCAAAGAAACCAACAGGGTCGCATACCTTGATGGTGGCCAATACCTTAGTTTGCTGGATGAAGCCTTTAAAAATAGTGGTTATCCCGGAAATGGTGGTGTGCCTGGACCTGCGCCTTTACCCGTAAGACCGCAATTTTCAAGGGCAATTGCTGATGTCACAAATTCAGATCATTTAAGTACCGTGTTGAGGCAAGGCACACGCCAGGAAGCTATTGTATCTGCCTCCGGGGGAAGCGACAAAACAAATTTTTATATAGGTGGAACTTATTATAAGGAGGATGGGATAATTAAAGGTAATGATTATGAAAAGGTCGCCTTTCGTTCCAGTATTGATAATAAGGCTACCGACAAGATTAAAATTGGAACAAGTTTCAATATATCATATACCACAGATTACCGGATGGGATCCGGAACCAATACTAATGCAGGCGGATTTGGGTTAGCGCAAACCCTTATACCGGTATACCCTTATTATAATGCGGATGGTTCTTATTTTGATCCTTACAATAACGGATTAGGACAACAAGGCAGAATTGGAAGAAATCTGGTAATGTTCCAGGACAGAAACCAATTTTACAGTCGCCAGAAAAAACTAAGAACTATTGGCAATGCATATTTAGAGTATAGCCCATTGAAGGGGTTGGTATTCCGATCTGATTTTGGATTGGATATATATACGCAGGCGATCGAAAATTATTATTCAAAATACCTGCGCACCATAAGCAGCGGTGCTTCTGTTCCTGTTAAGGCTACTACAGGGCCATTATCACCGGGACAGCCGGGTGCCGAATCGCGTAATGAAAGAGTTTCATTAAATAACTACAATTTGAATAATACATTAACCTATAGCAAAACCTTTGCTGTAGATCATTCATTTAAGTTATTGGGTGGTATTACCTACAATAGAAACAACTCCCCCTTCCTTGCCGTTACCGGAGAGGCATATCCTAATGATATATTCAGGGATCCTTCACAGGCCACCTATAAGTCTACTCCCAGCGCGAGCAACAGTGACAAGTATTTATTCCTGGCCTATTTCGGAAGGCTTAATTATTCTTATAAACAGAAGTATTTACTGGAACTAAGTTACAGGAGGGAAGGGTCATCACGATTTGGCAAGGGGAACAAATTTGGAGATTTTCCGGCAATAGGAGCCGGCTGGATAGTATCTGATGAGGAATTCCTTAAAAATGTATCCTTTATCGATTTATTAAAAGTTAGATCAAGCTATGGTTTAACCGGTAGTACAGGTGGTATTCAAAATTTCCAAAGTTACAATCAATGGAAAAATGCACAATCGGATAATTTGGGCTCCTATAAAGGCAATCCCTATTTTTTCTCTGAACAAGTTGCAAATCCGGATTTGCGCTGGGAAAAACAGACCCAGTTTGATATAGGGTTAGAGTTTAAAATATTTAACAACCGCCTTTCGGGAACAGTTGATTT